>JAHBWC010000023.1 GCA_019637225.1 Labilithrix sp.
CGCACCGACGCCTACGAGCACAACACGCAGTTCGAGATCTCCTACGCGCGCAACTTCGACTCCGTCTGCGACCGGATCCAGGCCACCTCCGACACCGCCCCGCGCTTCCGCGCGCTCGAGAGCTCGGACGGCTGCTTCACCGAGGACCCGCTCCGCCGGCGGCGCGCCCTCTCGATCGACGGACTGCAGGCGAGCTGGACGCAGGCGTGGACGCCGACGTTCGCCACGCAGCTCGTCTACACGGCGCAGCTGATCGACGGCTTCCAGTCGAACGCGTACCGCAGCATCATCGTCGCGCAGGGGCTCAAGGCGCAGGAGCATCACCCCGACGTGCGCGTGCGCCAGGCGCTCGCGCTGCGCCTCAACTGGTACCTCCGGCCGATCAAGGTCGCCGTGCGCTTCACCGGCCGCGCCTACCGCGACACCTGGGACGTGACGAGCGGGACGGGCGAGCTCGAGGCCGAGCGCTACCTCGTCGAGGGGCTCCGCCTCGCCGCGCGGGGGCGCTTCTACCGCCAGACGGGCGCGCTCTTCTGGAGCGACGACTACACCGGCGGCGACCCTCCGCTCGGCCCGAAGGGCCAGTACTTCACCGGCGATCGCGAGCTCTCTCCCTTCTGGAGCTTCGGCCTCGGCGCACGCGTCACGTACCTGATCCACCCGACGCCGAAGCCCGAGGGAGGCACCTCGCGCCTCCTCGGGCTCTTCACGAACGCCAAGCTCGGCGCGTCGGTGGACGCCATCCAGTTCTCGTACGACGAGTACACGCTCGCCGGCGTCCCGATCACCAATGCCCGCGCCTACATCATCGGCGCCACCGCCGGCGCCGCGTTCTGACCGCGCGCGCTCGCGCGCCGACGCTCACCCCCGAGGCGCGACGCCGAGCAGCCGGAGCACCGCCTGGATGGGGATCCACGCCATGTCCGGCCGCCGCTCGAGCTCGCTCCGGAGCTCGACGAAGGCCTTCTCGAGGAGCCCGGCGTCGATGAGCGTAGAGAGCATCGGCGCGCTCGGCACGAACGGGGCGTCCTTCGCGGTGTCGAGGTACCCGCGCAGGAACGCCGCGGAGGCCCAGCTCTGCCAGACCCAGCCCCACGCCTCGGCCCGAGCCTGATCCTCCGGACGCAGCGTGAGGAGCGACGTCGCCGCCGCGTAGTGGAACGAGCGCGCCATCCCGGCGAGGTCCCGGATCGCGCCTCGCTTGCGACGCCGCTCCGAGAGCCGCCGCTCGCGCCCGCCGCCCAGGCCCGTGATGACGAAGTCCTTGCCCGTGAAGAGCGCGCGGCCAAGCTGCAGATCGCCGTGACAGCGGATCTGCTTCGCGTCGATGCGCTGCGTGAGGATCGGCTCGAAGCGCGCGAGGATCTTGTCCTCGACGGAGACGAGCTCCCCGGCGGGGCCGCGCGCGGAGAGCGGCAGCTCGTGGAGCGTCCGGCGGAGGCCCGCGAGGACACGCCCGATGAGGTTTCGCGCGCTCTGGTACTTCGAGCGCTGGTCCATCGTCGAGTAGGACGAGGGCTCGAACGCCGGATCGGTCGACGACGCGAGCGCGCAGTGGAGATCGGCGACGCGCCGCCCGAGGAGCATCGCCCAGTCGCGGTAGCCGCCGACCGCCTCGCGGTGCTCCGGCGGCGGCTCGAGCAGGGACAGCTCGAGGAGCGACTCGGACGGGATGGACGGCGGCGGGGCGTCGGCCGGATGAGCGATCGCGCGGTCGTACATCCGGCCGATCTCGCTCTTCGCGTGCTGCCAGGCGGTGCCCTCGTTGGCGACGAGCTCCTCGAGGAGCGCGAGCGTCGACGGCTCGCTCCGCCCCGCGCGACGCTCGACCCAGCCGAGCACGCGGGGCGTGATGCTCGCGAGCGGCGAAGGGGCGCCGTCGCCCGCCGGCTGGAACTGCCGCGCGATCTCGAGCTCGGGCGCGGTCCCTTCCTCCATGCGGTAGAGCAGCCTGAGGACGGCCTGATCGCCGTACGCGATCGACGCGCCGACCGCGTCGCTGTCGATCACGCGCGGCTCCCCGAGGGTCTCGGCGTCGAACGTCGAGCCGGGCACGACGCCGCCCGCGAGCTTGCCCTCCGCGGTCGGGATCTTCGCCCCGCGCGCGGCGGCGGCGACGAGCACGCGCGCGGCGCCCTCGGTCGTCGCCTCGACGAGGACCGCACTGCCCGTCGTCGCCGCGTCGTGCGCCTCGTGGAAGCTCAGCATCGCGACGACGTTGGCGCCGTCGGGCGCCTCGTCGACGACGAGCAGCGGGAGCGCGAAGCTCTCGGGCTCACCCTCGACGTACTCGACGCGGACGAACACGTAGGTGAGCGACGCCTCGCCGTCGGCCACGCGCGCGGTCTCCGTGATGCGGACGCTCGCGATCGCCGCGGGCGAGAGGCCGCGCGCGTCGAGGAACGCGGGCAGGGCCTCCTCGAGGAGCGGGCGCTCGTCGCCGAACAGGAGCGCCTCGGCGCTCGAGCACGCGAGGGTGACGTGGCCGCCGAAGCTGCGGCGCTCGTCGACGATCTCGCGCGGCGCCTCGAGGTTGAACCAGTAGAAGTCGTGCCCGCCGAGCGTGAGCATGTAGGGGAGCTCGCCGACCGGCGGGAAGCGCGTGCGCCCCATGAGCTCGACCGGCACGGCGCCGTGCATGCTCGACAGATCGAGCTCGACGAACTGCACGTGCCGCGAGAGGTTCGCGACGACGAGCACGCACTCCTTCCGGTCGCCCTCCTCGTAGCGGCGCACGAAGGCGAGGACGCGCGGGTTCGACGGGTGGAGGAACTCGACGGAGCCGCGGCCGAACGCTCGGTAGCGCTTCCGCATCGCGATGAGGCGCTTGGTCCACCAGAGCAGCGAGTTCGGGTTCGACTGCTGCTGCTCCACGTTGAGCGCTTCGTAGTGGTACTCGGGGTCGATGTTGATCGGCAAGATGAGCCGCTGAGGGTTCACGCGCGAGAAGCCCGCGTTGCGGTCGGCGCTCCACTGCATCGGCGTGCGGACGCCGTTGCGGTCGCCGAGCCACACGTTGTCGCCCATGCCGATCTCGTCGCCGTAGTAGAGCACCGGCGTGCCGGGCATCGAGAAGAGCAGCCCGTTCAAGAGCTCCATCTTCTTGCGGTCGTTGCCGACCAGCGGCGCGAGCCGCCGGCGGATGCCGAGGTTGATCCGCATCTGGGCCTCGTGCGCGTAGACGCGGTACATGTAGTCGCGCTCCTCGTCGGTCACCATTTCGAGCGTGAGCTCGTCGTGGTTCCGCAGGAACATCGCCCACTGGCAGCTCTGGTGGAGCTCCGGCGTCTGCTGAAGGATGTCGATGATGGGGAAGCGGTCCTCCATCTGAATCGACATGAACAGGCGCGGCATGATCGGGAAGTGGAAGTTCATGTGGCACTCGTCGCCGTCGCCGAAGTAGGCGGCGGCGTCCTCGGGCCACTGGTTCGCCTCCGCGAGGAGCATGCGGTTCGGGAACTTCGCCTCGACGTGCGCGCGGAGCTTCTTCAGGAACGCGTGCGTCGCGGGCAGGTTCTCGCAGTTCGTGCCCTCCTCCTCGTAGAGGTAGGGGACGGCGTCGAGGCGGAGCCCGTCGACGCCGCGCGCGAGCCAGAAGTCGACGACGCCGAACATCGCCTCGTGCACCGCGGGGTTCTCGAAGTTCAGATCCGGCTGGTGCGTGAAGAACCGATGCCAGTAGTAGGCGTTCGCGACCGAGTCCCAGGCCCAGTTCGAGGGCTCGAAGTCGCGGAAGATGATCCGAGCGTCCTTGTAGCGGTCGGCCGTGTCGCTCCACACGTAGAAGTCGCGCTCGGACGAGCCCGGCGGCGCGCGACGGGCGCGCTGGAACCACGGGTGCTGGTCGGACGTGTGGTTCAGGACGAGCTCGGTGATGACGCGGATCCCGCGCTTGTGCGCCTCGTGGACGAAGGCGTCGAAGTCTTCGAGGCTGCCGACGTCCGCGTGGATGTCGGTGTAGTCGGCGCAGTCGTAGCCGTCGTCGCGTCCGGGAGAAGGGTAGTGGGGCAGGAGCCAGACGGCGGTGACGCCGAGGTCGGCGAGGTAATCGAGCTTGCTGCGGAGCCCCTGGAGGTCGCCGATGCCGTCGCCGTTCGAGTCGTAGAACGAGCGCGTGCGGACCTCGTAGATGACCGCGTCCTTGTACCAGAGCGGGTCGTTGCTGAGCCCGCGCGCGGGCCGAGCGTCCTTGTGACCTGTCGTCATTTCCTCTCCGTCGACGCGGGCGCTCGCCCGTACGTGCGTGCCAGCCCCAAGAGCCGCTCCTCCGCGACGGCGTCGAGCGCGTGCGCGCGGACCCGCCATCGCCAGTTGCCCTCGGCGCTCCCGGGGCGGTTCATCCGCGCTTCGGTGCCGAGCCCGAGCACGTCCTGCATCGGCACGATGCACGTCCGTGCGACGCTCGCCATCGCGAGGCGCATCATCTCGAGGCCCACGTCGACGGCCTCGCCGTGCTCGCGGCCCATGTACACGAGCGCGCGGTGGCGCTCCCGATCGGCCTCTTCGCGGGTCCGCGCGCTCGTCGGCGTCCCGCCGGGGTCTGTGAACCAGCCGACGGACGTGTCGTTGTCGTGCGTGCCGGTGTAGACGACGGCGTTCTTGTCGTGGTTGTGAGGCAAGAACGACGGGCCCTGGGGGTCGGTGCCGAACGCGAACTGCACGAGCCGGATCCCGGGCAGGCCGAGCGCGCGCCGGAGCCGCGTGACCTTCGGCGTGACCGCGCCCAGGTCCTCGGCGATGAGCGGGAGGCGGCCGCCGACCTTCGCGGCGACGGCGTCGAAGAGCGCGCGACCGGGGCCCTTCATCCACTTGCCGCCGATCGCGGTCGGCTCGTGCGCCGGGATCCGCCAGTAGCGGACGAAGCCGATGAAGTGATCGAGTCGGACGGCGTCGAAGCGGCGGAGCGCGGCCTCGAAGCGGTCGACCCACCACCGGTAGCCGCTCTCGGCGAGCACACCCCAGCGGTAGAGCGGGTTGCCCCAGCGCTGGCCCGTGGCGCTGAAGTAGTCCGGTGGGACGCCGGCGATGTGATTCGGCAGGCCCGCGGCGTCGAGGTCGAACAGCTCGCGGTGCTGCCAGACGTCGGCGCTGTCGTGGGCGACGAAGATCGGCATGTCGCCGATGAGCCCGACACCGCGGTCCTTGCAGTACCCACGAAACGACGTCCACTGCTCGTCGAAGGCCCACTGCGCCTGCCTCGCGAAGGCCACGTCCTCGGCGAGGTCCGCGCGGGCTCGGGCGAGCGCGGCGGGGCGCCGGTGGCGGACGCCCTCGTCCCACTGCCACCAGGGCCGCCCGCCGTGCGCGCGCTTGAGCGCGTCGAAGAGCGCGAAGTCGTCGAGCCAGCCGGCCTCGCGCTCGCCGAAGGCGTCGAGGCGCCGCCGCGCGGCCGCGTCGAGCTTCGCGAAGGCGAGCCGTAGATGGCGCGAGCGGAGCCTTGCCGCGGCGGGGTAGTCGACGGAGTCCTCCGAGGAGGGCGCCTCGCGCGGGACGTCGAGCCCGAAGGCGTCGAGATCGACGAAGAGCGGGTTGCCGGCGAACGCGGAGAGCGCCGAGTAGGGCGAGTCGCCGAAGCCCACGGGGCCGACGGGCAGCATCTGCCACCACCTCTGTCCGGCGCGCGCGAGGAAGTCGGCGAACGAGCGCGCTTCACGACCGAGGTCCCCGATGCCGTGCGGTCCGGGGAGGCTCGACAGATGCAGGAGAACGCCGCTCGTTCGTTCGCGGAGTGTGGGCAAACTCACGGGCGAACGAATTTCGCACTCGGAGCGAGCGCCCTCAAGCCCTCCTGTCGCTTTGCGGCTCGTTGCCGCTACGGCCGAGCCGTGAGCGCGGCGTCGTCGGAACGCGACGCGCGCGCGCTCGATCGAGCTCGTTCGTGCGGCGGGCGGTCACTCCTCGGCTTCGTTGCCGCGGAGGCCGTGCTTCTTCGCCATGTCGTGCAGGTGCTTGCGGTCCATCTTCGCCTCGCGCGCGGCCGCGGAGATGTTGCCGCCGTGCCGGCCGAGCAGCCACTTCACGTAGCGCTTCTCGAACTCCGCGTCGTACTTCGCGCGCGTCTCGCGGTAGCTCTTGTCGGGCTCGAAGTGGAACGCCGCGTCGGACGACGCGTGCGCGGTCGGCAGCGTGACGACGCCGATCTCGGTCGAGCCCGTCGCCTGCGCCATGTAGATCGACCGCTCGAGGACGTTGCGGAGCTCGCGCACGTTGCCGGGCCACTCGTGCGCGGCGAGCGACTGCATCGTCTCCGGCGGCACGCTGAGCCCGTTGCCGCCGGCCGCCTTCAGCATGTGCTGGACGAGCGTCGGGATGTCGTCGCGCCGCGCGCGAAGCGGCGGGACCGTGACCGGAACGACGGCGAGGCGGAAGTAGAGGTCCTCGCGGAACTTGCCGGCGCCGACCTCACGCTGGAGATCGCGCTTGGTCGCGGCGATGACGCGCACGTTCGTCGCGAGCGTCTTGTTCCCGCCGACGCGCCGGAACTCGCGCGTCTCGAGCACGCGCAGGAGCTTCGGCTGGACGTCGATCGGGAGCTCGCCGATTTCGTCGAGGAACACCGTGCCGCCGTCGGCGAGCTCGAAGGCGCCCTGGCGCGTCGAGACGGCGCCGGTGAACGCGCCGCGCTCGTGGCCGAAGAGCTCGCTCTCGATGAGCGAGTAGGTCACCGCGCCGCAGTCGACGACGAGGAAAGGCTTGTTGGCGCGCGAGCTCCCGCTCCAGATGGCGCGGGCGAGGACGTCCTTGCCGGTGCCCGTCTCGCCCTCGAGGAGGACCGTCGCGTCCGTCGGCGCGATGCGCTCGAGCACGCCGAAGATGGTCCGCATCGCGAGGCTCTGTCCGATGGCCGGACCGAAGCTCGTGTGCTCGCTCGGGAGCACCTCGACCTTCTGCACCGACGGCCGGAACTGGATCTCGACCTCGCCCACCTTGAGGACGCTGCCGGGCTGGACCATCGCCTCGCGGATCCGCGTGCCGTCGATCTTGGTGCCGTTGGTCGAGTCGAGATCGCGGACGTGGAGCCCGTCGGGCGCGCGGACGATCTCGCAGTGGTGACGTGAGACCGTGTCGTCGGTGAGCACGAGATCGTTGTCGGCGGCCTTGCCGATCGTGAGTCGCCCGCCGACGACCTTGCTCGTGCCCTTGTGGGTGCCGGAGAGGACGAGCGCGAGCAAGCCCGCGGGGGCGCCGCTCATCCCGCCGGCCGCGCGCGTCGAGATCTCGTGCGCCGAGACGGATCGGGCGCGAGCCTGCGGCTGACTCTTCGGACTCTTGACGTCCTCGGGCAGCGCGTTCGTGGTGTCGGGGTTTTCCTCGCTCACGGTCACCGGAGTCCCGCGGCGGTGCGGGCAGGATGCATGGCGGTCCCGCGTGGGGACCAGGGGTGGGCGCTAGGGTTCACGAGCCAGCGCGCTGGAGACGTCGACCTGGGTGCTTCCGCCCCCAAGCGTAACCTGCCTTTGTATCCCGCGGCGACCACCGCGTGCGTCGACCTCGATCTGCAGGCGATATTCGCCGTTGGGGAGCTGGGGCTCGTGTGCGACGACCCGCGGCGCGGCCCCGGCCGGGTAGGCGAAGTGGGCCTCCCGAGCGATCTCGCCGTCGGCGGCCACGTACTCGAGGTCGACCGCGGTGACCTCGGGCGCGCCGGCGCCGAGGACCACGCGGACGTGCTGCTCCTGCGGCCGCAGCGTGCCGAGGTAGAGGGCGACGAGCAGGCCGAACACGAGGAACGCCAGCCGGGAGAGCGGGCGTCGCTTGCGGACGCTGGGGGCAGGGGCGGCGTCCGCCGTGCCGACGGTCGCGGTCTCGTCGTCACGGCTCACGGAACGACCGCACGCGCGCGACCAGCCCCTGGACGATCTCGTCCGGGAGGTCGAACTTCGGCATTCGCCCCTTGCCGTCGACGATCGTCCGGGCGATCTCCGCGTCGCTGACCCTGGCCTGCCAGTCGGCGCGTCCGAGGTCGGCCGCCTTGAACATCGGGCCTTGCGGACCGTCGCCCTTGCCCTGCGCGCCGTGGCAGCTGGCGCACTGGTTTCGCCAGGTGATCTCGACGAGGGCAGGGGCCCCGCCCGCGTCGCTGCGCGCACCTTGCTTCGCCGTACCGTCGCCCGCCTTCTTCTCGCCGTCGTGGTCGCTCGGCGTCCACTCCTTCAGCTCGACCGAGGGCGGCCGATCGCACGCCGCCACGAGCGCGGCCGTGAGCGCTGCGGCGAGCGGGAGCGTCCAGTGAGGCGTTCGGCGGCAGGGCACGGGGCTGGGCGTTCTTTACCGCGGACGCAGCCCGGAAACCAACCTTGTCGCATCACGATCTCAGCGCTAGGTTTCAGCTCGGAAAGGCGTGGACCGGTTCGCCGGCCGCGACCAGGCAAAATGTACGGTTCTCACGGTGCTCCGAAGAAGGTGACCGTCCCCGATCTGCGCGCACGCAAGGGCGGCGAAAAGATCGCGATGGTGACGGCCTACGATTTCACGATGGCTCGCCTCGTCGACGAGGCCGGCGTGGACATGGTCCTCGTCGGCGACTCGCTCGGGATGGTGGTGCAGGGGCTGTCGACGACGATCCCGGTCACGCTCGACGAGATGGCCTACCACTGCCGCGCCGTCGCGCGCGGCCTGGCGCGCGCCCATCTGGTCGGCGATCTGCCGTTCATGAGCTACCAGGTGTCGCCCGCCCAGGCGGTCGAGAGCTCGGGCAAGCTGATGAAAGAGGGCGCGTGCGAGAGCGTGAAGCTCGAGGGCGGCCAGGAGATCGCGGAGCACGTGCATCGCATCGTGCGCGCGGGCATTCCGGTCGTCGGTCACGTCGGCCTCACGCCGCAGAGCGTCCACGCCCTCGGCGGCTTCAGGGTTCAGGGGCGCGGCGACGAAGCCGCGGACAAGGTGCTCGCCGACGCCATCGCGCTCGAGCAGGCGGGTGCGTTCGCGATCGTCCTCGAGGCGGTGCCCCCGGATCTCGCGGAGCGCGTGACGAGCGTCGTGTCGGTGCCCACGATCGGCATCGGCGCCGGCGCCGCCTGCGACGGTCAGGTCCTCGTCTGCACCGATCTCCTCGGGCTCGCCCGCGGGCACCAGCCGAAATTCGCCAAGCGCTTCGCCAACCTCGGCGATCAGGCCGTCGAGGCGATCGGGACCTACGTGGCCGAGGTCCGATCGGGCGCGTTCCCCGCCGCCGCGCAGACCTACAAGTCGAACGCGGCGTCGCGCACGGGCCGCGCGGACGAGGGCAGGGTGCTCCCGCGGGACCTCGCGCTCGAGCTCGGCGATCTCGACACGCCGCTGCCGCTCGACCACTGGCACTGACGCGCCAGGTCCCCCCATCGAGCCCGCCGGAGGGCCCGCTCGGCGTCGCGGATTCGCGCCGTCGCGGGGTCAGCCGGCGTCGGCGTTCGGGGGCGCGGGCACGCGCGTCGTCGACAGCCAGACGGTGAACGTCGTGCCCTGACCGGGCTGGCTCGCGACGTCGATGCGGCCGCCCATGCGCTCGAGGCTCTCCTTGGAGATCGAGAGGCCGAGCCCCGTGCCGGCCTCCTTCGTCGTGAAGAACGGCTCGAAGATGCGCCCGAGGTGCTCGGGCTCGATCCCCGCGCCCGTGTCGGCGACGTCGACGCCGACGAGGCTCGCGGTGTCGTCCGTGCGGGTCCGGATGTGAATGGCGCGCTCGCCGTTGGGACGATCGCCGAGGGAGTGCGCGGCGTTCACGAGGAGGTTGATGAACACCTGGCAGAGCCGCGACTCGCTCGCGAGCACGCCCGGCACTTCCTCGAGATCGACGTTCACCTGGATGTTCTTGGCGACCTCGGGGCCGGCGAGGCGAAGGGCCGTCTCGATCACGGCGCGGACGTCGACGTAGAAGAGCTCCTCGGCGCCCGTGCGGCCGAGCGCGCGCAGGTCCCACACGGTCTGCTGCATTCGTCCGGCGCCCTCGCGCGCGTCGAGCAGGGCCTTCGTCTTGCGCGCTCCGGGCGGGCACCGATCGCTCAGCGCGAAGTCCAGGTTCGCGAGGACGTAGGTGAGCGGGTTCATGATCTCGTGCGCGACGCTCGCCGAGAGCATCCCGATGCTCGCGAGTCGCTCCTTCTCGGCGAGGCTCGCGACCATCCGGCGCCGCTCGGTGATGTCACGCGCGACGATGAGGAGGCGCTCGATGGGCGAGGAGGCCGGCGCCTCGACGATCGGCACGAACGTCGTCTCGTACCAGGTGTTCGCGCCGCCCGGACCGGCGCCGCGCATCTCGAAGCGGAGGACGTCGCCGGTCGCGAGCGCCGTCTCGAAGCGGTGCCTCCACTCGCCGACGTAGTCGGCGTCGATGTACGCGTAGGCTTCGGCGCCGATCACGTCGCCGACGTCGTAGCCGGCGAGGAGGCGGCTGACCGACTGGATCCGCGCGTCGCGGTCGACGATGACGACGAAGTCCGGGAGGTTCTCTCCGAGCGAACGCCAGGTCGCCTCGCTCCGCCGCAGCTGCTCCTCGGCGCGCTTGCGCTCGGTGATGTCGAGGAAGGTCACGATCGCGCCGGTGAGCTCCCCCGTCTCGGCCCTGGCCGGGACCGCGCGAAAGACGGCCCACGACGTCGCGCCGTCCGGGCGGCGGACGCCGATCGTGGTCGCCTCCTGCGGCTCGCCGGTCGCGAGCACCTTCGCCACCGGGTACTCGGAGACGGGGCAGGGCGAGCCGTCGTCACGGAGCGTCGTCGTCTCGAAGTTGGTGATGAAGCGCTGGGTCAGCTCGTCGAAGCGTAGCCCCAGGATGCGGAGGGCCTCGGCGTTCGCCTCGACGATCGACCCGTCGGTGGCGACGTGGACGACGCCGCCGGGGACCGCGTCGAGGATCACGCGGACGAGGCTCGCGCGCCGCTCCAGATCGACCCGCGTCGGCTCGGGGTCGATGCCGAAGGGGCGCGTGGGCGTATCCACGTTTTCTGTCGTACCGGCTCCCGCGCCGAGTGTCGACTGTGACGGCGCCGGATCAGGCGTCTTCGTGGATGCCGCCGGGGAGCTTGTCGCGCCCCTGCTTGACGCGGTCGTTCCAGGTCTCCGACTTGCCGTTCGGCACCTCGACCATCGAGATGCAGCCCGGCACGGGGCAGACCAGCTGGCAGAGGTTGCAACCCACGCACTCGGGCTCGTCGATCCACGGGACGCGATCGCCGGCGATGGCGCCGAGCGGCAGCGGCTTCGGCGCCTTCGCCGGACCGTGCGCGTGCGCGTGCGGCGGGCGCGGGCGGTCATCGGCGCCCGTGAAGATGCACTGGTGCGCGCCGTCGTGACACGCCGTCACGCAGAGCTGGCAGCCGATGCAGCTCTTCGCGTCGATGCTGGCGACGAGCTTGTACGAGAGATCGAGGTCGCCCCACTCCTGGTAGCCGCCGACCGCGCGGCCGCGGAGCTCGTTCACGCTCTTCATGCCCTGCGCGTCGAGGTACTCGGAGAGGCCGTCGATCATGTCGCGGACGATGCGGTAGCCGTAGTGCATGACCGCGGTGCACACCTGCACGCTCGTCGCGCCGAGGGCGATGAACTCGGCCGCGTCGCGCCAGGTGGCGATGCCGCCGATGCCGGAGATGGGGATCATGCCCGGCTCGCGCGCGAGCGCAGCGACCATGTGGAGGGCGATGGGCTTGACCGCCGGGCCGCAGTAGCCGCCGTTGGTCGACGCCTTGCCGACGCGGGGGAGGGGGACGAGCCTGTCGAGGTCGACGCCCACGATGCTCTTGATCGTGTTGATCAGCGCGATGCCGTCGGCCTTGCCGGCGACCGCCGCGGTGCCGGCCTCGACGATGTCGCCGGTGTTCGGCGTGAGCTTCACGAGGACCGGAGTCTTCGCGAACTCCTTCACCCAGCTCGTGATCTCCTGGAGGAGCTTCGGCTCCTGGCCGACGCTCGAGCCCATGCCGCGCTCGCACATGCCGTGCGGGCAGCCGAAGTTCAGCTCGAGGCCGTCGACGCCGGCGTCCTCGCACTTGCGGATGAGGACCTTCCAGTCGTTCTTCGTCTCGGTCATGAGCGAGGCGATGACGACGTTCTTCGGGTAGCGCTTCTTGACCTCGCGGATCTCGCGGAGGTTGGTCTCGAGCGGGCGATCGGTGATGAGCTCGATGTTGTTGAGCCCCATCAGCTTACGGCCGTCGTAGTCGACGCCGCCGAAGCGGCTCGTGACGTTCATGATGGGATCGCCGAGCGTCTTCCACACGGCGCCGCCCCAGCCCGCGTCGAACGCGCGCATGACCTGCTCGCCGCTGTTCGCCGGAGGCGCGGACGCGAGCCAGAAGGGGTTCGGGCTCTTGATGCCCGCGAACTCGATGCTGAGATCCGCCATCTTCTTCTCTCCTCGAGCTCCTCGAGCCTACTTGCCTGCCCAGCGCGCCAGCAGGGCGCGCGCGGCGTTGCGGCCGTCGGCGACGGCGTTGACGACTTCCTTGCCGCCGTTGATGCAGTCGCCGCCCGCGAAGACCTTCGGGTTGCCGGTGACGCAGGTGGCCGTGTCGGCGACGACGACGCAGCCTCGCTTGTCGAGCTCGACGCCCGGCAGGGCGGCTGCGATGCCGGAGAGCTTCGACTGACCGATCGCGAGCGCGACGAGGTCGCACGGGATCTCGTGCTCGGTGCCGGCGATGGGCTTCGCGTTCGCGTCGGTCTTGGCGACGCGGAGGGCGGTGAGCTTGCCGCCCGCGTCGCGGACGAAGGCGACCGGCTGGACGTGACCGACGAGGCGGACGCCCTCTTTGCGGCCGCCGCTCATCTCGTGGGCGTAGCCGCTCATCTCGGGGACGCCGCGGCGGTAGCACATCGAGACCTCGGCCGCGCCGAGCAGCGCGCACTCGCGCGCGACGTCGATCGCGGTGTTGCCGCCGCCGACGACGAGGACGCGCTTGCCGGCCACCTCTTCGCGGTGGGCCTTCGTCATCTCGAGCTTCATCCGCTCGATCCACTCGGTGGCGCCGTAGACGCCGGGGCCGTCCTCGCCGGGGATGCCGAGCTTCGAGTCCGCGCCGAGCCCGACGCCGATGAAGACCGCGTCGTAGGTCTCGAGGAGCTTCTTGCCGGAGATGCGGCCGGGACCGTCGTCGGCGCCGACCTCGACGCCGGTGGTCACCTCGACGCCGAGCCCCTCGACCCACGCGACCTCGTGGAGCGCGTCGTGCGCGTGGAGCTTGTACGGCGCGATGCCGGTGGTGTTGAGCCCGCCCGCGTAGCCGCGCTTCTCGAAGACCACCGCCTCGTGGCCCTCGAGCGCGAGGTAGCCGGCGAACGCGAGCGACGCGGGGCCGCCGCCGATGCAGGCGACGCGCTTCTTGGCGACCGCGACGTCGACCTTCTTCGCGAGGACCGGGGCCTGACCGGCGCGCGTCGCGGTCTCGGTCGCGAAGCGCTGGAGGCGCCCGATCTGGATCGGGTCGCGGCCCCAGCCGGTGTAGACGCAGTCGCCCTGGCAGAGCACCTCGACCGGGCAGACGCGCGCGCACGAGTGGCCGAGGAGGTTCTGCTCGAAGATCGTCCGCGCGCTGCCGCGCACGTTGCCGGACGCGATCTTCTTGATGAACGTCGGGATGTCGATCTCGGTCGGGCACGCCTTGATGCACGGCGCGTCCGAGCAATACAGGCAGCGGTCGGCCTCCGCCTTCGCCTCGGCCTCCGAGTAGAGCGGCTTCTTGTCGGCGAGCTCGTTCTCGAGACGGTCCTCTGGGAGCTTTTCGAGCGTCATGGGGTCCTCTTGACGGAGCGTTCAGGCGAACGCGGCGAACGAGTCCTCGAGGACCCGGAGGCCCTCTTCGATTTCCGACTTCGTGACGTTCAGGGCGGGCGCGATGCGGACGACGTTGCCCCAGAGGCCGCCGCGACCGATGAGGAGGCCGCGCTTCTTGGTCTCCTCGAAGAGCCGGGTCGTGCTCGCGGCGTCGGGCGTGCGGTCCTTCGCGGTCTCGTCCTTCACGAGCTCGAGCGCCTGCATGAGGCCCTTGCCGCGGACGTCGCCGATGAGCTTCGGGTGCTTCTTCTTCAGCGCCTCGAGGCCCTCGCGGAGGAGCCTGCCCATGACGGCGGCGTTGTCGGTCAGCTTCTCGTCGACGATGACGTCGATCGTCGCGTTCGCGGCCGCCGTCGAGATCGGGTTGCCGCCGAACGTGGCGATGTTGCCGGCCTTCCACGAGTCGGCGACCGGGACGGTCGCGAGGCACGCGCCGATCGGCAGGCCGTTGGCGATGCCCTTCGCCATCGTCATGATGTCGGGCTCGACGCCGTCGTGGTGCTCGATGCCCCACATCTTGCCGCCGGTGCGGCCGAAGCCGGTCTGGACCTCGTCGCAGATGAAGAGGCCGCCGTACTTCTTCACGATGTCGGTCGCGACCTTGAAGTAGCCGTCCGGCGCGACGACGAAGCCGCCGACGCCCTGGATCGGCTCGGCGAGGAAGCCGGCGATCTCGCCGGTCGTGGTCGTCTGGATGAGCTCCTCGATGTCCGTCGCGCACTTCATCCCGCAGTGGTCGGGCGTGGCGTTGAACGGGCAGCGGTAGCAGTAGGGCGAGTGCGCGTGCTTGATGGCGGCGATCTGCGTGGGCACCGCGCGGTACTTCGAGTGGGCGGTGAGCGACTGCGCGAGCATCGAGCGGCCGGAGTAGCCGTGCCGGAGCGCGATGAGCTCCTGCCGGCCCGTCGCGACCTGCGCGAGCGCGACCGCGGTCTCGTCGGCCTCGGTGCCGCTCGCGGTGAAGAACGCCTTGCCGGCCTTTCCGATCTTGCCCGGCGCGAGGTCGAGCAGCTTCTCTGCGAGCTCGACGATGCCGACGGTGGGGTAGAGCGTGGAGACGTGGCCGAGCCGATCGATCTGCGCGTGGAGCGCGGCGTTCACCTTCGGGTGAGCCTGTCCGACGGAGACGGTGAGGATGCCGCCGAAGAAGTCGAGGTACTCGCGCCCGTCGAGGTCCTTGAGCCGCGTGCCCTTGCCCTCGTCGAGGCAGACCGGATCGTCGTAGAACGTGCCGACGCTCGGGAAGAGGACCTCTTTGTGCTTCGCGCGGAGCTCCGCGCTCGTCCACTTTCGCTCGCTCATGCTCACTCCTCGCCCGCTGCCCGTGGCGCCGTCGCGTGGGCTCCACCCGCGAGAAAGCCGACAGTCTCTCGCAACTTACCGCCGTGTCAAGAAGGAGTCGGCTCTCGCCCGCGTTCGTCTTCGCGCGTCATCGCTCGCTCTCTCGCTCTGGGGAGTCCGCGCCGCGCGCGGCGAGCACCCCGACGGAACGTGAGATCTCGACCACGCGCGCGGATGTGGGAGAATGCTCGCCTCACGCATCACCTCTCACCCCCCAAGAGCTCGTTCATGTCCCAGAATCTCCCCACGGTCGGTCACTGGATCGACGGTCAGACCGTCCTCGGCTCGCAGCGCTCGCAGGAGGTCTGGAACCCCGCGACCGGCCGAGCGGAGCGGAGCGTCCTGCTCGCGGACAAGGCCACTGTGCAGGCGGCGATCGCCTCGTCGGAGAAGGCCTTCCCGGCCTGGCGCGCGACGGCGCCGCTCAAGCGCGCGCGCGTGATGAGCCGGCTCAAGGTCCTGCTCGAGCAGCACGCCGAGGAGATCGCCGCGCTCCTCACGGCCGAGCACGGCAAGGTCGCCGGCGACGCGATGGGCGAGGTCCAGCGCGGAATCGAGAACGTCGAGTTCGCGTCGTACGCGCCCGAGCTCCTCAAGGGCGAGTACAGCCGCAACGTCGGTCCGGGCATCGACTCGTGGAGCGAGCACCAGGCGCTCGGCGTCACCGCGGGCATCACGCCCTTCAACTTCCCCGCGATGGTGCCGCTCTGGATGTGGCCGATGGCCGTCGTCTGCGGCAACACGTTCGTGCTCAAGCCCTCGGAGCGCGATCCCTCGAGCGCGATGCGCATCTCCCAGCTCGCGGTCGAGGCGGGGCTCCCGCCCGGCGTGCTCAACGTCGTGAACGGAGACAAGGAGGCGGTCGACGCGCTCCTCGACGACCGGCGCGTCCAGGCGCTCAGCTTCGTCGGCTCGACGCCGATTGCGGAGTACATCTATTCCCGCGGCTGCGCGACCGGCAAGCGCGTCCAGGCGCTGGGCGGCGCGAAGAACCACGCCGTCGTGATGCCCGACGCCGACATCGACAACGCCGTGAGCGCGCTCATGGGCGCGGCGTACGGATCGTGCGGCGAGCGCTGCATGGCGATCCCGATCGTCGTCGCCGTCGGCGACGCCACGGGCGACGCGGTCGTCGCGGGCCTTACCGCGGAGATCGCCAAGATGAAGGTCGGCCCCGGCACCGACGGGCGGAACGACATGGGCCCCCTCGTCACCAAGGCCCACTTCGAGAAGGTGAAGGGCTACGTCGAGCAGGGCGTGAAGGAAGGCGCCAAGCTCGTGGTCGACGGCCGCGGCGTGAAGGTCCCGGCCGGGCACGAGAACGGCTACTTCCTCGGCGCGTGCCTCTTCGACCACGTGACGCCCGAGATGGTCGTCTACAAGGAAGAGATCTTCGGACCCGTCCTCGGCGTCGTCCGCGTGAAGACGCTCGAGGAGGCGATGCGCCTCATCAACGATCACGAGTACGGCAACGGGACGTGCATCTTCACGCGCGACGGCGAGGCCGCGCGCTACTTCTCCGACCACATCCTCGTCGGCATGGTCGGCGTGAACGTGCCGTTGCCGGTTCCGGTCGCGTATCACTCGTTCGGCGGCTGGAAGCGCTCGCTCTTCGGCGATCTCCACGCCTACGGCCCCGACGCCGTCCGCTTCTACACGAAGCGGAAGACGATCACGCAGCGCTGGCCGTCCGCCGGCGTGCGCGAGGGCGCGGTCTTCTCGTTCCCGTCCGTGAAGTAAGCGCACGAAGCCCGAGACGCTGGGGAGGGGGCTGCGCCCTCCGTCCAGCGTCTCGCGCCCGCGCCGGCAGCGCGCGGTCCGGCCGGCGATCAGGCCTTGGTCAGATCGCCGTACGCCTCGGGGCGCCGGTCACGGTAGAACTGCCAGGTCTTGCGGACCTCTTCGATCACGTCGAGGTCGCACGTCGCGACGACGAGCTCCGTCTTGTCCTCGGAGCCGACCGACAGCATCTGGCCGCGCGGGTCGACGATGTAGCTCGAGCCGTAGAACTTGCCGATGTTCCACGGCGCCTCGGTGCCGACGCGGTTCGACGCGGCGACGAAGTAGCCGTTCGCGACGGCGTGCGCGGGCTGCTCGAGCTTCCAGAGGTACTGCGAGAGACCCGCGACGGTCGCCGACGGGTTGAACACGATCTCGGCGCCGTTCAGGCCGAGCGCCCGCGCGCCCTCGGGGAAGTGGCGGTCGTAGCAGATGTAGACGCCGACCTTCCCGTAGCGCGTCTGGAACACCGGGAAGCCGAGGTTGCCGGGACGGAAGAAGAACTTCTCCCAGAACTGATTCGTGTGCGGGATGTGGTGCTTCCGGTACTTGCCGAGGTACTGGCCGTCCGCGTCGATGACCGCCGCGCTGTTGTAGTAGACGCCGGCCTGCTCGCGCTCGTAGAGCGGCACGACCATCGCCATCTGGTACTTCTTGGCGTAGGCCTGCATCACCTCCGTCGTCGGACCGGGGATGGCCTCCGTCGCGTCGTACCAGAACGGGTCCTGGCTCGGGCAGAAGTAGGGACCGTTGAAGATCTCCTGCAGGCCCAGGATCTGGACGCCCTGCTTGCCCGCCTCCTCGATGAGCGGAAGATGCGCGTCCATGGCGGCCTTCTGCGTCTTCTCGATGCTCCAGCCCTGTTCGTACGGGGTCGCGGCCTGAATCAAGCCAACCTTCACGTTGCGCGGCATCTGTCCACCTCGTGTGTCTGCTCGTGAGCTCGGACGGCGCAGCACGGCGCCGGTCGGGCAGGGGAGAGTCGTATCAGAAAGCGTCGCGCGGAGGGCTCGCCGGCGCCGCGGCCGAGGCGCTCCCGCGGCTCGGGGGTGGTCGGCGGAGGCGGCGTCCGCCCTGCCTGCAGTCGTGCACCGGCGCGCCGACAATCGTGCGTCGTCGCGCGCGGGCTGGAACTTTCCCGAGTGGAGCCTTACTCAAGGAAAATGCACGGCTGGGCGACCCTCGACACCGCGCGCTGCGCGCGCTGCCGGATCTACACGGCCACGAGCGATCTGACGCTCGGCGGCGACGGGCAGCCTTACTGCAGCCCGTGCGGCGGTCCGCCCGTCGTCGCGCCCCCCGCGTCCCCCGCGCGGCGGGCGTCCGAGGACGCGTGGACGGAGCCGGCGCGCTCGCGGCTCGAGCGCCGCGCCCGCGTCGCCGTCGCCGCGATGCTCGTCGTGACGTTCGCGTTCCCGCTCGCGGCCTGCGTCAGCCAGCTCTGACGCGGCGGACGCGTCAGGGCAGGGTGACGGCGTAGAGGCCGCTGCCCTGCTGGGCGAAGCGGGAGTAGACGAGGCGCTTGTCCTTGGTCAAAAACTCACCCTCGGGGATGCTGTCGGCGATCTTCGAGACCTTGCCGGTCGCGGCGTCGACGTGGCCGACCTCGAGCACCGTGAACTGGTTGGGCGCCTGGCCGATCTGCTTCGGGTTCGACGCGAACACGGCGCCCGTCCCCGAGCTCACGGGGGACGCGCCGACCGTGTCCGTGAGGACCTTCGCGGCGCCGCCCGCCGCGGGCATCGACTTGAGCTTCGCGCCCGTCTGGCTGATGTCGCCGATGAAGAAGACCAACGTGGAGTCGCCGCTGAAGCCGACCGGCACCGCCGCCGCCGTCGGGATGAGCGCGACGGGGGTCGGCGTCGCCGCGGAGTGATCGACGGCGTTGATGTCGATGAGCGGGTTGTTCTGCTGCCGATCGAGCTTGTTGAAGAGGACCTTCTTGTTGTCCGCGCTCGCGCGCAGCAGGCCCTTCACGTCCGCGGCGACGGCGGACGGGGTCGAGGACGCCGCGGTCGCGAGCTTCTTCAGCGCGTTGCCGGTCGTGCGGTAGACGACGGCGCTCCCGTCGGGGAGCATCACGCCGTCGGCGACGTTGTCCTCGATGGCCGTCCGGGAGACGGGGTTGACGTTGACGAGCACGCCGGCGCTGTTCGCCGTCGCGATCGTGAAGAGCTTCGTGCCGGTGCTGTCGGCGACGAAGACCGGCTTGAGCGTGGGCGCGGCGTTGTTGGCGGCGTCGAGGCGGACGATCGCCGAAGCGCCATCGGCGACCGTGACGAGCTTCGCGTTCGTCGCGTCCGCCGCCGTGCCGGCGCAGAACGTGGCGAAGAAGACCTTGCCGGCGAACGACATCCTCGGCACGCACGCCGTCGCGGCGAGGTTCATCGCCGTGCCCGTGTTGACCGCCGTGCCCGAGAGCGTAACGGCGTTCGTCGCAGCCGAGGTGTCGCGCACGCCGACCTGCGCCGACGTGGGCGCGCCCTGCATGGTCGTCGTGACGGTCTGGGTGAAGGCGATGCGCGAGCCGTCCGGGCTCGCGCGGAAGAGCCCGCCGACGATCGAGGCGGTCGCGACGTTCTCCTTCAGGAGCGTCGCGCGCGTCCACACGTTCAGCGTGCCGAGGTCGCCGGTGACGCCGGTCCAGATGCCGACCGCGCCGCCGTTCACGAGGTAGTCGTCGTCGTCGCCCAGATCGACGATCTTCGTCGGCGCGCCGCCCGCGAGCGGGACCGCGTGGAGGCTGGCGCCGGCCTGCGCGAGCTCGAGGTAGATGACGTCGTCGCCGGCGATTCCCGCGAGGATCACCTCGCCCTGCACGAGCGAGTCCGACTTCAGCGTCGGGGCGCCGCTCGAGCCGCCGTCCTTCGTCGTGTCGTCGTCGTCGTCGTCGTCGCCGGAGCCCGGCGGGGTGTTGCCCGACGATCCGCTCGATCCGGCGTCCTGGTCGGCGGCTCCCGCGCCAGGGTCCGCGTCCGAGCTTCCGCACGCGGCGACCGCGAGGACGAGACCGAGGGAGACGACACCACCCGCGAAGAGCTGAAAGCGCATGGCCGAGTCTTTAGCCTGCTCCGCTCGAGGAGCAACCCCTTTGGCCGGGCCTTGCCGGGCTTTCACCCGCCGAAAGCGGGGAGGCGCGCGGTACCCCTCGGTTTCACGGGAGGAACGGGCTCGGTTCGCCGACCGGCAGGGAGGGACGCGCGCGCCGATTGAGCGTTGCCGGGGGCACGATGCTCGGGAGACAATCCTCGGTGGAGCGCGCTCGATCGTCGAGCCCGCGTTCCTCGAGGCGTGTTGGCACCGTGAGCGACGAAGGAGACAGCGGGCGCGCGCGGGCGGACGACGGCGACCGCCGGCCGCCGTCGTCGTCGAGAGATCTCCTGGACCTCGTCCGCTCGGCCGAGGACGACGCGCGGCTCGCGCTCCGCAAGCGCACGCCGGCGATCGCCACGACGCCCGCAGGGCTTCCGACCTCGTCGGCAGGGGCCGCGCGCGGAGAGAGCGAGGAGGAGTTCGTCGACGTCGGTGACGAGGCGATCGACGCGCCCCCGTCGCTGCCGCCGCTTCGCGCGGCGACGCCCCCTGCCGGATTCACGCCGGACGGCTCACGGCCCCGCGCGGTCCGCGCGCCGATCGCGACCTCTGCGCCGACTCCCTCCGGGCGCGGAGCTCCGCGTGGACTGCCTCCCGCCGTCGGGATCGTGCTCCTCGTCGCGCTGGCGATCGGGACGCTCGCGCTGGTCGCGCGCTGAATCGGCCGGGCATCGGACCCGGAGAGCCGCCCGAGGCGGCCGAAGAGGCTCAGGCCTTCGCGGTCGACGGCGCGCGACGGGCTTCGACGAGGTTCACGGGGAGCGGCTCGTCGAGCTCGACACCGACGCGGTAACGCCAGAGCTCCGGGGACGAAATCGGGTTCTCGTCGACGCGGGCCACCCGCCCGACGACGTCGAGGCCGACGGCGCCGGCGTGGACCTTGATCTTGAGGCGGTCACCCTTCTCGAAGTGCGTCGGCGTGACGATGAGGAGGCCATTGGCGCTCAGGTCGCGCGTGACGCCGTGGCGTGCGGGCTTCCTCTCCGACTCCAGGGCGACGGCCAGGATGGCGGGCGTCCGCGGCTTACCCCTTCGATCGTCTCGCACGCTGCTCGAAGCCATCATCCGTTACCCTCCAACGACGCCGCTGCTTCCCCGTCGACTCAGGGAGGCGTGCGCTAGCATGCGTATCCGACATGTGCACCGCTGCAACGCGTCATCTTTGGCCTTTTGTGACGATCCCCGCAAGAAAGCGGGACCGATTTCTCGTCATCGGCCGCTGAGGACGCCCGCGTGCGCCGCGGGCCGGAGGCGCGCACGTGTCGTGGGCGGCGCCGCCGCGGTGCGTCGAAGGCCGCCCGCTACGCTCGGCGTCGGGTCGCGCGTCTCACGGAAGCGTCGAGGTCTCGTCGTCCGGATCGTCCGTGTGGTCCTCCGGGAAGTACGCCTCGAAGGACGTCAGGAGCGCGTCCCAGCCGCTCGCGGCGCGCCAATCCCGCGCCGTCTCGAGGTACTCGGCGGCCCACGCCGGCGAGATCGACGAGAGCGGCAGGGTAATGCCGAGGTCCGCGGGCGCATCGGCGGACGTCTGGACGAACGTTGCCGCGAGCTGGGTCACGACGTTCTCGGCCGCGATCGCCACGCTCGGCACGTCCGCCGTCTCCGCGAGCTTCGAGGCGAACCGCCGGTAGCTCGGGGATCGCCCGTCCGGCGAAGCCTCCGCCGCCACCTCGATGGCGGCGACGACGCGCGGCAGCACGTCGGGCCGCATCGCGATGGCGTGCACGAGGGACGAGGTCGCGTCGGCGAGGCTCTCGAGCTTCTCGGTGTGGATCGCGACGTGCGGGCGCGCTCCGAGCGCCTGTCCCGCCTCCGCCTCGAACGCCGCGAAGCTCGCGCCGGTCGCGGAGCGGTTCTCCGCGAGGAATCCGAGCGCATCGGCGTACGCCCACGTCGTGCCGTCGACGCTCGCGGGGTTGGCGATGTAGACCCGCGCGACGTCGCGCATCGCGTAGGCGACCTCGACGCGAGCGGGCGCGTAGGAGTCGAAGCCGATCATGTCGAGCGCGCGCTCGCCGGTCAGGCCGGCCTTGGCGAGGCCCTCGCGGACGGCGCCGATCGTCGCCGGCGTCGACATCGCCGCCGCGCCCGCGCGCGTCCCGTCCTGCGTGTCGCCGGCCTCGCCGCGCGACCACATGATGAAGCCGTAGTGGTCCGCGGGGTGCTCCTCGAACGCCCGCGCGATCGCGTCACGGAGGACGGCCGGATCGTCGAAGTCCTTCTCGTGCTCACGCTGGACGATCGGAGCCGCGCCGCCGCCGCGGAGCGAGATCCACTCGCTGCCGCTCGGGTAGTGACGGCCGCGGGAGTCCGTGAGCCCGGCGTTCCAGTCGGCGAAGACCACGACGGCGACGTCCTCGCCGAGCCTCGCCCGGTTCATCTCGGCGAGCTCCGCTTCGAGGGCCGGAGAGCGCCCGTTGTCGCCGTTCGCGTAGACGAAGACCGTCCACCGCGCCTTCGCCGGCGCGGGTCTCGACGGAGACGGCGACGAGGACACCGGCTCCGGCTCGACGACGGCGCTCGCGGATCCGAACAGGTCGTCGACGCCCGGCGATCCGGCGGTGCCCGCCGCCGGCGCTCCGACCGTGCAGCCGGCGGCCGTGGAGAGGAGCAGGGCGGGGAGGGCGAGGCGGGCGGCTACGGTGCGCATGTACAGCTCAACGGCCCCTCGCGCCGCCGCTTGAGGTCACGACGGCGATCGCGACGAGTCTTGGGGGAGGACGTGGGCAGACGTCCTCCCGCGCTTCGGTGCGCGGTCGGGGCGCGCGCCGAAAGCCGCGATACCCCTGTTCTACCGGAGTCGCTCGCCGTAATCCTCTCCATGGCATCGAGCACGAACAGCACGCCGCCGCTCCAGTCGGGCCGGCACCCGAAGTACCGGAGCGTGCGTCCGGGGCCGCCTTCGGTCGCGAGCAGCCCCTGCATCTTGGTGATCGACGACGACGACATGGTCCGTCGTGCGCTGGTTCGCGGCCTCCGGCGCAAGTACGCGGTCACGGATCTCCGCGACGCCGAGACCGCGCGCGCGCTCATCACGGCGGGCACGTGGTTCGACGCCATCCTCTGCGATCTGAACCTCGCCGGCATGTCCGGCGCCGACTTCTTCGTGAACCTCCAGGCGCTCGACGAGCAGCAAGCGAGCCGCGTCGTCATCCTCAGCGGAAATCCCGATGGCAGGGAGGATCCACGCTTCGCCGGGCGCGAGCCGCGCTTCCTCGAGAAGCCGTCGTCGATCGCGACCATCGAGGCGATGCTCGTCGATCTGTTCCACCAAGGCGCGCGCGCGGCCTGACGCGCGCGTCGGCGCCGCGCTCGGCGTCGTGCGGGAGCTCGAACCCGCCGCTCAGGGCGCGCAGAGATCGGCGTACGTGCCGCCCGTGCAGCCGCTCTGCTCGGGGAACCTGCAGGCTCCGCCGGGGCAGAAGCTCTTGCCCTGGCCCGTCCGGAGGAAGGTGTCGAGCTGATCGTCCGAGGCCTGGAGCTTGCGAATCATGCCGTGCGGATCCTCGCAGTGGCTCATCGGCACGTTGCAGAGCGGCTCGTCGGGCAGCCCGAAGTCGTACTCGACGTAGACCGACCCGCCCTGCGTCTCGGGCACCTTCTCGAGGCCGAAGACGTCGCGGAGCCCCGTGTCGAGGTGCTTCGCGCCCACGGCCCGCGCCATCACGTGCGCGCCGAACGTCGTGACCTGATGATCGCCGAGCGCCGCGCTCATGAGGACGGCGTGCGCCGGCGTACCGGGCAGGCCGCCCCCGAGGTACTTCGTCCAGCCGTTCGGCTCCACGCGATCCCAGAGCATCTGGGTCAACGCGAGCACGAGCTGCTGGTCGCGCGTGTCGGGGTACGTGCCGCGGAGCACGAGGAAGAACGGCGCGAAGTCGACGCTGCGGTTCAGGAGGAAGCCGTAGGGCTGGCCCATCACGCTGAGCACGCCGCGCTCGACGTCGGTCGACGCGGACATGTAGACGCCGCCGGCGATGCCGCCCTGGCTGATGCCGTGGTAGTAGCGCTGCGTCGGGTCGATGTACGCGCCGAAGCGCGGGTCCTTCGCGAAGCCGCGGCTCATCATGCGCATCGCGAGGAGCCAGTTCAGCATCCCCTGGTGCATGCGATCGAACATCGTCGAGATCCCCTGGAGCTGCCCGCTCGAGAGGACGTTCGCGATGTGTCCCGAGTCGTCGTCGGACATGCCCACGAGGTCGAGCGCGAAGATGACGTAGTTCTTCTCCGAGACGAGCTTCCGGAAGTTCGCCGCTTCGATCTGATCGCGCGTGCCGAGCAAGCCGTGCCCGTACTGGAGGAGCGGCGCGGGCTTCGTGAGCGCGCTCTTCGGGATGATGACCTTGAACGGCACCTCGTACGTCGGACGCGCGGGGTTCGGATCGGGCATCCCGTCGGGACCGAAGACGAGGCTCGCTCCGGGCTCGGGCTTGTCGAGGTAGAGCGGGACGGTCATCCGGCCGCTGATGCGGTAGGCGACGAGCTCGGGCTCCCAGTTCTCGTCGACGGTTTCGATGACGTACGCCGGGCCGCCCTCTCCCGCTTGCGCGAGCGCCTCGTCGCGCATGTGGAGGAGCCAGCCCGTCACGTTCTCGCGGCTCGCGGTCGTGAAGTCCCAGGCGAGCTGGAGCGAATCGCGCGCGACGCCGGATCCGGCGAGGCGCTGGAAGATGTCCTCGTAGAGGCCGCGGCGCGCGTCGACGGACGGCTCGCTCGAGGCGACCGAGTCCCGGAGCGCCTTGAAGGCGGGCGTCGGCGCGAGCTCGCCGGTTTCGCCGCGCACCTTGCGGATCGCGACGATGTAGCGCCGCGCGTCGGTCAGCGGGACCACGGGGCGGAGGATGAACGTGACCTTGTCCGGATCGGCCCGGCTCATGTCGAGCTCGGCGAAGTGCGGGACGCGCTGGCCGGTCTCGGTGTCGAGGATCACGGTCGGCGAGTCGGCCTCGAGCGAGCGTGGGAGCGTCGTGAGCGACGGGAGCCCCTCGAGGGTCGCGCCGGGCAGGTGCGTAAGGATGCCGGTGCCGGCGCCGAAGCCGTCGCTCTTCGCCCACGGCGCGGCGCTGCTCTTCTGACCGCTCAGGGCCACAGGCAAGGCGTCGTCGTCGATCTGGACGCGGCGCCCCGTCGGCGTGTCGGCGGCGTCGACGGTCCAGACGTTCGAGGGGAAGGGGAACCCGCACTGCGTCGGCACGAGCGGATCGCACGTCAGGTGCGTCCACTCGACCTTCGGCTCGAACGGGCCGACCTTCGCCTCCGAGGGCTCGGAGCTGTTGCATCCAGGGCCGAGCGCGGCGAGCGCCGCGCCGAGGAACGACAGGAGGAGAGGACGGAGACTCATCGCCGGCGGGGATAGCACCTCGCGGGCGCCCGCCGCGTCTCACGTGCGCCGCGCTCGGCTCCTCCGGCGACCGCGCGCGCCGCACCTGGATCGCCCTAGATGGACAAGCGACGGGCCAGGTAACCAGGGCGAGACCTTTACACTGTAAAATTATCCCGGAGATTCACGCGACGGGCCCGCGGCACGGCGGTTGCGACTCGTCCGCGCATGGCGCAGACACTCGCTCGGGTCGGCTCGCTCGCTCTCGTGACGCTCCTCGTGGCCTGCGGGGGCGGCGACGACACCGATCCCGCGCCTCACGCGGTCGCTTCGTCCAGCGAGCCCGATCAGAGCGAGCTCCGCGATCTGATCCGCAGCGCGAGCGCGCCGCCGACGCCCGCCGAGCAGGCGCCGACGGAGACGGGCGCGGAGACGCAGATCAAGACCGAGAACGGGGCCGTGCAGGAGTGCGTCTACAAGCGGTTCACCGGCACGGCGCTCTACGAGACGCTCGTGTCGTTCGACCCGAACGCCGACTCGATCTGGCCGGGCGCGATCACGCAGACGCGGACGCTGCCGCAAGGCCTCGCCGCGCCGATCGGCCTCGCGCGCCGTCCCGGCACGATCACGATCGGCGACGCCAGCATCGCGGGCGGCAAGCACAGCCGGACGCTCGAGAACCCGAGCCTCGCGTCGACGCGCGAGGCGGTCGCCGAGGTCCTCGCGCAGGACGGGGTGCGCCTGGCCGCCAAGAGCAACTACCTCGCCGAGACGGCGTACTCGATGAACGAGGCGAGCCTGAAGATCGGCGTCGACGTGAGCTGGATGAACGGCAGCGTGAAGGCGAACTTCGCGGGTAGCTGGCTCTCGAAGAAGACGACGATGGTCGTGCGCTTCGTGCAGGCCTACTACACGGTCTCGTTCGAGGCGCCGCCGTCGCCGGAGAAGGTCTTCGGGCCGAAGGTCACAGCGGACGACGCGCGGCCGTACATGGGTCCGGGCAACCCGCCGGCGTTCGTGTCGAGCGTCACCTACGGGCGCATGCTCGTGATGAAGATCGAGAGCGACGAGAGCGAGCGCGACCTCCGCGCCGCGCTCGACGTCGCGTTCTCGAAGGGCACCGTCTCCGTCGACGCTCGCTCGAAGGACGTCCTCAAGAACAGCACCTTCTCGGTCTTCGTCCTCGGCGGCTCGCCCGACGACGCCGCGCGCATCCAGGCGGCGACCGCCGAGGATCGCGCCGGCGCGCTCGCGGCGTACATCGAGAAGGGCGCGAACTTCGATCCGGCGTCGCCGGGCGTCGCGATCTCGTACACGGTGCGCCGGCTCGCCGACAACGAGACCATCAAGGTCGCCTCGACGATCGACTACCAGGTCCCGGTGTGCACGCCGGCGGCCGTCAACGTGGAGGTCGACCTCAAGCGCCTGTTCATCCGCCGCGACGGCAAGGCGGGCGGCTCGACGACCGGCGAGTACGAGCTCTGGCTCGAGGCGTCCGGCTCCGCGGGCGGGGCGCTGCCTCCGACGCCGGGCGAGGAGGACACGAGCCGCCGCGAGATCCTCGCGAAGGGGACGAGCGCCATCGACGACGGCTCGGCGATCGCGCTCGGCCTGAAGCAGTTCGTCCGGGTGAACAGCCAGCAAGGCGCGACCGTCACGCTCGGCGGTCGCCTGCGGAGCGAGGCGAAGGGCAAGCAGTGCGAGGTGACGCGCACCCACGCCTACCGCTTCAACCCGAAGACTGGCGCGGGCGAGTGGACCAACACCGGCGACAACGTCCTCAACTGCGCCGCGAAGGACTCCTCGTTCCTCGGGAACAACTCGCTCGACGTCGACCTCGAGTACGCGTTCACGCCCTGATGCGGGGAGGCCGCTCGCCCACGCGCGCGATGGCCGCGGCGAGGACGACCGCGTTGTTGTGCTCCTCGTCCTTCGCGGCGTAGAGGAGCGTGACCCTGCCGCGCGCGGCGCGACGGGCGAGCTCCTCGACGAGGGCGCGGCTCGGAGAGCGCTCGAGCTCGCGCAGGTAGCGCCTCCGGAACTCGGCGAAGCGGCGCGGCTCGTGACCGAACCATCGCCGGAGCGCGTCGCTCGGAGCGAGCTCGGCGAGCCAGGCGTCGAGCCGCGCGTCTTCCTTCTTCACCCCGCGCGGCCAGAGGCGGTCGACGAGCACACGCTCTCCGTCGGTCGGGCTCGGGGGTTCGTAGACGCGCTTGATGCGGAGCATGGGACGCGGCTCAAGGACCCTCTTCATGGATCGTGCGGCCGGCGCGCGCGAGCTCCGCCCGCCGGCTCTTCGGCCTGGGCTATACTCGAAGAGCTCGACCTGCCTGGAGCGATGTCGTGAACGACAAGCCCCCTTTTATTTCGGTGCAGACCCGGTTTCGGCAAAGGCTCGTGCAAGTCGAGCCGGCGCGTCGGGACCACTGGGCCAATCAGCTGCTCGGCGTGGGCGAGGTCCCCGACGATGCGTGCGACCTCCCGCGCGGCTGTGCACCGTACCTTCCGAGCTCCGTCGACGTCGTCTTGCGCACCATCGAACGAGCCGCCGTCACCTCCGGCGACGTCTTCGTCGACGTCGGTTCCGGACTCGGCCGAGCGCTGATGTTGGTGAATCTCTTGACCGGTGCCGGAGCCATTGGATTGGAGATCCAAGCGGGCATCGCGGGGCAGGCCAGAGCATGGCGGAGCGCTTGCGTCTCGAGCGCGTGGCCACCGTTCACGGCGACGCCGCGGACCTCGTCCGCTACATGACGCTCGGCACCGTCTTTTTCTTCTACTGCCCCTTCGGCGGGGAGCGCCTCGCGCGCGTGATGGATGCCCTCCGACCGCTCGCACGCGTGCGACCGCTCCGTCTGTGCTTCGTGGACATGCCGCCACCCGACCTGCCGTGGCTCGCCGAAGATCCGACGCCGCCCGGCGGCTTCGATCCGGTCGTCCTCCGTCGAACGCAGCTCCACAGCGATACGGGCGCTCGCGCCGCGGCCTTCAACGCCGCGACCCTCTCGCAGCTGGCGTCCAACGCCTGAGGGCGCGGCTCCCGCTTCGCGGCGCAAGCGACCGAGGCGCACGGAGCGCTTTCGCCGGACGCCCCCAGCGCCGATACTACGGCGACCGATGGGGACCTGGGGCACCGCGCTCTACTCGGACGATCTCGCGGCAGATGTTCGGAACGACCTGCGCGACCTGATCGGGGACGGGCTGACGGTCGAAGCTGCCGTCGAGCAGCTCATGCGTGAGTACGACGTCGACTCGGACGAGACTGGAGTCTTCTGGTTGGCCGTCGCGGATACGGCATGGCGTCTTGGTCGTCCGCACGCGAAGGCGAGGGACGAGGCGCTTCGCATCATCGAGAGCGAGTCGGATCTCTCTCGCTGGGAGAACGCCGCAGACCGCCGAAAACGCGAAGCTGTTCTTCGTAAGCTCGCCGACGAGCTCCGTTCCCCGGCGCCATCCCCGAAGCGAGTCGCCAGGCCATATCGGGCGGCGAACGACTGGTCCGTCGGCGAGGTCGTGTCGTACCGGCTTGCGTCTGGTCGGTGGACCGCGTTCCGCGTCATCGGTCACCACACGGACAAGGGAGGGCGCTCCGCGATCTGCGAGCCGCTCGACTGGATCGGAGATGCGCCGGCGAGAGAGAGCGACGTCTCGCGGAGACGCGTTCGCCGTTCGCTAGGTTCATGGGATGAGTCGCAATTTCTTTTCGGCGAGCGTCGACTCGACGGTTCACGACTCGTGCGCACCGGCATATCGTCGACGCCGCAACAGACCCCGCGACGCTTTCTCGTGTTCGTTGCGCCTCATGGCGACAGACTGCTTGCCGAGGTCTTCGGACTCGAGTGATGCGTGCCCGCGCGACGTTGAGGCGCCTGCGCATAGCCTCGAAGCAGCAACGCCGAGCCGATCGGTCACCAAGCGCTGCGATGGACGCAGAGGTCTCGAAGTTCCGGCATCGCCCCACGCCAGCAACCAACCAACCCGTTACGGAGGCGCACTCGAACGCTCTCGCCGCCACGCCGGGCTGGTGCCGGAACTGGGCGCGGAACGCGTCTCACGATCGGCGTAGCCAGCGGTCAATGCTCGACACCGCGTTCGTTCGTCCGGTCTCCTCGGTGGACACCCTCGACAGGCAGCCGTTGCTTCCGTAGAGGCAGCCGTTGCTTCCGGGCGAGTGCAGCTCGTCAGCGCTCGTTCGCTCGCTCTGCCCTCTTGCCGCCGAAGACGTGCATGGTTCGCGTTCCGGCGACCACCTCCATCGACTGACGCGTTCCCTTCGGGATGTGCAGCTCATGACCGGCGGCGAGCTCGACGCGTCGCCCTTCGAGGATGGCGGTGCATCGCCCCTCGATGACGAGGACGTATTCGTCGAAGTCGTGGGAGTGCTCCTTCGAGATGCGGTCCGCCTTGCACGTCCAAAGGGCGACCTGGCTTCCGTCGGCACCGTCGAAGACGTGGCCCTCGATGTCATCCGTGAACTGCGACGACCGAGCGATGCGGTTCAGCGGGTTGCGTACGAACGCGGGGAAGTCGGGCATGGACGGTTCGTCCCATATCACGTCGCGCCGAACGCTCCAGGAAGGGGCCGAGCGGAGCGGAGCCTTCTTGTTCTTTGCGAACGCCTCGGAGGACGGACGCTACCCAGGTAGCCGCGTGCGCTCGCGGTGCTTGCACCCAGGCCAGCAGCAGGGTCGGCGCTGGCCTTCTTCCAGCTCCTCTTGGGTCCTGCGAATGCGGCGCTCTCGCGTCGTGGCCTGCTTCGCGTCCTCGACCCAGCAGATGAACTCGTTGCGTGCCAAGGGCGAGATGTCCCTCCAGGCAGCGAGCGCCGTGGAGCTCGCGATGAGCGCCTCGCGCAGGTCTACGGGGAGCTTGTGCACCACCCCACCGGGTACGCGGGTCTTGGTCACGGAGTGAGTAGGAGCGCAAGCGCCGTCGGCGGTCAAGCCATTCACTCGCCGCGCGTAGGTCTCGATGCTGGGTCCGTCGCGGCGCTGGCATAGATGGCGGGCGCTCTGCGTCGTCACCTACCGCTGCCTTGACGACTACCGCTGCCGCGACGACAACTACTCTTGCCCAACGGATCGTGAGGAAGAACGTGCATGATGCACGTAAACGCGGCCGGCCGCTGAGATCAAGAGGCCGAGATCAGGCGTCGCGCCGGCGCTGCCGTTTGCGCCCTGCCCGGACAGCGCGTACTTTTCCCTCATGGCGAATGAGCCGGAGCGTCTCGATCCCGAGGAGCGTGCCCGCGAGAAGCAGCGGTCTCGTGAGGAGGACGCTCACGCGATCGCCTCGGGCGCGAAGAGCCGTGAAGAGCTCAGCCGGGAGAACGGCCACTTCGTCTTTCGGAAGGTCCGCGTGAGTCTCCGCGGCGCGAAGCCGCTCGAGTGACGGAGCTCTCGTATCTCGACGTCCGGCCTATCCTCGAGAAGGTCGCGGACCTCGAGCGAGAGCTCGTCCTCGTCGGCGGTCAGGCGGTGAACTTCTGGGCGACATTCTACGAGGACCGCGTTCCGGCGCTCGCGGGCGAAGCGCCGTTTACGAGCAAGGACATCGACTTCTGCGGTGATCAGCGAGCAGTACGATCGTGCGCAGAACGTCTCGGTGGCCATGCACGTGTCGCCACCTTCGACGAGGCTACGCCGAACAGCGGCACGGTCGTCTTCGTCGACGCGGCTGGCGTCACGCGGACGCTGGACGTGGTGAGCGCGCCGTTCGGGCTCGACGCTCCCGAAGTGCACGCCACGGCACTCTCCGTCGAGATCCTCGACGACGGGGACTCGGGCCCTCGCTTCTTCGTGATGCACCCCGTGCTCTCCCTGGAGAGCCGCGTCCACAACGTCGTGGGGCTCCCCGCGTACTACGACAATGAGCAGGGCCTCCGGCAGCTTCGGGCGTCAATCCTCATCGCGCACGAGTTCCTCCGTGACGTCTTGGATGGCGGGATGGACGTCGATGTCGAGGAGCGCTCTCGTACGGTCCTCAAGTTGAACGAGCGCATCTTCCGCTTCTCCACGCGTGATCGCCACGCGAAGGAGCTCTATCGCGCGAAGGGCATCGATCCCGCGGAGGCGCTCCTCGATGACGAACGGCTGCCAGCGTCCTTTCGCACGACGCGGTGGGCTCAGATGCAGGAGCAGCTCACGCGACGAGGAGGGGCGCCGCGATAGGGACCTCAGCCTGTCGGCGTCAGGAGGACGAGGCCCCTGGCTTTGCGCCGGGCGTTCTGGAGCGGGACACGGGATTCGAACCCGCGACATCCAGCTTGGGAAGCTGGCACTCTACCAACTGAGTTAGTCCCGCGGAGCGATGCCGTTCGTAACGTCGGGCTGCCGCCATGTCAATGGAAGGAAAAGAAACGGCCCGGGTCCACCACGTGAGGGCGTGTTCCCGGGCCGTCCCGCTTCGATCTTTCGATCGATCTCTGCGCGGCGCCGAGGGGGTCCTTCATCTGACTCCCGCGGCGTCGGCCCTCGCTTTCCAGGGGCCGCGACGTGTCGCCGAGCGGACGCGTTCACGTCTCGCGGGGCGACGACGACCGTGCGCTTCGTCAGCGCGCGTCGTTACGTCTGCTCTCCCGGATGAGAGCCACTACGTTCATGCATGTTGTCGTTCCTCCTCCGGACGTGCCGGCGCCCGCGGGCCCAGCGGACGAGCCGCCGCCTCGCGCGGACGTTTCCTTCTGGGGAGTCGTGATGCGGTTCAGCAACGTGACTCCTGGGACCGTGCCGTGCTCGCGGAGGTGATCCCCCGCCGGACCAATCCGGGACGTCGTGCCCCAGCGCGGCGTGTCATCAGAGTCTAACACCGAAGCTCCGATGCAACAGGGGGGCGGACCGATTCGGTCACGCTCGTCAGGACGCATCACCGCCGCATCACGGCCGCGCGCGCGAAGCTCCGCCGTTGCGGCGTACGGCTCAGCGCGGCGCGGACTTGAACGTCCCCGACACGTCGTAGTGCACCTCACACGGGAGCGTCTCGAAGTCGCCGCCGGCCGTCGTGAGCTGGTCCGAGCAGTCCGAGCCGGACGTGGGCGCGAACGTGAAGACGAGGCCCCCGCCGAAGCTCGTCGCCAGCGACGGATCGCTCGTCGGCTGCGCATCCGCGCCGCGCAGCGTCAGCGCCAGGACGTCGGTGCGCGCGATGGCGCACGCGTCGCGCTTCGTGCGCGCGTCGGCGGCCCGGACCTCCTCGACGATTTCCGCCTCGAGCTGTGCTCGGGCTGCCCCGTCCACGCGCCCCTCGATCGGCGCGCCGCCCTGGATCCAGTAGAGCGTCGAGCCGTCGTGGTTCAGCCGCACGTCGAACTCCCACGGGTTCGGCGTCGCGCCGCACGACGTGTGCGTGAGCGCTGCCGTGACGTGGAACGTGCCGAGCTTCGTGCCGGGGCTGTACGGGTCCTTGCCCGAGCACGCGGCCACGAGGGAGAGCACGAAGAGGCCGGCGCCGAGCCGGCGGGGCGAGCGGGAAGAGACGATCCAACGCGTCGAGCTCATCGGCTTCACGTCGTGGTATCCAATCGGGACCCGCGAGGCCAAGTTCGGAGGTCGACGTCGTGACTGCCTGGGACATCCGCGCGCTGCTCCGCGCGCTCGGCGCCGCGCTCCTCGGCCTCCTGGTCGTGTGGCTCGTCACGGCCGCGAGCGACGAGGGGCAGCTCACGGTGGGCGCGCGCGCGGGTCGAACGCTGCCGGTCGCGCCGCTCTGCAGCGCGGTCGGGGCGGCGCTCGCGCTCGGCACGGCGCGCGTGGCGCAGGAGGCGCGCGCGCTCGAGGCGCTCGGTCGATCGCCCGCCGTGACGAGCCGGGCCGCGGCGCTCGGCGCGGCGCTGCCCTCGGTGCTCGTCGGCCTCGCCATCCTCGCGATCCCGAGCGTCGACGTCGCGGCGTTCTATCCTCGGGCGGCGATCGGCGAGACCTTCGTGCTCGCCGACGACGGCACCTTCGTCAGCCCGAGCCTCGGCGTCCGCGTCGACGCCGACGGTGAGGCGCACGCGCTCGACGGTGAGGCGCACGCGCTCGTCGAGGACGAAGGCCTGCCGCCGGGCGCGCGCCTCACCGCGGCGGCCGCGACAGCGCTCGCGGGCGTCGGTCTTTCGCTCGTGGCCGCCCGCGCGGCGCTCCGGCGGAGCCTCCTCGATCGGCGCGCCCGCCGGCGGCTGCGCGTGGTCGCGCTTGGCGAAGCGCTCGGCTGCGCGATCCTCACGCTGGTCGCCTTCCAGGCCGCCGCGGCCCGCGCCGCGCCGGCCGCGCTTGCGGTGATGCCGCCCCTCGCGCTACTCGCCGCCGGCCTGGCGCGCATGCGCTACGGACAGGAGGGCGCGTGGCAGAAGAGGTGGTGACCGCGAGCTGGGCGTACGGACCGAGCACCTGGTCGATCCTCGTGCACGGAGGCGCTGGCGACGTCGCGGCCGAGCGGCTGCCGCTGCACGTCGCGGGATGCGAGCGCGCCGTGGCGGCCGGCGCCGCGGTCCTCGCGGCCGGCGGGAGCGCGCTCGACGCCGTCCAGCGCGCCGTCGAGGTGCTCGAGGACGATCCGTGCTTCAACGCCGGCACCGGCGCCTGCCTCAACGCGGACGGGGCGATCGAGCTCGACGCGTCGCTCATGGACGGGACGACGCTCCGCGCCGGCGGCGTCTGCGCGCTCGAGCCGTTCAAGAACCCGATCGCCATCGCGCGTCGCGTGATGGACGAGTCGCCGCACGTCTTGCTCGCGGCCGAGGGCGCCGCGCGGTTCGCGATCGAGCGCGGCTTTCAGCGCGCCGCGCCGGAGTCGATGATCACGGAGCTCGCGCGCGCCAAGCTCGAGGCCGCGCGCGCCAAGCACACGACCGAGGGCTGGGCCGGCGGGACCGTCGGCGCGGTCGCGCGCGACGCGAACGGGCGCGTCGCGGCCGCGACGAGCACGGGCGGCGTGGTGAACAAGCTCGCCGGGCGGGTAGGGGACTCGCCGATCGTCGGCGCCGGCACCTACGCCGACGACACGGCCGCCGCGTGCTCGACGACGGGCCACGGCGAAGCCATGATCCGCGTCTGCCTCGCCAAGACGGCGATCGACGCCGTGCGCGCGACGAGCGCGGAGTCCGCCGCGCGCGGGTCGCTCGCCATGATGCACGCGCGGACGGGCGGCACCGGAGGCGCGATCCTCGCTGCGCGAGACGGATCGCTCGGCCTCGCGCGGACGACGCGCACCATGAGCTGGGCCGCGGCGGCGAACGACGGCACGCGCGCCTCGGGCGCGTAAGGGCCTCGAAAACTCAGCCGCGACGTGACATGCTCGAGGGACGAACCCCTCGAGAGAAGCGAAAGCGAAGCTGGTCGAGAGCGCCGAGCGCTACTCGCTCTTCTCGCCACCCTTGCGGTCGATCGCGTCCTGCAGTCCACAACGCACACGCGTTGCGCGCTTGATACGCTTCTTCTTGAGCGGCGTGGTGAGCCACTCGTGACGCTTCCTCATGCTCCAGATCGCGCGGTTCGCCATAGGGGCGCGCAAAATGGCGGAAAGAGCCTCGCGACGCAAGCGGAGCCGACCTCCCTCGCGGTTTTTCTGGACGTTTCGCGCCGGGGCGTCGTTCCAGTCACAACGGAAGGGTCCGCCACCGGATCGAAGACGAGCGGGGGTCTGAGGCTCCGACGATCCAGGACGCTTCTACGACATCGCTGAATTTACTGAACAATTGACCGCTGACGCGTTGGAGTGAGTGTTGCACTTACATGTTCGCATGGTGACGGGGCAGCTTGGACGATTCGCTTTCATCCTCGGACTCGCGGTCTCCGCGGGCGCCGCGGGGTGCTTTCTCGCGGACGAGGAGACCGAAGACTCGCGCGGCGAGGTCGTCGGCGCCGGTGACACGTCGGCGGTCCTCCGGAGCACGCTGATCCTCGACACCGGCTGCACGGCGGCCAAGGTCGGACCGCGCCACCTCCTGACGGCCGCGCGCTGCGTGGTCGGCAAGCCCGAGCTCGCGCCGGGCAAGACCATCACGTTCAAGGCCGCGAGCCAGCTCCGCACGATCGTCGCCGACGACGAGGCCCCCGTCCTCGAGGCCGACGACGCCGGCGCCGCCGACGACGAGGCCGACGAGACCGAGGCCGACGGCGGAGCCGCCGACGAGACCGAGGCCGACGCGGCCGCGCCGAAGAAGACCAACGCGAGCGATCGCGAGGCCACGATCGAGGAGATCGAGGTCCACCCGTCGTTCACCGCGAAGTGCCAGGACGATCTCTGCGCGTTCGGCGCCATCGGCGCGAGCGACGCGAAGGACATCGCCGTCATCATCCTCGACGCGGACCTCGAGACCGTCCCGACGATCCCGATCGATCTCGACACCGTCGGTCAGAGCGACACGCTGCTCGCGGTCGGCTCGGGCTGCGCGACGTTCGACGGCGAGGCCACCGGGGTGAAGACCTACAAGACGATGGCCGTCCCGCCGAAGACGGTGAACCACCCGGGGAGCCCGTACATCGAGGATCCCGCGCTCGTCACGCGTCTCGGCGCGGGCTACGTGGTCACGCCGGGCTTCGGCTGGCGCGCGGGAGAGCCGCGCATCTGCAAGACGGACATCGGCGCCCCGCTCTTCCGCGGCGGTCAGGCGGCGGTCTCCGGCGTCACCTCGAACTTCACGACCTTCGGGCAGGCCGACGAGATCGCGCCGGTCACGCTGCATCACGCGAAGGTCGACACGGCCTCGAAGGTCGGCACCTGGCTCGCGACGCTCGGCGTCGAGACCACGCACTCGTGCAGTGAGATGACCGGCGGCTGCGTGAAGAAGGGCTACGACGGCGGCGTCCCCGGCACCCAGGCCGCCCCGAAGACCGACGACGGGACCGAGGGCGGCGACGCCGGCGAGCTCGTCGATCCGCCGGGCGACGACGAGGACGACGCCGGCCCCGTGAGCACCGATCTTCCGGATCAGGGCGAGGAAGCGCCGCTCCCCGAGTCGAGCGAAGACGAGTACCAGCGCGAGAACACGAACGACTACGACGACTGGGACGCGGGCCCGAAGAAGAAGAAGAAGAAGAAGAAGAAGGCCTCGGGCTGCAGCGCCGCTCCCGGCTCGATGCCCGCGGGCTCCGACGGGATCGTCCTCGTCGTCGGCCTCGCGCTCGCCGGCGCCGTCGCGCGCCGCCGCCGCGCGGGCTGAGGCCCGGCTCAGTCCGGCGTCGCGACCAGACGGACCTCGAGGCGAACGGGCCCCGCGCCCTCTTTCGCCTCGACGACCTTGTCCCACGGCAGGTAGCCCGGCGCCTCGACGGTCACGTGGTGCGTGCCGACGGGGAGGGCGACGCCTCGCGCCGCGACGGTGTCGAGGCGGCCGACGAAGATGTCGTCGATCGTGACCGAGGCGTTCGCGGGCGAGCCCACCATGCGCATCGAGACCGTCTTCGGCTCCGCCGGCGGTCCACACGCGAGCGCGGCGAGCGAGAGCCCGACGGCGAAGGTGAGCGTCCTCACGACGCGATCACTCCCACTCGATCGTCGCGGGCGGCTTCGACGAGATGTCGTAGACGACGCGGTTGATGCCGCGCACCTCGTTGATGATGCGGTTCGACATCCGGCCGAGCACCTCGTACGGGATCGGAGCCCAGTCGGCGGTCATCCCGTCGAGCGACCGGACGGCGCGGATCGCGCAGGTCTCCTCGTACGTGCGGTGATCGCCCATGACGCCGACGCTGCGCACGGGCAGGAGCACGCAGAAGCTCTGCCAGACCTGATCGTAGAGGCCCGCGCCGCGGATCTCCTCGCTGACGATGTGGTCGGCGGCGCGCAGCACCTCGAGGCGCTCGGGGGTGACCTCGCCGAGGCAGCGGATGGCGAGGCCGGGGCCGGGGAAGGGCTGACGGTAGAGGATGTCGCGCGGCATCCCGAGGGCTTCGCCGCACGCGCGCACCTCGTCCTTGAACAGCTCGCGGAGCGGCTCGATGAGCTTGAGCTTCATCCGCTCGGGGAGACCGCCGACGTTGTGGTGGCTCTTGATGACCGCGCTCGGCCCCTTGAACGAGACGCTCTCGATCACGTCCGGGTAGAGCGTGCCCTGCACGAGGTGAGCTGCGTTCTTTACCTTCGCCGCCTCCTCGTCGAAGACGTCGATGAAGACCTTGCCGATGATCTTGCGCTTCTGCTCGGGATCGGTGACGCCCTTCAGCGCCGAGAGGAAGCGCTCGCGCGCGTCGACCGGGACGAGGTTCAGGTGGAAGGTCTCGCGGAAGGTGCTCACCACCTGCTCGAACTCGCCCTGCCGGAGCACGCCGTTATCGACGAAGATGCAGGTGAGCCGATCGCCGAGCGCCTTGTGGCAGAGGATGGCCGCGACCGACGAGTCGACGCCGCCGGAGAGGCCGCAGATCGCGTGCTCGTCGTCCTTCACCCGCTCGCGGACGAGGCGGATGGCTTCGTCGGTGAACGAGCCGGGCGTCCACGTCGGCTCGAGGCCGGCGACCTCGAAGAGGAACGACGCGAGCACGTCGGTGCCGCGCGGCGTGTGCACGACCTCCGGATGGAACTGGACGCCGTACATGCGCGTCTCGGGGTTCGCGACGGCGCAGAAGGGCGTGTTGCCGGAGAGGCCGATCGTCGAGAAGCCGGGGGGCATGCTCGCGACGCGATCGCCGTGGCTCATCCAGACGTCGAGGCTCTCGCGGCGCGCGAAGCGGTGGAAGATGCCGTCGGGCGCCTCGACGGTGACCTGGGCGAGCCCGAACTCGCGCTTGTTGGCGTGCTCGACCTTGCCGCCGAGCAGGTGAGCCATGAGCTGCATGCCGTAGCAGATGCCGAGGATCGGGACGCCGAGCTCGAAGATGCGCTTGTCGACGCTCGGGGCGCCCTCCTCGTAGACGCTCGACGGGCCGCCCGAGAGGATGATGGCGCGTGGGTTCTTCGCGCGGACGTCGTCGAAGGACGTCGTGCAAGGGTGGATCTCGCAGTAGACCTTGCTCTCGCGGACGCGCCTGGCGATGAGCTGGGTCGTCTGAGAGCCGAAGTCGAGAATGAGGACGAGATCCTTCGTCATGGTGAGCTCCGTGGCGCGGACGACTACCACGCGGCACGCCACGGCAAAAGCGTCAGCCGAGCGCGACGTGCGCGAGCAGAAGCCTTCAGCCCCCGAGGAGGCCGCGGAGCGCTTGCGGCGGGCGCGTCGGCGTCCGCACGGCGCCCACCGGACTGAGCGCGAGCATGAGAAAGAGCATCAGGCTCGCGAGCGCCGCGAAGCGCACGGCCTCGCCGCGCGAGTAGGGATCGACCCACGCCGCGCGGGCCCGCGCGAGGGCGCCGAGGCCGAGCGCGAGCGGGGCAACCGGGGCGACGGCGGTGGAGAGGCCGGCCATCGAGTGCGGGACGCCGAGCTCGGCGGCCTCGCTCGCGGCGAACGTGACGATGATCATCACGATGCCGTAGAGGACGCTCCCCGCGGACGCGAGGTAGAGCCAGCGGTTCCGCTCGCCGAGCATGCTCCGCGCGCAGAGCGCGGCGGCGGAGACGAGGGCGACGACGGCCATCGCGCCGCTCGCGAGCGTCGAGTCTCCGCGAAGCGCGCGGCCGATGGGCAGGCCGAACGCGGGGACGACGAGCACGGCGGCGAAGGCGGCGATCGCGGGGACCGCGACGGCTCCGACGAACTTGGCGGTCTCGGCCGTCGACCACGCCGGGTTGCGCGAGGACGCGAACTCCTTCGCGAGCACGGCGGGCGGACGCGGCTTCGCCTGGGACGCGGGACCGGCGGCCTCGGGCGTGACGTCCGGCACCGCCGCTTCGCGCGGGAGCGGCGCGGGCGGGATGCTCGGCACGGCGCCGAACGCCCGCGGATCGAGCACGGGCGGCAGGGACGACGGCGCCGCGCCGCGCGTCGCGTCGTCTCCGCGCTTCGATGCAGGGGGCCACGAAGACGGGCGCGCCGCGAGATCGAGCGAGGCCGTCGCGCCGCTCTCCTCGGGCTCGAGCTCGCGGACGCCGGACGGATCGAGCAGGGCGAACAGCGGCGCGGCCGGCGCAGCCGCGATCGGGCGCTCCGCCGACGCCGGCGGGTCGGGGCTCGGGCGCCGCGCCTCGTTCGGCGAGGGCAGGGGGATGTCGAACTCGAGCGCGCCGAGCGAGGGCGGCGGCTCGCTGCCGGGCGAGCTCAGCGTGAGCAAGCCACCGCGGCGCGACGCGGGCGCGTGGGGAGCGTCGGGCTGATCGAGCGACGGGACACGGCGCGGCGGCTCGCGCTGATCGAGCGACGGGATCTTCGCGCCGGACTCCGGCGCGCGCTGCGCGGGCATCTCGGCGAGCGTGTCCATGCGCGACGAGACGCGCGCGGCGCGGCCCGGCGAGCGAAGCTCGAGCATCCCTTCGTGGACCGCGCCGGCGTGCGGGTAACGCGCGAGGCGATCGCGCCTCGTGCAGCGTGCGATCAGCGCCTCGAGCGCGGCCGGCGCCTCGGGCGCCCGCTCGCGCAGCGGGGGCACGTCGCGCGTCTTGACCAGCTGGAGGACGGCGTTCGCGGTCTCGGCCTCGAAGGGCGTCTCGCCGACGATCATCTCGTAGAGGATGACGCCGAGCGCCCAGACGTCGGAGCGCGCGTCGACGTCCTGCTTGCTCACGATCTGCTCGGGCGCCATGTAGTGCGGCGTTCCGATGAGCATCCGCACCTCCTTGGCCGACCGCTCCGCGATGGTCGGAAAGAGGCACGCGCCGAAGTCGAGCACCTTCGGCGTGATCTTGTTGCGGTCGCGCGCGAGGAAGATGTTCGCGGGCTTCAGGTCGCGATGGACGACGGTCGCGGCGTGCGCGGCGGCGACGGCGTCCGCCACCGGGATCATGATCTCGAGCGCCTCTTCGCACGACAGCCGCCCGCCGCGGGTCCTCAGGTACCGCTCGAGGTCTTCACCGGCGAGGAGCTCCTGCACGATGAAGGGCGTGCCGTCGTCGTCGCGCGCGACGTCGAGGACGTCGACGACGTTCGAGTGACGGATCGCCGCGGCGGCGCGGGCTTCGCGGAGGAAGCGCAGGACGTCCTCCTCGATGTGGACGTACTCGGGGGAGAGGAGCTTGATGGCGACCTTGCGTCCGAGCGACACGTTCGTCGCGCGGTACACTTCGCCCATACCTCCGATCCCGAGACAGTCCTCGAGCAGGTATTTCCCTGCCAGGAAGTCTCCCTTGCGTTGCCCCTGACGTGCGACGGCACCTCGGCCCACGATAGGGGAAGAGTATAGGCCGGCTCGCCCCACCGACGCGGATCCTAAAGCGCGCCGGCGAACGATTTCGCCGAAACCGATCGGTGTGGCGTCCGCGTGGTCTCGCCCGCGGTTCGCGTGGGGCGGGTGCGGCGCCTGTGTCCGCGGACGCGAGTCCTCGGCGTGAAAGAGATCAGAACGTGCCGCCGACGCCGGCGTAGCCGCCGCCGTTGACGGGGCCGCCGTCGAGGCGAAGCCAGTTGTCCTTCTTCTTGTTCGTCGCTTGCACCGCCGTCGGGACCTTCGTCGTGTCGACCGCGGGGCGCGTCAAGAACATGTACGCCGCCACGCCGAGGGCGACGATGCCGACGCCGAGCGAGATGTCGGCGATGATGAGCTTCGTGCGAGCGCTGTCGACCTGCTCCTCGGGGCACCTGGGCTTGCATCCCTGAAGGTCGTCGACGGCGTTCTTCCCGCCGATGCCGAAGATGGCGAAGCTGCCGAGCGCGACGACGCCGATGCCGCCGACGACGATCGCCGGGACGATCGAGCCACCCTCGACCGCGGGAGTCGTGCCGGGGCCCTTGTCCTTGTCTTTGTCCTTGTCCGTGTCGGCGACCGCGGGGCCGGGGAACGTCGCGATGAGCGGGCGCGCCTTCTCGGCGGCGCGCACGAGCACGCGCTCCTCCTTCACGGCGCCGTCGTTGCTCTCGAACTTGAACGTGTGCTCGCCCGAGTCGACGAGGACCGGCTTGCCGTCGAGGCGCTCTTGGATGAGCGCGCCGTCCATCGAGACCTTGACGTCGAGGACGTCGCTGCCCTTGTTGTCGCGCGCGCCGAAGACCACGGTAGGCGCGTCGCGATCGAGCTCGGTCAGCCACTTTCCGCAGTCGCTCTTGATCGGCCCTGGGCAAACGTCGCGGGCGCACACGAGCATCTGCTCGCGCGCGCGCCGGTACTTGCCCTCGTCTCGAAGGGCCTGCGCCTGCTCGGCCGACGCGGCGCATTGCTCACGGTCGTCGGGCGCGGCGAAGGCGACGCCCTCGGCGAGCAGCGTCGTCATGACGGCCACCGCGGCGACAACCCCGGGCATTCTCATCCCCATGTGCACTCCCTCATCGAGTCCGAGCCTCCGCATCTGAGTCGGAGGCTACAGGTTACCTGGCACCGCAGGAGAGGAAAAAAAGCGTGCATTCGCGCCGGAGAGACGACACCGCCGCGACCCCGTTCGAGCGCCGGCTTCTCTGCGAGCGCTTCGCGCCGCGCGCGGTCGACCTCGTGCGCTCGCGCTTCGCTCGACGCTCGACGAGCGCCGGTCTTAGTGGAGGCACTCCATCTTGTACTTCTTCCGGCCGGTCGCGGGGTCGATCGTGTAGGGCGGGTCGCACTGGTTCGGCTTCTTGACCACGGGCGGCGGAGGCGGCGGCTTGACGACGGGCGGGCGGTCCGCGGTCTCCTTCGGAGCCTTGCCCGCGACCGCCGGCGGTCCGATCATCGCGATCCCGCGCTTCGGCTCGCCCTCGAAGCGGTTCGGCTCCCCTTGGCGAGCGCCGGCGAGGACGTCACGCATCGCGAGCGCGCCGAGGCCGCCGCCGACGAGCGCGAGGAGCGCGAAGACGCTGAGCATCAGCTTGGCCGCGCCGCCCCGCCTCGGCGGGACGATGGACACCGCCGGACGCGAGACGGAGATGCTCGACACCTGCGAGTGCGGCTCGGTGACGGGCTGCTTGGCGAGCCCGATCTTCGGCTCCGACGTGGTCGGCGCCGAGAGCGACGCGACCTCGATCTCGGCGATGGTCTGCGCGCGACGATGGAGCTCGTCGCCGACGACCTGCTCGACCCACTCGCCGACCTCGGAGGGAGAGGCGAGGCCGATCGTCTGCTCGATCGCGAGCGCCATTTCGCGCGCCGTCGCGAAGCGCATCTCGGGATCGCGCGCGAGGCCGCGCAGGACGACCGCGTCGATGGCGGGCTCGAGGAACGCGTTGTGTTTGCTCGGGGGATCGATGCAGCCTTCGATCGCGCGGGCGAGGACGATCGCCTCGGTCTCGCCGTCGAAGAGGCGGCGCCCCGTGAGCGCCTCCCACAGGACGACGGAGGCCGCGTAGATGTCGACCTGCCGAGTCACCGGCGCGCCGCTCAGCTGCTCGGGCGGCATGTACGCGATCTTGCCTTTGAGCTGGCCGTCGCGCGTCGTCTGCATGCGGCCGGCAGCCTTGGCGACGCCGAAGTCGAGCACGCGCGCGGTGCCGTCCGCGCCCACGAGGATGTTCTGCGGGGAGACGTCGCGATGAACGATGCCGAGCTCGCGGCCGTGCTCGTCCTTCGTCTGATGCGCGGCGTGGAGGCCGTGCAGCACCGACGACATGACCGTCGCGGCCACGCGCGGCGGCATGAGGGCGTTCTTGCTCACGGCCGCCTTCATCAGCTTGGAGAGCGCCTCGCCGGCGACGTACTCCATGACGATGAAGATCTCGCCCTGCGTCGTGACGACGTCGAGCGTGGGGACGACGTTCGGATGACGGATGCGCCCGCAGAGGCGCGCCTCGTCGAGGAACATCGTGACGAACTCGGGATCCTTGGCGTAGTGCGGGTGGAGCCGCTTGATCGCGACCGTCCGGGAGAAGCCGACCGGTCCGCTGAGACGGCCAAAATGCACCGTCGCCATGCCGCCCGACGCGAGCTCTCCATAGAGCACGTAGCGGCCCACCGTCCTCGGTGAGTGCTCGTCGGAAAAGGCCATCATGTCGAGCGTACCGCGGGTAACTCAGCGAGGCGCAACGTGTCGGCCACTCTAACGCGGATTTGTGCGACGAGGGCGTCCATCGAGGCATGCGCGCACGACGTCGGGTGCGATGAGGTCCGTTCAGGGCACTACACCTCCAGGTGCGCTTGGTGTAGGTGCGGGGACGTGAAGCTCAATCGATCCGAACCGCTGGGACCGGGCGCGACGGCGGAACCAGCCCGCGCGCCAGGCTCCGCAGGCGAATCCCTGCGTGTCGACGTGCAGCGCGTGGGGCCCGTCGAGGTGCCGCTCCCGCGCTACCAGTCGGAGCACGCCGCCGGCATGGATCTTCAAGCGGCGCTGACCGAGGCCGTGACCCTGCGCTCGCTCGAGCGGGTGACGGTGCCGACGGGGCTCGCGATGGCGATCCCGACGGGCTGGGAAGGGCAGGTGCGTCCGCGGTCCGGGCTCGCGGCGAAGCGGGGGATCACCGTCATCAACGCGCCGGGCACGGTCGACAGCGACTACCGCGGCGAGATCAAGGTCGCGCTCGTCAACCTCGGCGCGGACACGGTGACGATCGAGCCGCTCGAGCGGATCGCGCAGATCGTGTTCGCGCGGCACGGCACGGCGACGCTCGCGGAGGTCGCGACGCTCGACGACACAGCGCGCGGCGCTGGCGGCTACGGCTCGACCGGCACGCGCTGACGGTGCGCGTTGCCTCGCGCGCGGCCCGTCAGCCCTCGCCGCGCTTGATCTGGTAGCCGCGGATCTTCTTGTGGAGGTTCGTCCGCTCGACGCCGAGGACGACGGCGGTGCGCGAGATGTTCCAGCCCGTGAGCTTGAGCGTGTCGACGATGTACTTCCGCTCGGTCTGCTCGCGGTACTCGCGCAGCGTGAGGTACTGGCCGGGGACGGGGACGCGCGCCGACGCGTCCTCGCGCTCGTCGTCGAACACCTCCGACGCGGGGGCGTTGTCCGGCGCCGCCTCTTCCTCGCCGAACGGGCTCTCGTGGGGGTCCTCCGGGAGGTCGGCGATCGTCACGCGATCGCCCGAGAGGATCGCCATGCGCTCGACGACGTTCTTGAGCTCGCGGACGTTGCCCGGCCAGCGACGCGCGACGAGCGCGTGGATGACCGCGTCGTCGATGGGCTTCGGCTTGGTGCCGTTCTCCTTCGCGAAGCCTTGCATGAACGCGTGGGCGAGGAGCGGGATGTCCTCGACGCGCTCGCGCAACCCCGGGCTGCGGAGCGGGAACACGTTGAGGCGGAAGAACAGGTCCTCGCGGAAGGCGCCGTTCTCGACGCCCTTGGCGAGGTCCTTGTTCGTCGCGGCGAGGACGCGCACGTCGACGTGGATGACGTGCTCGCTCCCGACGCGCGAGATCTCCCCGGACTGGAGCGCTCGGAGGACCTTCGCCTGGGCGACGAGGTCCATGTCGCCGATCTCGTCGAGGAACAGCGTCCCACCGTGCGCCTGCTCGAAGAAGCCGCGACGCTTCGTCTGCGCGCCGGTGAACGCGCCCTTCTCGTGGCCGAAGAGCTCGCTCTCGATGAGCTCGCGCGGGATCGCGGCGCAGTTCACCTTGATGAACGGCTCCTCGGTGCGCGACGAGAGCCGGTGGACCGCGCGGGCGATGAGCTCCTTGCCGGTGCCGCTCTCTCCGGTGATGAGGACGCTCGCGCGGGTGGGCGCGACCTTCTCGATCTCGTGGAAGAGGCGCTGCACCGGCGCGCTCTTGCCGATCATCTCGTACTTGGCGAGCTGCTCGCGCGACATCGTCTCGAGCGCGCGTCGCGTCTGCGCCGCCTCGAGCACGTTCTTCACGCTGACGAGGACGCGCTCGCGGGCGAGCGGCTTCTCGAAGAAGTCGCTGGCGCCGAGCTTGATCGCGTGGACGGCGTCGTTGACGGTCGCGTGCCCGCTGATGACGATGATCGGCGTGTCGCGCGTCGCCTCTTCCTTCCGCAGGCGCTCGAGCGCCTCGAGACCGCTCATTCCGGCGAGCTTCACGTCGAAGATCGCGAGATCGACGGGGGTGTTCGGGCTCGCGAGGACCTCGATGGCGTGCTCGGCCGTCTCCGCGCCGATGACGCGATAGCCCTCACCCTCGAGGACGAGCTGCAGCGTCCGCCGGATGTTCTTCTCGTCGTCGACGACGAGGATCGTCTTCACCGATGGGCCGCTCGTGTCCGTCGTGGGCTGGATCATCGCCCCCACAACGTAGCATCGAGCGTCGCGGTCAGGCGGGTGCGCGTGCCGACAGCTCGCTGACGCGATCGTCGATCTCGAGGACGGCGCCGGCGATCGTCACGACCTCCTCGGCGAGCGGCGTCCCGGCGACCTCGCTGCCCTTCGTCGCGCGACCGACCTCGGCGGCGGGGCGCCCGGCGGCGTCGACGACGGCGAACGACGGTCCGGTGTCGAGGAGGCGGTACTCGAGGGAGACGGCCTCGCGATCGTCCTCCGTCGTCCCGTCGAACCAGCTGCCGACCACGACGTCGAAGCGCGCGGCGCAGTCGATTCGCCCGAGCGTCCACTCGACGAAGTAGCAGGCGCGAGGACCGCCGTCGCGATAGACGAAGCCCCACGCAGTGCGCCGAGACTTGCCGCAGCACGCGCAGCGTCCCGAGCTCTTCATCGACGCGGGCTCGATCTCGAGGTTCGCCGTGGCGTCGCCGCGCGTGTCGTCGTTCGTCATCGGCGGGGACCCTACCAGATCCGCCGCGCCGATCAGAACGAGAGGCCGACGAACACGCGGTGCGTGGAGTACTTCGGGTGCAAGACGTCGAGCGCGAAGCCGTACGAGAGCTCGAGCGAGGCGAGGTGGAGCACGGCCTGCGCGAGCGGCGCGATCCCGCCGCCGCGGATGTTCGTCGTCGTCGCGGCGAGGCGCGGCGGAGCGTCGGCCGTGATCGCGAGGCTCGTCTGCTCGCCGCGATCGATCGTCCCGAGGAGGCCGCCGCCGATCGTGAAGTACGTCGGGAGCGCGTACGGCAGCAAGAGGACGCGGTAGCCGACGGTGAGCTCGCCGAAGATGCGCCGTACCGAGCGGTCGACGATCGGCGCGACCGTCTCGCCCTTGCCGGCGAAGGCCATTCCGACGCGCCCCGTGATCGTGATGCGGTCGTAGCCGACCAGGCTGCCCCCGAGGTAGAAGCCGAGGTACGCCGAAGCGTCGGACTGCCACGCGAGGCCGAGCGCGCCGTCTCGCGCGATCCACCGCCCGTAGTACTTCGGACCGCCGATGCGGCTGGTGAGCTTGTTCAGGTGATGAACGGGGACGCCGAAGCCGATCCGCGACTCGAGCAGGCGATCGGCGACGCCCACCACCTTGCCGTCGCACGTGAGCATCGGGCCGCCGGAGTTGCCCGGCGAGAGCACCGCGTCCGTCTGGATGAACGCGTCGCTCTTGGCGCTGACGATGCCCTGCGAGACGCTGAAGTTGAGGAGGCCCTCGAGCTCGTTCGAGAAGCGCGCGAGGTCGCCGTACGGGTTGCCGATGGCGAGGATCGGCGACCCGACGCTGACGTCCTCGCGCGGGACGAGCGGAGGCGCGTCGGTGGGCTCGGAGAGCTCGAGGATCGCGAGGTCGTGGTCCTCGTCGACGGCGACGACCTCGGCGTCCATCGACTTGCCGCCGGGGAACTCGACGCGGACGTCGCGGCCGAGGTCGACCACGTGGAGCGCCGTGGCGACGTGCGTGTTGTCGCGGAAGACGAACCCGGTGCCGAGCGAGCCGTCGGGGCGCGTGATGCGGACGACGCTCGGCTTCGTCGCCTTGTAGACGTGCTCGATGAACGCGGGTTCGCACGGCGGACCGTCGGCGGCCGCCTTGGCGAGCGGGCGCGCGGCGCGCCCCTCGGGCGCGGGAGGGAGCGGCGGCGGGGGCGGTCGCGCCGGGGCCGGCGCAACGTCGGGCGGAGGCGCCGGCGGCGCAGGGGTCGGCGGTACGTCGTCCGCGGACGCGACGCCGCTGGCGAGCAGCGCCGCGAGGCAAGCGTAGGCCGCTCGCCCGCGGGACCTCACACGCCGCGCTCCTTCATGTACGTGAGGAAGTTGTTCGCCTGGACGACGAGCGGGCTCCGCGGGTAGTCGCGGAGGATGGTCCCGAACGACTCGCGCGCCTCGGAGTACTTCTTCATCTTGAGGTAGACCTCGCCGAGCAGCAGGAGCGCCTCGGCCTCGAGGCCGGAGTCGAGCGACTCGTCCGGTCCGCGGAGCGACGGCCCGCCGGCGAAGTTCCGCATCGCATACTGGATGCGGTAGACGGCGGCCTGGAAGTTGTCGCGCGCGAGGTAGAAGCGCGCGACGTAGAGCTCGTGGCGCATGAGGCGCGCCGTGACCTCGACGAGCAGCTCGCGGATCTTCGCGGAGTCCTTGCCGTCGGGATAGTCGTGGACGTAGCCCTTGAGCTCCCTGAAAGCGTCGAGGATGACCGCCTGGTCGCGCTCGTCGGCGGTGGGGAGCAGGAACGACTCGTTGATCTGCTTGTACTGCGCCTCGGCGATGCGCGAGCGCGCGTAGCCGACCTCGTCCGGGTCCGAGCGGTGGTCGTGGACGAACTGGCGGTAGCCGCGGATCGCCTCGGAGAACTTCTCCTGCTCGAAGTCCGCGTCGGCGATGCGGAGCTCGGCGAGCTTGGCGTACTTCGAGTAGTGGTACTTGCGCTTCACCTCGCGGAAGAGCGCCTGCGACTCGAGCCAGTTGTGCTCCTGGAACTCCTTCATCGCCTCGTCGTACGCGCGCTTCGCGTCGGCCGTGTAGCTGAGCGCCGTCCGCGCCTCCTGCTGCTCGCAGCCGACCGCTCCCGCGGCGAGCGCCGTCGTGAGGATGAGGAGTGCGAGGGGACGGGACATCGGGGAACGCCTTACCACGCCTTCGACGGAAGCGGATCGCTTCGATTGGTGGCCGAGCGCGTGCGGGAACGGGGCGCGTCGATCCTCTGCGGGTTGGATGCGCGATGCGGTCGGCGCGTTCTACTTCTCGCCCCGCCAGCGCACGATCCTCCAGGCGGGCGGCTCGCCGTCGGACTTCGCCTGGCGGTAGACCGCGCGGACGATGAGCCGCACCTTCTCGGCGAGGTCGACCGGGGGCGCAGTGGCGTCGGCCTCCGCAGGGGAGATCGTGACGACGACCTCGCCGGCGGCGTCGACCGTGACGGCGACCGGGAAGCTCGCGTCGGGGACGTGCGCCGCGCCGGCGTACTCCCACGGCGGCTCCGGGCGCGCCTTGTCACGCTGGATCTGGATGCGGACCCCCGTCTCCGGGCGATCTCCGGCGATCGGCACGCCGCTGGACTACCACAACTTGGGGTCGCCCGGACGACCCTGGTCGGGTAGAAGTGAGGGCGCCATGGTCGAGAAGAACCCGATCACCCCCGAGGGGGCCCAGAAGCTCCGCGACGAGCTCCACCGCCGGAAGACCGTCGACCGCCCGCAGATCACGCAGATGATCGCCGAGGCGCGCGCGCACGGCGACCTCAGCGAGAACGCCGAGTACCACGCGGCTCGCGAGCGTGGCGGCTTCAACGAGGGCCGCATCAAGGAGCTCGAGGACAAGATCGCGCGCGCCGAGATCATCGATCCGGCGAAGCTCGCGGGCGAGCGGGTGGCGTTCGGCGCACGCGTGAAGCTCCTCAATACGACGACCGACGAGGAGGTCACCTACCGCATCCTCGGCGCCGACGAGGCCGACATCAACGAGGGCTCGATCAGCATCACCGCGCCCATCGCCAAGGCGCTGCTCGGCAAGGAGGTCGGCGACGAGGTGAAGATCCGCACGCCCGCCGGCGAGCGCGTGTACGAGATCCTCGAGGTCGAGTTCAAGTAGGCGGCTCGCCCGCATGCCCGCTTCGCGGAGGGGCAAAGGAGCGATCCAGGCGACGGGAGCCGCAGAAGCGAAGCCCGCGCCGACGCGCGGTCGTGCGCGTCGGGAGGCGGCGCTCGAGCCGCTCGCGCCGGTCGATCGGCTGCCGGGGCTCGGGCCGTCGGGACGGCGGGCGCTCGCGGAGCACGGGGTCCGGACGGTCGTCGACCTCGTCTGGACGCCGCCGTCCGGTTGGGACGATCTCCGCGCGCCTCGCTCGCTTGCCGAGGTCGTGGCCTCGGCGACGGACGGCCCCGTGCGCGCGACCTTCGCCGCCGTCGTCGAGAGCGCGTCGATGATGCCCTTTCGGCGACGCCGCTGCGTACGCGTCGTCCTTTGCGACGCGGTCGATTCAAAATGTAAACTGCACGCTTTCTGGTTCTTCACGGCGCACGGCGTCCTCGCGCTCGCGAAGCCGGGCACCGCCGTGCTCGCGACGGCGCGCGTCACAGCGCCTCCGGACAAGCCGCCGCGCGCGGCGCACCCCGAGCTCGTGGTCGACGTGCCGGAGGCGCGTACGGCGCGACCGCGGTACCCGAGGCTCGGACCGAGCGGCGCGCTCGTGAGGAAGGCGATCGCCCACGCGGTGCGCGAGCTCGCCGGCGAGGCCGCCGGCGCGACGCTCGATCCGGTGCCGACCGCGATCGCCGCGCGCGAGGGGATGCGCGACGCCGCGGGCCTGCTCCGGAGCGTCCACGCGACCACCGGCGAGCTCCCCGGCGACGACGAACGGCGCGCGCTGGTCGAGCGGCTCGCGTGGGCCGAAGCGTTCACCCGCGCCTGGGAGCGGCGGCTCGCCGAAGAGGGGCTCACGGCGACGCCCGCGCATCCGTTGCCGCCGGCGCCGGCCGCGCTCCGCCGACTCGAGCGCGAGCTCGGCTTCACGCTCACCGACGATCAGCGCCGGGCGACGTCCGACGTCGCGCGTGACCTCGCCGACACGCGCCCGATGCGCCGGCTCGTGCTCGGCGACGTCGGCACCGGCAAGACGGCCATCGCGCTGGCGGCGGTCGCGCAGTGTGTCGCCGCGGGGCGCCAGGCGGCGATCCTCGCGCCGACGAGCGTCCTCGCCGAGCAGTACCTCGCGGCGGTGCGACCGCTCGAGCGGGCGACGGGCGCGCGCGTCGCCTTCGTGGCGGCGGGGACGACGGCGCCCGAGCGAGCGCGCGCCGAGGCGGAGCTCGCGAGCGGGGAGGCGAGCGTCGCGATCGGCACGCACGCGCTCCTCGGCGAAGGCGTCTCCATCCCGCGGCTCTCGCTCGTCGTCGTCGACGAGCAGCAGCGCCTCGGCGTCGGCCAGCGTCTCGCGCTCGTGAAGAAGGGGGAGAGGCCGCACCTCCTCACGCTGAGCGCGACGCCGATCCCACGGACGCTCGCGCTCGCGCTCCGCGGCGAGCTGGCGACGTCGACGTTGCGCGTGCGCCCCGCGGGCCGTGAGCCCGTCGCGACCCGCCTCGTCGCGCGCGCCGAGCTCACCGGGGTCGTGGGCGAGGTCCGCGCGGCGGCGGGCCGCGGCGAGCGCGTCTTCTGGATCGTCCCGCGCGTGGAGCCGTCGGACGACGACGACGACGACGCGGACGAGCTCGCGTCGGCGGAGGCGCGAAGGAAGGCCCTCGCGAAGGGCCTCGGCGCCGCCGCTCGGGTCGGGTTGATCCACGGCAGCATGTCCGCCGGCGAGAAGCGCGCGGCGATGAGCGCGTTTCGCTCGGGTGAGACGCCCGTGCTCGTCGGGACGACCGTGGTCGAGGTCGGCGTCGACGTGCCCGAGGCGACGCTCATCGTCGTCGAGGACGCGGAGCGCTACGGGCTCGCGCAGCTCCACCAGCTCCGCGGGCGCGTCGGCCGTGGCGAGCGTCCCGGAGCGTGCGTGCTCCTGCACGGCGACCGCCTCGAAGGCGTCGCGCGCCGGCGCCTCGTCGCGTTGACGCGGCTCGAGAGCGGCGAGGAGGTCGCGCGCGCCGATCTCGCGCTACGCGGCGCGGGCGATCTCGGCGGTACGCGGCAGCACGGCGAGGAGGACGAGCTCGTCTACCTGGACCCCGGCGCGGAGTACTCCTGGCTCGAGCGCGTGGACGCGGACGCCCGCGAGATCCGCGCCGTCGATCCCGCGCTGGAGCAACCGGACCATCGCGTCCTCGGATCCATCGTCGGGAGGCTCCGCCGCGCCCTCGCCGTGCGCGAGGAGGCGGGCTGAGCGAGGCGCGCGCGTCGCGTCCCGGCCACGCGGGAGCGCGCCCGCGTCGCTCGACAGGTGTTCGGCGCGAGAGTAGTTCTCTTGCGGCGTGTGGCTCCTCTGCCTGAGGCGGTTCGATCGCGACGTCGGGCTCGTGCTCGCGTCGTTCGTCGTTCTCCTGGCGCTGGAGAACCTCGGCGTCGGTCTCGGCTGGCGCTCCGAGTTCGCGAGCCCGTCGGAGATGGGCAGCGCGCGGCTCTACCTGTCGCCGATCGCCCTGGCGTTCTCGATCCCCGTCGCGATCTCGGCCGTCCTGATGGCGCGGCTGGCCGTCGGGCGGCGAGCCGCGGCCGTCGGCTTCCTCGGGGTGCTCGGCGGCGCGGCGCTCGCGATCGGCGTCTCGACGGGGCGGCGCATGGCGAGCGTCGCGGTCCGCGCGCCGTTCGTCGTCGTCGTCGCGCTCGTCGCCGGGCTCGCGGCTTGGCTGCTCGCGCGCGAGCTTTTGCGCACGCGTCGAGGCGTCGTCGCAGGCGCCGGCGCCCTCGTCGCCGTGCTCGCCTGGCTCGCCGACGCGTTCGTCCTTCCGCGGCTCTATCCGGCCTTTCACCTGGCGCTCTTCTTCGTCACGCTCATCGCCTGGTCGGCGACGTCGCTCGTATTTGCTCGGCTCCGCGCTTCGGTCGTCAACGCCGTCGCGCTCGCGGCGATCGTGGTCGCGTCCGCCTCGCTGGCGTGGGCGCCCCACGCGGCGGTCAAGGTGGGCACGGAGGACAACCTCCGGAGGGTCTTGCTCGAGCGCGCGCCGATCCTCGGGCGCTCGGTCGAGGTGGCGAGCAAGATGGCACCGCCGCCGCCCGTCGAGGAAGACGCCGCGTCCGAGGCGACGCTCGCCGGTCTCCGCGCGCAGAAGGGTGGCCGCGCGCTCGACTGGAACGGGCGCGACATCGTCCTCGTCACGATCGACGCGCTCCGCGCCGATCACGTCTCGGCGTACGGGTACGCGCGAAAGACGACGCCGAACATCGACGCGCTCGCGGCGCGAGGCGCGCGGTTCGAGCGCGCGTACTGCCCGACGCCGCACACGTCGTACTCGATCGCGTCGCTGATGACGGGGAAATACATGAAGCCGCTCCTCGCCCTCGGCACGAACGAGGACACGAGCGAGACGTGGCCCGTACAGCTCCGTCGTTACGGCTACCGGACGGCGGCGTTCTACCCGCCGGCGGTCTTCTTCATCGACGAGCACCGCTTCCGCCGGATGCGCGACGAATCCCTCGGCTTCGAATACAAGAAGGAGGAGTTCGCCGACGCCGATCTCCGCCGCGCCCAGATCGAGCGGTATCTCTCGGCGGCGCCGAAGGACAAGCCTCTCTTCTTGTGGGTTCACCTCTTCGAGCCCCACGAGCCCTACGAGCCCCACGCCGAGTTCCCGTTCGAGGGAGATCCCCGCGTCGACGCCTACGACAGCGAGATCGCCGCGGCCGACGCGCTCGTCGGAGACGTCGTCGCGCTCGTCGAGGCGAAGCGGCCGCCCGGCGCCGTGTTCATCGTGAGCGCGGACCACGGCGAGGAGCACGGCGATCACGGCGGTCGCTACCACGGGACGACGGTCTACGAGGAGCAGGTGAGGGTGCCGCTCGTCGTCGTCGGGCCCGGCGTCGCGCCGCGCGTGATCGCGCCGCCGGTGCAGACGATCGACCTCTTGCCGACGTCGCTCGCGGCGCTCGACGTCCCGATCCCGCCGCGCGTGCGGGGCAGGGACCTCGGTCCGGCGCTCGCCGGGACCGCGCCCGCGACCGACCAGGGGCTCGCGTTCGCGGAGACCGACGACTACACGCTCGTCGCCCGCGGCGACGACCGCCTCGTCTGCCGGCGCAAGATCGGCTCGTGCACGCTGTTCGACGTCGCGCGCGATCCGGGGCAGACCCGCCCGCTCAACGACGAGCGGCGAGAGCGGGTCGAGGAGCTGAAGAAGCTGACCGCGGCGATCGAGCGCGAGACGGGGAAGCTCGAGGTGACCGGGCTCCCGGACGCGCTCCGCCGCGGGCTCCAGGGCGATCGCGACGCGGCCGAGGACGTGGCGCCCTTGCTGGACGACGCGCGCGTCGACATCCGGCGCCTCGCCGCGCGCTGCGCGTTCAAGCTGGCGGCGCCCGAGATGGCGGCGCAGCTCGAGCGGTCCGAGGCCCACGACGACGACGCGGAGGTCCGCCGCTGGAGCTCGCTCGCGCGCCTGCGGATCGACCGCGGCGAGGCGGTGGCCCGCGCGCGCCTCGACGCGGCCGCCGGCGCGCTCGGCGTGGCCATCGCCGACGACGAGAGGTACGCCGCCGCGCTCGCGCTCGGCGAGCACGGTGACGCCCGCGGCGAGCGCGAGCTCCTCGCCCGGTGGTCGGCGACCTTCACGCCCGGTTCTGGGGTAGGGGGCGAGCTCGACGACGCGCGCGCGATCCTCGCCGCGTTCGGGGTCCTCCGCTCGAAGGCCGCGGTCCCGCTGCTCATCCGGGCGCTCGATGACGTGCGTCTCAGGCCGTACGTCATCGAGGCTCTCGCCGACATCGGCGACGCGCGCGCGAAGGATCCGCTGCTCGAGGTGTTCGCCGAGGAGCGCTACGTCCACCTGCGCGCCCTCGAGGCGCAGACGCTCTTCAAGCTCGGCGCGAGGGAGAAGCTCATTCCCGCGCTCACGCGCTTCGCGGGCACCCCCGAGCCGCTCGCCGAGGCGATCGTCGTCGCGCGCGAGGCGAAGCTCCTGACCGCGGACCGTGGCGGATGGGTCGCGCCGACGCCGCCGACTGCCGGCGCGGAGGTCGCCCTGAGGCTTCGCGTGACGAGGCCCGGACCGTCACGCCTGCTCGTCCTCGCCGCGGAGAACGCCGCGCGGGGCGATCTGCACGGGACGATCGGAGACGAGCCCGCCGAGGCGTTCACGACCGCGACCGTGGGCCGTGTGTTCGTCGTGGAGGTCGGAGATCTCGAGGGCCGCGAGCTCCGCGTCAGCCTCTCGAGCCAGGTGGGCATCGCCGCGCTCTGGCTCGTGCCGCGCGCGGACGAGATTCCGCCGCCCCCGCCGCGGGCGTGGGACGCGGGGGCCTCGAGCGACGCGATCCCGCCCTGACCAGGCGCGGCTCGGCGGCCAGTGCCCCGCCGAGCCACGGCGCGCCGCCGTGAAAATCGCGCGCCGGCGCTTCCGTCCGCACCTGGAAACCTGGGCTCGACTGCTCGGGACGCTGAGGCTATTGTCCCCCGCGTGAGCGACGAAAAGCGCAGCGAAGACGAGAAGGACGACAAGGTCGCGGACGCCGGCGAGGGCGCCGACGAGACCCGCAGCGAGGCCGACGCCGACGTCGACGTCGCCGAGCGGCCCGCGGACGTGGACGCTGCCTCGTCGGACGACGCGAGCGAGACCGAGGACGACGACGCGGCGAACCCGGCCGCGATCGCGCGCCGTGTCGCCGCCCTGGGCGGGGAGGACGCCTCCGAGGCGCTCGCCCGCGAGGAGGAGCGCAAGCTCGACGAGCGCCGCGCGTCGAAGAAGAAGGGCAAGAAGAAGGGCGGCCTCGAGGTCGCCGCTTCGAAGAAGCTAGCCAAGATCGGCACGCGCGCCGAGCCGAAGCGCCGCGTCGCCGTCGCCGCCGACGCCGACCCGCTCATCGAGCGCACCGCGAAGCTCAGCGAGTGGGCGAAGAAGAACCAGAAGCTCGTGCAGGTCGTCGGCGCCGCGGTGCTCGTCGGGCTCCTCGGGCTCGCGGGCTTCCTCTACTACGACAACAAGCGCGAGACCGAGGCTTCGCTGATCCTCACGAAGGCCGTCGAGGCGCAGCGCGCCCAGATCGGCGAGCCGAAGAAGGACGACGAGGACGAGGACAACCGTCAGCTCTACTTCAAGACGTTCGACGACCGCCGCGCGGCCGCGCTCAAGCAGTACAAGGAAGTGCAGTCGAAGTTCCCCGGCACCGGCGCGGCGATCCTCGCGCGGCTCGCCGAGGGTTCGCTCCTCCTCGACAAGCGCGACGCCGACGGCGCGCTCGCCGCGTTCAACGACGTCAAGGGCTCGGCGCTCGCCGCGGCCGACATGGAAGTGAAGGGCAGGGCGCTCGAGGGCCTCGGCTTCGCGCACGAGCTCAAGGCGCAGGCCGCCCCGGCCGAGAAGGACAAGGCGCTCGACGCCGCGCTCGCCGCGTTCAAGGAGCTCGAGACCGCGGTGGACGTCAAGGGCTTCAAGGAGCTCGCGATGTACCACCAGGCTCGCGTCCTCATGGCGAAGGGCGACAAGGACAAGGCGAAGGAGATCCTCGTCAGCCTGAAGGAGCGCCTCGACAGGGGCGAGGAACCGATCGCGTCGGGCCTACCCGCGCCGCCGAGCTTCCCGTTCTTGAAGGAGGTCGCGATGGACCGCCTCCACGAGATCGACCCCGCGGCAGCGCCGAAGACCCACCCGGGCGCGGGCGGCGGCGGCATGAACCTCTCGCCGGCGCAGATCCGCAAGATGATGGAAGACATGCAGAAGAGGCAGAGCCCGCACGGGGGCGGGCATTGATCTTCGCGCGGTCGGCGCGCTCCACGACGGCGGGAGCGCGCGGCGTCGCGCTCCTCCTCGCGCTCGGCACGTCGGCCTGCGGCCTCGGTGAGCTCTTCGGCGGCGACCGCGTCAACCCCGAGGTCCCGAGCTGGTACAACCGCCCGAACGGGGCGATGCACGTCTTCGCGCACCGCAAGCTCACGATCGAGGGACGCGCGCAGGGCGAGGAGTGGGAGCGGGGCAAGCCCGAGGTCGATCCCGAGCACGATCGCGTGTTCGTCGGCTCGTCGGACCACGGCCTCTACGCGCTCCGCGCGGGCGACGCGAGCACGCTCTGGCGCTTCGAGACCGCGAACATGGTGCAGAGCGAGCCGCTCTACGACCCCGAGATGGACTACGTCTACTTCGGGTCGAACGACGGCGCCCTCTACTGCGTGAAGGCCGCCACGGGCGCGCTGGTCTACCGCTTCGACACGGGCGCGGAGGTCTCGCGGAAGCCCGTTCGGCTCGGCGAGGTCCTGATGTTCGCCAACGCTTCGGACTTCTTGTTCGCCATCGATCGGCGGACGGGCAAGCCGCGGTGGCAGGTCCGGCGGACACCCGCGCTCGGCATGGAGATCAGCGGCCACGCCGGACCGGCGGTCGATCCGACGACCGGCATCGTTTACATGGCGTACTCCGACGGCCACGTCATCGCGTACGGCGTCGCGGACGGCGCGGAGAAGTGGACGCCCGTAGACCTGTCCGCCGAGGCCGAGCAGGCGGGCGGAGAGGCCCCGCGATACCTCGACGTCGACAGCACGCCGATCATCGACGCGCACCCGCAGGGGCACGTCGTCTACGTCTCGAGCTACGCGGGCGGCGTCTACGCGCTCGACGCGGCGTCCGGCTCGCGTGTCTGGTCGAACGACAAGGCGGTCGGTGTGACCGACCTCATGCTCTTCGACGAGGTCGCGCACGCGCCGCACCCGAACGGTCCCGACACGGGCGGGCCGACCGTCCCGCCGAAGAAGATGCTCCTCGCGTCGAGCGCCGCGAGCGGCCTGATGGGCCTCGATCCGTTCACGGGCCGCGTCGTCTGGCGCAACAAGGTGCCCGAGGGTGGCGTGACGGCTCCGGTCGCGTTCGCCGGCGCCGTCCTCGTCGGCACGAGCCGCTACGGCCTGTTCATGCTGTCGCCGCGCAACGGCAAGGTCATCGACGGGATCGACCTCGGCTCGGGCTTCGCCCAGACGGCCGGAGCGTTCGCCGGGCGCGCGTACGTCATGACGAACGCCGGCACGTTCATCGGCGTCGCCGTGACGCCGCCGCTGCCGGCCCGCGCGAAGACCGCGCGCAACTGACGCGTTCGGCCGCGTGGGGGCGCCGGCGCCGCGCGCGGCAGTCCGTGCTCGTGCTTGCGCGTTGCGAGCTCGAAGCGGTTGCCGGGGCTCGAGCGGGTGGTTGGACGGGTGGAGATGAGGCTGAAGCCATCCCCCACCGGCCCCTTTCCGAATTTCGCATAAGATGCATTATGTCAACTCGTTGTACGCGATCGGCCTTGTTTTTCAGGGTCTCGGGCGTCGGGCTCGGCCGCGCGACGGCGTCCGTCGGGTGCGGCCGGCCGCCGTCCGGCTGACGTGGCGAAGCCGCCTGCCACGCGGCGGCGCGAGCTCGTGCGGCGCCGCGGACGATGCGCGTCGGAACGTCGGTTGCACCGGGCGATGCGATGGCCACCCACGAGTCTGCGTCGCGCAGTCGTCCCCGACACCGCTCCGCTCGGGCCGCGACGTCCGCGAAGCGTGAGCTCCGGTTCAAGGCGCTCGCGACGGACTACGACGGCACGCTCGCGGACGACGGCAAGGTCCTGCCGGACACACTCGCGGCGCTGCGACGCGCGAGGAAGGCCGGCCGGAGGCTCATCCTGGTCACCGGGCGCGAGCTCGAGGATCTCATGCGGACGTTCTCGGAGGTGGACCTCTTCGACGTCATCGTGGCGGAGAACGGCGCGCTGCTCTACACGCCCTGCCCGTTCCCGCCGCGCGAGCGCCCGCTCGCGCCTCCGCCGCCGCCCGAGTTCGCCCGGACGCTCATCGAGCGCGGCGTCGGGCCCGTCTCGAGCGGCCGCATCATCGTCGCGACCTGGGAGCCGCACCAGCAGGTCGTCCTCGACACGATTCGGGACCTCGGGCTCGAGCTCGAGGTCATCTTCAACAAGGGCGCGGTCATGGTCCTGCCGTCCGGCGTCAACAAGGCCACCGGGCTCCGCGCGGCGCTCGCCGACCTCGAGATCGAGCCGTCGCAGGTCGTCGGCGTCGGCGACGGAGAGAACGACCACTCGCTCCTCGCGGCGACGGGACTCGGCGTCGCCGTCGCGAACGCCGTGCCCGCGCTCAAGAAGAGCGCGGACCTGGTGATGCTCCACCCGCGCGGCGCCGGCGTCGTGGAGCTCCTCGACCAGATGCTGGCGACGGACCTGGCGGACGTCGAACGCGCGAAGCCGCACGCCGCCGCGCCGATCGTTCCCGCCGACGTTCAGTCGTCGACGCGCGTGGCCCGCGAAGGTCGTCCCAAGCACTCGTCGTCGTGACGTCGCCGCGCGCGCCGCGTTCGTTTGGTCGTCGACGCGGGCGCCCCGTCATGGCGGCGGTTCGCGAGTGAGCGAGCCCTCGTCACCGTGGCGGACGCGACCGAGAACGTTCGTTCTCGGTCGGGGCGTTCACAACGCGTCGCCGGTCGGACGGCGATACATCGCTAACTATCGAAAATCGCGGGTGTTGTGCTGGTTGTGGCCGCCCGGCGCACGGCTTGCTGGCTGTCCATGTACATCATGGTGTCCTTACCGAAGTCGCTCGCTCACGCTCTCGTCCTCACCGTCGTCGCCGCGTCGGCCGCGGGATGCGTCAACGACGAGGAGAGCGCGAAGGCTGACGGGACGATGAAGTCGGACGGCTACGCGCTCTTTGCGGTCGAGAACAGCCGCCAGCAGCGCAACGACGTCACGGTCACCGTGCGCGACGCCGACGCCGGCGCCACCTACGTCCTCTTGTACTCGGAGGGCGCTCCGCGGAACGTCGGCTGGTTCCTCTTCGATCCGAACGCCCGATCGCGATGCGGCGGCAGCACGGGACCGCACTGCGAGGTCGCCGGCTTCGGGTACATGGTCGACGTCGTGAAGGTTCCCGAGGGCTCGACCGAGGTCGTCCTGCGCGACGAGCGCTGCGGATGCGACGCCGACAGCGACGAGAAGAGCTGGACGGGGCACTGGGCGGTCATGCGCGTGGAGCGCACCGACCGCACGAACGCGGTCACGTTCGACGTACGGGCGCTCAAGGTCAGCGGGTACGCGTCCGAGCCGAAGATCGACCAACTTCAGTAAGCCGAGCAGGGCGGCGCGGCGGGCCACCGCGCGGCGTCGGCGTCCGCGTCCCTTGCGCGGGTTGACTCGGGTCCGGGCATCGTGGACCGTTCGCGGATGCACGTGACCGTTGGCGAAGGCGCCGTCGCTCGGCCCGCGGGGTCCTGGCGGTCGGGCCACGGCGCGATCGTCGCGCGGAGGAGCGCCGGCCGGACGGTGCTCGCCACGACGCGCGCCGCGAGCCCGCTCCGGTTCGTGCGCCCGACGTTCCCCGGGACGACCAGCGCCGCGGTGTGCCTCGTCACGTTCGGCGGTGGGCTCGTCGACGGCGACGAGGTCGACGTCGACATCGAGGTCGAGGCCGGTGCGACGCTGGTCGCGTTCACGCAGTCGTCGACCAAGGTCTTCCGCGGGTCCTCCCGCCAGACCGTGCGCGCGAACGTCGAGGGCACGCTCGTTCTCCTTCCGGATCCGGTCTCGGCCTTCGCCGGCGCGCGGTACACGCAGCGCGTGGATGTGGCGCTCGCGCGCGAGGGCGCCTGCGTGGTCCTCGACGGCTTCACCTCCGGCCGCGCCGCGTTCGGAGATCGGTGGGCGATGACCGCGCTCGAGCTCCGCGCCGCCGTGAGCCACGAAGGTCGCGCGGTGGTGACCGACGCGCTCCGCCTCGACTCCGCGGACGGACCGATCTCCGAGCGTGCGGGAGGGTACGACGCCTTCGCGACGCTCCTCGCGGTGGGCCGCGGCGTCGCGCCCATCGCCGCGGCCATCCAGGGCGATCCCGTCGCGCCGCCGACGCGTGACCTCGCGGTCGCGGCGGGCCCCCTTCCCCGCGCGGACGCCCTCGGCCTGCCCGGCGCGATCGCGCGCGTGGCCGCGTCGAGCCCCGCGCGCGCGATGGCCGCGGTCCGGGCGCGGCTCCGAAACCTTCCCGACATCGATGCCGTGGATCCCTTCGGTTCTCGGTACTGACGCGCATGCACCTCTCGCCCCGCGACCTCGACAAGCTCGTCCTCCACGGCGCAGGCTTCCTCGCGCAGAAGCGGCTCGCGCGCGGGCTCCGCCTGAACTACCCCGAGGCCGTCGCGCTCCTCGCGACGCAGCTCCTCGAGCTCATTCGCGACGGGAATCGATCCGTCGCCGAGCTGATGGACGTCGGGCGCACGATGCTCGGCCGCGGGCAGGTGCTCCCCGGCGTCGCGCGGCTCGTCCACGAGGTGCAGGTCGAGGGCACGTTCCCCGACGGGACCAAGCTCGTCACGGTCCACGACCCCATCTGCCTCGATCACGGCGATCTCGCGCTGGCGCTCTACGGCTCGTACTTGCCCGTGCCGGACGTCGGCGTCTTCGCCGCGGCCGAGCGCGGAGCCCTCGACGCCGCGGGCGAGCGCGCCGGAGCCCTCGACGTCGCGACCGGCGAGATCGAGCTCTACGCCGGACGCGCGCGGACGGTCCTGGAGGTCACGAGCCGCGGCGATCGCCCGATCCAGGTCGGCAGCCATTACCCGTTCGACGCGGCCAACAGCGCGCTCGAGTTCGATCGCGCCCTCGCCCGCGGCAAGCACCTCGACATCCCGGCCGGCACGGCGGTGCGCTTCGAACCCGGCGAGACGCGCGCCGTGACGCTGGTCGCGAGCTCGGGCGACGCCGTCGAAGGGCCCTCGCCGCGCGTGCTCGCCGACGGCTTCGACCGCGCGGCCGAGGCGGCCCCCGGCGCCGAAGCCTCGCGCGGAGAGGCCTCGGCATGAGCCGCGTCGATCGCCGCGCCTACGCCGCGATGTACGGCCCGACCACGGGCGATCGCGTCACGCTCGGCGACACGGGCCTCGTCGTCGAGGTCGAGCGCGACTTCGCCGTCTACGGCGACGAGTGCAAGTTCGGCGGCGGCAAGGTCCTCCGCGACGCGCAGGGCCAGCTGGCCGGCGCGCACGACGACGACGCGCTCGACGTCGTCATCACCAACGCGCTCGTGGTCGACTGGACCGGCATCTACAAGGCGGACATCGGGATCAAGGGCGGGCGCATCGTCGGCATCGGCAAGGCCGGAAACCCCCGGGTCATGCTCGGCGTCACGCCCGGCATGATCGTCGGCGTCACCACCGAGGCGATCGCCGGCGAAGGTCACATCGTCACCGCCGGCGGGATCGACGCGCACGTGCATTTCATCTGCCCGCAGCAAGCGCACGAGGCGCTCGCGAGCGGCGTCACGACCTTCATCGGCGGCGGCACGGGGCCCGCCACGGGCACGAACGCGACGACGTGCACGCCCGGCGTGCGGAACATCGAGCTCATGCTGCTCGCGACCGACACCTTGCCGATCAACATCGGCCTCACCGGCAAGGGCAACTCGTCGCGCCCCGAGGGCCTCGTCGATCAGATCCGCGCGGGCGCCGTCGGGTTGAAGCTCCACGAGGACTGGGGGACCACGCCGAGCGTGATCGACACGAGCCTCGCGATCGCGGACGAGGAGGACGTCCAGATCACGATCCACACCGACACGCTGAACGAATCGGGCTACGTCGACGACTCGATCGCCGCGCTGAAGGGCCGGACGATCCACACGTACCACACCGAGGGCGCAGGCGGCGGCCACGCCCCCGACATCCTCCGCGTGTGCGGTGAGCCGAACGTCCTGCCGAGCTCGACGAACCCGACGCGGCCGTTCACGAAGAACACGCTCGACGAGCACCTCGACATGCTCATGGTCTGCCATCACCTCGACCGGAGCATCCCCGAGGACGTCGCGTTCGCCGAGAGCCGGATCCGCGGCGAGACGATCGCGGCCGAGGACGTGCTCCACGATCTCGGCGCGCTCAGCATCGTCTCGAGCGACAGCCAGGCGATGGGGCGCGTCGGCGAGGTCGTCTGCCGGACCTGGCAGACCGCCGCGAAGATGAAGGAGGAGCGTGGGCCGCTGCCCGAGGACAGCCGCGCGAACGACAACTTCCGCGTCCGCCGATACGTCGCCAAGTACACGATCAACCCGGCGATCGCGCACGGGATGGCGCACGAGATCGGATCGGTCGAGGTCGGCAAGTGGGCCGATCTCGTCGTGTGGCGCCCCGCGTTCTTCGGGATCAAGCCCGAGCTCGTTCTCAAGGGCGGCTTCATCGCGTGGGCGGAGATGGGCGATCCGAACGCGTCGATCCCGACGCCGCAGCCGTCGTACATGCGCCCGATGTTCGGGGCGCGCGGCCGGGCGACGGGCGCCACGAGCATCGCGTTCGTCTCGCAGCGCGCGCTCGCGGAGGGCCGCGTCGGCTCGCTCGGGCTCGACAAGCGGCTCTGCGCGGTGCGGAACTGCCGCGGCATCGGCAAGAAGGACCTCCGCCTCAACTCGGCCTTGCCGTCGATGCGGATCGATCCCGAGACGTACCAGGTGTTCGCCGACGGCGCGCTGCTCACCTCGAGCGCCGCGTCACGCGTCGCGCTCTCCCGGCTCTACTCGCTCTTCTGACGCCTACGATGAGCGCTCCCTCGGCCGATCGACCCGCTCTCCGCCGTGGCGCCGCGCCGGATCGATGGCTCGTCCTCCAGCTCGCGGACGGGACGTTCCCGAGCGGTGGGTTCGCGCACTCGGCGGGGCTCGAGGCGGCGACCGTGCTCGGCGCGCTCGACGGCGCGGGCATCGAGGCGTTCCTCGACGCGAGTCTCCGCCAGATCGGGCGAGCTGCCCTCCCCTTCGTGCGCGCCGCGGCGGACGAGCCCGCGCGGCTCGCGGCGCTCGACGACGCCTACGACGCGACGCTGCCGATGGTCGCGCCGAATCGCGCGAGCCGTGCGCAGGGGCGCGCGCTCGCAAGCGCCGCGGCGCGGGTCTGGGACCACCTCGGAGGGGTCGCCGAGCACGCGCGGCTCGGCCCCGCTCACCACGCGCCGGTCTTCGGCGCGGTCTTCGGTGCGCTCGGCGTCTCGCCGGACGACGCGCTCGCGGCGTACCTCCACGGCGCGGCGCGCGGGATCCTGTCCGCCGGCGTCCGCCTCGGTTTGATCGGGCCGCTCGAGGCGCAGCAGCTTCACGCCGCCCGCGCGCCGCTCTTCGGCGAGCTGGTCGAGGCCGCGCACGGCCTCGGGCCCGAGGACGCGGCGCAGACGGCGCCGCTCATCGAGATCTTCGCGGCGCTCCACGAGCGTCTCGACGGGAGGATGTTTCAATCATGAGCCACTCGCACGACCACGATCCGAGCGACGCGCATGCGCACGACGGCCACGCGCATGCGCACGGCGACCACGTGCACGCCGGGCACGGGCACGGGCACGGGCACGGGCACGGGCATTCGCACGGGCATTCGCACGGCGACGCGCACGGGCATACGCACGAGCGGTGGAGCGGGCCGGGGCTGTTTCGGACTCGACCGCCGCGTCAGGCGCGATCGTTCGCCTCCCGCGCGTTCACCGTCGGTATCGGCGGGCCGGTCGGGAGCGGGAAGACGGCGCTGGTCCTCGCGCTCTGCGTGAAGCTCCGGGAGCGGATGCGCCTCGGGGTCGTCACCAACGACATCTTCACGCGCGAGGACGCCGAGTTCTTGCATCGCAACGACGCGCTCCCCACGGGCCAGATCCGCGCGGTCGAGACGGGCGGCTGCCCGCACGCGGCGATCCGTGAGGACATCACGCCGAACCTCGACGCGCTCGAGGACCTGATGCGCGGATGCGCACCGGAGCTCTTGGTCGTCGAGAGCGGCGGCGACAACCTGGCCGCGCAGTACAGCCGCGAGCTCGTCGACTACACGATCTACGTCGTCGACGTCGCCGGCGGCGAGAAGGTGCCGCGAAAGGGAGGCCCCGGCGTGACGCAGAGCGATCTGCTCGTCGTCAACAAGATCGACCTCGCGCCCCACGTCGGCGCGAGCCTCGACGTGATGGCGCGCGACGCAGAGCGCATGCGCCAGGGCGGCCCCGTCGTCTTCACGCGTTGCAACATCGGGGATGGCGTCGACACCGTGATCGAGCACGTCCTGGCCGCACGCGCCGAAGCGCTCGCCGCCGCGACGATCGCGTGATCGCCGCGGTCGGGCCGAGCGGCGCGTCGCGTCGCCGCCGCGACGAACGCTACTCGATGTTCGTGCGGAACTTCCGCGCCGTCGTCGTGCCCGTCGGGGTGGCGGCGGCGCTGCTCGGCGGGGCGGCGGACTTCGCTGCGGACGCGCTCGGCGGAGGAGCGACCACCTTCGCCTGGGGCGCGGCCGGAGTCGGCCCGGGGACGCGCGCGGTCGCAGGCGCAGCCGTGCGCGCCGCGGGGCTCGACGCGATCTCGGGCGTGCCCGGACTCGCTGCGGGGTTCGGCGGGACGTCTGCGTTCGGCGGGACGTCTGCGTTCGGCGGGACGTCTGCGTTCGGCGTCTCGTTGGCCGCGCCCGCCGTCGTCGCAGGCGCTGCGACGGCCGTGGACGCCGGCGTCGGCTCGGCGCTGAGCGCCGCTCCCGTGGCGTCCGTCGGTCCGGCGAAGCCCCCCTGCGTCGCGACGCGCGCAAGGACCGCCACCGCCGCGACCGCCATCACCGCCCCCGCCACGAGCGCGGCGCGCGACTTCTTGCGCGGCGCCGCTGCGACGGACGCGGCCGGCGTGCTCGGCGGGAGGCTCGCGCTCGACGAGCGCGGCGTGCTCTCGAGCAGCTGCGTCGCGCCCACGTCCGCGGTGCGAGCTCCCTTCGCCCGCTTCGCCTCGAGCTCCGCCATCGCGCGCTTCGCGATCTCGGGCGCGTCCTCGGACCACACGATCGGCGTTCCGCCGCTCTTGGAGGTCGGCGTCTCGGTCTGTGTCCTCGCGAGCGCGGGCGTCGGCGGCCCCACCGCTTCCGACCGCGGCTGCGGCCCGGTGATCGGCGCCCGGAGGCGAGACGCCGGGTAGCCGCCGCTCAGGTTCTTGAGCGGCGGGCGCTCGCTCGGCAAGGTGACCGCGAACGCCAGGCTCGCGCGGCCCTGCGCGGCGCCCCACGCCGAGAGCTCCTCCTGGAATTCCCGCGCGGACCCGAAGCGCTGGTCGGCGTCGCGCGCGAGACCCCTCGTCACGATGTCCGCGAACGCCTCGTCGACGTCCGGCGCGAGCTCGCGGATCGGCCGCGGATCTTCGAGGACGATCTTGAAGAGCAGCTCGTGGAGGTTGTCGCCGCTGTGCGGCATCTCTCCCGTGAGCGCGCGGTAGAAGATGACGCTCGCGGCGTAGAGATCGGTTCGCCCGTCGACGTCGCGGGCTCCGCGCGCCTGCTCCGGAGACATGTAGAGCGGCGTCCCCATCATCATGCCGGTCGACGTCATCTCGCCCGGCTCGTCGGCCCGCGGCAGGATCTTCGCGACGCCGAAGTCGAGGATCTTCACGACCTCCGACTTGCCGCGCCCGCGCGCGAGGAACACGTTCGCTGGCTTCAGGTCGCGGTGGATGACGCCGACCTGGTGCATCGAGCCGAGGCCTTCGAGGATCTCGAACGCGATGGGCGCGAGCTCCGCGGCGGTGAGCGTCCCCTTCGTGAGCCGGTCTTCGAGGCTCTCGCCGTCGAGGAACTCCATCACGATGAAGCGCTCGCCGTTCGGCAGGTCTCCGAGGTCGAGCACGTCGCAGACGTGCGGCGAGCCGATGCGCGCCGACGCGCGCGCCTCGCGCTCGAAGCGCTGCGCGAACTCCGGTGACGAAGCCACGTGCTCGTGGAGCACCTTGATCGCGACGCGCCGCTCGATGCGGGTGTTCTCGCCCTCGAAGACGGTGCCCATGCCGCCTTCGCCGATGCGGCGCAGGACGCGGTACTTCCCGTCGATGACGGTTCCGGGCTCGATGGCGGTCGCCACGTGGATCTTTACAGGCTAGCGCCTCGGTCGCCCGCCGTCACGTCTTCGCTCGGGTGACAGGCGGGCCGCGCCCGGGCCGCGCCCGCGCCGCATCCCCCGCCCCCTCGCGCCGTCGTCCCCGCGCTACTGCGCGGGCTGCGGATCGCTGACTTCGGCGGCGCCCGGCGTATCGGCGGGGCGATCCCCGTTGAACGTCGCCTCGAGGCCCGGCTCGGTCGCCAGCTGCTCGAAGCGGAACGCGCGCACCCCTCCCCCCTTGCCATCGTCGGTATAGACCTCGACGGTGTAGGTCACGCCCGTCTCGATCATGCCGGGGACGAGCACGTCGAACTCGGCGTCCGTGAGCGTCGGCACACGGAACATGCCGACCACGCGCCGCGTGCTCGCGTCGCCGACGCGCACCTCGACGCGCTTGCCGGCGAACGGGCCCATGCCCTTCATGTGGATGGTCACGGGCTTGCCGAACTCGGTGGCGGGGTTCGGCGTGTTGAGGTTCGTGAAGGACTGGTTGTGGTCGAAGACGACGACGTACGCGCCGTTCTCGTCGCGCATGGCGTCGTCGAGCGAGAGGCGCCACGCGTGGTCGAGGAACGTGTCGGGCCGCGGGTCGTAGGCGCCCGAGTTGTCGTGGTCCGCGTAGAAGTCGAAACGGAACGGTCCGTTCTGCTTCGGGACGGCGCCCTGCACGAAGAACGATGCGGCGGGGCCGCCGAGCGGAATGATGAACCCGCGCGACTGGATGACGTTCGAGCTGTCGACGACGCGATACTCGAAGCGCTCGTTCACGTGCGAGGTCATCCCGCGGACGGTGACGCGGAGGTCCGAGAAATTCGACGGCGCCAGGGGCTCGGCCTGCTCGAAGCGACCGAGATCGGTGACGACGAAGCACGCGCTCGAGAGCGCGCCGGCGGCGACGGCGAGGAGAAGTCGAGCACGCATCAGAGCGCGAGCCTCCAGTCGCCGAGGAAGCTCGCCTTGACCGGCGCGGGCGCGGCCTTCGGCTCGGACGACGCCTTCGACACGCGGTAGCCCCAGTAGAGGCCGCCGAGCACGGTGACGGTGCCGAGCACGAGCAGCAGATCCGTCACGCCCACGAAGGTGCGCGCGCTCGAGCGCTCGCCCTCGAGATCGAAGCTGCGCGGGCAGACGTCGTTCTTGCAGCGCTCCGCGATGTCGCTCGTCTTGTTGAGCGCGACGATGCCCGTGATGCCGGCGGCGACGAGCATCGCGCCACCCGCGGCCGTCACGACGATCGGACCGGTCGACGACGGCCTGTCGTCGGTCGTCGTGATCGCGCGCGGCGGTGGAGCCTCGGGGGGCGCCTTCAAGACGAAGGAGTGCTGCTCCTTCGCGCCGGCGTAGGCCTCGATCTCCCACGGGGCGTCCTCGCGCCCCGCGATCTTCGCGGTGAAGACGTGGTGTCCGGGCCGAACGCCGAGCTCGATCTTCCCGTTCACGGGGCCGTAGGCGTTCGTGACGCGCGCGCCGCGCACGGGGACGCGCTCGTCGAGGATCGTCGCCCCAGGCACGTTCACCTCGAGCGAGATTCGCGCGACGCCGACGGTGAGCGTCTGGAGGTCGCGGACGATCTGCGCGCGCTCGTCGGCGTCGATGTCCGGCACCTCGCGGAGGTAGCGGGAGTACGCGTCGATCGCCTCGCCGTCGCGCTCGAGGCGCATCGCGCAGAAGCCCATGTTGCCGAGGATCTTCGGCGAACCGGAGATGTCGTAGGCCGTCCGGAACTGACGGTAGGCCTCCTCGACCTTCTCTCCTTCCGGATCCTGAAGGAGCGCGACGCCCGCGTTGAAGTGCCGCTTGGCCTGCTCGCTGATCGCCGGCGTCGCGGCGGTCGCTTCCGCCGGGGCGGCCGCCGGGCCCTCTTCCTGGGCCGCGGCGAAGCGAGCCCCGGAGACCACGACCGCCGTCGCGAGCACGGCGAGAGCGCAACGGATCGTTCGCATCGCACAACCGATTATCGCGTCGGGGGCACGACTGGCAAGGATCGAGTGTCGGCGTGCCGAAGCGCGCATGCCCACGTCCGTCCGCCGGATCGAGGCGTCGCGCGCCTCACGCCGACCGAGAGCGCCGGAGGTTCAGGGCCGGATCCCCCAAAGCTCATCTTTCTGGTCGCGCGTCATGAGCTGCTTCATCGCGTCGAGCAGCGGGCGTCCTTCGTGGAGCACGCGGTAGACCTGCTCGGTGATCGGGACGTCGACCCCGTGCCGCTGCGCGAGCTGCCACGCGGCGCGCGCCGTGAGGAAGCCCTCCGCGACCGTACGCTGGGAGGCCAGGTAGCCGGCGGGATCGACCCCCTCCGCCACCTTCAGTCCGAGCGTCCGGTTTCGCGACAGCGCGCCCGTAGTGGTGAGAATGAGATCGCCGACGCCCGAGAGCCCCATGAACGTCAGCGGATCGCCGCCGAGGGCCGCGCCGAGCCTCGCCATCTCCGAGAGGCCGCGCGTCACGAGCGCGGCGCGCGCGTTGGTCCCGAGCCCTAGCCCGTCGCAAGCGCCGGCGGCGATGGCGAGGACGTTCTTCAGCGCTCCGCCGACCTCGACGCCGATCGGATCTTTGCTCGTGTAGACGCGGAAGAACGGCGCGTGGAGCGCGGCCTGCACCTCCGTCGCCGAGGCCTCATCGCGTGACGCCACGACCACGTCCGTCGGCAGGCCGGACGCCACCTCGCGCGCGAAGCTCGGACCGGAGAGCACGACGAGGGCCTCGGGATCGGCGTCGGGCAGCGCCTGGGCGACGACGTCGAGCATCAGGAGGAGGCTCTCGTTCTCGATGCCCTTGGTGGCGATCGCGACGCGGGCCGCGCGGGGCACGTGCGGCGCGATCGAGGCGGCGACCGAGCGGAGGAAGGCCGACGGCGGCACGAGCACGACGAGGTCGGCCGCCTCGAGGACCTCTCGGGGGTCGGTCGATGCGCGGATCGACGGAGGGAGCGGGACGCCGGCGAGCAGCGGCCGGTTCTCGTGGAGCTCGTTCACGTCGCGCGCGACGTCAGCCTCGCGCGCCCAGAGTCGAACGTCATGACCGAGGCGCGCCGCGTGCGCGGCGAGCGCGGTGCCCCAAGCTCCTGCGCCGATGACGGCCACCGCCTTCTTCACGAGCGCGAGGATACCGCGATTCGCCGGCGGCTCGCGGCGGTCGATCCCGCTCCGCGACCGCAGCGACGCTCTGCGTCACCAGGCGTACTGCCGGACCAGCGCGACGTGCGGAGGCGTGTCGACGACGTGCGGCGTGTCGGCGGCCGGCGGCGGCTGCGACGTTCCGGCCTGGGCGTGCTTCACGATGAGCGGACGGCTCGGCGGCGACCCTGCGCGATGCGGACGGACGTAGTAGCGGTACTGACACGGCATGGCGACCCCTCGTCGGGGGCGCTTGTGCCCCGGATCCGGGCCGAGGAGAAGACGACGATCGGGAAACGCAGCGTTTCCAAATCGTGCAGGGCGCGGACCGTCGCCCGCGCGCCGCCGGCCGATCAGCCGGGCTTGGTCGCCGCCGCGAGCCCGTCGGTGACGAGCCTCGAGGGCGCCTCGCTCGAGACGCACCAGAGCTGATGGGCCGCGCGCGTCGCGCCGACGTAGAGCGCGTGCCGCGCCTGAGCCGACTCGGGATAGCTCGTCGCGGTGGTCTCGAGGAGGATGACCTCGTCGAACTCGAGGCCCTTGGTCTGCCGGACGTCGGTGACGTCGAAGCCGCGCTCCCACGTGAAGTCCTGGCGTCGGACGCGACGAACGTTCGGCACCTCCGCGCGCACGAGGCCGTCGTAGTAGACCTCGGCCTGCTGCGGGAAGCGCGAGAGCAGCGCGACGTTCGCGTCGGGCTCGCTCGCGGCGAGGTCGCGGAGCGCGTCGGCGAGGAACGCGACCGCTTCGCCCGTGGACGCGAACGTGAAGAGCTCGACCGGCGGGCCCTCGCGCGTCGCGATCGGCTCGGCCTCGTGCGCGAACGGACCGAGCACGCCGCGCGCGAACGAGGTGATCTCCGCGGTCGACCGGTAGCTGACCTTGAGCGGATCGATCACGCCGGCGCCGCCGGGGACGCCCAGATCCTTCAGCGTGGCGTCCCAGTCGAAGGCCACGTGCACGTCCTCTTCCTCGCGCATCCGCTGCGCCACGTCGCCCGCGAGCGTGACGGAGAGCTGCGAGACGTCGCGCTCGCCCGGACGGACGTCCTTGGCGCCGCCCGCAACGTCGAGCAGCACCTTGAGCTCGACGGGAGTGGCGTCCTGCACCTCGTCGATGAACAAGTGCGCCAGCGCGACCGGCTGGCCTTCGCCGTCGAGGAGCGGGCCGCGCAGGACCTGGAAGAGCCGGAGGAGCAGGGCGCGGTCCTCGATGTCGAGGCTGGGCGCGTCGCCGTCGCGCTCCCCTTCCGCGCGGACGCGCGCCTGGCGGACGCACCACTCGTGCACCTGGTCGAGCTGCCCGCTGCCGAAGTGCGCGCTGAAGTGGCGGTCGAGGCGCGGGCGGCTCGTGAGGATCTCGTCCCACGCGCCGAGGACGTTGCGCGACTCGCTCCGCATCTCGTGGCCGAGCGCTTCGACCGCGCTGCGCGTGATCTGCGGGAGGTCGGCCGCGGGCTTCGTGCCGGCGAGCTCGCGCTTTCCGGCGATCCACTGCGCTAGCTGCGTGACGCGGCGGTCGGGGGCGCCCTTCGTCGCCTGCCACGCCGCGAGCACGCGCTCGCCCTCGGGCCAGCGGCTCATCGAGCCGGCGATCTTCGTGTCGAGGCGCGCGGCGGTCTCGGCGGCGATCGTGTCGATCGCCGTCACCATCGCCGGGTGGTTCTTCACGCGCGTGACGAGCGGCGGCGTCTCCTCGCTGATCGCCGTCGGGAGCCGAGGGAACATGTCGAACATGGCGCGCACCGCCCAGCGGTTCCACGTCATGACGGCCACGCCCTCGACGCCGAGCGCCGGCAGGACGCGGCTCGTGTAGTGGACGAGCGCCTCGTTCGGGACGATGACGAGCATCTTGTGCGCGCGGAAGCGCGTGGGCTGGCTCGCGTGGAGGTAGGCGACGCGGTGGAGGCCCACCGTCGTCTTGCCGCTCCCGGCGCTGCCCTGGATGGCGACGAGGCCGGTGCCCGGCTTCGTGATGAGGTCGTATTGCTCCTTGTCGAGCATCGCCGCGATCGCCGGGAGGAGCCGGTCGGCCGAGGTCGCTCCGCCGCGGGCACCGGGCGCGTGGCGCGCCTCGACCTCGCGCGGGGCGCCGGCCGCGGACGCCGCCGCGCCCTGCGAAGGCAGGCGAAGACGCGCCGTGTGAGGCGCGGCGCGGCGCCATGAGCCGTCCGCCTCCTTGACGAAGGTCCCCTGGGGAGCCGTGACCTTGCGAAGCTCGCCGTCGACGATCGCCACCGTGCGGCGCGAGGCGACGAGGCCTTCGACGGGCTGGTCGCCGAGCGTCTCTTCGTAGCCGTCGCCCTCGCGGTACCGGTAGAAGATGCGGCTGACGGGGGCGTTGCGCCAGTCGACGATGCGCACGCCCGCCGCCGGATCGAGGTACTGGCGCGAGCCGACGAGCACGTCGCGGCGGCGCTCCTTGCCGGGACCGCGGCCGCCGCGCGTGAGCACGGTCTCCTCGAGGCGGAGGTGCCCGAAGTAAGGGCTCTTGCGATCGACGGCGCCCGTCGTGCCCTTGCCGCGGTGGGCGCGGAGGGCGCCGAGGTTGTGCATCTGCTCGAAGAGCGCGGGAAGGTCTTCGGGCTTCGCGCTGGCGGCGAGGTCGCGCAGCTCGAGGAGGCGCCGATCGTCGTCGGCGAGCGCCTCGGCCATCGCGGTCGGTGGCGAAGACGGGCTCGCGCCGTTGCCGCTCGCCGGCGCGGCGGCCGCTTCGGGGCCGAGCGCGCGGAGGACGACCTCGAGCAGGCGCATCTCCTCGCGGACGATGCGTGTACCATCGGCGTCGTCTTCGAGGCCGGGAACGGGGACGAGCTCTTCGGCCGTCGCGGTCGAGCTTGATTCGGAGGACGCGTCCATCGGGGCTCTTCGGGTTCTCCCCGAGACGGGCGGACATAGCACACTCCGTGCGCGTCACGCAGGCTCGAGCACGCCGCGACGGCGCGCGCTCGGCCCTCCGTCAGAGCAACAGCTGGTCGCCGAGGTCGAGCACCGTGAGCTCGACGCCCTTGAGCTTCGCGCACTGCTTCTCCACCTCGCGCTGGAACGCCGGCTTGATGTGGTAGAGCAGCGTCGGCAGGTCCTTCGGACGCGCGTACTTCTGCAGGTCCTTCAGCAGCGTCTGCGGCGTGTGGTGTCCGCTCAGCGTCGCGAGGCGCTGCGCCTCGTTCGGGAAGCTGACCTCCATGAGGAGCGCGCGGAGATCGTTCTGCTCGTTGAGCACCTGCCAGAGCCGCTCGGTGGGTCCCGTGTCGCCGCTGTACGCGACGGCGGCGCCGTTCTTGTCGACGATGAACGCGCTCGTGTCGATCGTGTGGCTCACGCTGATGGCGCGCACGCCGAAGCCGGCGATCTCGGTACGGACCTCGGGCTTCAACGTCTTGTAGACGATCGTCGGCTCCTTCTTCGACGGGATGGCCGTGAAGTCGGGCCACAAGAGGTCGTTGAAGAAGTGCTTCTTCAAGACGTCGAGGGTCGGCTTCGTCCCGACGACCTGGAGCGGCGGGCAGCCGAGCTGCGCACGGTTGTCGGCGATCGTCGCGAGGTCGCGGATGTGATCGAGGTGCGAGTGGCTGACGAGCACAGCCTCGAGCTTGCACTGCAGCGGTAGGTCGAGGCCGCTCGTGAGCGAGCCAGCGTCGATCGCCAGGCGCTCGTCGAGCAGGAACGCGCACGTGCGATGCTTCGGAGTTTCGCCTCCGTGGCAGCCGACTACACGAAGCTGCACGGTTCCATCCGGGCAGCCGTGAGCCGTGTCATCTGGACCGCGTGACGTCGCATCGGCAGAGACGAGCTTATCGCCTCGAATTCCGGGGAGTCAAAAACGCGCGACGTGGGCCGGCCGCTTCGGGGCGAACGAGCCGGGCCGAGCGCCCCCGGAGAGGCCGCCGAGCCCAGCAGAGCTCGACCGCGCTCGATGCCCTTCGCAAGAGCGAAACTACCAAGTAGACTCGACCGCATGCGAACGCGAACTGCTCTTTCGTTGATGGCGACGGCGCTCGTAGTGCTGTCGGCGTGCGGCGAAGACCCGCCGGCCAAGGACCCTTCATCGGTTAACACGAAGGAGTCCGACAGCAAATCGGGCGACAAGGATGGCGACAAGGACGGGGACAAGGGCGGGGGGAAGAGCGAGATCAGCTGCAAAGGCAAGCCGGAGGTCGGCAAGAACGCCTCGAGCTTCTCGCTCACGTCGGTGAACGGCGGCAACAAGATCGGCGTCGAGAAGGGCAAGGTCACCATCGTCGACTTCTGGGCGACGTGGTGTGAGCCCTGCAAGAAGTCGTTCCCGAAGTACCAGGAGCTCTACGTCAAGTACAAGACGAGCGGCCTCGAGATCCTCGCGATCTCGGTCGACGACGAGAAGAAGGAGATCCCGGACTTCATCAAGACCTACGGAGCGAAGTTCCCCGTCGGCTGGGATGAAGGCCACAAGATCGCCGACTGCTACAAGCCGCCGAACATGCCGTCGGCGTACGTGATCGACAAGCAGGGCGTCATCAAGTTCGTCCACAACGGCTACCACGACGGCGAAGAGAAGGAGCTCGAGAAGGAGATCAAGTCCCTCCTCTGAGCCTCGACGTACCGCCGGTCCCCTGCCCTGGACCGACGTGAAGAAGCCCCGGCGCGATGTCGCGAGACACCGCCCGGGGCTTTTGCGTGGGGCCCTCGGCGCCCACAAAGCCGAAGCCCCGGCGCCGTCGCGAGACGGGACCGGGGCTTCGCGCGTGGGCCCGAACGAGCGGGGCCTCGACGTGGAATCAATCCATGTCGAAGTCGCCGCCCATGCCGCCCATGCCGCCCATTCCACCCATGCCGCCCATTCCACCCATGCCGCCGCCGCCGCCGCCGGCCTTCTTCTTCTCCGGCTTGTCGGCGATGAGCGCCTCGGTGGTGAGCATCATGCCCGAGACGCTGGCGGCGAACTCGAGCGCCGAGCGGACGACCTTCGCGGGGTCGATGACGCCGGCCTTGGTGAGGTCCTCGTAGGTCTCGGTCGCGGCGTTGAAGCCGAACGAGCCCTTGCCGTCACGCACCTTCTCGACGACGACCGAGCCGTCCTGGCCCGCGTTCTTCGCGATCTGGCGGAGCGGCTCCTGGAGCGCGCGCTTGACGAGGCTGACGCCGAACGCCTGCTCGCCGTCGAGCTTGAGCGAGTCGAGCGCCGCCGCGCCGCGGAGGAGCGCGACGCCGCCGCCGGGGACGATGCCCTCCTCGACCGCCGCGCGCGTGGCGTGGAGCGCGTCCTCGACGCGAGCCTTCTTCTCCTTCATCTCGGTCTCGGTGGCCGCGCCGACCTTGATGACGGCGACGCCGCCGGCGAGCTTCGCGAGGCGCTCCTGGAGCTTCTCGCGATCGTAGTCGCTGGTCGTGTTCTCGATCTGCTTGCGGATCGTCTCGATGCGGCCCTTGATCTCCTTCGGATCACCGACGCCGTCGACGATGGTCGTGTTGTCCTTGTCGACCGTGATGCGCTTGGCCTGGCCGAGGTCCTTCGTCGTGAAGGACTCGAGCTTGACGCCGAGGTCCTCGCTGACGACCTGACCGCCGGTGAGCGTCGCGATGTCCTTCAGCATCTCCTTGCGGCGATCGCCGAAGCCGGGCGCCTTGACGGCGCAGACCTTGAGCGAGCCACGGAGCTTGTTGACGACGAGCGTCGCGAGCGCCTCGCCCTCGACGTCCTCGGCGAGGATGACGAGCGGACGACCCTCGCGGGCGATCTGCTCGAGCAGCGGGATGAGGTCGGCCATCGCGCTGACCTTCTTCTCGCTGATGAGGATGTACGGGTTCTCGAGCTCGGCCGTCATCTTCTCCGTGTTCGTCACGAAGTACGGCGAGAGGTAGCCGCGGTCGAACTGCATGCCCTCGACCACCTCGAGCGAGGACTCCATGCCCTTCGCCTCTTCGACGGTGATGACGCCTTCCTTGCCGACCTTCTCCATCGCGCTGGCGAGCATGTCGCCGATGGTCTTGTCGCCGTTGGCGCTGATCGTCCCGACCTGGGAGATGTGCTCCTTGTCCTTGGTCGGCGTCGCGAGCTTCTTCACCTCGGCGACCACGGCCTGGACCGCCTGGTCGATGCCGCGCTTGAGATCCATCGGGTTGTGGCCCGCCTCGACGAGCTTGAGGCCCTGCGTGTAGATCGCCTGGGCGAGGACGGTCGCGGTCGTGGTGCCGTCGCCGGCCTTGTCGCTCGTCTTCGAGGCGACCTCACGGACCATCTGCGCGCCCATGTTCTCGAACTTGTCGGCGAGCTCGATCTCCTTGGCGACCGTGACGCCGTCCTTCGTCACCACCGGCGAGCCGAAGCTCTTCTCGATGACGACGTTGCGGCCCTTGGGGCCGAGCGTGACCTTGACCGCGTCGGCGAGGAGGTTGACGCCGTGGAGGATGCGACCCCGGGCGTTGCGGCTGTAGACGATCTGCTTTGCGCTCATGTTCGTTCTCCCTCTCGCTCAGATCACTGGGTGAAGACCGCGAGGACGTCGTCTTCGCGGAGGAGGACGAGGTCCTCGCCGTCGACCTTGACCTCGGTGCCCGAGTACTTGCCGAACAGGACCTTGTCGCCGGCCTTCACGTCGAGGGGGACGACCTTGCCGCCCTTGACCGACTTGCCCGAGCCGACGGCCACGACCGTTCCCTCGAGCGGCTTCTCCTTCGCCGTGTCCGGGATGATGATCCCGCCCTTGGTCTTCTCTTCTTCCTGGGTGCGCTTGACGACGAGACGGTCCTGGAGCGGTCGGATTTTCATGTGTATTTCTCGTTGGCTTGGCCGCGGTTGCCGCGGGCTGTTAGCACTCGACCTGGGTGAGTGCCAGAAATCGGCGCCAACCTGCTGCTTTCGCCCGATGGCGTCAAGTCCCACCTCGCCCTTTCCGGGCGCCGCGGGCGTCGAGCGGCGGCGGCGCGCGCCTCCTCGGCTGCGGCGTATGTCCCGGTCGGGATGGCACTCCGGATCTCCCCAGCCGGACAAGATGCCTCGCTTCAGCTCGGGCCGATCGTCGGGAATGAACGGGCGGATCGCCGATCCGCTCATCCGTGCCAGCCCGCTCGAGGGAGGCACCGCGTCTGCAGACGAGCGACCCTGCCATGGTCGGTCTCGGCTTCAAGGAAAAGGAAAAGGCGGCGCCCATCGTCCCCGGATTCAAGATCAAGGGGGACACGATCGCAGGACGCTACCGTGTGGAGAAGCTGCTCGGCGCGGGCAGCTCGGGCTTCGTCGTCGCGGCGCGCCACGTCTACCTGCGCCGGCGCGTGACGCTGAAGATCCTCGCGTCGACGACGACGGCGCACCAGCGGGCTCAGCGCCGCCACCTCGCGGCCGCGCACGAGGCCGCCGCGCTCCGCGGGCTGCACGTCGCGCGCATCGTCGACACGGGCTTCACCGAGGACGGGATGCCCTTCATCGCGACCGAACGGCTCGAGGGGCGCACGCTCGGCGAGGAGCTCGCGGAGCGCACGTCGTTGCCGCCCGCCGAGGCGGTGCGATGGATCATGCAGGCCTGCGTGGGCCTCGCCGAAGCGCACGCCGCCGGGCTCGTGCACGGAGACCTGAAGCCGCAGAACCTGTTTCTCGCGGGCGACGCGAGCGCGGCGGCCGCGGAGCAGGGCGGCGAGTCGCGCGTGCTCAAGATCCTCGACTTCGGCATGGCGACGCCGGCCGAGGATCGCGAGGACGAAGGCACGTCGGCGTGGTTCGCCTCGCCCGCATACCTCGCGCCCGAGCAGATCCGCGATCCCGCCAGCGTGGACGCGCGCGCGGACATCTGGGCGCTCGGCGTGATCCTGCACGAGCTCATCGCGGGCCACCTGCCCTTCTCGGCAGACACCGTCTCCGGGATGCTCGTCGCGGTCGCGTACGACGAGCCGGCGTTGCTCGTCGCGGAGGGCGTCCCGTTCGAGCTCGCCCGCGTCGTCCGCGCGTGCCTCGCGAAGGAGCCGAGTGGGCGTCCGGTCGACGTGGCGGCGCTCGCGAAGGCGCTCGCGCCGTTCGCCGGCGGCGAAGGCGTGGGGCTCGCGCGTCGGGTCGACGCGGCGCTGTCCTCGCGGCCGCCGATGGCGATGACGATCGATCGGCGCGCGCAGGCCGACGGCGACGGCGCGGTCGTCGACGCCGCGGGCGCGGAGCGCGCGGCCTCGGCGGAGGCCGACGCGAGCGGCGCGTCGACCGCGCTCGCGTCGGGAGTCGCGCGTGCTCGCGGGACGGAGCGGCGGCGGTTCGATCGCGCCATCCAGCGGCGGCGGCTCGGCGCGATCGCCGTCGTCGGCGCGGCGGCGGTGCTCGCGATCGCGGGTCTGCTCGCGCCGTCCGCGCAGCCCGAGGCCGACGACGTGCGGCGAGACGCCGTCGACGCTCCGCCCCCACCGGCTCCCGCGGCCGGTCCCCTCACCTTCGTACCGGCGGCCCCGCCCGAGCGTGAGCCCGAGGCGCTCGCGACGCCTCCGGCGGCGGCGCCCGCGCCGAAGCCGCTCCCGCTCCCGCCTGCGCGCTGGAGCTCTCCGCCCGCGGCGAGCCGGGCGCCCGCGCGAGCGCCGACAGCGAACGGACCGCGCGCGTCGCTGGCGGTGCGGGAGAACCCTTACACGCAGGGGTTCACGCATCCGAAGCGCCTCTCGGAGCGCCGGAAGTGAAGCGCTTCGCACGGACGTGCATCGCCTGGACTTGACAAGGGTTCACGCCTGACTAAGGTGCGCGACGCCAAACGGTGCTGCGCGCTTCTGCTCGGCACTCGCTTCTGATTGGCGGATCGTCTAATGGCAGGACGACGGATTCTGGCTCCGTCTATCTAGGTTCGAATCCTAGTCCGCCAGCCAGCCAACCCTCTCTGTCTTCCCTCCTTAAAGGCCCCATCGTCTAGCGGTTAGGACATCGGCCTCTCACGCCGGTAACGCGGGTTCGATTCCCGCTGGGGTCGCCCCCCGAGACCACGGTAAGAGCGTGGTCTCATCACTTAGCGTGGCAACGAGCCCTCTCGTTGCCACGGAGAACAAACGCCCCGGAGACCGCAAGGTCCCGGGGCGTTCGTTCATGCAGGGTCCAAGCTCGCCCCGCTCGGTGGAAGCCAGAAATCGCGCCGGCGAGTTCCGCGGAGTGATCCATTGCGAAGCGTGCGACGATTCGAGCATGCTGGAGCTCCGTCCGGGCTGCGAGTGTTGTGATCGCGATCTTCCCGCCGACTCTCGTGACGCCCGCATCTGTTCGTTCGAGTGCACCTTCTGCGCGGACTGCGCCGACTCGAAGCTGAAGGCCACGTGTCCGAACTGCGGAGGCGAGCTTGTTCCTCGCCCTCGCCGGCCGACGAGCAAGCTGGCGAACAACCCGCCCTCCACGCGTCGAGTCGTCCATCCGCACGGCTGCGCGTGACGCTTCGCGCGACACGCTCAACGGCTAGCTGGTTTCGGTGACCAGCTCTCGCGTCGGCGCCTTCCGATGGCGAACGCGAGCGGCGCGTGGGGCGTCGAACCGCACGGCGCGACGTCGATCTCGGGCGATCGATCGCGTAGACACGTATGTGCATGAGCCGGGCGCGCGGTGTCGGCCCTTCCCTTGCTCGCGTGGAGGCGCGGAGGAGCGACGCAAATGAACGGAGAGGCTCGAACGACCACCTGTTGCGTCGTCGGCGGCGGACCGGCGGGCATGATGCTCGCGCTCCTGCTCGCCCGGTCGGGGATCGACGTGACCGTGCTCGAGAAGCACGCCGACTTCCTCCGTGACTTCCGCGGCGACACGATCCACCCGTCCACGCTCACGCTCATCGAAGAGCTCGGCTTCCTCGACGAGCTCGAGCGGATCCCGCATCAGGTCCTCCGCACCCTCCACGCGGACGTCAACGGCGAGCCCCTCACCGTCGCCGATCTCTCCGCGCTCGGAGGGCGACACCGGTGCATCCACATGATGCCGCAGTGGGACTTTCTCGAGCTCCTCGCGCGGAAGGCCGGAGAGAACCCGAATTTTCACATCGAGACCTGCGCGGAGGTCGTCGATCTCTGGATGGAAGGTTCACGCACCGCGGGCGTCGTCTATCGCCAGCGCGGCGAGACGAAGCGCCTCCGCGCCGACGTGACGTTCGCGTGCGACGGACGTGGCTCGGTGCTCCGCGAGCGCGTCGCCGCCCGCGTCCTCGATCTCGGCGCGCCGATGGATGTCCTCTGGTTCCGCGTGCCGCGCCACGAAGGCGATCCCGACGAGGCGTTCGGCGTGGTCCGGCCCGGACGCATGCTCATCCTCATCGACCGCGGGAGCTACTGGCAGGTCGGTTACCTGATCCCGAAGGGCGAGCGCGATCGCGTGGAGGCGCGCGGCCTCGACGAGTTCCGCCAGCGCCTCGCAGAAATGGCCCCCTTCTTCGGCGACGGACGACTCGCCGCGGTCGACAGCTGGGAGCACGTCAGCGGTCTCCGCGTCCAGGTCAACCACCTCGCCCGGTGGTTCTACCCCGGGCTCCTCTTCCTCGGTGACGCCGCGCACGCGATGTCGCCCATCGGCGGCGTGGGCATCAACCTCGCGCTGCAGGACGCCGTCGCGGCCGCGAACGTGCTCGTCGAGCCGCTCCGGCAAGGGCGCGTCCGCACCGTCGATCTCGCGCGGGTGCAGGCGCGGCGCTGGTACCCGGCCGCGGCGACGCAGGCGCTCCAGCTGCTCGTCCAGCGCCGCATCATCCGGCGCGTGCTCGGGGGCCGCGTCGTGCGGCCCCCGCCGTGGCTGCCGCGGGTCCTGGCGCTTCGGCCGGTCCGGACGCTCGTGGCGCGTGTGGTCGGAAGCGGGATCCGACCCGAGCACTGGCATTCGGCGCCCGCTGGCTCGTGAGGCCAGAACGAGGTCACGAGTCACGAGGCCGCCAGGCAGCGGCCTCGTGACGGCGCCCGCTGGCTCGTGAGAACGAGGACGCGCGCGTGAACGCGTCCTCGTGAGGTCGCCTCGCGCGCGCGTCGTGTCAGCCGCGCATCACCACCAGCAGTAGCCCTGCTCGCACGGGATGCGGCCGCTCGGATCGCAGTCGGCGCTCGTCCGACACTCCATCTCGTCGTCGCCCATGTCCGGATCCCACCAGGGATCGTTCTGTCCGTTCGGATCGTTCTGTCCGTTCGGATCGTTCTGTCCGTTCGGATCGTTCTGTCCGTTCGGATCGTTCTGTCCGTTCGGATCGTTCTGTCCGTCGCCCGGTCCCGTCGTCACGTCGCCCGGTCCGCTCGAGGCGACCGCGGTCGAGACCTCGGCGTGCACGTGATCGGTGTGCGGGTTCGGTCCGGTGTACGCCCGCGACGCCGGCCCCGTCGGGCCGATCTTCCAGAGCGTGCGGTTCCAGATGATGAGCTGGATGCCGAGCGCCTCGGCGTTGTTCACGAGGTGGTTCGCGATCTCGTCGCCGGCGCTCCCCGAGGCGTTGATGTCGAGCGCGCGCCCGATCGCGTGGATCGACAGCTGCGACTTGTTCGCGGTGTTCGCGCGGCATGCGTAGCCGCCGTACGAGGTGTTGAACTGCGACTTCAGCTGGTCACCGACCTGCTTCGTTCCCGGCTTGAGGCCGCCCGAGCAGCCCTCCCCGTTGAGGCCCTCGTAGGTCCCCGTCGCGTTCGACTCCGGCGGCTCCCACCGGTTGCCGATGCTCGATCGGGTCGCCTTCCGCCCCTCGAGCGGGTCCTCCGACGCACACGCCGCGAGGACCGCGGTAAGGCTGAGGGCCAGCATCGAGAGCTTCACGGTCCGGAGAGCCATCGTCATCGAGCACCTTCCAGGTTCAGCGCTGCCCCGCTGAAACGACGTGTTTGCAACGCGGGTGCCGCCGTTGGTCGCGCCCGGATCCTCGGCGTTTTCCGCGGTGGCGAGCCATTCGTCGCCGCGCGTACCGCCGCGCGCGGGGCGTGATCTGGATCGAGATGGGCGCCACCGAGAACCATCTGCTCGAACCGATCACCCCCGCGAACCACGCGATCTCAATCGAGATGTAGGCGATCGTGTGCGGCTCGGTGTGGAGCTCGCGGCGGCGATTCGTGCGCGGCTCGGCGTGGAGCTCGCGGCGGCGATTCGTGCGCGGCGGGCGGCCTTGATCGGGGCGGGCGTTCGCCGCGAGGCCCCGGTCTCAGGTCGTGTCAGTTGGACGTGCTCGCCCCGTAAGACACATTCGAAGCGCGTGAACCGCTTCGCTCGCTTCGCCGCCGCCGCCATCCTCGCCGCCGTCATCATGGACGCCGCGCCCTCGCGCGCCGACCCTCCGCCCGCCTCAGCGCGCGAGCGCGTGACGGTGACGTCGAGCCGCGAGGCGGCGCTCGAGGAGCGTCGCGCCGGCGAGTCGGTCTGGAGCGTCGTCTGTCGAGCGCCGTGCTCGGCGAGCGTGCTTGCGGAGCCAGCCGCCGAGCATCGCGTCTTCGTGAAGGGCGATCGAGCGCCGACCCCGGTGCACGTGGCGGCGGGCGGGGGGGAGATCGTGGTCGACGTCCCCGAAGACGACCGCAGCGTCGCCATCGCCGTCGCCGGCGTGAGCCTCGCGGTGCTCGGCAACGGCACCCTCTTCGCCGCGCTGGGCGCGATGGCGCGCGACCGCTCCCCCGCAGAGCCGGACGCGCGCATGTTCAGCATGGTGGGCGTTGGCCTGCTCGCCGGGGCGTTCGGCGTCGTGCTCGCCATCCGTGCGCTGCGCTCGCCCGGCCCGCCGCGGGTGACCGTCGCGAGCGCCACGAGCGCGGACGCGGCCGGCGCGCCCAAGAGCGTCCCGACCTCCACGTTCGTGCCCCGAAGCGAGGCGACGTCGGCGGCCGTCGTCGCGAGCCCGCGCGGCGCCGGGCTGGTCGTGCCGCTCGTGAGCCTCTCGTTCTGAGCCGAGCCTCAGCGCTTCTTCTTGGCGGCGCTCTTCTTGGCGGCGCTCTTCTTGGCGCTGCCGCTCTTCTTCTTGGCGCTGCCGCTCTTCTTCTTGGCGCTGCCGCTCTTCTTCTTGGCGCTGCCGCTCTTCTTCTCGGCGGTGGCGCTCTTCTTCTTGGCGCTGCCGCTCTTCTTCGCGCCGGCCGACCTCGCGCGCTTCCGCGCGCTCGCGCCACGCGTCGCCGCGCCCTTCTCCACCGCCGCGCCGCCCTCTTCCAGCAGCGCCGCCAGCTTCTTCGGCGCGATCGCGCAGTAGCTCTCGCGGAGCCAGTCGCAGAGCATGTCGAGCGGCGCCTCGCCCGGAGGCCACTGCGCCGAGACCCATCCCGCCTTGCCGAGCCCGTACCCGGTCGGCTTCACGCCGGGGATCGTCAGCGCGATCGGCGCCGACTGGGGGAGCTTGCACGAGATGAAGAAGTCATCGTGATCCGCGCCGCCGTCCTTCCCCGTGCCCATGAACACGAAGACCTTCCCCTTCACCTTGAGGGCGCGGTGGTCCCAGGGAAACTCCTCGGTCGCTTCCGGGAAGCTCAGACCCAAATCGCGGAGCGCGGCCTCGTCCGAGTTCTTCGGCGTCTTGCTGGCGGGCATGACGCGAGCCTACGCGCTCGCAGGCCGCGCGTCACCGTGACGCGCGCGCGCCGACGTCGTGGTTCTTGTCGTCGCCCTCCTCGACTAGGGTCGCACCTCGACCCTCTTCTTTTCACAGGAGCCCCGAATGAAGCCCACACCGCCCGGCTGGCCGCGCATCGCGTCGTCGCTCTACTACCCGAACGCCGCCGAGGCGATCGACTGGCTCTGCCGCGCGTTCGGCTTCGAGGTGAGGGTCAAGATCGTGGACGACGGCGGACGCGTGCAGCACTCCGAGCTCGTGTACGGCGAGGGCGTCGTCATGGTCTCCGAGGCGAAGCCCGAGCGTTTCCCGAAGCACCGCGCGCCCGACGCCGCGGGCGGCGCCAACACCCAGAACATGATGGTCTACGTCGACGACGTCGACGCGCACTGCAAGCGCGCCCGCGAGGCCGGCGCGAAGATCGTCGACGAGCCGAGGAACATCGACTACGGCCCCGAGCACTGGGAGGACCGCGGCTACGAGTGCGAGGACCCCGGCGGCCACGGCTGGTGGTTCTACCAGCGGCTCCGCAACCCGAAGACCTGAACGGTCCTTCGCTCCGGCTCGAGCGCCGAGATCGCTCCGGCTCGAGCGCCGAGATCAGTTGCGCGTGCAGCGGCCGCCGGCGGCCCAGTAGGCGCGCGTCTTCGGCGAGAACGTCGCCCCGTACGGGATCGCGTGGTTCTCCCACGAGCCGTTGCGTGACCAGCGCGGCCTGCCGTTCGCGTCGAACGTGCTCGTGATGTTGAACACGAGCCCGCCGAGATCCGCGTGGCCCTTAGGTCCGTTGCCCGCGGGCTTGCGACCGGGCGCGGCGATGTACGCGGTGTTGTCGAGCCGGTTCTCGGGGAACCCGTAGGTGAACTTGTGAACCGCGCGGTCCGACGTCCAGCCCTGGGCGCCCCACGGATAGGTGCCGCCCCACTGCGCGTCGAGCTCGTCGAGGGTCGCGAGCCTCCCGCCGTCCCAGATGCACATCGCCTGCATCATGAAGAACGTCGCGCACTGGAGCGCCTTCGCGTCGAGGACGTCCTTGCCGTACTTGTGAGCGATCTCGTTGCTGAAGGAGGTGTTGACCGCGTCGGGCATCCAGTACGTGCGCGCCCCCTGCCCGTTCAGGTAACAGCCCTGACGCTGACCGTCGATCCCGTACGGACCGAGCTCGATGTTCAGCTGGTCCATGTTGGACGGCATGTTCGCGGTCCAGGCCTGGTCCCAGTCGGCGTGGTTCGCGCCGAGCGAGCTGACGAAGCCCTTGATGTTGCCGTCGAAGCGCTCGACGAACGCGCGCATCCGCCCGGCGGTGATCGAGTACTTGTCGAGCTTCTTGCTGTTCGCCGCGTTCGTGAGCGGGATCGCGGTGCAGCAGCTCTCGTGCTGCGCGTTGGGGTCGCCGACCTCGCCCGCGCCGCACGTGTCGCCGCCGAAGCGCGCGGTGCATGAGCGCGCGAGCGCGCACTTCTGGTCGTAGCCGCACCCGTCGGAGGCGCAGTCGCCGTGAGCGACGCAGGCCTTGCCGAGCTCGCACTTCGGTGCGTTCGGTCCGCCGCAGTCGATGTCCGTCTCGCCGCCGTTCTGCACGCCGTCGGTCGGTGACGGCGCCGCGCACGCGCCGCTCGTGCAGACGCTGCTCTCGCAGTCCTCGGCGACGCCGCAGCCCTTTCCGTCGCCGCACTTCGGGGCCTTCGCGCCGCCGCAGTCGATGTCGGTCTCGTCGTCGTTCTTCACGCCGTCGTCGGGCGCCGCGGGCTTGCACGCACCGTCGAGGCACACCTTGCTCGCGCAGTCGTCGGCGCCCTTGCATCCGCTGGCCGTGCCGTCCTTGCTTGGGCCGCAGGTCCCCGATACGCAGGTCTGCGAGGCGCAGTCGAGATTGACCTTGCACCGCTTCGACTCGGGGCACGGCGGCGCGTTCTTGCCGCCGCAGCCGACGTCGGTCTCCTCGTCGCCTTGCTCCTGCCCGGCGTCGGCGCCCGGATCCGTCGAGCAGCCGACCATCGACCCGAGCACGAGGCTCGAGACGAGCACCCACGCACCGGTTCCCGCGAGCACGGACCGCATCGAGCTGCCCGGATTGCACCTCCGGTGCCATCGCGAGCGCCGCGAGAATCACGCGGGTTGTCGCCCGGCGAAGTGTAAAATTTCGATCCGGTGGTAATCCAGGCCGGATCGCCGAGCCACCACTCGCGTCAGAGCGGGAAGCGCTGCGAGCACTTCGTGTCGGTCGGACCCGTCGAGGCGATCCACTCGCCGTCGACGCAGCGCGACCAGCGCTGGGTGCTCCGCGACTGCACGCAGACGTTCTCGTCGACCGGGCGTCCGAGCGTCGCGCTCTGGCACTGCTCGTCGCGCGCCGGCGTGCTCGCGCCGGCGATGGCGCGCTTGACCGACGGGACGTCCTCGAGCGCGGCGAACGTGTAGCCCTCGGCGATGAGCGTCGGGACGATCTGCTTGATCATGTCGACGGTCTTGTCGTGAATGTCGTGAAAGAGGACGACGCCGCGCTTCTTCGTGCGGATCTCGTTCAGATAGAGGTCCCCGCAGCGCTGCACGCTGACGCCCTTGCCCCAGCAGTCCCAGTCGGCCGCGGCGGTCGTCGTGAGCGCGCCGCCCTGATCCCAGAAGACGCTGCCGACGTACTTCTTCATCGAGCTCGCGTTGATCGCGCGCGCGACGTTCGCGTTCCACGCGCCGAACGGCGCGCGGACGACCCACGGTCCCTGCGGCTGCGCCTGCGCGATGATCGCGTCGGTGTCGGCGATCTCCTTCACGACCGAAGCGGCCGAGAGCGACGTGAGCTGCTTGTGGTTGTGCGTGTGGTTCGCGAGGAGGTGTCCTCGTCCGACGATCTTGTCGATGGCGCCTTGGCGCCCGGCAACCTTCGAGCCGTTGATGAAGAACGCGCCCTTCACGCCCTTCTCGGCGAGGTAGTCCGCGAGCTCGCCCGTCCGGCGGCCGGGACCGTCGTCGAACGTGAGGCTGATCGTCTTGTTCGGGAGCTCGCTCCCGTTCAGCTGCCGCTCGGCGACGAGCTCGTCGTCGGGCGACATGCCGTCGCCCACGACGACGTTGTCGTCGTCATCGCCCTCGCCGATCCCGTCCCCGTCGACCGCGCATCCGGCGGTGGCGACACACGCTGACGTGGCGACGAGGAGAAGTGCGAGCAGACGACGAGCAACCATGGCGAAGACCTCCGAGCAGGGATGTCTCCGATACCTGCACACACCGAACCACCTAGGGTCACATCGCTAAGTGGTCGGAATGACAGACGCCGCTCGGTTCCGCGCAGCGGGAAAGTTCCATGATCGGCCCCATTCGCGGATCGACCAGGATCCATCGGACCCCGCAAGGTCCGTCGCTCGCTCGTCTAGCGAAGCCAGGCGTCGACCTCGGGATCGCCGAGGAAGTCGCCGACCGGCACCGGCGCGCTCGCGCGGACACGGCTGCTCGGCGGCGGCTCGGCGAACCACGGCTCCTCGAGCGAATCGACCGGAGGCTTCGCCCTCACGACGAGGTGGAGGTCCTTCGGCTTGTCCGTGAGCCTGAGCGAGTTCATCGATCGATCCTCCTCCCCCCACAGCGCCGGCCCGGACTACACCAGAGCTTCGAGGGATCCAAGAGGCCATCCCGAGTGGGATTCGCTCAGCCCGCGTCGGGCGATCCGTGCTCGGGCACGCTCGGCACCCCCGGCCCGGAGCTCGGTTCCTCGTCGACGTCCGTCGCGTCCTCGTCGGGAGCCTCGTCCTCTTCGCCGACAGGCTCACCCTCCGGCCCCTCCGGGCCCGGATCCTCGCCGCGGCGCGGCTGCCAGGGAGAGGCCCCGGGGTCACGCGACGGCGTGGGCGCGCGCTCGCCGTGTCCCTCGAGCTCCGCGGCGAGCGCGGGGAGCGCGGCCTCGTGGAAGAGCCTCCCCGCGTAGAGGAAGTACGTCGGCTCCATCGCGCTCGTCATCCGGACGCGGGCTCCGGCGCGCTTGCGGCGAACAGCAGGTGGCATCGTCGACGGCATTCAGCAAGGCGCGTTCCGACGCGCCGCGACGCCGACCCCGTCCTCGCCCGCGAGGCGCGCGCGCGTGCGATGCGGGCCGGCCGCGCCCGAGCGGCGCCGCTCGTGTCCGCCTCAGTCTTGCCGAGACGCCTCGGCTCGTCGCGCCGCCCGCCCTCGAGACGCCGAAGGCGCGCCTCAGCTGACGACGGTGCGAGGCGCCGCGCCGCGCCCGCGGAAGCGATGGATCAGGACCGCCGCCGCGACGAGCCCGAGGCCGATGAGCTGCGAGGTCGACAGGCCGATCGCACCGCCGCGATCGTCGCGCCGGAGGATCTCCACCGCGAAGCGCGCGAGCGCGTAGAGCACGAGGGAGGCCGCGAAGACCTGACCGTCGTAGCGCTTGCGCGGCAAGACGACGTAGAGGCACACGAACGCGACCGCGAGCGACGCGGCCGACTCGTACACCTGCGTCGGGTGCACGGGCTGGCTCCACATGCGTGCGGTCTGCAACAGATGCTCCTTCGCCTGCGCGTCGCTCGCCGGGCTCCGCGGCGGGAACGACAGGCCCCACGGGAGCTTCGTCACCGCGCCGAAGCAGCAGCCTGCGAGGAGGCATCCCATCCGACCGAACGCGAGGCCCATCGGGATCGCGAAGCCCGCCATGTCCGCCGCCTTCCAGAACGGGAAGCGATCGCGCCGTAGCAGGAAGACCGCGGCGCCGGTCGCGCCGATGAAGCCGCCGTAGTACGTGAGCCCGCCGGCCCAGAACTTCGCCCAGGCGAAGCAGTCGGACGTCTTCGGATGGCACACGCCTCGGGCGGAGTCCCACACCCCGTCGTACGCGGACGAGACACACTCGGCCCGGTCGAACGGCCAGTCGACCAA
>JAHBWC010000024.1 GCA_019637225.1 Labilithrix sp.
ATCCCAAGAAGTCGAGCGACTGAGTCGCGCGACCGAGCGACGCGAAGAGCGAGCTGTCGGCAGGACCCGACGCTCGCTCTCGCGATTTTGTGGTGTCGCGATGTCGAGCGCGCAGCACCATTGCGTCACGGCGAGGCGTGTCGCATGTTGTGCCTGTCATCGTGCACCGCTTCGTCGCTCGCGCTCTTTCGATTGCCTCGCTCGCGCTCCTCGCGTTCGTGTCCGCGCGCCTGATCGCACGCGACATTCGCTTCGCCGCCGTGGTGGTCGTGGTGGCGGCGGTCTTCGTGGTGCCGGCGTGGATCTCGCGGCGCCGGATGCGGCGCCTCCTGCTCTCCGGTGACATCGGGCGCATCGTCGGCATGTGGCAGGGCTCCTTCCGGAGGGTCACCCACCCCGAGACGATGGCGCCGCTCGTGACCGCGACGGCGTACGCCGCGTACGGCTTCATCGACCGCGCCCGCGACGCGCTCTCGCGCGCGGCGAAGGGGCCGGCGTGGGAGGCGGCGGTCGAGCAGCGGCTCTTCGTCGAGGCGCTGCTCGACGTCTACGAGGGTGAGCGTTCGCGCGCGCTCTCGAAGGCCGAGGAGCTCGAGAACCTCCCGCTCCCGAACGTCGGCTTCTGGATGCGCCGGAAGATCAGCCTGCTCCGACGTGGGGTCGGCGCGCTGGCGCGCGCGTTCGCGCACTCGAGCCGCGCCGACGACGAGGCGCTCCTGCGCAACGTGGCGCGCTCGTCCCCGCTCGTGCACTGGGCGATGCGCTACGCGCGCGCGGTCTTCCTCGTGGACGCCGGGAGGCAGGGCGAGGCCCTGACCCTCCTCGCGGACGCGCCGAGCTGGCCCGAAGAGAGCGCGTTTCGCTCGTTCCACGACGAGCTGACGGCCCAGGCCGCGGGCTGAGTCTTCGGTCCCTCAACGGCGCTCGCGTGACGGCGCGCGAGGAAACCGTCCGAGCGGTATAGACGGCTTTCCTTGAGCAGTCGGCCCCTCGCCGGCTAAGGTCGGGCCCGTGGCATCGCCTCTGTACGCGCCGAGCGACAGGCCCCCGCCCGCGTCTCCGGCGGGCAGGCCGCGCGTCCTCTACGCGGACGACGAGGAGGACGTGCGCGAGGTCTTCGCCGCCGTGTTCGCCGCCGACTTCGACGTGACGTGCGTCGGCAGCGGCCGCGAGGCCCTCGACGCGCTCGCGTCGCGCGAGTTCGACGTGCTCGTCAGCGACATGCGCATGCGCCCGATGCGGGGCTCGGAGCTGCTCGCCGCCGCCTACGAGTCGTTCCCCGACACGCAGCGCATCCTGCTCACCGGCTTCACCGACCACGACGACCTCGCGGACGCCGTGAACCACGGCCACGTCTTCGCGTACGTCCTCAAGCCGTGGGACAACGCGCAGCTCCGCCTCGTGATCCAGCGCGCGGCGAAGCTCCGCCAGCTCGAGATCGAGAACCGCCGCCTCAACGGCGAGCTCCGGGCGTCGAACTCGCGGCTCCGCGACGACGTCGAGGCCGTCTCGCGCACCGCTTCGGCGTCGCGCCCGCGCCTGCTCGCGACCTCGCCGGCGATGCAGCGGGTGATGGCGCAGGTCATCGCCGTCGCCGGCACGGACGCCAGCGTCTTGCTCCACGGCGAGACGGGCACGGGCAAGGAGCTCATCGCCGCCGAGATCCACGAGCGAAGCGGCCGCCGGCGCGCGCGCTTCGTCGCGCAGAACCTCGCGGCGCTCCCGCCGGAGCTCATGACGAGCGAGCTCTTCGGCCACGTGAAGGGCGCGTTCACCGGCGCGCAGCAGGCGCGCCGCGGCCTCTTCGAGCTCGCCGACGGCGGGACGCTGTTCCTCGACGAGATCGGCGAGGCGCCGATGTCGCTCCAGGCGCTGCTCCTCCGCGCGCTCGAGTCGCACGAGTTCTGGCCCGTCGGCGCGAGCGAGCCGCGGCAGGTCGACGTGCGCATCGTCGCGGCGACGAACCGCGATCTGCTGACCGACGCGCACCAGCAGCTCTTCCGGCTCGACCTCTACTACCGCCTCGCCGTCTGCCCGATCGAGGTCCCGCCGCTCCGCGGGCGCCCCGACGACGTGCGCGGCATCGGGATCCCGCTGCTCGAGTCCGCCGCGCGGCGCATGAACCGGGAGGAGCCGCGGATCACGGAGACCGCGTGGCGCGCGCTCGAAGGCCATCCGTGGCCGGGCAACGTGCGCGAGCTCGGGAACGTGATGGAGCGGCTCGTCATCTACCACGCGGGCAGGGACGTCGAGCCGCAGGATCTGGGGCTGCCGCAGACGATCCGCTCGAGCCTCTTCCCCTACGTGCCGCACGGCGCGCCGCCGTCGTCCTCCACGCCGCCGACGGGCTATGCGGCGCCGGCCGATCGCGCCTCGCGTCCGAGCGCGCCGACGCCCGCCGAGCCGTGGGAGCCGCGCCCGCCGCCGGCGTCCTCGTCGTGGGGGCAGGTCGGCGCGCGCGTGCCGGTCGGGCCGCCGAGCGCGTCGTTCGAGGTGCCGCCCTCGAGTCAGTACGAGATCGAGGCGGCGCCGATGTCGCGCCCGCGGATGGACGTCGACGCCGTCGCGCCGGGCGCGCTGTCGCTCGACCTGCCCGAGGGAGGCACCACGTTCGACGAGCTCGAGCGTGAGATCCTGGTGCAGGTCCTGGCGCGCGCGGACAACAACCAGTCCCGCGCCGCGCGATCCCTCGGAATGAGCGAGAGCACCTTCCGTTCGCGCATGAAGCGGCTCGGTTTGAAGGGATAAATAGGCGCTTCGGGAGGGGAGCTCCAGCAGGCTCGCCCGAGCGGGACCACCATGGCTATGCTTGTTCGCGATGGTGGCCAGCGCGGGCAAGAGGTCGGGCCGTGCGCCCGTCCTCGCCAAGTACGACGTGCTCGAGGAGCTCGGGCACGGCGGGATGGCCACAGTGTATCGCGCGCTCGATACGCGTCTGCTGCGCGACGTCGCGATCAAGGTGCTTCACCCGCACCTCCGCGAGAGCCGTGAGATCGCGCACCGCTTCTCGGTGGAGGCGAAGGCGGTCGCGAAGCTGCGGCATCCGAACATCGTCGAGGTGTTCGACGTCTCGTCCGAGGACGAGACGGAGCAGTACCTCGTCGTGGAGCTGGTGCGCGGTCCGACGCTGCGGAGGCTCCTCCAGCAGCGCGGAGCGCTCCCGCCGGAGATCGGCGCGGCGATCGTCATGGAGCTGCTCGCTGGGGTCGCGCACGCCCACGCCGCCGGCGTGGTGCATCGCGACGTGAAGCCGGAGAACGTCCTCGTCGAGCACCGGTCGGCGAGCGGCCCGCGCTCGCAGCGCGAGGGGCTCACGCCTACGCCGGTCCCGAGCGTCTCCGGCGTCGCGTCGCAGGCGCCGCCGAGCGGCGATCGGAAGACGCCACCGCCCGCGAACGAGGGCGAGCGCGTCGCGGTCAAGCTCACCGACTTCGGTATCGCGAAGCTGCTCGACGCGCAGGGAGTGACGTCGACCGGGCAGGTGCTCGGGAGCCCCGCGCACATGGCGCCCGAGCAGATCGAGGGAGGCGACGTCGACGGTCGCGCCGACGTCTTCGGCCTCGGCGTGCTCATGTACGAGTGCCTCGTCGGACACCTCCCGTTCCTCGGGAACAACCCCGCGCAGGTGCTCCGGCGCGTGCTCGACGGCGTCTACGCCCCCGCGGAGCGCGAGCGCCCGGTCGTCGGCAAGGTGTGGAGCCAGATCCTCGATCGCGCGCTGGCGCGGAAGCCCGAGGCGCGCTTCCCCGACGCGCAGGCGATGCGCGACGCGATCCACGCGGAGCTGACGCGCCTCGGGATGGGCTCGCCGAAGAAGGAAATCGAGGCGTGGCTCGACGATCCCGAAGGCTGGACCGAGGAGCACGACAAGCGTCTCATCGAGCGGCTCTGCGTGCTCGGCGCCGCGTCGCGCAAGCGCGGCGACGCGGTGGCCGCGGCCTCGGACTACAACCGGGCGCTCGCCTACGCGCCGAACGATCCGTCGCTGCTCAAGGTCGTCGTGAGCATGCAGCGCTCCGAGGCGCGCGCGCGGATCGTGCGCCGCGTGGCTCCGCTCGTGCTCGGGGCGCTCGTGCTCGGCTCGGGAGCGTACTTCGTCGCGAAGGCGTTCAAGACGTCGCCGGGGGACGGCTCCGTCACCAGCGCGCCGCCGTCGGCGGATCGGGCCGGGACGGTCGCGACCTCGCCGTCGTCGAAGCCGACCACGCCGGCGAGCGGCGCGAGGTCGAGCTCCGTCGCCGGGACGCCGACCGGTCCGGCGAGCGTCCCCGCGGCGCGGACCCTCGCCACGCCCGTCGTCGCGCCGAGCGCGAAGCCGGGGATCCCGCGCATCGTCACCTTCTCGCGCCTCAGCCCGCCGTTCGGCGTCCAGATGACGATCGACGGCGCGCCCGGTCCCGAGCCCGACCCGACCAAGGCGTTCACGCTCGACGACAAGGCGCACAAGCTCGTCTTCACGTGCAAGGGCGACGTCTGCGCGCCGAAGACGATCCAGGTCGAGGCCGGAGACAGCAACGTCGAGCTCGACGTCGCGCTCGTGATCGCCCACGCCAAGCTGGTCGTCGAGGGCGATCCGACGCACTCGTACGGGATCCAGGAGATCCCGACCGCGAACGTGTCCGGCGGAGGCGAGATCGAGATCCCGATGGGCGCCTCCGGCACGCGCGACGTGCACGTCTTCGATCGGACCGATCCCTCGAGTCCGACGCAGGTCGTCAAGCTCTCGGCGGGCAAGCGCGCGACGATCTCGTTCAAGCGCTGACGGGTGACGCCGATCCGGCAGGGGGCGCTTTTCCCCGACGAGCCGAGGACGCGCTGCACTACTATTCCGCTCGTGGCTCTCCTGGGAGGCCGTCCTCGTCTCCGCCTCTTGGCGCTGGCGGTCGTCGCGTTCGCGACGCTGGTGGTGACGCCTGCGTACGCCGATCCTCGCGCCGAGCTCGAGAAGGCGCGCGCGTCGTTCTTGGCTCGCAACTGGATCGACGCCGAAGAGCGCCTGCGCGTCCTGCTCGATCCGAAGAGCGGCCTCAAGGACCGCTCGCTCATCTCGCAGGCCCGGATGTACCTCGGCGCGTCGCTGCTCGCGCAGGGCAGGAAGGACGACGCGACGGAGATCTTCGAGAAGCTCGTCCTCGACGATCCGGCCTTCGACCCCGATCCGCTCAGCTTCCCGAGCGAGGCCATCAACACGTTCATCGACGTGCGCTCGTCGCTTCTCGAGCAGATCCGGAACGCGCAGCAGACCGCGGCGCGGCTCGCCGCGGAGAGGAAGGCCCGCGAGGAGGCCGAGCGCGAGGCGCAGCGCGTGTGGCTCGAGAAGGTGAAGGCGCAGGCCGCGGAGGAGAAGATCACCGTCCGCCACAGCCGCGTGGTCGCGAGCCTCCCGTTCGGGGCCGGCCAGTTCCAGAACGGTCAACCCGTGCTCGGGTGGATCTTCCTCGGGACCGAGGTCGCGGCGATCGCCGGGACCGCCGTGACCTACGGTATGTACCTCTACGCGCGGAGTCGCGAGAACGAGGAGCTCCGGCGTCCCGGAGGCGACGTGAACCGCCTCGTCGCGCAGTACCATCAGCGCGCCGAGGACCTTCGCGTCGCGAACCTGGGCTTCGCGGGCGCGTTCGCGGCGATCGCCGCGATCGGAATCGTCCAGGCGCATCTCGTCTTCGTGCCCGAGTCACCCGAGAAGAAGAGGCGCGAGCTGCCTCCTCTCGGGGCCCGACGGCCGAGCTCGGGTCCGGACGGCGCGCCGCCGGCCCTGTTCGGGATCGCCCCGATCGTGTCGCCGCTGCCGGGCAGGGACGGTGCGCCCGGCGGCGCGCTCGTCGGCGTCCGCGGCTTCGTCTTCTAGCTGAGCTCACGCCTTCGCGGAGCGCTGCCCGCGGCTCGGAGGCGGACCGCCGTAAGGCGCCGTTCGCTCGACAGCGCGCCGGCGCGCGGAGGGCGGAGCGTGAGCGCGTGTCGCACCGGGGCCCTGCCGGTCCACCTCCTGCTTTGTGGACGGCAGGCCTGATCGCTTTCGCGCGGCGGCCGTACTCCATGAGACGAGGTGCAGCAAACGTGATGGTCCCGAGGTGGCTCTCGGCTGGCGTCTCCGCCGCCCTGCTGCTTGTTTGCGCGTCGTCTGCCCGTGCCGCCGTGCCCACGCCGGCGAGGGGCGGCGAGGTGCGGCCGGCGGGCGAGCGGCTGACGAGCGAGCGACCCCCGAGCGAGAAGGTCGAGCACTTCCGCATCGGACCGCTCGTGGGCGTAGGGTTTCCGCGGCCGTTCGCGATCGAGGGGTTCGCGAAGATCGAGCGGCTCATCGGCGTCGGCGTCGAGTACAGCTTCCTCCCGCGGGTGAACGTGATGAACGTCGAGGCGAGCTTCGCCGCGATCGCCGGCGATCTCCGCATCTTCCCGTTCCGTGGGGCCTTCTTCGTCGGCGCTCGAGTGGGCCGTCAGTGGCTCGAAGCGCGCGCGCGCTTGACGACCGGGCCGCTCGGCACGTTCGACGAGTCGGTGGCGGCGTCGACGTGGTTCGTGAACCCGCGCATCGGGATCCTCCATACGTTCGATAGCGGGATCACGGTCGGCATCGACGCCGGCGTGCAGCTCCCGATCTCCCCGAGCTTCGAGCGGAGCGGCGTCGCCACCGACGCCGGCGTCGCCTCGGAGCTCGACATCGACGGGACGCTCGCGGCGGTGGCCAACGGGCTCGGCAACAACACGACGCCGACGCTCGATCTGTTGCGCCTCGGCTTCCTCTTCTGAGCGACCTCAACAATCGCTAACAATCCCGTCGCACGGGCTGAACGTCGGCGCACGAGGCTGAGATCGAGCGACGCCCGCTCTCCGTGCAGGTCCGCACGGGGCGGACGGGACCGGGCGCTCGAGGTACGCTGGAGATGCTCGACGAGCCCCGCATGACGACGACGACCGACGATCCGATCTCCGTTGTGCTGGTCGAGGACGACGACCGCCTGGCCAAGCTCACGGCACGCTACCTCGAGTCCCACGGCGTCCGGGTGACCGTCGTGGGCGACGGCCGCGAGGCCGTCGGGCAGATCGTCAAGACACGGCCCGACGTCGTCCTCCTCGATCTGATGCTCCCCGGAATGGGCGGCATCGACGTCTGCCGTGAGGTTCGGGCGCGGTCCGACGTGCCGATCTTGATGGTGACGGCGCGCGGCGAAGAGGCCGACCGCGTCGTCGGGCTCGAGGGCGGCGCGGACGACTACATCGCGAAGCCGTTCTCTTCGCGCGAGCTGCTCGCGCGCGTCCGCGCCCACGCGCGCCGCGCGCGCGGCGCCGTCGGGCCGGCGAAGAAGAACCTCCAGGTCGGCCGCATCGTCATCGACGTCGATGCGATGCACGTGACGCTCGACGGCGCCACCCTCGCGCTCACCACGTACGAGTTCATGCTCCTGCGCGCGCTCGCCGAGCGCGCGGGCCGCGTGCTCACGCGCGAGCAGCTCGTCGACATCGTCCGAGGGAGCGCGGAGGAGGCCTTCGACCGCTCCGTCGACGTCCACGTCTCGCACCTCCGCGGGAAGCTCGGCGACGATCCGCGCAGCCCGCGCATCATCAAGACCGTCCGGGGCGTCGGCTACATGCTGGCCCTCGAGCGTGGCTGACGTGCGCTGGTTCAGACGTCTCGTGAAGCGGCCGTCCCGGATGGCCCTCAGGATCTACGCGATCGGCCTCGTCCAGTTCGTGATCGTCGCCGTCGTGATGGAGGTCGATCACCGGGCGCGTGAAGCCGCTCGCCGCGCGGCGTTCGCGGAGCAGCGCGCGGCGCTCGCCGATAAGGCCGCGGCCGAGCCGCCGCGGCCGTGGGATGGCCACGGCCGCTTCGTCGCCGAGGGGCTCGCCCGCGTGGTCGACGATCCGGCGGAGCTCCAGCGCGAGGTCGAGCGCGTCGCGACGGCGTTCGTCTGGTCCGTCGAGGTCAAGGATCCGAGCGGGCGTGTCCTCGCGAGCGCGGAGCCTCCCGCGTCGGCGGGGCCGGCGCACGGGCCGCCGGGAGCGCGGATCGCGACGGCGCCGATCCGGATGCGCGACGGGCGCGAGGCGCGGCTCGAGTACGCGCCGCGCGGGCGAGGGCCCGGAGGCCCGGAGCCCCGCGGGCCCGGAGAGTCGCGGCCCGGTGGTCCGGGGAGGCCGGGCCCGCCGCATCGTCCCGGCGATCCCGACGGGCCTCCGCTCGGCGCGCCGCCGAGGGGCGACGGTCCGCGGGGCTTCGACGCGCCGCCGCCCGGTCCGCATCCGCCCGGCGGTCCGCCGTTCGGGCTCGCGGTCTCGGTCATCCTCGTCGTCGTCGGCGTGAGCTCGTGGCTGACGGCGAGGTCGTTCGCGCGTCCGCTCGCGTCGCTCAGCGCGGCGACGCGGGCGTTCGGCAAGGGCGAGCTCCACGCCCGCGCGGAGATGCGTCGCGCCGACGAGATCGGCGAGGTCGCGCAGGCCTTCGACGACATGGCCGACCGCATCGCGAAGCTCCTGCTCGCGGAGCGCGAGCTCCTCGCGAACGTCTCGCACGAGCTCCGTACGCCGCTGGCGCGCATCCGCGTGGCGCTCGACCTCGCGAGCGAGGCGGACCCGCGCACGGCGATCGAGTCGTTCGCCGAGATCGCAGAGGACCTGGCCGAGCTCGAGCGCATCGTCGACGACGTGCTCGCGTCGGCGCGCCTGGCGCTCGACTCGGGGCCGCGCTCCGGAGGGCCGACGACGCTCCCGGTGCGCGCCGAGCGGCTCGACCCGCGGGCGCTGCTCGAGCGCTCCGTCGCGCGCTTCCGCGCGGCCCACCCCGATCGGCGCTTTTTGGCGGAGCTGCCGGAGGAGCTCCCGGCGATCGTCGCCGATCCGGTGCTCGCCCGCCGCGTGGTCGACAACCTCCTCGACAACGCCCACGCCTACACCGACAAGCCCGACGGGGCGATCACGCTCCGAGCGCGCCACGAGAGGGCGGACGACGGTGACCTCGTCGTGATCGAGGTGGAGGACGAAGGCGTCGGCATCAGCGCGGAGGACCAGGCGCGTCTCTTCGAGCCGTTCTTCCGCGCCGACCGGAGCCGGACGCGAAGGACGGGCGGCCTCGGCCTCGGGCTCGTCCTCGCGCGACGGGTCGCCGAGGCGCACGGCGGGACGCTCACGATCGACAGCGCGGTCGGCGAGGGGACGTGCGCGCGCGTCCGGCTCCCCGTGGCCGCCTTGGACGAGTGAGATCGCCGGAGCAAGCGGGCGAAAAACAATCCGACACAATCACGCAAGCCCTGCTCAACAGGCGCGAGGCACCTTCTAACTCGGAGGTCCCGCGATGAAGAACTGGATGGGTTTCGTGCTCGCGCAGGTGGCTGCGTCGGTGGTGCTGGTCGGTTGCGGCGGAACGACGACGAGCGATCCGGCGACGCAGACGCAGGCGCAGTCTGCGACGGAGGGGAACGACGGCGCGGACGGCAAGCGCCCTCCTCCGCGCCACCACGGTCCGCCGCCGGAGGCGTTCGCGGCGTGTGAGGCCAAGGCCGCCGGCGACGCCTGCACCGTGACCTTCGAGCGCGAGTCGCTGTCGGGCACGTGCGCGGCGGAGCCCGCGCCGCCGCACGGAGGCTCCGCGCAGGCCGACGACGCGCGCCTCGTCTGCCGTCCGGACAAGATGCCCGAGCGCGGCGGCCCCGGCGGCCGGCCGCCCGGCCCGATCCCCGCCGAGGTCTTCGCGGCGTGCGAAGGCAAGGCCGCGGACGCGGCCTGTTCGGTCACGATCGGGGATCGCGCGATCGAAGGCACGTGCAAGGCGCCGCCGCCGGGCACGAACGAGGCGCGCCTCGGCTGCGCGCCGGCGCGGCCTCCGCCCAGGTGACGCGCGACGCCTACGCGCGTCGGAGGTCGAGCAGGGAACGCCAACACCACGCAGACGAGAGCAAGCCAAAGCCATGATGACGCCGTCGACACCCTTCAGGCCCGTGAGGCCGCTTTCGCCGTTCACCGTCCGCGCGCCGACGGAGGAGCGACGGCGCCGCGCGACGGCGACGGGCGGACGCGCGCTCGAAGAGGCGCCAGCGTTCGTCCCGGTGGAGCTCGCGCCGGCGTCGCCGGAGCCGCCGAGCGAGAGCGTCCGCCTCGCGCGCGCGGCGGCGAGCGGAGACGCGCGAGCGATGCGCGACCTGCTCCGGCAGCTCGGCCCGAGGATCGAGCGCGTCGTCCGCGCGGTCCTCGGGCGGGCGGATCACGACGCCGAGGACGTCGTGCAGCAGGCGATGCTCGGGTTCGTCCAGGCGCTGCCGTCGTTTCGCGGCGAGTGCGAGCCCGTCCACTTCGCGTCGCGCGTCGCTGCACGGACGGCGATCGCGGCGGCGCGTCGCCGGCGCGTCGCGCGCGCGCGCCATGACGACGGCGTCGTCGTCGATCTCCTCACGTCGGAGACGCCCGAGCCGCTCGCGGACACCGAGCGTCGCCGTCGTGCGTCCGTGCTGCGCGACGCCCTCGCGCGCATCCCGCAGGAGCAGGCGGAGACGCTCGCCCTCCGCGTCGTGCTCGGCTGGTCCCTCTCGGAGGTGGCCGAGGCGACCGGCGCTCCGCTGAACACGGTGCGGAGCCGGCTCCGGCTCGCGAAGACGGCGCTGCGCGCGGCGATCGACCGCGACGCCGCCGCGACCGAAGAGCTCGGAGGCACGCGCGACGCGTGAAGCGCGCCGTCGCGTGGACGAGACGCGCGCTGGCGCGCGGACGAGACCGCCCGCGTTCGCGCCGGACCGGTCAGAGCGCCTTGCGCACGAAGATGTCCTCGAGCGTCTCGCGCTTCGGCGTCACGGCCTCGATCCGCGCGCCGGCCGCGAGCGCGCGCTCGAGCACGGTCTTGATCGCGTCGTCGCCCTGGACCTCGACCACGAGCGTCCGGCCCACGCGCTGCGTGCGCTCGGCGAGCTTCTCGAGCTCGTCGGCGAGCTCGTCGGAAGGCGCGCTGACGGTGATCTCGCTCCGCCGGACGCCCTTGTCGACGAGCTCGCTGATCGTGCCGGAGACGACGACCTCGCCCTTGCGGAGGATGCAGACGGCGTCGCACAGCATCTCGACGTCGCTGAGGATGTGGCTCGAGAAGAAGACCGTCTTGTTCGCGCTCGCCTCCTCGACGATGAGGTCGCGGACCTCCTTGCGGCCGACGGGGTCGAGCCCGCTCATCGGTTCGTCGAGGATGAGCAGCTCGGGATCGTGGACCAGCGCGGCGGCGAGGCCCGTGCGCTGGAGCATGCCCTTCGAGAGGTTCCGCACGGGGCGATCGATCGCGTAGGCGATTCCGACGCGCTCGATGACCGCCTCGACCGCCTTCTTCAGCTTCGGCCCGCCCATCCCGTTCAGGCGCCCGCAGAGCGAGACGAACTCGCGCGGCGTCAGGTACGGGTAGACGTAGGGGTTCTCGGGGAGAAACCCGACGCTGCCCATCGCCTCGGGGGACGGGACGTCCTTGCCGAGGATCGTCGCGCGCCCGGACGTCGGCGCGATGAGGCCGGTGAGCATCTTGATGGTCGTCGTCTTGCCGGCGCCGTTCGGTCCGAGGAAGCCGAAGATCTGACCGCGGGTCACCTGGAGCGAGATCCCGCGCACCGCCTCGACCTTCTTGCCGGAGAACGGCTTACGGAAGGTCTTCGCGAGACGATCGACCTCGAGCACGACCTGAGACGCCATCGTTCAGTCATCCTCCTTCGCCGAGCCGCTCGAGCGCGGGCTCGTGGGGCTGCTCGAGTACTCGTGGAGCTTGTACTGGATCTTGCGCGGCGACACGCCGAGGATGCCCGCGGCCTTCGACGTCGAGCCGCCGCACGCCTCGAGCGTGCGGAGGATGGCGTAGCGCTCGAGGTCCTGGATCGTCGAGCCGGGGATCGGCGGTGGGCCCTCCGCCTGCTTCGGGGCGAGCGCGGGCGGGAGGTGGCGGACGTCGACGCGGGGCGCGTCGCAGAGGACGACCGCGCGCTCGATCACGTTCTCGAGCTCGCGCACGTTCCCCGGCCAGTCGTAGCTGGAGAGGACCTTGAGCGCCTGCTCCGTGATCCCGTCGATGCTGCGGCCGTTCTCGGTCGCGTAGCGGCCGAGGAAGAACGAGGCGAGCGGACCGATGTCGGCGCGGCGCTCGCGCAGCGGGGGGAGCTCGATCGTGATCACGTTGAGGCGGTAGTAGAGATCCTCGCGGAAGGCGCCGCGCTTGATCTCCGCCGAGAGGTCGCGGTTCGTCGCGGCGATGAGCCGGACGTCGACCTTCAGCGTCTCGTTGCCGCCGACGCGCTCGAAGGTCTTCTCCTGGAGGAACCGGAGCAGCTTCACCTGCGTGCCCTGCGGGATCTCGCCGATCTCGTCGAGGAAGAGCGTGCCGCCGTCGGCCTGCTTGAAGCGGCCCTCGCGCCGGGCGACGGCGCCCGTGAAGGCGCCCTTCTCGTGGCCGAAGAGCTCGCTCTCGAGCAGCGACTCGGCGAGCGCGGCGCAGTGGAGGCGCACGAAGGGCCCGCCGGCCCGCGGGCTCGCGGCGCACAGCGCCTCGGCGATGAGCTCCTTGCCGGTCCCGCTCTCGCCGGTGATGAGGACGCTCGCCTTGCTCGGGCCCACCTGCGCGACGAGGTCGAGCACGGCGCGCATCTTCGGGTCCTCGGAGACGATGTGGCCGAAGGCGTTGCGCTCGCGCAGGCGCTCGCGGAGCGCCTGGGTCTCCTGGAGGAGCCGGGCCTTGTCCATCGCGCGGTCGACGACCGCGGAGAGCGCCTCGTAGTCGAGCGGCTTGGTGAGGTAGTTGTCCGCGCCCTTCTTGATGGCGGAGACGGCGCTCGTGATCGTGCCGAACGCGGTCATGACGACGAAGACGGTCTGCGGGGACGCGCTCTTCGCCTTCTCCATGAAGGCGATCCCGTCGAGCCCGGGCATCTTGAGGTCGGTCAGGACGACGTCGGGCGCGAACTCCTCGAGCTTGCCGAGCGCCTTGAAGCCGTCGGCCGCGGTCTCGGTCGCGTATCCCTCGTCGCGGAGGATCTCGCTCAGCGCGGCGCGGGCGTTCGCCTCGTCGTCGACGACGAGGATCCGGCCGCGCGGCCGTCCCGGGGCACGCTGTCCCGAGAGGCTCTCGGCTCTGTCGGGCGCGTCGGCTCCCATTTCCGGCCCATCTTAGCCGTTGTCGTCGGCGGGTGGGGCGTCATGGGAGTGGGCCGAGGGCGGCAGCCCGTTTCGGCCGGGCGCGATCGGCCCCGCCGGGGGTACCCCGAGCATGACACCAACCTCAGGTGGGTGTTACAACGGCTGCGGCGCGAATGAAGACCTCCGGCACCCTCGTCCTGACTCTTCTCCTCTTGGGTGGCGCCGCAAGGACGGCCTCCGCGCAGGGCAATGGCACCGTCACCTTCGGGGGCGGCGCCTCTACCCAGACGGGCAACGCGGGCGCCGCGGGGACGGCAGCTCCGCCGCAGTCGGTCGAGCGCGATCTCCTCGCCGAGAGCGTCCCGCGGGATCGCGCGGCGGATCCGGACAAGGACTGGGCGCAGCGCGAGTCGAAGCTGAACGAGGGCATCACGCTCACCGGCGGCGTCGGCCTCATCCACACCCAGCACGCCCAGGGCGGCGCGACCGGGCAGTTCCGCGTCGACTTCACGACCGAGTACTTCTCGGCCGGCTTCCTCTGCACGCGCGAGTTCCCGTGCCGCGATCCGCGCAACCCGAACAACGTGCTCCAGAGCGACAGCGCCGATCACATCGGCGGGCGGCTCCGCCTGTCGATGCAGGTCGTGAAGTGGCTCGACGCGTACCTCGCGACGAGCGCCCTCGCGAACTCGAACCCGGCCAACCGCCCGTCTCTCCTCCAGGTGCTCGGCGACAGCACGCTCGGCGCGAAGGCGCACGGCCAGCTCTCGAACGTCTTCCACGTCGGCGGCGCCTTCGAGCTCTGGCTCGTGAACGGCACCGGCTCCGTCGGCCTCGACGGCGCCGGCACGAGCGCCAAGTTCCGCGGCCTCGCGACCGCGGACCTCCGCGGCGCCGAGAAGCCGCTGCCGCTCCGGTTCAGCACGAACCTCACCTACGTGCTCGACAACTCCGGCGAGGTCGTCGCTGCGACCGAGACCGCGCGCGGCACGCCGGTCACGCGCATCGAGCGCTACGGCCTCAACATCAACCGGGTCGATCACTTCGACATGCACCTCGGCGCCGAGTTCTTCGCCGCCGAGGAGAAGGTGCGACCCTTCCTCGAGTACCACGTCCTCATTCCGGTCAACCGCCAGGACTACCGCTGCCGGCCGGGCAACCCGAGCGCCGACAAGTGCCTCGCGACGGATCCCTTCGCGCCGTCGACCCTGACGCTCGGCAGCCGCTTCTACCCGTGGAAGAAAGGCTTCAACCTGACGGCGGCCCTCGACATCGGCATCTCGGGCGTCGGCTTCTTCATCGAGGAGATGCGCCCGACGCCGCCGTGGATGCTCTACCTCGGCGCCGGCTGGGCGTTCGATACGCAGGACAAGCCGCCCGTGATCCAGGAGCGCGTCGTCGACAGCGGGCGCCCGACCGGGCGGCGGATCCACGGCTTCGTCCACGAGGAGGGCAGGGCCGAGGGGATCGGCGGCGCGATCGTCGCGTGGGAGAACCACCCCGAGCTCACGTCGCTCGCGACCGGCACCGACGGTCGCTTCACGACGCACGGCCTCCCCGCCGGGCCGTACGTCTTCGCGGTCCGCGCCGACGGCTACAAGCCCGGACAGTGCAGCACGACGATCGCCGACAGCACGCCGGTCGGCGCGCCCGTCCACACCCCCGCCGCGGGCGGCGGCGACGTCCAGCTCGACTGCGTCCTCCAGGCGCTCCCGCGCGTCGGCAACATCGTGGGCAAGGTGAAGGATCTCGACACCGGCCTCTTCGTCGGTGGCGCAGCGATCAAGGTGGTCGACGTCGCGAAGAAGGAGCTCAGCGGCTCCACGGACGGGGACGGCGCGTTCCGCTTCGAGCTGGTCACGCCGGGTGAAGCTGCGATCACCGTCGACGCGGAGGGTTACCTCGTCTCGGCGGAGAAGCTCGACGTGAAGGTCCGCCAGGACAACCCGATCGAGATCTCGGTCAAGAAGAAGCCGAAGAATCCGCTCGTCGCCGTGCAGAAGAAGGAGATCGTCATCCGGCAGCAGGTCCAGTTCGGGGTCGACTCCGCGGTGATCCTGCCCGCGTCGACGGGGCTCCTCACCGAGATCGCAGACGTCCTCCTGAAGAACCCGCGCATCCGCCACGTCGAAGTCCAGGGCCACACGGACGGCACCGGCGCCCCCGCGCACAACCAGCGGCTCAGCGAGGATCGCGCGAGCGCGGTCGTGGCGTGGCTGACCGCGCACGGCGTCGCATCGGATCGCCTGACGGCCAAGGGGTACGGCGACTCCAAGCCCCTCGTCCCGAACGTCACCGAGCTGAACAAGCAGCGCAACCGGCGCGTGCAGTTCATCATCACCGAGCAAGACGCGCCGGCGGCGGCGCCCAGTCCGCTCGGCGCACCCGCGCTCGGTCCGCCGGCGCTCGGCGCACCCGCGCTCGGCACGGGCGCGAAGCCTCCCGCGCCGAAGAACTGACTACGGATTCCCACACGCGCCGTGTCCCCAGCTCGTCGATCGTGACGAATCGCGACCGCGGGCGCTCGGGCCGCGACGTTCACACCTCGACGTAAGACCCTCGTCCGAGCCCGAGTCGCTCTGCCATCGCTCGCGGCGGCACGCGCGCTGCAGAGCGAATCGCGGGCCGCGCGGCGCCGCTCCGTACGAGCGGAGGCCGCGCCGACGCCTCGTGGCTCGCCGTCCTCGCGACGGTGGTTCGGCCGCGCGGGCCCGGTCACGTCCACGACGGCGCCTCCCACGCGCCCTCGAACCTCGAGGGGTCCCATGTTCAATGACAGCGCAGCTGCACCCGTGCTCGCGAAGACCGTCCTCATGACCGCCGACGCGGTAGGGGGCGTGTTGACCTACGCGCTGACCCTCGCGTCCGAGCTCGCGAGGACGGGCGCCACGACGCACCTCGCGTTGATGGGGCCGCAGCCGCGACCCGAGCAGCTCGCCGCGGCGCGCGCGGTGCCTGGCTTGGTGCTCCACGAGAGCACCCACGCGCTCGAGTGGATGCACGAGCCGTGGACCGACCTCGCGCGCGCCGCCGACTGGCTCAGGGACATCGAGAAGCGCGTTCGCCCGGACATCGTGCACCTCAACGGCTACTGCCACGGAGCCGCGGGGTTTACCGCGCCCGTGCTCCTCGTCGCGCACTCGTGCGTGCTCTCGTGGTGGGAGGCCGTCGAGGGAACGAGCGTCCCGGAGCGCTTCACGACCTACCGCGAGGCGGTGAAGCGAGGCCTCCGCGCGGCCGACGCGGTCATCGCCGCGACGGAGACGATGCGCGCGAGCCTGGAGCGCCACTACGGACCGCTCCCGCGTACGGCCGTCGTCCCGAACGGGCTCGCGTTCGACGGACCCGCGCGCCGCGACAAAGAGCACGTCATCCTCGCCGCCGGGCGGGCGTGGGACCGCGGCAAGAACGTCGCGACGCTCGCGCGCATCGCCGCGGAGCTCCCCTGGCCGGTGAAGATCGCCGGCGCCAGCGCGCCGACGGGGGCGAGCGCCGATCAGGTGGAGAGCCACGAGGTCGAGGGCGACAACGTCGAGCTGCTCGGCTGGCTCCCGCAGGCGGAGCTCGGCGCGCTGATGGAGCGCGCCGCGATCTTCGTCGCGCCCGCGAAGTACGAGCCGTTCGGGCTCTCCGCGCTCGAGGCGGCGCTCCGCGGCGCCGCGCTCGTCCTCGGCGACATCCCGAGCCTGCGCGAGGTGTGGGGCGACGCGGCCGTCTTCGTCCGTCCGGACGACGAGCCGGGCCTGATCGAGGCCGTGACCGCCCTCGCGAGCGACAGCGCGCGTCGCGCCGAGCTCGCCGCGGCTGCGAACCTGCGCGCGCGGCTCTACACGCCCGCACGCAACGCTCGGGCGATGCGGGACCTCTACGACGCGATCCTGCGCGCTCGGCGGATCCCGACGCCGCTCATCCACGGGCGCGAGAGCCGGACCGCGTGACGCGCGACGTCCGCTGCTGTCCGGACCGCGCAAACCGTCACGGCCACGAGGCCCAACCGAGGGGGACGAGCGATGACGAACCGATTCGAGCTTCTGCGGCTGCGCCTCGTGGGGGGCGACGACGACGTCGACCCGAGCCTCGTCCAGCGTGAGTTCCCCACCATCCAGATCGAGCAGGCGCCCGCGTGCGACGCGCGCGACATCGTCGTCGACGACTACGTCTGGCGCGGCGCGTTCGACCTCGGCAGCCTCGATGACCGGATCGAAGGTGCCGGGCCGATCGCCGCGATCTCGATCCGCGGCTACGACGTCACGGGCATCGCGTGCGAGGTGATGACCCGCTACCAGCGGCTGCTCGGTCGTCGCAACGCGGCGTCGTCGACGCAGGTCTTCGACGCCGTCCTCCGGGCGCACGCCGGGCTCTACGACGTCTCGCTCCCGCTCGCGAAGGCGGACCTCCAGCACGCGCTCGACACGTGGCAGTGGATGTTGCGTCTCGATCCGGACGCCGGGCTCGCTGCGCAGCTCGCCGCGCTGTTTCACGACGTGGAGCGCCTGGAGAGCGAGCCGCGCGAGCGGATCGAGCACCGCGCGCCCGACTCCCAGTCGCTGAAGGACGCGAGGGTGCAGAGGGGCGTCGAGCGGGCGTTCGCGCTCGTCGAGGAGGCGGGCGTGAGTCGAGAGGACGCGACGCGAGCGCGCGACATCGTCTTCCACGAGCGCCGCGCGGGCGATCCCGACGTGCTCCTCCTCGACGACGCCGACGCGCTCTCGTTCTTCTCGCTCTCCAGCGCGGGGTACAACGACTACTTCGGCGTCGCGCAGACGCGACGGAAGGTCGCCTACACCCTCGCGCGCCTCGGGCCTCGGGCGCGCGAGAAGCTCGACCGCGTCCGCCTCCGCCCCGACGTCGAGCGCCTGCTCCGCGAGGTCGCGGCGTGAGGCTCGTCGTCTTTGGCCTCTCGGTGACGTCGGCTCGCGACAACGCCCACGCCACGTTCTGGCGCGGCGTGCTCCGCGCGCTCGCCGCCGACGGTCACGAGGTGGTGTTCTTCGAGCGCGACACCCCCTTCTTCGCGGGGCACCGCGATCTGGTCGCCCCCGACGGCTACGAGGTCGTCGTCTATCCGAGCTGGTCGGGGGTGCTCCCGCGGGCGCGCCGGGCCGTGTCGCGCGCCGACGTCGCGATCGTCACGTCGGGGCAGGCGGATGCCGCGGCGGCGACCGAGCTCGTCGTCGCGGCGGGGCACACGCGGATCTTCTACGACCTCGACGCGCCCGTCACCTTCCAGCGGCTCGACCGAGGTGAGCTCGTCTCGTGGCTCCCGCCCGGAGGATTCGGCGAGCTCGACCTCGTGCTGAGCGTCACGGGCGGCGCGGCGCTCGAGCGCTTTCGTCGGGAGCTCGGCGCGCGCCGCGTCGCGCCGCTCTTCGCGTGCGTCGACGCCGACGCGTTCCGTCCGCCGTCTCCGCGGCGCGAGCCCGTGTACGACCTCTCCTATCTCGCGACGTCCGCGCTCGACGGGCTCTCCGGCGTCGAGAGCCTCCTCTTCGGCGTCGCCGAGCGCGCGCCGGAGCGGCGCCTCCTCGTCGGCGGCGTCGCGTACGCCGAGGACCGGCAGCCGTCGCCGAACCTCGACGTGGTGCCGCGCGTCCCGCCCGCGGAGCGCCCGGCCTTCTACGGGCGCTCGAGGCTCACGCTCGACGGGACGGCGGCTGCGACGGCGAGCTCGGGCTTCTGCCCGTCGCCGAGGCTCTTCGAGGCCGCGGCGTGCGGCGTGCCGATCATCAGCGACGGCTGGCACGGCATCGAGTCGTTCTTCGCGCCGGGCGACGAGATCCTCGTCGCGGCGGGCGCCGACGACGTCCTCGCGATGCTCGAGCTGTCGCCGGAGGCGCTCGGCGCGCTCGCGCGAGGCGCACGCGAGCGCGTCCTCGCCGAGCACACGGCCGTCCACCGGGCGCGCGAGCTCGTCGAGCTCGCCCGAGCGATCCCCGCGCGTCGCGCCTCCGCGGCCTGAGGCCCGGAGGGGAGTCGCGCCCGAGGCGGTGCCTCAGGCGCGTCCGCTCGGCGGCGAGAGCGGCTCGGCCGCCGCGAGCGTCGTGAGGAGATACGACGCGACGACGGCGCGGTAGCGCTCGACCTGACGCCCGAGGCGTCGCGCCTCCGCGGCTCCGCAGGTCTCGAGCGCGAACAGGTTGAAGGCGCCGCGCACCGCGGCGTACGCGACGAGCCACGCGTCGATCCGCCTCGCCGCGTCGTCCCCCGAGGCCCGGCGGTACGCGGCGAGGAGGCGCTCGCGCGCGGACGCGTCCATCTCCCATTCGACGATCGCGCCGGCGAGGTCCCACGCGATGTCGGTGGGGCCGGGGAACAGAGGATCGTCGCCGTGGGCGATCGCGTCCGTCTTCCGCACGCTCCCGTCGGCCATGCGCAGCCACTCGTGCGGCGCCAGGCGGCTGTCGGTGGTCGCGACGCGTTCGACCGCGAGGGCGCCTTCGACCAGCAGCGCCGCCAGCGGGGAGCCCGCGATCGAGACGCCGCCGAGCAGGCGCGCGACGCTCTCCGCCACGATCGGCTCGAGGTCGCTCTCCGCCGAGACGAGCGGGCACAGCGCTGGCCTGCGCGCGCAGTAATGCGCGATGTGCTCGATCAACGTCGCGTCGAGATCGCTCGGCTGCATCGGACGTCCGCCCCACGGGTAGGAGGTCCAGCCGTCGCCCTCGTCGCACGGATCGAGCGCGATCCCCTCCGCGGCGAGCGCGGACGCGCGGTGGCGCGCCGCGTGGCCGCTCGAGCCGAGCCCCTCGAACTTGAAGAGCCGTCCTCCGGCGACGAGCTTGCGCCGCTCCATCGCCTCGACGACGGCCGGCCAGTGCTCGTCGCATGTATAGTGCAACGGGCGCCACGCGCCTCCCGAGACGTCGAGCGCGGCGCCGAGCGTCGCCGATCGCGCCGGCGCGAAGCCGCCCGACGGCGCCACAGCCGTGCGAAATGCGCGCCAGCGCTTGCCCGCGGAGGGGGCGCGGAGGCGATCGGGGTCGACCGCGCGGCCGCCGAGCAGGACGATGCGCTCACGCGGCACGCCGGCGGCGACGATCGCCTCACCCGTCGCCAGGAAGCTCGCGCCGCTCAGGCCCGGCCCCTCGTCGACGATGACGACGGCGGCGCCGGAGTCGCGCGCGCGTGCGATCGCCTCGAGCGCCTCGGGGGCGAGGGTGAGCCGCCGTTCGGTGGGTGGGCCGTCAGGGCGCACGGTCAGGCGCCGCGCGGAAACGCCGCGTGCACGGAGCGCGGCCGCGGTGACTGCCGACAGGGTCGTCCCGATCGAGCGCACGCCGACGACGAGCGCTTCGCGCGCGTCGACGAGCTCGTTCACGCACGCGTAAGCCTGGGGATGGAGCGCGTGGTAGGCGAACCCGTGGGGCGGCCGGATGGCGAGGCTGCGTGGCGCACGGGCGTGCGCGAGCGCCTCTGCGCAGATGCTCAGATCGGCGGTCCCGCCCATCACCACCAGAGCCAGCGCGTCCGTCGCCTGCGCCACAGCCTCTTCGAGCGGATCTGCGGCGTCGGCGAGCGCCGCCTCGAGCTCGCCGGCGGTGACGAGCGCGTCGATCGCGGCTCGCCTTCTTCCTTGAGACGCTCGCAGGCGCCGGATCTCGGTGATGGAGCGCTCGAGGACGCGGAGGAGCGAACCTCCGTGAGCGAGTTGCTTGCGCTCGCGGTAGACCCACAGATCGAGCGGCGACATCGCCGGTCTACGGGTGCACGGTACGGTCCCGACGTGGCGCTCGCCGTTGTTGGCGTGTCGAGTGCACGTCGAACTCTCGCTGACGCTCGCGTGTCTCAGCGGGCTGTTCGTCGCAGCGGGCGGAATGCCGATCTCCCTCGGGGGGCGAACCGGCCGGCATGGAGCGAGAGTTCGGTGGCCAGCGAGTTCTCGGGGGCCGATTCACCGAAATATCGGTCCGCACGACCGCACCGGTAGGGGCGAATCGCGACAGCCCACCTCTCGCTACACCCGTTCACACTGAGCTTCGGCGCACGGTGGAGCCTTCGTGACACGCCGCGACGCTTCGCGGCATGCGGAGTGCACATTCTGAAGCGTCCGCGAGAGCTCCAACCGAGCGATGCGCGGGGGGAATTGTCCACAAGATGTTCGCTGCCCTCAGAGGCGGCGTAGGCGCAGTCGTTCATTTTCACGGAGTCGCACACAATGTCGAACAAAGTCCTCATCACGGGAGGTGCCGGCTTCGTCGGCTCGCACCTCGCGGACGAGCTGCTTGCCCATGGTCATACGGTTCGAGCGCTCGACAACCTCGCGCCGAGGGTTCACCGGAACGGCGAGCGTCCCTCGTACCTCGATCCGGAGGTCGAGCTGATCGTCGGTGACGTGCGCGATGGCGCGCTCGTCGAGCAGGCGCTCGAGGGAATGGACGTCGTGTTTCACTTGGCGGCTGCCGTCGGCGCGGGGGAGAGCGTCTTCGAAGTCGACCGCTGCATGTCTGCCAACAACGTCGGCACCGCCGTCTTGATGGATCGTCTCGTCCGGTCCTCGGTGGAGCGCCTCATCCTCGGGTCGAGCATGTGCGTGTACGGCGAGGGGCTCTACCAGGACCCCTCCGGCTCCGTCACCGAGACGGCGCGCCGCCGTCCGGAGCAGCTGCGGCGCGGAGAGTGGGAACCGACGAGCAACGGCGAGGTCCTCACCCCGATCGCGACGCCGGAGTCGAAGACGCCGTCGATCGAAGGGTCGGTCTACGCCGGCTCCAAGTACGACCAAGAGCGGATGTGTCTCCGCTTCGGCCGCGCGTTCGGCATCCCGACGATGGCGCTCCGGTTCTTCAACGTCTTCGGGACGAGGCAGTCGCTCTCGAACCCCTACAGCGGAGACCTGGCGCGCTTCGCGTCGCGGCTCCTCGCCGGGCGCCGGCCGCTCCTCCCGGAGGACGGCGGACAGCTCCGTGACTTCGTCGACGTCCGCGAGGTGGCCTCCGCGTGCCGCCTCGCCATGACGGCCGACACCCGCCACGCGGTGATCAACGTCGGCAGCGGCCGCGCGACGTCGCTCTTCGAGATGGCGCGTCGCATGGCGGTCGTCGCGGGGAGTCCGGCGCTCGGTCCGGAGATCACCGGCAGGTTCCAGATCGGCGACGTCCGGCACTGCTTCGCCGACGTCAGCCGCGCGACGCAGGCCCTCGGCCACCGCGCCGGCGGTCACCTCGACGCCGGGCTCCTCGAGCTGCTCGACTGGGTCGCGAGCCAGACGAAGCCGACGGTCGGCGACACGTTCCCGTCGTACGTGCAGCTCGAGCTGGGGCTCGCCTCATGAGCGCGGTCGTCAGCAAGGAGCTCGTGAAGGGGCAAGCCGGTCCGGGCGTCGCCTCGGCCGGACCGCTCTCGGTCGTGGGCCGCCGAAGGACGCGCGCGATGCTCGAGCCCGAGATCGCCCGCCTCTTGCTCGTCGCCGACGAAGACGAGGAGCTCGACACGTCGACGATCGTCCGGGAGTTTCCGACGGTCGCCGTGGAGCGCGTCGAGCGGTGCGGCGCGGACGACCTCGTCATCGACGACTTCGCCTGGCGCGGGGCCTTCGACTTCCGCCGCATGGACGAGGCGGTGGAGCACGCACGACCCGTTCGACGTCTCGCCGTTCGGGGCAGCGACGCCGCCGGCGTCGCGGTCGAAGTGATGGCGCGCTACCAGCGGCTCGTCGTGCGTCGCAACGAGGCGTCCTCCGCGCCTCTCTTCGACGCCGTCCTCGAGGCGCACGCGTCGCTCTTCGACCCGACGCTGCCCCTGATCCGAGCCGACCACGAGCACGCGCTCGACACGTGGCAGTGGATGCTCCGCATCGCGCCGGACATCGGCCTGGCTCCCCAGATCGCCGCGCTCTTCCACGACATCGACCGGCTCGAGAGCGAGTCGCACGAGCGGATCGAGCATCGCGCCCACCGCGTGCTCGACGACCCGCAGGCCAGGCGAGGCGGCGAGCGTGCGCTCGCGATCCTCCGCGGCCTCGGCGTCGAGGAAGAGGACGCCGTGCGCGTCCGCGACCTCGTCGGCGGCCACGTGCAGGGGGAAGAGGACGCGGCCGTCCTCGACGACGCCGACGCGCTCTCGTTCCTCTCGCTGATGAGCCCGCGCTACGCGGACTACTTCGGCCTCGCGCAGACGCGCCGCAAGGTGGCGTTCACGCTCGGCCGCCTCGGGCCCGTCGCGCGCGCGAAGGTCGCGCTCTTCCGACTCAGGCCGGACGTCGATCGATTGCTCCAACCGGGGTGACCGGGCCGGCGGCTTCGCCGGACGACGACGATCTCGACCTCGTGGCATCGCCCGGCGTCGGGCAGGCTTCGCGTGAGCGCGGCGCCTGTCCGGGCGCGCTCGGGCGGCGCTTCGCCGCTTCGTGATCGTCGGGCGTCTCGCGCGCGGCAGCCCCCGCCGGAGGCCGACCTATGATCAACGGACCAGAGAGCATCGATGACGCCGGCCCTCGCGCCGGCGAGCGTGACGAGCACGAGCTCGGGGCTCTACTCGACTTCCTCCACCGCGATCGTGGCTTCGATTTCTCGGGCCACAAAAGGCCGAGCCTCGCGCGGCGCGTCCGCCGGCGCATGGTCGCCGTCGGGGCCGACTCGGTCGCCGACTACATCGTCCACCTCGAGCGGAGCCCCGATGAGCTCGCGCAGCTCTTCAACCTGCTGCTCATCAACGTGACGTCGTTCTTCCGCGATCCGGCCGCGTGGCAAGCGCTCGCTGGGCGGCTCCCGGCGATCGTCGGCCCGCATGCGGACACGCCGATTCGCGTCTGGAGCGCCGGCTGCTCCTCCGGCGAGGAGCCGTACACGCTCGCGATGGTCCTCTGCGAGGCGCTCGGCGAGGACGTCTTCTCGCGCCGCGTGAAGATCTACGCCACCGACATCGACGAAGAGGCCCTCGCGCTCGCGCGGCTCGCGACGTACTCGCCGGCGGCGCTCGAGTCCGTTCCGGCGCCGCTCGTGGAGAGGTACTTCACGCCTTCCGGCTCCGACTTCGTCTTCAGGAAGGACCTCCGCCGCGACGTCGTCTTCGGACGCCACGACCTCCTCACCGACGCGCCGATCCCGCGCGTCGACGTCCTCGTCTGCAGGAACCTCCTCATGTACTTCAACGCGGAGACGCAGGAGCGCCTCCTCGAGCGCCTCCAGTTCGCGTCCAATCCGGGCGGCGTCCTGTTCCTCGGGAAGGCGGAGATGTTGCTCTCGCACGGGAAGATCTTCTCGCCGGTCGACCTGAAGCTCCGTCTCTTCACGCGCGTCCCGCCCTCGGTGGACGCGCGCGCGCCGGCGGACGGCGGGGCGGCGCGCGCCTCGCGCCAGCGGTCGGCTTCCCGCCGGGAGGACGGCGCGCCGAGCCGCGATCCCGCGGACGCCGCGCGCGAGCGGCTCCGCGCGATGTTCTCGGAGTCCGCCCCCATCGCGCAGATCGTCGTCGACGCCGCGGGGTGCCTCGTCGGCGCGAGCCAGAAGGCGGCGCAGCTGTTCTCGATCGGCCCGCGCGACGTCGGACGGTCGCTCGAGGACCTCGCCCTCGCGTCCCGCCCGGCCGACGTCCACGCGGGCTTCGAGCGGGCGCGGCTCGAGCGGCGCCCCGTCCAGCTGAAGGACGTCGAGCGCGTCCTCGCGAGCGGCGACAAGGCCTTCCTCGACGTCGACGTCACGCCCGTGATCGCGGGGCCCCTGGGGGTCGCCGGCGCGCAGATCACGTTCGTCGACGTCACGCACTCACGGCGGCTGCGGAGCGAGCTGCGTCGCGCGAACCTCGAGCTCGAGGCGGCCCACGAGGAGCTCCGCGCGACGCGCCTCGAGCTCCGGGGCTTGAACGAGGAGCTCCAGTCGACGAACGAAGAGCTCGAGACGATGAACGAGGAGCTGAAGGCGACGAACGAGGAGCTCGAGACGATGAACGAGGAGCTCCAGTCGACGAACGAGGAGCTCCAGACGATCAACGAAGAGCTCCGCCAGCGCGGCACCGAGCTGAATCAAACGCACGCGCTCTTCGACGCCGTGCTCGCGAGCCTCCACGTCGGGATCGCCGTGCTCGATCGCGAGCTCCGCGTCTTCACCTGGAACGCGAAGATGACCGAGCTCCTCGGTGTTCGGCCGCGTGACGCCGAGGGCAAGCACTTCGCGAGCCTCGAAGGCGCGCTTCCGCTCCGCGAGATCGCGGCATCGCTCCGCGCCGCGCTCGAAGCGCGCGAAGAGAGCCGGCGCACTCTTGACGGCAAGAGCGCGCGCGGCGATGCCTTGAAGCTCGAGGTCCGTGTGTCACCGCTTCGAGGCGAGGGCATGCGGGGGGTGATCGTCCTCGTGGGGGAGGTGGGCTGATGTCTCTGCGAATCCGTCGCCGTGGAGCGGACGCCTTCGCCGATCGTGTCGAGTCGTTCGCGCTCTCGATGCGGACCGGCGAAGAGCGCGCGGCGAAGCTCCTCGGGCCGAAGTCCGGGCTCGAGCAAGACCCGGCCATCTTGCGCGAGGCGCTCGATACGTTGCGCCTCCAGCACGAGGAGCTCCTCGTCGCGGAGGAAGAGCTGCGCGCGCAGCTCGACGAGCTCGGGCGCATGGGGCTCCGCCTCGAGGCGGAGCGCGAGCGCTACGCGGATCTCTTCGAACGTGCGCCCGACGCCTACGTCGTCTCCGATCGCTTCGGCGTCGTCCGCGACGCCAACGCGGCCGCAGTGCAGCTCTTCTGCCTCGAGATGCGCTTCTTGCGCGGCAAGCCGATCTCGGCGTTCATCGATCCGGGCGAGGTCCGCGCGATGAACGACGCGCTCGACGCCCTCGAGCGCGGGACGACGCGGCTGCTCGAGCTCGCCCTCCGCCCGCGCGGAGGGGGCGAGCTGCACGTCGTCGCGCACGTGTCGCTCACTTCGCGCGGCCAGCGGCTCCTGTGGACGTTGCGCCCGTCGGTGCGGGCGCTGCCCGCGACGAGCGGCGACGGCACGCAGGACCTGGCGCGCGCGCTCCGCGACAAGGAGGAGCTGCTCAGCCGCGAGCGCCGCACGCGCGAGGAGCTCGAGCGCGCCAACCGCGCCAAGGACCGCTTCATCGCGGTCCTCTCGCACGACCTCCGCGCTCCTTTGAACGCGATCCTCGGCTGGACGCAGCTCCTTCGGCGCGAGGTGCTCGACCAGGCCGCGCGCAATCGCGCCTTCGAGACCATCGAGCGAAACGCGCGGACGCAGGCGAACCTCATCGAGGAGCTCCTCGACATCTCGCGCATGGCCGCCGACCGCATCCAGCTCGCGCTCGCACCGGTGGACGTCGGCGCGCTCGCGCAGCGCGTGGTCGAGGGGGCGATGCCGCGCGCGATCGAGCTCGGGCTCGCGCTCTCGTTCTCGGTCGAGCCGGATCTGATCGTCATCGCCGATCGCCAGCGGCTCGAGCAGGTGCTGATGAACCTGCTCTCGAACGCGCTGAAGTACACGTCGAGCGGCGGGAGCATCGTCGTCGAGGCGCGGCGCGACGGCGCCCACGTGCGGCTGCTCGTGCGGGATACCGGCAAGGGGATCGCGCCGGACCTCATCGGTCACGTCTTCGAGATGTACACACAGGAGCGCAACTACGCCTCCGCGCGCAGCGGCCTCGGCCTGGGCCTCTACATCGTGAAGCAGCTCGTCGAGCTCCAGGACGGAAAGGTCACGGTCGAGAGCGACGGCGAGGGGCAGGGGGCGACCTTCACGGTGCTCTTGCCGCTGCGTGAGGAGCTCGTCGCGGCGCCGAGCGAGCACGTCGTCGATCCGGGGCACAACCTCCGCGATCTCCGCGTGCTGGTCGTCGACGACGAGGAGGACTCGCGGGAGCTCATGGCGACGATCCTCCGCCGAGCCGGCGCCGATGTGGCGTGCGCCGCAGGCAGTCGCGCCGCGCTCGAGCTGTTCGGTCGCTGGACGCCCGACGTCGTCGTCAGCGATCTCGCCATGCCGGGCGGCGACGGGTGCGAGCTCGTCAGCGAGATCCGCCGGCGCGACGCGACGATCGCCGCGCTCGCCGTGAGCGGGTTCACGGCCGATCGTGACACCGATCGCGCGCTCGCGGCCGGCTTCGACGTCCACGTCGGCAAGCCGATCGACGCCGCCGAGCTCGTCGAGGCGGTCCACGAGGCCGCCCGTCTCCGCCACCACTGACGCGCTCGCTCCCCACGCGGCGCGGTCGCGGAGACGGGCACCGGTCGTGCACCCACGGGACGCACGCGCCAGCCCCGAGGCGCGAGCGGAGCCACGATGAAGCCCGTAGAGCACGACAACGACGCGCGCCGGACGCGCAGTCGCGACCAGGAGCGAGCGCGAGAGAAGGCGCGGCTGCTCGGCCTCGAGGAGACGGTCGACGCCGCCGGGGAGGACTCGTTCCCTGCGAGCGATCCGCCGTCCTGGTCTCCGACCCACCTCGGCGGGCCGGCGCCGACGCCGGCGCGGCGCGAGCCGGAGATGTTCCACGACGTCGTGCAGCGGATCCGTGACGACGTGCGGCTCTTCAGCGAGGCGATCGGGGAGCGCAACGACCGTTCGGCCGCCGCGCTGCAGAGCCTGGCACGCGCCGCCGATGCGATCGAGGGGCGGTTCCGCGACGCCGGAGCGCCGGTCCGGCGCCGCCGCATCGACGAGGCGGCGTCGAACGTCGAGGCCGTCCTCCGCGGCGTCCTCATTCCGGAGGAGTCCGTCATCGTGGGCGCGCACTACGACACGTCGCGCGGCTCACCGGGCGCCGACGACAACGCGAGCGGCGTCGCGATGCTGCTCGCGCTCGCGCGTTCGCTCTCGGCGGTCCCGCTGCATCGGACGGTGAGGCTCGTGGCGTTCGCCGCGGAGGAAGCGCCGCACACGGGGACGGCGACGACCGGGAGCCGGCACTACCTCGACGACCTCCGCCGAGAGGGGCCGCGCGTGACGGCGATGATGAACATCGACGCGGTCGGCGTGTACGTGGCCGAGCCGCACCGGTGGCCGTTCCGCCTCATGCGGCTCCTGAGGTCGGACCTCGCGATCGTGGGCGATCGCGGCACTCGGTGGCTGCTCGAGCGGGTGAAGCGGGCGTTCGACTCGGCCGACGCCGACGTCACGAGCGCGATCGTGACGCATCCGTTCTTCTTCACGACGCTGCGAGCTCAGTCGCATCACGCTTTCGCGCGCGAGGGCATCCCGGCGTTCATGGTGACGGACACCGGACCGCTGCGGTCGCTCGACTACCATCGCGCGACCGACACGGCGGATCGCCTCGACTACGACCGCCTCGGGCGAACGAGCGTCGCGCTCGAGCGCATCGTGCTCGATCTGGCGGGCTCCGCGCGCGCGCCGCTGTAGCGCGGAGCCGGAGCATCGCTTGCACGGAGGCTCGCCATGAACCTCCTCTTGCCGAGGGCGCTCCTGCGGCCGGCGACGCCGAGCGAGCGGGGCGCGCGTCACGCCGCGAAGGTCGAGAGGATCGCGCGCGCGCTGGCGCGGCGGGGCGGCGGAGACGGGCCCCTGTCGCTCAAGAAGAAGGCCGTCTCGCATCAGGTCCCCAAGCGAGGAGACAAGCGCCGTCTGGATGCGAAGCTCGACGTCAGCGATCTCGACGAGATCCTCGAGATCGACCCGGTCGCGCGGACCTGCGTCGCCGAGCCGGGCGTCACGTTCGTCGACCTCGTCACCGCGACGCTCGCGCACGGCCTCGCGCCCATCGTCGTCCCGGAGCTCGAGACGATCACGATCGGCGGCGCGGTGTCGGGCTGCTCGCTCGAGTCGATGTCGTTCCGGCACGGCGGATTTCACGACACCTGCCTCGAGTACGAGGTCATCACGACCGACGGCGCCGTCCTCCGCTGCACGCCGGACAACGAGCACCGCCTCGTCTTCGAGATGATGCACGGATCGTTCGGGACGCTCGGCGTCCTGTCGAAGCTCCGGTTCCGGCTCGTCCCGGCCAAGCGCTACGTCAAGGTGACGTACGACACGTACCCGACGCTCGGCGAGTACACGGCCGCCATCCGGAGGTACGCGGCGGCAGACGACGTCGACTTCATCGACGGCATCATCCACGCGCCAAACAAGCACGTGCTCTCCGTCGGCCGGTTCGTGGACGACGCGCCGTACACGCACCGCTACGACTGGGTGCGGGTCTACTGGAAGAGCACGGGGACGCGGATCGAGGACTACCTCCGGACGCGCGACTACTTCTTCCGCTACGACCGCGGCGTCACGAACGTCCAGCCGCGATCGCTCGTGGGCCGCCTGCTCTTCGGGAAGCTCCTGAGCTCGGCGAGGCTCCTTCGCCTCGCCGACGTCGCCAACCGCTTCTTGTCCGCCGACCGGCCGAACGTCACCGTCGATCTGTTCCTGCCGATCGCGAAGGTCGAAGACTTCATGCGGTGGTATCGCGGCGCGATCGACCATTTTCCGCTCTGGTGCGTCCCGTACCGCCGCGTTCGCTACTACGACTGGATCGCGCCCCACTACTTCGACGGCGTCGACGACGAGCTCTTCCTCGACATCGCGATCTACGGTCTCGCTCAGCCGCCGGGCCGCAACTACTACAAGGAGATCGAGGACGAGCTCCCGAGGGTGAAGGGGATCAAGACGCTCATCTCCCACAACTTCTACGACGAGGAGACGTTCTGGACGATCTGGAACAAGGAGAGCTACGACGCCGCGAAGGCGATCACCGATCCGAAGAACCTCCTCCGGGACCTCTATACGAAGACGTGCCGCGCCGCGCGCGGGCTCTGACGTTCGTCGAAGCGTCGCGAGAGCGGGCGCGGGCGGCGGTCAGCCGGGGCCGAGCGCGAGGAGGAGCGCGGCGTGGGGTGGGAGCGTGGCGTCCGCGCGCCGGCCGGTTGCGAGGAGCACGCGCGCGTCCGGCGGCCTCGTGAACGGAGCGTCGTGGGCGCCGAAGTTGACGACGAGCCGGCGCGCGTCGGCGCCGCGCCTCCGGGTGACCTCGAGGACGCCGTCGCGGGTCTCCGTGGCGGTCAGCTCGTCGTCGCGGCAGGCCTGGGACAGGACGGGATCGGTCCGTCTCAAGCGGAGCATCGCGCGGTGGAGGTCGAGCACGCGCGCGCCGTCGGCCGACTCGCGCTCCTCCCACCGGAGGCGCGAGGCCTCGAACGTCGACGCCGCCTCGGGATCCGGAATGCGCTCGCGCAGGGCCGGATCGGCGAACGCCGAGAAGGAGGCGAACTCCTCGCGTCGGCCGCGCGACACGCTCGCGCCGAGCTCGCCCCCGTGATCGGTGAAGTAGAGGAAGGGCGTCGACGCCGCCCACTCCTGACCCATGAAGAGCACCGGCGTCGACGGCACGAACAGGGCGAGCATCGCGGCGGCCGCGTACGCGTCGAGGTCGCACAGCGCGGACAGCCGCTGCCCGAGGGCGCGGTTTCCGACCTGATCGTGGTTCTGGATGCAGGTGACGAGGCGCTCGCGCGCGATCCCGCGGGCCGGCTTGCCGCGCGGACGACCGCGCCACGGCGCGTACGGTTGGCCCTCGTAGGTCCAGCCGCGCTCGATGTTCGCCGCGAGCGCGCGCACGGTCGGCTCGTAGGCGGCGTAGTAGCCGTCGCGCTCGCCCGTCACGAGCGCGTGCACCTGGTGGTGGAAGTCGTCCGCCCAGACGGCGTCGGCGGCGAGCCCGTCGAGGACGTCCGGCTCGTTGCGCTCGTCCTCGAAGAAGACGGTGCGCCCGAGCGCGTGCGCGAGGTCGGCGATCTCCCGGAGGATGTGCCTCGGCGAAGCGTCGTGGACGGCGTGGGTCGCGTCGAGGCGGAGCGCGTCGACGCCGAAGTCGTCGAGCCAGCGCCGTGCGCTGCCGAGCACGAGCTGGCGCATCGGCTCCCACGTGAAGTCCGGCGAGTCGCCCCACGGCGTCTGCACCTTCGACGTGAAGTACTCCGGGGCGTAGCGCGCGAGGTAGTTGCCGGAGGGGCCGAGGTGGTTGAACACGGCGTCGACGATGACGGCGAGGCCGCGCGCGTGGACCCCCTCGACGAGCGCGCGAAGATCGTCGGGATCGCCGTACGGCGCGTGCGGAGCGTAGAGCGCGACGCCGTCGTAGCCCCAGCCACGCGCTCCGTCGAAGGCCGCGATCGGGAGGAGCTCGATCGCCGTGACACCGAGATCGACGAGGTGATCGAGGCGCGAGAGGGCGCCGCGGAACGTGCCTTCGGGAGAGAACGTCCCGACGTGCAGCTCGTAGACGGACCAGCGATGGAGCGCCGGCGGCTCCGGGAGGGGAGCAAGCCGCCTCGCGCTCGTGACGCGCGCGGGGCCGTGGACGCCGAGCGGGAGGAAGCGCGCGTAGGGATCGGGGGTCGGCTCGCCGTCGAGGACGAAGTCGTAGAGCGTGCCGTCGAGGACGCCGTCGATCCGCCGCGCGAACCGTCCGGCGTGCTCGGCGTCTTGCCGGTCGAGGGGCACCGTCCGGACGGGTCGCCCACGGTCGTCGCAGAGCCTCACCGCGACGGAGCTCGGCCTGGTCGCGAGGACGACGAACGTCGTCCCGTGCGCGTCGGCGTGCGCTCCTGGCGCGAGGGCGCGGGCGGAGTCGAGCTCGCTCACGTGGGCGTCGCGCGCCACGTCGACGACGGCGTGCGCGCTTGCGCGGCGGCCTCGCGCCCGTCCTTGCGCGACGCCCGCGCGATCGGCGCGTCGAGGTCGACGCCGGCCTCCGCGGCTCTCTGCAGCAACGCGGCCGCGTCGCGCGTGGACGGACGCCAGCGCTCCGCCTCGTTGGGCGTGGTCGCGGTCGTCGCGCCGATCAGGCCGAGCGCCGCGAGTTCTCTCAGCTGGGCTCGGAGCGCCGCGAGGTCGAGGTCGAGCGCGTCCGCGACGTCTGCGTCGGTGAACTCGATCGGACCCGCGAGCAGCGAGAGGACGCGCGCGATCATCCCGCCGGGCGGGAGCTCGAGGGCCACCTCGGCGCCGATCGGCGCGCCCACGCTCGCGCTCGGGTTGCGGTGAGGGACCTTGAGCCGCGTCCTCACGGCGCGCGGTCCCTCGATGCCGTCGAGGACCACGGCGGCGACGAGCTGCCACGCGGCGCGATCGATCGGTCGCCGCTCGCTCTCCCATCCGGCGATCGTCTCCGGCGTGACGCCGAGGATCTGCGCGAGCTCGCCGCGCTCGATCCCGGCGGCCTTGCGGATCCAGCGAAACGTCTCGTCCGAGACCGGCCCGCGCCGCGCGAGCTCTCCAGCGACCGCCCGCTCGAACGCGATCATGAGCGACGCGGGGACGTAGACGTCGCCGCAGCCGGCGCAGCTCTCGACGTCCACGGTCGCAGTGAAGGTCGTCCCCGCGACCGTTCGGCGAAACGAGTGCTTCGCCGGTGTCCTGTTCGACTCACCGCACCTGCATGTCATGCGTGACCTCGCGCGACCCTGTGCAGTCGGTGTGCCGCGAGGAACGCGGCCTGAATCGCGGCGACCGTGAACGGGGGTTGGCGTCCCGGAAGATGTGGCGGTCTGGTGCAGGGCCGACCGCGCGGAGCACCGCGGGGCGTCGCTCCCGCCCGGCTCATCCGCGCCGTGGCGGAGCGCGGGTCGTGCTCGGCCGCTCAGCCGTAACGAGGTCTTCTGCCGGACGGCCCTGTCGACGGTTGCGCTTGCATCCGGCGGCGGCGACTTCTAAGGCTTGGCGTGGAACGTGTTGGAATCTCATGACCTTCCGCCGATGCGGAGGAGGTGCGCTCATCGTCCGAGGAGGGTTGATCGCATTCGCGGTGCGCGCTATGGTCCGCGCCCCAGTTGGTGGCTGTCGCATTGCGGACCCCAATCTTGCGGTTCGCTATTTTTTTGTCTTTTTGCCGAGAGCGACCCCCGAAAAACCTCGATAAATCGTGATGTACGAAGCCTCGAAGAGCACAACCGTCGTGGACCGAGAGCGGCTCAGCGCCGTGATCGATCCCGTCGTGCGTGCGCACGGGGCGGAGCTCGTCGATTTCGAGCTCAAGAACGAGAGCGGCTGGGTCCTCCGCGTGTTCGTCGAGAAGCTCGGCGCCAGCGCCGAGAAGCTCTCGACCAAAGACGCCGCCATCAACCTCGAGCTCTGCTCGAACATCGCGCGGGACCTCTCGCCCGCGCTCGACGTCGCCGATCCGATCCCGCACCGCTACCACCTCGAGGTCAGCTCTCCGGGCGTCGAGCGCCCGCTCAAGACGGAGGCGGACTACGTCCGCTTCGAGGGCGAGAAGGCGAAGGTCAAGGTCAAGAACGCCGTCGCGGGCCAGAAGGTCCTCGTCGGCACCCTCGGGGCCGTCAAGGACGGCGCCGTCGATCTCGTCGACGGCGGACGCAGCTACTCCGTCCCGCTCGACGACGTGCTCTCCGCGCGGCTCGTCTTCGAGTTCGGTCCGGCGAGCCGACCACCCTCCTCGGGTGGCAAGAAGAAGAAGAGGAAGTCGTGACCCTCAGCGCAGAATCGTCGAAGAGCCCCAAGAGTGGGCCGAGCTCGAAGAGGAACAACATGGCCGTTCAGCAGCAGTCAGCTCCCAGTGACGCGAACCTCCTCCAGGCGATCGACATGGTCGCAAAGGAAAAGGGGATCGACCGCTCGCGCCTGGTGAAGACCATCGAGGAGGCGATCCTCAAGGCTGCCCAGAGCGTGTTCGGCCCGAACCGCGAGCTCCAGGCGACCTTCAACGAGGAGACCGGCCAGGTCGACCTCTTCCAGTTCATGACCGTCGTGGACGACGTCTCCGACGACGAGCGCGAGATCGCGCTCGAAGACGCGCAGGAGAAGGGCCTCGAGGCGGAGCTCGGCGAGGAGCTCGGCTTCCAGATCTTCTGGCACCCGATCGACGCGAAGAAGGCCGCCGAGCAGGACAAGGAGTTCGGCGAGCTCCTCATGGTGAAGCAGGCCCGCTCGCAGTTCGGCCGCATCGCGGCGCAGACGGCGAAGCAGGTCCTCATCCAGCGCGTCCGCGACGAAGAGCGCGACCTCATCTTCCAGGAGTTCAAGGACAAGAAGGGCGAGCTCATCAAGGGCGTCGTCCGCCGCTTCGAGAAGGGCAACAACATCATCGTCGACCTCGGGCGCACGGAGGGCATCCTGCCGTTCCGCGAGCAGACCCCGCGCGAGACGTACCGCCCCGGCGACCGCATCGTCGCGCTCCTCAAGGACATCGACCGCGAGGCCCGCGGCCCGCAGATCATCCTCTCGCGCGGCGACGGCAAGCTCGTCGAGAAGCTCTTCGAGTCCGAGGTCCCCGAGATCTACGAGGGCATCGTCAAGATCGTCGCCTGCGCTCGCGAGCCGGGCGCGCGCTCGAAGATCGCCGTCATGAGCCGCGACGCGGACGTCGATCCGGTCGGCGCGTGCGTCGGCATGAAGGGCTCGCGCGTCCAGGCGGTCGTGCAGGAGCTCCGCGGCGAGAAGATCGACATCGTCCCGTGGGACCGCGATCCGGCGCGCTTCGTCTGCGCGGCGATTCAGCCGGCCGAAGTCAACAAGGTCATCGTCAACGAGGCCGACGGGCGCATGGAGCTCGTCGTCCCCGACGAGAAGCTCTCGCTCGCCATCGGCCGCAAGGGCCAGAACGTCCGCCTCGCCTGGCACCTCACCGGCTGGAAGCTCGACATCATCAGCGAGTCGAAGTTCAAGCAGATGGAAGAGGAGGCGATCGCCCAGCTCGGCCGCATCGACGGCGTGAGCGAGACGGTCGCGCGCAACATGTACCGCATGGGCTTCCGCGCCCTCGAGGAGGTCGCCGAGGCGACCGAGCAGGAGATCGGCGGGATCCAGGGCGTCGGCGCGGAGAACGCGGCGAAGATCCGCGAGAACGCGGAGAAGACGATGGAGACGCTCCGTCAGGAGCGCATCACCACCGCGTCGAGCAAGACGGAGCCGCTCACGGACAAGGAGAAGCTCCTCTTCGTCCGCGGCGTCGGCGAGCGCACCGTGCAGCTCCTCGAGGACGCGGGCTACCGCAGCGTCGAGGACATCATGCGCGAGGACGAGGACAAGCTCGCGATCAAGACGGGCCTCGGCATCAAGAAGGCGCGCGCGCTCAAGCAGGGCGCGGAGCACTTCCTCGGCAACGAGTGGAAGCAGATCGACGCGGCCCGCAAGGCCGCCGCCGTCGTCCAGAAGACGGACGAGGCGAGCGTCTGATCGAGCGCGGACGACACGGAGAAGACGCAGGTAGAAGGATGCAGCTGATGACGACCAACGACGAGAGCGCCAGGACCGCGCGGAAGGGGCCTTCGGGCACCTCGAGCCGCTCCGAGCGCACGTGCGCAGGGTGCGGCAAGCACGCCGCTGCGGACGAGCTCGTGCGCGTCGTTCACGACCCGAGCTCGGGCGAGGTCGCCGTCGACCTCGCGAGCTCGGGCTTCGGCCGCGGCGCTCACTTCCACCCGTCACCCGACTGCGTCGCGAAGGCGCTCAAGGGCGGCCTCGCGCGCGTCTTCAAGTCGAAGGTCGTCGGCGACGCGAGCGCGATCGGCGAAGCGATCGTGAAGGCCGCCGATCGCCGCATCGAGGGCCTGCTCACGGGCGCGCGTCGCGCCGGTCAGCTCGCGGTCGGCGCGGACGTCGTCGCCGAGGCCTTGAGGGAAGAGCGGGCGAAGCTGGTGGTGGTGGCGCGCGACGCCGCCGCCGCGACCCGGCTCCCCGAGATCGAGCGGGCGATCGCGTCGGGCCAGGCGGTCGCGCTCGGAGACAAGCAGCGTCTTGGGTCGCTCATGAGCGGACGGGGGGAGGTCGCGGTCATCGCCGTCCTCCACCCGGGCGTGGCGGCCGCGGTGAGTCAAACGTATCGGATGTCCGGGCCGTTCCGGAGCGCGGCGAGCGTCGTCGCGCCTCCGGGTGGGGCAGGGACGGAGTCCCAGGACGTCAGGAGTGAAGAAGCATGGTCGTCGTCGGAGGTTCGATGAGCAAGGTTCGGGTCTACGAAGTCGCCAAGCAGCTCAATCTCGACCCGAAGCAGGTCGTGACGCTGTTTCAGTCGATCGGCGTGACGGACGTGCGGAACCACATGAGCTCCGTGGAAGCCGAGGCCGTCGAGAGGCTGAAGCGCAACCTCGAGAAGCAGAAGACGCACGACGTCGTCGAGGAGCGCATCCGCCGCGGCGCCGGGACGGTGCTGAAGCGCCGCGCCGTCGCCAAGGCGCCGGCCGAGTCCGCGCCGGTGTCCGTCCAGCCGATGAGCGCGGCGCAGCCGTCCGCTCCGGTGCTCGACGACGTCGCCTCGCGTCGTGACATCTCGCAGATCGCCATCGACGCTCCGCCGGCGGCCCGGTCCGCCCCGTCGACCGACGTGCTCGCGAAGGACGACAGCGCGCGCATCCTCGCCTACCGCGAGGTGCCCGAGGACCGCCGGAGCGCGAGCGAGCTCGTCCCCGCGGTGCCCGCGGCCCCGCCGTCGGCCCGCCCGAGCTCGCGCACCGACGTCTCCGTTCCGCCGGCGCCCGAGTCGCGCACGTCCGAGCCCCGCCTGGCGGATCAGGATGTGCGTCCGGTCGTCGCCGCGCCGCCCTCGCAGGTCGCCGTCGCGCCTGCGAGCGTCCAGGCGCCGCCGCCTCCGCCCTCGGCGCAAGCGCTCGCGTCGGCTCAGCCCGAGCCGGCTCCGGCGTCCGTCCAGGAGCCGCCGCCGGCCTCGGTCGCGCCGGCCGCCGTCGCGCCGCCCGTCGAGAGCGTGCGCACGCCCGTTCCCGTGGCCGAAGAAGTCGCCGCCGCGGCGCGTCCCCAGTCCGATGCGCCGCCGACGCGCGCATCGGCGGCGCCCAAGACGGGCGTCGAGTACTGGGCGGGGCGCCCCGGCGTCCCGATGCCCACGCCGATCGGCGCGCAGCGCACCGGCATCGGTGGCGGCGCGACCGGCGCGATGCCGCGTCGTGTCCAGTTCGACCCGCGCGCAGGCGCCGGTCAGCAGCGCGGCGGCATGCGCCCTGGCCAGCAGGGACGCCCCGGCATGATGGGACGCGGCGGCCCCGGCGGTCGCTTCGGCCGGCCCATGATGAACGTGCGCAAGGGCCCCGTGAACGTCTCCACCAAGGAGATGTCCGCGCACAAGAAGGTCATCCGCATCGAGGAGAACATCACCCTCTCGGCGATGGCCGCGCAGATGAGCCTCAAGGCGACGGAGCTCCTCATGAAGCTCCTCTCCATGGGCAAGACGGGCATCCACATCAACACGACGCTCGACGCCGACGACGCGGCGATCCTCGCCAGCGAGTTTGGCTGGGAGGTCGAGAACGTCGCGACGACCGAGGAAGAGGACATCGCCGAGGCGCGTGGCGAAGAGACCACCGCCGGCGAGGTCGATCCCGACGTCCTCCCGCGTCCTCCGGTCGTCACCGTGATGGGTCACGTCGACCACGGCAAGACGAGCCTCCTCGACAAGATCCGCAAGGCCAACGTCGCGAGCGGCGAGGCCGGCGGCATCACCCAGCACATCGGCGCCTACAAGGTGCAGACCCCGTCGGGGACCATCGTGTTCCTCGACACTCCGGGCCACGAGGCCTTCACCGCGATGCGCGCGCGCGGCGCCGGTGCGACCGACATCGTCGTCCTCGTCGTCGCGGCCGACGACGGCGTCATGCCGCAGACGAAGGAAGCGATCGCCCACGCGAAGGCGGCGAAGGTCCCGATCATCGTCGCGGTGAACAAGATCGACAAGCCGGGCGCGGACCCCGAGCGCGTGAAGCGCGAGCTCGTCGAGCAGGGCCTCCAGCCCGAGGAGTGGGGCGGCGACACCATCTTCACGCAGGTCTCCGCGCTCACCGGTGACGGCATCCCGCAGCTGCTCGAGATGCTCGCCCTCCAGGCCGAGGTCCTCGACCTCAAGGCCAACCCGAAGAAGCCCGCCAGCGGCGTCGTGCTCGAGGCCCTCCTCGATCGCGGTCGTGGTCCCGTGGCGCGCATCCTCGTCCAGGAAGGCACGCTCAAGGTCGGCGACTTCGTCCTCGCGGGTCCGGGCTTCGGCAAGGTCCGCGCGATGACGAACGAGCACGGCAAGCAGGTCCACGAGGCCGGCCCGGCTACCCCGGTCGAGATCCTCGGCCTCTCCGACGTCCCCGCGGCGGGTGACCCGCTGCACGCGGTCAAGGACCCGAAGAAGGCCCTCGAGATCGCCGAGAGCCGCAAGGCCAAGCAGGACAAGAGCAAGCAGGGCGCGGACAAGGGCATCTCCCTCCAGGGCCTCATGGAGCGCCTCCAGGCGGGCGATCAGCAGGAGCTGCGCGTCATCGTGAAGGCCGACGTCCACGGCTCGAGCGAGGCGCTCAACTCGGCGTTCAACAAGCTCTCGAGCGAGAAGGTGAAGCTCAGCATCGTCCACTCGGGCGTCGGAGCCATCACCGAGGGCGACGTCAACCTCGCCATCGCGGCGAAGGCGATCCTCATCGGCTTCAACGTGCGCCCCGCCGGCAAGGCCGCGGCTCACGCCGAGGAGAACAAGATCGAGATCCGCACGTACTCGATCATCTACGACGCCGTCGACGACGTGAAGAGCGCCATGGAAGGCCTCCTCCCGACGACGAAGGTGGAGAAGCTCTCCGGCAAGGCCGAGGTCCGCAAGATCTTCAAGATCCGCGGCATCGTCGTCGCCGGCTCCTACGTCATCCAGGGCAAGGTGCGCCGCAACAACCACGCTCGCCTCATGCGTGACGGCGCGATGGTGTGGGAAGGCAAGATCGACGCGCTCAAGCACCTCAAGGAAGACGTCAAGGAGATCCCCGAGGGTATGGAGTGCGGCATCAGCCTCGACGGCTACTCCGACCTGAAGGACAAGGACATCATCGAGTCCTTCGAGATCGAAGAGATCAAGCAGAAGCTGTGATCGCCTCTCCGGCCGGGCTCGTGACGGAATCTTGCCACGACCCCGGCCGGCGCGTTACTCGGGCCTATGCCCATTCGCGAAGGTCATAGGGCGGCTCGGCGCGAGCGCCGCGCTGCGCGCTTTTTCGGCGCTGCGCTCTTCGCGGTCGCGCTCGCCGGAGGGAACGCGCGCGCCCAGGAGCCCACGGGAGGCGAGCCGCCGCCTCCGTTGCCGCCGGCCGGCGCTTCGGCGGCACCCGGCGCCGTCGAGCCTCCGCCGCCGCTGCCGCCTCCGGGCGCCGCGCCCGCGCCGGCCGAGGCGGCCCCTCCGAGCCCCGCGCCGCCGCCCGTCGACGACAAGCCGACGGGGGAGCTCAAGCCGATGCACGTCGACCTGCGCGCGACGATCAACGCCGACATCCTGCTCGCGTACATCGGCCTCGGCGCGAGCGCCGACCTCGGGCTCGTCCCCGCGGGTCCCGGCACGCTCGCCGTCGGCGCCGGCTTCGAATACGACTTCTGCGGGAGCGTCTGCTGGCTCTTCAGCGCGCTCACGCCGCTCGACTTCAGCCATCGCCAGATCTGGCCGCAGGCGCGCGCGAGCTATCACCTCGGCGTCAAGAGCGCGAAAAACCTCGACGTCTACCCCTTCGTCGGCGTCGGTCCGGTGTTCGCGCGCTCGCAGATCTCGGTCGACAACGGCGCTGCGCGCTACGTCGGTACGGACACGTCGATCGGCGTGAACTTCGGCGGCGGGATCAACTTCTTCATCGCCGGCCCGGTCTTCCTCGGCGGCGAGGCGCGCATTCGCTACGCCGCCGGCGACTACGAGTACAAGCTCGAGTCGGGTGACGGGAGTCGCACCTTCGACCGCGGCAGCGTCGACACGTGGAGCCTCACCGGCGTCGATGTCCTCGTCGCGCTCGGCGTTCGGCTACCCTGAGCGGCGCGCCGGCACGCACCCCCTCGGCGCCACACGTTCGCATGGTCGTCGGAGTCCTCAGGCTCGTGTTCCACATCCCGCACGCCCGCTCGCTCAAGGAAAAGCGCGGCGTGGTGCGGAAGTTCCGTGATCGCATCCGCGCGCGCTTCGACGTCTCGATCGCCGAGGTGGACGCGCAGGACCTGCACCAGAAGGCCGTGTTCGGCGTCGCCGTGGTCTCGAGCAAGGCCAGCGTCTGCGACTCGGTGCTCGAGCAGGTGGCGCGGGCGGCAGAGCTCCAGGAGGACGCCGTCCTGGCGGATCGCTCGACGGAGCTCATTCCGATCGGAGACGAGCTATACGGAGGCGACGATGAAGCGTGAACCGAAGAAGGCCGCGCGGAAGCCGCCCCCCGGCGTCGCCGCAGCCGCAAAGAACGAAGCGAGCCGCTCGGTGCGTGTGGCCGCGCAGCTCCGGCAGGAGGTGGCGCGCCTCGTCGGCCGCGAGCTCGCCGATCCGCGCCTCGAAGGCCTCGTCGTCGCCAGCGCGTGGATCAGCGCCGACCTCCGGCTCGCGAAGGTGTTCTTCCGCATCGCGACGACCTCCGAGGGCGCGGAGCTCGACGCGCGACGCAAGGACGCCGAGAAGGCGCTCGAGCGCGCGAGCGGCCGGCTCCGCAAGGCGGTGACGGCGCGCCTCGCGCTCCGCGTCGCTCCGGAGCTGCGCTTCGTCTACGACGAGGGGCAGGACGCGCGCGATCGCATCGAGCAGCTCCTCGACGAAGTGAAGCGCGCGGCGAAGGACGCCGACTGATCGCGGGCCCCAGACGCGGGCCCCCAGACGCGGGCGCCAGACGTGGGGCCCAGACGCGGGCCCCGACACCGCAGCGTGACCGCGGCGCGGGAGACCTGCGCGTGAGGCGCGCATGAACGTGCGGAGACACTGCGCATCGGATCACGGCTCGGCTTGCGCCGAGCGCGCCCGTGGGTTAGATCTCCCTCGCTCACGAACTTCTCTCGCGAATGAAACGCGGCCGGGAAAGGCGTGGCGAGGGCCGCGGAACTCCTCGGCGCCTCGCGGTGGCGCGGTCGGCAAAGCGACCTGCGCCGCGCTCTCCTGTACGACGCGGCTCGACGGGAAGAGCAGGCAGGGCCCGCATTCGTCATGACGAGTGCCGGTCGGGCCGCGGGAAACCCAGAGAAAAGTGACTCAGCTTCAAAGCGCCTCGGCCTCGGCCGGGGCCACGTCTTCACACGGTACTTTCGCGGCGCTCGGGCTCACCCATGAGCTCGTCCGCGCCGTCGCCCAAGAGGGCTACGTTCGCCCCACCCCCATCCAGGAGCGCGCCATCGCGCCCGTCCTCGACGGCCGCGATCTGCTCGGCTGCGCCCAGACGGGCACCGGCAAGACGGCCGCGTTCGTCCTGCCTGTCCTCCAGCGCCTCGCTCGCTCGGCGTGCACCGGCAAGGTGCGCGCCCTCGTCGTCGCGCCGACGCGCGAGCTCGCCGCGCAGATCGACGAGCGCGTCAGCGCGTACGGCCGCCACGTGGGCCTCCGCCACGCGGTCATCTACGGCGGCGTCGGTCAGCGCGCGCAGGAAGAAGCGGTTCGCCGTCGCCCCGACATCCTCGTCGCGACGCCGGGGCGCCTGCTCGATTTGATGGAGCAAGGCATCGTCCGCCTCGACGGCGTGGAGGTCCTCGTCCTCGACGAAGCGGACCGCATGCTCGACATGGGCTTCATCCACGACGTCCGGCGCATCGTCGCCGCCGTCCCGAAGAAGCGGCAGACGCTGCTCTTCTCGGCCACCATTCCGACGGAGATCGCGCGGCTCGTCTCGAGCGTCCTGTCCGATCCGGTCCGCGTCGACATCGCCCCCGAGGTCACGACCGCCGAGCGCGTCGACCAGTGCGTCTACTTCGTCGCGAAGACGGAGAAGCGGCACCTGCTCGAGCGGCTCATCCGCGAAGAGGGCGCGGGCCGCTCGATCGTCTTCACGCGCACCAAGCACGGCGCCAACCGCCTCGCCGAGCAGCTCTCGCGCGGTGGCATCCGCGCCGAGGCGATCCACGGGAACAAGTCGCAGGGCGCGCGCGAGCGGGCGCTCGAGGGCTTCCGCGCCGGCAGCCTCCCTGTCCTCGTCGCGACCGATCTCGCGGCGCGCGGCATCGACGTCGACGGCATCTCGCACGTCTTCAACTTCGAGCTCCCGAACGTGCCCGAGAGCTACGTGCACCGCATCGGCCGCACGGGCCGCGCGGGCGCGAGCGGCCGCGCGATCGCGTTCTGCGACGCCGAGGAGCGCTCGCTCCTCCGCGACATCGAGCGCTTCGTGAAGAAGCCGATCCCGGTCGCGGGGACCGTCGCCGCGAGGCCGCTCGACCCGGCGGAGCGTGACGCTGCCGCCGCGGACCGCGAGCACGGCGGCCGCGGCAACGGCTCGAACCAGCGGCACGCTGGGGGTCGCGGCAACGGCTCTGGCCAGCGTCACGACGGCGGTCGCGGCAACGGCTCTGGCCAGCGTCACGACGGCGGTCGCGGCAACGGCTCTGGCCAGCGTCACGACGGCGGCCGAGGCCGCGCGAACGGCCACGCGGACCGCGCTCACGCCGCGCGCCCGAACGCCGCTCCGCCGGCCGCGGCAGAGGCGCCCGCGCGCCCCGAGCCGCAAGCTGCGACGCCGGCGGTGATGCCCGGCGATTCGACGCGGCGTCATCGGTCCCGTCGCTACCGCGGAGCCCGCTTTTAGCGAACAACAGAGAGTAGAGACTACCGCGCGGCGCGACTCATGACGTCGCGCCTTCTTTAGGAGGAGAGAAGCGCATGGCAAACCCGAGCATGAACAAGCGTCTCAAGGAGCGGCAGCGCCAAGAGAAGCAGCGTGAGAAGGCCGCGAAGCGGCAGGAGCGCGCGAAGGAGAAGGGCGACCGTCCGCCGGCCGAGGCGGGCGTCGATCCGGATATCGCGCACATCGTTCCGGGCCCGCAGCCCGTCGTGGAAGAAGAGGACTTCTGAGCGTCTCGTAGCGCGACCGACAGAGTCGGACGCACGAAGTCGCGACCCGGGCACCCAGGGGAGGAGGTGTCCGGGGAAGCGAGCCGGACCCCACATCGGGGAGGCTCGAGCTCGATCGTTCGACCGGGGGAGCCGCGTCGGGGCGGGACCGCATCATGGTCGACGGCGATCGGGCATACTCACGCTCGTGTTGCTCGAGCCGCGAGCCGTCGCTGCCTTCGCCACCGCCGTGGCCCGCGCGCTCGGGTTGACGGACGCGACCGGCGCTCCGCTCCAGTTCGAGGAGCCGCGGACGCCGCAGGCGCTCGATGCCCTCAGGCTGCGGCTCGGGACGGCGCTCGACGCGCGCCGCCCGTCCAAGCACGCGCCGTCGATCGGCGAGGTCGTCGGCCTGCTCGTCTCGCGCCGCGACGGCTCCGTCGGCCGCCGCGCCTGGCCGGCTCGTCCCGCCGCGGGCTCGGGCCCGAGGCTCGGGACGTCGCGCGCGCTCGCGGAGCTCGTCGAGCTCGTCGCGCAGGGGAGCTTCGAGCGAACCAAGCGAGCCGAGCGCGGGCGCGTCCTCGCCGAGCTGCTCCTCGTGTTCGAGCTCGAGTCGCTCCTGTCGCCGCCGGTCGAGCCGACCGCCGACGCCGAAGAGGCGCTGCGGCGCGTCCGGAAAGCGCTCGCGGCGCGCGCGTGACTACGGTTGCTCGAGGCAGAAGAGGCCCGCCTTGCGGCCGCACTCCTGGATCGTCCCGTTGTTCCACCCGGCGGCGTACGACGCCGTCATGTACTCGCCGACGTCCAGGCTGAAGCCTTCGGTCGTCCAGTCCGTACAGTTGTATTGTGCACCTCGGCCGCCGCCTTCGGTGCCGGTCCACGCGTACATCGTGGCGCCCGACGAGAAGCGCGTCCCGCGCTCGTCGAGGAGGAGCGTACCGAACGTGTCGTACGGCTTCGTGCCGAGCGACGCCTTGTTCGGGAACAGGACGGCGCTTCGATCCGTGTTGTACCAGGGCGACGCGTCTTCGATGCGGTCGATGGCGTCGGTCGACGAGTCGCTCAACCAGGCGCGCCACGTCCCGCCGAGCTCCGCCGAGGCGGCGACCTCGGTACACAGCTTGTCGGCGCCGGCGAGCCCGTTCGCGGCGCCGCCGCCCTTCTTCAGGTTCGCGTTGTAGGTGACGCTCGTGAGGAACGCGCGCTTGGCGTTCGCGGCGGTCCCGCGCGGAGGCCGGGCAGGGGACGAGTTGCCGCCGGGGATCCCGCAGCCCGAGCTGCCGCCCTCGCGAAAGAAGAAGTTGAGGCTGTCGTCGGTGCAAGAGAGGCCGATCAGCTCCTTCGACGTGTCGACCGAGCCGCACGCGGGCTGCGTGCACCCGTGGTCGCAGCGCGCTCCGCATACGCCGCCCAGCTGCCCGCAGAAGTCGAGGCAGGCCTGGCTCGCGCCGCTCCCGGTTCCGGTGCCGCCGTTCGGTTCGCCGCCCACGCGGTCGTCGATCGTCGACGTGGCGCACGCGGCGAGCCACAGCGCGGCGCAGGCGAAAGGCACGCGTACGTTGAGAGCGAGCAAAGTCATCGAGCGATCTCCTGTGCCGAGCATAAGGGCAAACCGTGTGCCGCGCATTGCGCCGAGTTTCTGCGATCTCCGGTGTGCGAGCCTGGAGCACGAAGCGCCAAAGTGGCTCGCCCGGTGCAACGCCGTCCGCGGCGCGTCACGGCGAGCGGCGAGCCGTGTGAATTGCGCGGTCGGTCTCGCCGGCGGTCGGGCCTCGCGAGCGTCAGCCTTCCGCCCCAGAGCCGACGCGTCTCACCGGAGGCGCGTGACGTACCAGGCGCCGCGCCAGGCGGTCATCTCGGCGATGTCGAGGTGGCGCGTCTTGCCGTCGATCGAGAACGAGAGCTTCGAGTGCTTCACCCGCCAGAGGGGCTTTTTGAAGTCCCTCTTCTTCGGCGTGATCTGGACGATCGAGCGACCGAGCTCGAAGGACACGAAGCGGGCGCGCTCCACGCCCTTCATGCGCTTGTGCGTTCGCTCGACGGAGCGGCGGAAGCCGTTCGAGACCTTCTTCTCCCAGGCCTTCGCCGGATCGGTCGAGTCTCGGACGAGCATGTAGGCGTCGCGCGGAAAGAGCGCGTCGCTCGCGAGGTCGGGGTTGTCCTGGGCGATGGCCTCGAGGAGGTGCCGCATCCGCGCTTCGAGATCCTGGCCGCTCGACGCCGGGATCGCCGTGTCGTTCAGCGTGTCGTCGTCGGAGGCGCGTGCCGCGGCCCCGTCGTCGCCGGCGTCGAGCACGGTCTTGAGCAGCGCGGCGGCATCGGGCGTCGCCGCGGCGCTCTTTTCGGAGCACCCGGTGGCGACCAGCGCCGACAGAGCGGCGACGGCAAGGACGACCCGCCCGCCTAGCCGCATCGTCAGGCCAGGTTCGGCAGCGGGACGATGTCGACGTGCAGGACCTCTTCGAATGCGCGGATCTCGGCGAAGCACGCCTCGCTCGGGCGCGAGACGACGCGGAGCTTCGCGCACGAGGCGCCGCCGCCTTCGAAGACGGTGTTGGTGACTTCTTCGACGTTGATGCCGTGCCGCTTGATGACGGCGAGCACGTTCGCGAGCGTGCCGACCTTGTCGAGCATCCGGATGACCATCTGGAAGCGCGCGTTCGAGAGGTTCATCACGTTCTGCACGTTCGGCACGGTGCCCTCGAGCAAGAACGAGCGAACGACGCGCACCGTCTCGGCCGCGATCGCGAGCTGCGCCTGGTCGGTCGAGGCCGCGATGTGCGGCGTGGCGTAGAGGAAGCCGCCCGTCGCGCTCGGCGTGGTGAGCGTGAAGAGGTCGGGGGAGACCTCCTTCGTTCCGCGCGGCTCGTTCGGGATCACGTCGATGCCGACGCGGAGGCCGCGGTCCTTGATCGCCGCCTGCATGGCCTCGTAGTCGACGAGGTCGGGGCGCGCGCAGTTGATGAACATCGCGCGCTTCGGCATGAGATCGAAGATCTTGCGGCTGACGCACTGGCGCGTCCGCTCGTTGAGCGCGAGGTGCACAGTGAGGATGTCGGACTTCGACGCCAGCTCCTCGAGCGAGGCGCAGAAGCCCACGCCGAGCTCCGCGGCGCGCGCCTGCGTGAGGTTCTTGCTCCACGCGATCGGCTGGAGGCCGAAGGCCCGCGCGCGTGAGGCGACGTCGCGGCCGATCGCGCCGAGGCCGGCGATGCCGATCGTCTTGCCGAGGAGACCCTCGGCCTTGCCGTACTCGAGCCGCTCCCACTTGCCGCTCCGGAGCGAGGCGACGGCGTCCGGGATCCGGCGGTCGAGGGCGACCATGAGCCCGAAGACGAGCTCGGCCACGGCCGACGAGTTCTTGCCGGGGCAGTTGGCGACGTAGATGCCACGCTCGCTCGCGGCCTTGACGTCGATCTTGCTCGTCTCGGCGCCGGCGCGGACGATGAGGTTGAGCTGGCGCGCGCTCTCGATGGCCTTGCGCGTGACCTCCTTGGAGCGGACGATGAGGATGCCGACCCCGGGGATCTTCGACTCGAGCGTCTCCTTCGTGACCTCCGGCTCGTAGAGCACGTCGACGGGAAGGGTCCGCAGCTCTTCGACTGCGCGCGGGTGAAGCTTGTCTGCAACGAGGACACGCATGGCGGCGCGCATCCTAGCCGAATGCGCGAAATTTAGTAGGTCAATCGCTTGATATGGCGCTCATTTCCGGGGCTCCGCGGCGCCCTGGAGAGGGCAGGCGATGAGCGGGGGATCGAGGCTCGGCTTCGGGTCAGCCGGGGAGGCGGATGCGTCCGCGCTTCGTCGCGAGGACGGGAGCGCCGCCCTCTTCGGAGAGGAATGGGGCGAGCTGGTTCTGGGCGAAGCGGGTCATCTTCGCGTCGAACGGGCCGCCGTCCGCACCCGGCTTCACCGCCAGGTAGAGATCGCCGCGCGGACCGACGCGGAGCGTGCCCGGATCGAGCGGCTCCTCGCTGCCGTCGCTCAAGACGAGGATTGCGTCCCCCTCGGACGCGTCGGCGTCGCTGCCCTCGGCCCGGACGCTGCGGACGAAGAACGGGACGTCGTCGACGGTGAAGTACGTCCAGTCGTAGCCGTTCGTGAGGATGAAGCGGCCGTCGTCGGGGTGGCGCGCGATCCACGTGTGGAGCGCGGCGGCGAGCTTCGGGTGATCGACGGGCGCGTCGTCGTGGTGGAAGCGGCCCTCGCCGTCGAGCCGGAGGGTGCTCTCGCGCGAGCGCCCTTCGGGCGCCGGGAAGCGGAAGAACTCGGGATGGTCGCCGGGCTTCATGGCCCTCCCAAGGTAAGGCGCGCGGCGCCGCGAGGACACGGGATCCCCTGCAGAATCGCGGCCTCTTGACGCCTCGGCGATGCGGCCTATAAGAACCTTCAAAAGATTTTGAAAGTTCCGAGCCCCTCAGAACCGCAAGGAAAAGCGCGATGTACGACGGCTTGAGCGCCTTCGTGGATACCCTCGAGCGCGAGGGCGAGCTCGTGCGCATTCGACGCGAGGTCGATCCCTACCTCGAGATCGCCGAGATCGCCGATCGGGCGATGAAGGCCGGCGGCCCGGCGCTCCTCTTCGAGCGCCCGAAGGGGACGCGCGGCCCGGCCGGGACGAGCCAGACCGGCTCGCGCTTCCCTCTCCTCATCAACGCGTTCGGATCGCGGCGGCGGATGTCGCTGGCGCTCGGCGTCGAGGACCTCGAGGAGCACGCGCGCGCGATCGCGGAGCTCGTGCACACGAAGGCGCCGGGGAGCGCGCGCGAGCTCGCCGAGATGGCGCGGAAGCTCCCGGCCCTCGGCCACGCGGTGCCGCGCAAGGCGTCGCGCGCGCCGTGCCAGGAGATCGTGCTCGAAGGCGACGCCGTCGATCTCGACGCGCTGCCCGTGATGACGACCTGGCCGAAAGACGGCGGCCCGTTCTTCACGCTGCCGAACGTCATCACGCGCGATCCCGACACTGGCGCGCGGAACATCGGCATGTACCGGATGCAGCGCATCGATCGGCAAACGACCGCGATGCACTGGCAGATCCACAAGACCGGCGCGCGGCATTTTCGCCGCGCGAAGGAGCTCGGCAAGCGGCTCGAGGTCGCGGTCGCCTTCGGCGGCGATCCCGCGCTGACCTACGCCGCGACGGCGCCGCTCCCCGACGGGATCGACGAGTGGATGTTCGCGGGCTTCCTCCGCGGGCGCTCGGTCGAGCACGTGCGCTGCAAGACGGTCGACCTCGAGGTGCCGGCGTGCGCCGACTTCGTCCTCGAGGGCTACGTCGATCCGAGCGAGCCGCTCTTCGACGAAGGGCCGTTCGGCGATCACACCGGCTACTACACGCCGGTCGACGGCTTCCCGCGCTTCCACGTCACCTGCGTCACCCACCGTCGCGACGCGATCTACCCGTCGACGCTCGTCGGGCCGCCGCCGATGGAGGACGCGTGGCTCGGCAAGGCGACCGAGCGCCTCTTCCTCCCGCTCCTCCGGATGATGTTCCCGGAGGTGGTCGACATGAACCTCCCGGTCGAGGGCGCGTTCCACAACCTCGCGATCGTCTCGATCAAGAAGCAGTACCCGTTCCACGCCACGCGCATCGCGCACGGCCTCTGGGGCGCGGGGCAGATGTCGTTCACCAAGGTCGTGTGCGTCGTCGACGAGGACGTCGACGTGCAGAACACGGCCGAGGTGGCGTGGCGGCTCCTCGCGAACCTCGATCCGAAGCGCGACGTCTCGATGGTCGACGGCCCGGTCGATCAGCTCGACCACGGCGCCAGCCAGGCGCTGTGGGGCGGCAAGATGGCGATCGACGGCACGAAGAAGTGGCCCGAGGAGGGCTACAAGCGTGACTGGCCGGAGGTCTGCACCCAGAGCGACGCGATCAAGGCGCGCGTCGACGCGATGTGGTCGGAGCTCGGGATCCCGCTCGGCGACGCGCGCGCATCGCGTGGGGCGTCGCCCAAGGTCGAGGCCGAGCTCGCGCGTCGCGCGGCGGCTCCGGCGGCCCACGCCGACGGCAACCGCGAGATGTTCGACCGGATCGCGCCCACCTACGACCGCGTGAACCGCGTGATGTCGCTCGGCATCGATCGCCGCTGGCGCGCGCGCGCCGTCGAGATGCTCCGGCCGGCGATCGAGGGGCGCACGCGGCCGCGTGTGCTCGATCTGTGCGCCGGGACCCTCGACCTCGCCGCGCTGATCGAAGAGGCGTTCCCCGAGGCGCACGTCGTCGCGTGCGACGCGTCGGAGAAGATGCTCGCGCTCGGTCGCGCGAAGGTGCGCCACGTCGAGTGCGTGGCCGGCGACGCGCTCGCGCTGCCGTTCGAGGACGGCTCGTTCGACGCCGTCGTCTGCGGGTTCGGCGTGCGAAACCTCGCCGATCTCCGGCGCGGGCTCCGTGAGGTGCGGCGCGTGCTCGATCCGCGCGGCAGCTTCGTCACGCTGGAGCTGTTCCGTCCGCGCGGGGCGACCTCGCGGCTCGTGCACGGCGCGGGCCTTCGCTACGCGCTGCCCGTCCTCGGTGCGACGCTCGCGAAGGATCGCGAGGCGTACGAGTACCTCGCCGAGAGCATGGAAGGCTTCGTCACGCGCGAGGCCTACGAGCGCATGCTCGAAGAGGAGGGCTTCGGGGCCGTCGACGGCGTCGACCTCACGCTCGGCATGGCGTCGATCGTGCGCGCGCGGGCACACGCCCGCGAGGAGGCCGCCCAGTGAGCCGCAAGAAGAAGATCGTCGTCGGGATCACTGGCGCGAGCGGGGCGCCGTACGCGCGCCGGCTGCTCTCGTACCTCTCGGCCCGCGTCCGGGGCGCCGGCGACGTCGAGGTCGGCGTCTGCCTCTCCGCCACGGCGCCCGAGGTCTGGGCGCTCGAGTGCGGCGGCGATCTGCGCGAGGCGATCGATCTGCCGGTCTACGGGATGCGCGACTACAAGGCGCCGTTCGCCAGCGGGAGCGCCGGCTGGGACGCCATGGCGATCGTCCCGTGCTCGATGGGCACGTGCGCCCGCGTCGCGCACGGGATCTCCGACACGCTGCTCACGCGCGCGGCCGACGTCATGATCAAGGAGCGGCGCACCCTCGTCGTGGTGCCGCGCGAGACGCCGCTTTCGGTCATCCACCTCGAGAACCTGACCGCGCTCGCGCGCGTCGGCGCGACGATCCTCCCGGCGATGCCGTCGTTCTACGGCAAGCCCGAGGGCGTCGACCAGCTGCTCGACACGGTCGTCGGTCGCGTGCTCGATCACCTCGGGCTCGAGCACGATCTGGTGAAGCGCTGGGGGCCGTCGGAACAGGAGACGTCGGGAGTGAAGAAGGAAGGCCGATCATGACGCGCTTCGTGGAAGAGGCCATCGCACGCGCCGGTCTCGCCGACGTCGTCCCTGCGCGCGCGCGCGGCGATCTCGGCGCGGTCCACGCGCTCGTGGCGTCGCTCGGGGAGATCGATCTGCTCGCGCTCGGCGCGGTGGCGGACGTGGTCCGCGTCTCCGAGGGCGGCGACGTCGTGCGCGTTCACCCCACGGCGTCGAGCGACGTCGCGTGGATCCGCGGCGCGGCGAGCGAGCTCGAGCTGCTCCGCGCCGTGGCCGTCGCGCGCATCACCGGACCGGTCGGCGGCCGCGTCGGCGTGGACTGGGGCGAGCAGGGCCTCGAGCTCGCGCAGGTGGCGCTCGGGTTCGGCGCGACGGACCTGACCGGGCCGATCACGCGCAAGAGCGGCGACCTCATCGCCGACGACGAGCTCAAGAAGGTGAAGGGGCAGGGGATGGTCGCCGCGAGCGCGCTGAAGCGCCGCGAGATCGCCGCGCTCGTCCGCAACGCGGGCCGAACGTGCGAATTTACGGACGAGACCGCCGCCCGCGTGTCGGCCGCGTCCGGCGAACGGGAGGCCGCTCATGCTTGAGACGATTCGCCAGAAGGTCCGCCGCGGCGAGCGCCTGACGTTCGACGACGGCGTCGCGCTCTTCCACGAGCCGGATCTGCTCGCCGTCGGCCAGCTCGCCAACGAGGTGCGCGAGAAGCTCCACGGCGACCGCACGTACTTCAACCGCAACATGCGCGTCGAGGTCACGAACGTCTGCGTCGCGTCGTGCCTGTTCTGCTCCTTCGCGAAGCTCGAGGAGCACATGCCGGGCGCGCACACGATGACCCTCGAGGAGGCGTGGAAGGCGCTCGAGGACAGGAAGGACGATCCTCCGACGGAGGTGCACGTCGTCAACGGCCTCCACCCGGGCCTGCCGTTCTCGTACTACGAGGAGCTCCTCGCCGGGTACAAGCGCATCGATCCGAAGGTGCACCTCAAGTGCTTCACCGGCGTCGAGATCCACTTCTTCGCGCAGCACTACAAGATGACGTACCGCGAGGTGCTCGAGCGCCTTCGCGCGGCGGGGCTCGACAGCCTGCCCGGCGGCGGCGCCGAGATCTTCGACGAGGACGTGCGAAAGCGCATCTCCCACGACAAGGCGACCGCCGACGAGTACCTCGAGGTGCACCGCGTCGCGCACGGCATGGGCATGCGCACCAACGTGACGATGCTCTACGGTCACATCGAGACGTTCGCCCACCGCGTCGATCACATCCTGCGCGTCCGCGCGCTGCAGGACGAGACGAAGGGGTTCCAGGCGTTCATCCCGCTCGCGTTCCACCCGGACGGCAACGGCATGAAGAACCTCCCCGCGCCGACCGCCGTCGACGATCTCCGCACGCTCGCCGTGAGCCGGCTCCTCCTCGACAACGTCGACCACCTCAAGGCCTACTGGGTCAGCTTGACGCCGGACGTCGCGCAGATCGCGCTCCGCTTCGGCGCCGACGACATCGACGGGACGATCGTCCACGAGACGATCTACAAGGCCGCCGGGACGAGCTCGCCGGGCGCGCTCCGCTACGACGATCTCGTGCGGCTCATCCGCGAGGCGGGGCGCACCCCGATCGAGCGCGACACGCTCTACAACGTCGTGCGCGAGCATGAAAAAGCGAGCGCGCCGGAGGCCTCGATGAAGGTGAAGGACCGGGTCCGGCCCGGCGGCAAGCGCAGCCTGGAGGTGGTGTCGTGAGCCCGCTCCGGGTCATCGGGGTCGAGTACCTCAACGCGCGTCCACTGTGGGAATCGATGCGCGCTGAGTCGATGCGCGCGGAGTCTGGCGCGCCGGCCTCGTCGGGAGGCGCGGCGTCGACCTCGGGCGGACGGATCTCGGGCGCGCCGGGGTCGATCGCGCCGATCGAGCTCCGGCTCGCGCCGCCGAGCGAGCTCGCGCGCGCGCTCGCCGAGGACGAGGCCGACGTCGGCCTCCTCCCGGTCGCCGCCGCCGCGACGATGGGAGAGCTCCGGCTCCTCCGCAACATGGCGATCGGCGCGCGCGGCAAGGTGCGGAGCGTCGCGATCGTCGCCGAGCGGCCGATCCACGAGCTCGACGCGATCGCGCTCGACCTCTCCTCGCGTACGAGCGTCGTCCTCACGCGGCTCCTCCTCGCGCGGCGCAAGCTCGCGCCGAAGCTCTTCGGCGCTTCGCCCGCGGCGGCCGTCGCGTCGATCGGCGACCGCACCGGCGCGCTCATCATCGGCGATCCCGCGCTCGATCTCGAGGATCGGTACCCGCACCGGCTCGACCTCGCGGAGGACTGGTTCGAGTGGACCCAGCTGCCGTTCGTCTTCGCGGCGTGGTTCGCGCGCCCCGACGCCGTCTCGCGCGAGCAGGAGGACCTCTTCCGGATCGCGAAGCAGAAGGGGCTCGCGCGCGTCGATCAGATCGCCGCCGAGCACGCGGCGCGCTCGGGGCTCTCCGAGGCGTCGCTCCGCGCGTACCTCACCGAGTCGATCCGCTACGACCTCGGCGACGAGGAGCTCGCCGGCCTCCAGCGCTTCTGGCAGGAGGGCGCGAAGGCGGGGCTCCTGCCCGCCGCGACGCCGAGCTTCGAGGAGCCGCGCGTCGCCTCGTCGAGGCCGTCGCTCGACACGCTGCTCTCCCGCGCCGCGGACGGCGAGCGCCTGTCGGGCGCCGACGGCGTGCGGCTTCTCCGCGAGGGGAGCTTCTTCGAGCTCGGCCTCGCCGCGGACGCGGTGCGCCGGCGGAAGCACCCGAAGGGCGTCGTCACGTACATCGTCGACCGCAACGTCAACTACACGAACGTCTGCACGACGAGCTGCCGCTTCTGCGCGTTCTATCGCCCCGTCGGCCACCCCGAGGGCTACGTGCTCTCGCGCGAGGTCCTCGGCCAGAAGCTAAAGGAGGTCGTCGACGCCGGCGGCGTGCAGATCCTCCTCCAGGGCGGCCTCAATCCGGATCTCCGCATCGAGTGGTACGAGGACCTCTTCCGCTGGATGAAGAAGGAGTACGGGCTCGGCCTGCACGCGCTCTCGCCGGAGGAGATCATCCACCTGTCGCGCCTCGAGGGCATCAGCGTCCGCCGGGTCCTCGAGCGCCTGAACGCCGCGGGGCTCGACTCGGTGCCGGGCGGCGGCGCGGAGATCCTCGTCGACCGGGTTCGCAGGAAGATCGCGAAGACGAAGTGCACGAGCTCCGAGTGGCTCGACGTCATGCGCGTCGCGCACCACATGGGCCTCCGCTCGAGCGCGACGATGATGTACGGCACGATCGACACGCCCGAGGAGCGCGTCCAGCACCTCGTGAAGATCCGCGATCTGCAGGACGAGACCGGCGGCTTCACGGCGTTCTTCTGCTGGGACTACCAGCACGAGAGCGGCACGCACCTCGCGCCCGGCGACAACGGCACGCACCTCTACCTCCGGATGCAGGCGGTCGCGCGGCTGATGCTCGACAACGTCGATCACGTCGGCGCGTCCTGGGTCACGCAGGGCCCGGCCGTCGGTCAGGTGGCGCTCCGCTTCGGCGCCGACGACTTCGGCAGCGTCATGTTCGAGGAGAACGTGGTCTCGAGCGCCGGCACGACCTTCCGCATCGGCGCCGAGGCGATCGAGAAGCGGATCCACGACGCTGGCTTCAAGGCGACGCGCCGCAACGTCCGCTACGACTGGCTGACGGAGCCGGCCTGACCGCCGACAGCCATGTCCGTCCGCGTCCTCCACGCCGATCATGTCCTGCCGGGGGACGCGCCGCCGATCGCGGACGGCGCGGTCGTCGTGGACGCGCGCGGCGCGATCGTCGAGGTGGGCGCGGCCGCCGAGGTCCTGCCGCGCCACGCCGGGCCCACGCCGGAGCGCGTGCGCGGCGTCGTGTTCCCCGGGCTCGTGAACGCGCACACGCACGTCGAGCTCTCGTCGATGCGCGGCAAGATCGCCGGCGGTCACGGCTTCGTGCCGTGGGTCGACCGTCTCGTCACGACGCGGAGCGAGACGCTCCCCGACGAGGACGCCGAGGCGATCGAGCGCGCGGCCGCCGACCTCGCTGCCTCCGCGACCGTCGCCGTCGGCGACGTCACGAACTCGCTTACCGCCGTCGCGGCGCTCGCGCGTCGCGGGATCGGCGGCGCGGTCTTCCACGAGGTCCTCGGGATGGACCGCGACGTCGTCCTCCGGCGCATCGACGGCCTCCGCGCCGAGCTCGAGGAGCGCGTCCCGTCGTGGCCCGGCGCGGACGTGTCGTACGCGCCTGCGCCGCACACGCTCTTCACGCTCCACCCCGACGCGGCGCGCGCGCTCCTGGACTCGGCCGAGCGCCGCGGCGTCCGCACGAGCCTCCACCTCGCCGAACACGCCGCCGAGCGCCGCGCCGTGGAGCACGGCGAGGGCCCGGTGCCCGAGTGGTTCGCGACGCGGTTCAAGCAGCGCCCCGAGTGGCCGAAGCGCCCGCTCTTCGATCTCGCCGCGGACGTCGGGGCGCTCCGCCCGCACGTCGTCCTCGTCCACCTCGCCGACGCGCGTCCCGACGAGCTCGCGCGCGTCGCCGCGGGCGGCGCTCCGGTCGTCCTCTGCCCGCGCTCGAACCTGTACATCGAGGGCCGCCTGCCGCCGCTCCTCGCGGTGCTCGCCGCCGGGATCGAGCCCGCGCTCGGCACGGACTCGCTCGCTTCGAATGCGTCGCTCGACGTCCTCGCCGAGGCGCGCGCGCTCGCGGATCGCTTCCCCGGCGTCGCGAAGTGGGAGCTCGTGAAGATGGCGACCTGGAACGGCGCCCGCGCGCTCGGGCGGGACGATCTGGGGCGGCTCGCGCGCGGTGCGCGGCCCGGCGTGTTCGCCGTCGAGGGCGCCGTCGCCGGCGATCCCGCGGCGTTCTTGCTCGCCAACCTCCGCGCGCCACGCCGCGAGCTCGCCCGGCGCGCGCTGCGTTCGGCGGAGGAGCTGGCTTCGTTGGCTCCGCCGGCGGGTGAGCCGTCGGCTCGAAAGGAGATGTCCTGATGCTCGCGCGTCTGCGTCGCTGGGGAGAGCTCGTCACGTTCTCGCACACGATCTTCGCGCTTCCGTTCGCCGCGAGCGCGCTCGTGCTGGCGTTGAAGGAGCCGCACGTCCCGCTGACGCCGCTCCGCCTGCTCGCGATGCTCGGCTGCATGGTCGCCGCGCGCACGAGCGCGATGGCGTTCAACCGGTGGGCCGATCGCGACGTCGATGCGAAGAACCCGCGCACCAAGGGACGCCCCGTCCCCGCCGGCCGCACTTCGCCGCGCGAGGCGCTCGCGCTGGCGCTCGGCTCGGGCCTCGCGTTCTGCCTCATCGCCGCGACGCTCGGCTTCTGGCCGGCGGTCCTCGCGCCGCCGGTGCTCGTCGTGCTCCTCGGCTACTCGCTCGCGAAGCGCTTCACCTGGGCCGCGCACGCGTGGCTCGGCCTCGCGCTCGCGCTCGCGCCGGGCGGCGCGTGGATCGCGGCCGGCGCGGCGCCGAACCTCGGGATCGTGCTGCTCATGGTGGCCGTCGTCACGTGGCTCTTCGGCTTCGACGTGCTCTACGCGCTGCAGGACGAGGCGTTCGATCGGAACGAAGGCCTCCGCTCGGTCCCGGCGCGCTTCGGCGCGCGCCGCTCGATGCTCCTCGCGGCGGTCGCGCACGTCGTCACGATCGGCTGCCTCGTCGGCACCGCGCTCACGCTCCATCGCGGGCCGGTCTTCCTCGGCGGCGTCGCGCTCGTCGCGGCGATCCTCGTCGTCGAGCACCGCCTCGTCCGCGGCAAGGGCGGCGAGGCCGACCTCGCGAAGATCCCGAAGGCGTTCTTCGACTGCAACGCCTACGTCAGCATGGGCTTCTTCGCCGCAACGTCGATCGACGCTCTGGTTGGGTGAGCGCGGCGGCTCCGAGCGCCGAGCGCGAGACTCGTCACGCCGCCGCGCGTCGTCGGCGGCGGAGACCGACGAGCACGAGCGCGCCGAGCGCGCCGAAGCCCGCGGTCGTCGGACGGCCCGTGCCGGTTCGGCCGACGCTGCAGCCCGAGTCGTCTTCCGGAGCGCCGGACGTCGGAGCCATCGATGCGTCGCTCCCTCCCGAACCCGAAGAGGAAGAGGCCGACGCGTCGACGCCCGGGTTGCTCGTCGAGCCGGCATCGCCCCCGGAAGGCGCACCGCTGTCGGTCGACGAGCCGCTGCACGCGGTGTCCGCTCCGGTCGCCACGTCGCCCGCGGGACGGGTCGTCCCCGCAGCGCACGCCACGCACGCGTGGCTCACGACGTGCTCGTTCGCCGCGCAGACCGTGGTCGCGCAGGCCGTGTCGGCGCCCGTCGCGACGTCGCCCGCCGCGCGCGTGCTGCCAGGAGCGCACGGGACACACGCGTTGCTCGACACGTGCTCGTTCGCCGCGCACAGCGTCGCGGCGCACGTCGTGTCGGCGCCCGTTGCAAGGTCGCCCGCCGCGCGCGTGCTGCCAGGAGCGCACGCGGTGCAGGTGTGGCTCGACACGTACTCGTTCACTCCGCAGACGGTGTTCGCGCAGGCCGTGTTCGCGCCCGTCGCCAGATCACCCGCGGGCCGCGTGCCGCCCGCGGCGCACTCCACGCACGCGTGGTTCGAGACATACTCGTTCACCCCGCACACGGTCGCCGCGCAGCTCGTGTCGGCGCCCGTCGCCACGTCGCCCGCGGGGCGGGTGCTGCCCGGCGCGCAGGCCACGCACGCGTTGCTCGATACGTACTCGTTCGCGCCGCACACCGCCGCGGTGCAGGCCGTGTTCGCGCCCGTCGCGAGATCTCCCGCGGGCCGCGTGCCGCCCGGCGCGCAGGCCACGCACGCATGGTTCGAGACATACTGGTTCGCGCCGCACACCGTCGCGGTGCAGCTCGTGTTCGCGCCCGTCGCGAGATCTCCCGCGGGGCGGGTGCTGCCCGGCGCGCAGGCCACGCACGCGTTGCTCGATACGTACTGGTTTTCGCTGCAGACGGTCGCGGTGCAGGCCGTGTTCGCGCCCGTCGCGAGATCCCCCGCGGGGCGGGTGCTGCCCGGCGCGCAGGCCACGCACGCGTTGCTCGATACGTATTCGTTCGCGCCGCAGACCGTCGCGGTGCAGCTCGTGTTCGCGCCGCCCGGATCGTCGCCCGCCGTTCGCGTGCTGCCCGCCGCGCACGCCACGCACGCATTGGCGGACACGTGCTCGTTGACGGAACACGCGAGGACGACCCGGAACACGGTGCCCCCCCGGTCCGACGCGCCGCCGAGGGGGGTCATCCCGTAGAGGGTCGAGTCCGATACCGCCAGGGAGCTTAGGGGGGAACCCCCATCCGCGGTGCCTCCAGCGAAGGAGCGCAGGAGCGCGTAGCCCGTCCCGTCCGTGTTCACCTTGAACACGGTGCCCAGGTTAAACGCGCCGCCTTGGTTGGTCATCCCATAGAGGGTCGAGCCCGATACCGCCAGGGAGCCGTAGGGGGAACGCCCATCCGCGGCGCCTCCGGCGAAGGAGCGCAGGAGCGCGTAGCCCGTCCCGTCCGTGTTCACCTTGAACACGGTGCCCCGGTCCGACGCGCCGCCTTGGTTGGTCATCCCGTAGAGGGTCGAGCCCGATACCGCCAGGGAGCCGTAGGGGGAACGCCCATCCGCGGTGCCTCCGGCGAAGGAGCGCAGGAGCGCGTAGCCCGTCCCGTCCGTGTTCACCTTGAACACGGTGCCCACGCTCGACGCTCCGCCGCCAATGGTCATCCCGTAGAGGGTCGAGCCCGATAGCACCAGGGAGCCGTAGGGGTAACGCCCGTCCGCGGTGCCTCCGGCGAAGGAGCGCAGGAGCGCGTAGCCCGTCCCGTCTGTGTTCACCTTGAACACGGTGCCCAGGTTCGACGCGCCGCCTAGGTAGGTCATCCCGTAGAGGGTCGAGCCCGATACCGCCAGGGAGCCGTAGGGGTAACCCCCATCCGCGGTGCCTCCGGCGAAGGAGCGCAGGAGCACGTAGCCCGTCCCGTCTGTGTTCACCTTGAACACGGTGCCCAGGTTCGACGCGCCGCCTAGGTAGGTCATCCCGTAGAGGGTCGAGCCCGATACCGCCAGGGAGCCTTGGGGGGAACTCCCATCCGCGGCGCCTCCGGCGAAGGAGCGCAGGAGCGCGTAGCCCGTCCCGTCCGTGTTCACCTTGAACACGGTGCCCAGGTCCGACGCGCCGCCTTGGTTGGTCATCCCGTAGAGGGTCGAGCCCGACAAGATCGGCTCACCGTAGATGGGCACTGCGCCGTCGGCGGTGGGCCCGGCAAAAATGTGAAGCAGCGTGTGGGTCAGCCGCTGTGAGACGGAGCCCAGCGGCTCGGTCGCTCGCTCGGAATCGCCATCGGCGCCGCTGGCGCAGGCAGCGACGCAGAGTGTCGCGAGGAAACCGAAACGCCGAAGCTTGCCCGACAACCCGCCCAGTCTGTTCATCACCCCACCCGCCATCATGTCATCTCCGAGTGCGCGCCAAACCAACGGCATTCTCATCGAGGATGCCACAACTGCACGAGGGGTACATACGGGATTTCCCCTATTTCGCGCTCACCCGAGGGACGAGGATGCGAGCTCGTTCCGCCCTACCCAATGAATCGGAGACGGCGCGTGCATCGTTCACTGGCGAAGTGCCGGAAGGTGTCGCCGCTCGTGTTGAAGCCGGTGATCTAGAGGAGACCCCGAGGATCCTCGATCCGGAGCGGCCGTCGTATCCGGTCGTGGCGAGCGCTGAGCGGTGCTCGCCTGCGCCTCACCATCGAACCGAGCGCCACCAGACATGTCGTCCGGCCGGCGGCGCTTCCGGTGTCCCCTTCTTCTTCCACTTGAGCAATCTCCGACGGTCGCGAGGTGAGGTCCCTACCAGCTCAACTTCGGTCACTTCTCGTGGGAAGCTCGTGAACTGCGCCCCTCGTTGGGTGACGCCGCCGGCTCCGCGGAGGCGCGGGACTCGTATCGGCTCTCGCTCGCAGCGCGGGACCGCGAGGTCACGGCCGTCTTCTGCTCGCTGACGGAGTCCGTAAGGCTCGCCGGCGTCGAGCTCGCGCCAAGCTCTGGTGCTACGCTTCGTGGTCAGGTGGGGCGCTCGATACGAGTGGCGGACGCTGGCATCGAGCAAGAGCTGCACTTTGCGAGCGAGGTCGTCGCGTACACGAGACTCGAGGCCGCGCGGGTGGCCTCGACGATCGCGAAGGCGCTTCTCGTCCTCGCGTTCGAGATGGCCGGCGTGGGTCGGCTACTGCTGGACGAGGCCACGCCCGCATGCGTCGCGCTCTTGAGCGTGATCGCCGCCGCGCTCTTCGTCACGAGCTACACTCTCTCGCTGGGGCGCCGCCGTGTGCCTGGCACGGTCTCAGCAGGATCCCACGGCTTGGATGCAACGTGGGGGAAGCGGGCTCGCAGCTTCGCGGCGGACGAGATCGCTTCCGCTCTCGTGGTACGGCGCTCGGCAAGCGGAGCCACGCGACCCTTCGTCGAGATTGGACTTCGACCACGCCTGCGCGCGCTGAAGTCGGTCAGCCGCAGGGACGGCGACATGCTGTCGTTGCAGGCGCCGGACGACGCCACTGCGGCACGACTCGTCGAGCTCCTTGGGTTCGGACGGAGCGGACGCCGAGTGTCGGTCTCTCTCGCCTTGCCGGAGCGACGCTTGCTTCATCTCGTTCTCGGTGCGATCTCGTACGCGACCGGACTTGCCTTCGTCGCGCTCGTGGGAACGGCGCTACCAGTAGAACGCCTGCTCGCATACCTCTATGGCATACCCGCCTCGGCGATGGTGGCCCTCCTCGTTCACGAATCTCTAAAGGCGGTCTGCGCAGCGGGGAAGGTTACCGTCGGCTGCGATGGGATTGAGGTCGAGCGAGGGCTGCACCGAGAGTTCCTGGTGCGAAGGGATCTCGACATCGCGCGCGTCGGACTGGCAGTCGAGACGGCGCTGCGCGGCGGGCTCGGTGGCCTCCTCCTCGACCCTGAGCGACGAGACGCTGTCGTTGGACTGCTCAGAGCATCCGAGAACGAGAACGAGGTGCCGCCATCACGCCTTCGCGCGTACGAGCGCGAAGGTCGCACGCCTGCGGACTGGAGTGAGCGCGTGCGAACGGCGGTCAATGTTGGCGACTACAGAAGAGGCGCGCTGGTTGTGGACGTGGCCGCCGCGATCGTCGTCAGTCCGAGCGCGACGGCCGACCAGCGAATCGGCGCTGCGCTTGCGCTGAGACTCTCCGAAACCCCGGCAGCACAACTCCGGGATGCGACGGAGGGCATTGCCGATGGCCGGCTTCGCGAGGCAATTCTCGCGATCAACGACGCGGAGAACGAGCCCGACATCGTCCGTATTCTCGAAACTCGTGGTTGGTCGCGGTGAGCTGGCGGAGTCGACCGACGGGATCGACGATGCGCGGGAGACTGCCCACTCCGGAAACCTGTCGCAGACCGCGGGCGGAGACTTCGATGCGGACGACAGGTCACTTCGATTTCGCGGTCCGTCTTGGTCGCTGGAGCAGCTAATCTAGACGGACGGAGTAGAGCCTATGATCACGACATTCGTGACCCGCGGGGACCAGGAGTTCCAAAGATTCGTCGCAGTGCTGGGACTGGGAATGTGTCGAGCGATCGCGTCGGGAACGGTGAGCGTAGAGTTTGCGTGTGAGCGCCTCTTCGGGCCGGCGGTGATAACTCGGGCGAAGAATGCAGGTGCGACGCCCAAGTTTGTCGAGGCCCTCACTTTGGCGAGCGAGCTTGCTGATGTCGGACGGCTGGTGCCTCACGCGTTCGAAGCATCTCTGGCCGACGTCGAAGCGCGGCTGGTTGATATCCTTCGCTCGATGGGCCCAGGGGAACTCGAAGCGGAGAAGTGGCTCGTTACCAGACCAGCAGACTCATCAGATCCCTCATGACTTCGTGATCGCGGCGGAGACGCCCGCCCACGATCCCGAAGGAGCCTGATTTCGTGAGGATAACCACACTGTATCGCCCGGTCGGACCCGAAGAGCTGGAGTTGATCAGGAACTCGGGCTGGATGGCGTTTCCACCGCGGCCTCCCGAGCGGCCGACGTGGTGAGAGAAGGAGCCCATCAGCGGACACGCATCGGAGTACAGTTGGGTGGGGGCTGGACGTCATTGCTGCAAAGCCACGACCAAAATCGGTCAATCTGATCTATTAGAAGTAGATTGTCGTAACAACATGAAGTCCCGGTCCACTTCTAGGCAGTTTCCTGGATTCGAGCATCTGTACGCATTGTCAGACCCATGCTCGGATCAACCGTTCGTCGCATCTCTCGAAGGAATGGAGCAGTCGGTCTCGGTATTACGAAATGAGCGCCAGTGTGCGACTCCGATCCGCGCTTCCTGGGCGATGGGGGCGCCTACGCCTGGGGATATCGTCTGGACGACGGATGCCGTTCCAGTCCTGATGAGCGAGCGCGTTGCCGATGTCTTGCGCCGAGGAAAGTTCTCGGGATGGGACATTGTGCCGGTCGAGATGACAGACGAGGGCAGGTATCATCGATATCGGTATCACTTCCTTCGAATTAGTGGGCGTTGTGGACCCATCGACAATAGTCGAAGCACTCAGATTGAGCGAAGCTATCCGGGCGGAAATTTCCCGGCCTGGCTGGGACTCTACTTTGATCCGAGAACTTGGAGCGGTGCGGATGTGTTCATGCCCGCAGGATACGCGGGCTGGAAATTTGTTACCGCTCCTGTAAAGAATCTACTGGAGGAGCACAGGGTGAACAATGTTCGATTTCGATCTCTTGATAGTATCGAGCGCACCTCGCTCTAGCTGCGTGCCGGAGCCTCTGCGGAAGTGGGGGCGTCAGTCGCAACGCGACGCGGGGCAAGCTGCCTCCGCCGCTGCGGCAGCTTGTCGATTGCCGTCCATGCCGCACGGCACTGGCCAAGACTCAAGAACTCTTGGCGAAGAGGTATGACTCCACCACCTCCATCAGCCTTACAGCCTTACACAGCCCGATTAGAGTTCCAGAGCCAAAATGCAAGTAATAAGATTGTCTTGTAGGTGACATGAGCGATCAAGAAGACGTTGAAGACGTTGATCGTCGGGCCTACGTAGAGCGAATGAGCGAGTACGGGGAAGCCGTCAAGCGCGGCAATGCGAACGCTCAGGCCATTCTTCGTGAGGCCGAAGCCATATGGCGACGACTGTGTTGCTACGACGGCCCCGCAAGACAGACACCGTCAATGCATCGCGCACTGACACTCTTCCACGCGATTCAGGCTGGTGATCCGGTCGAGGCGAAGCGCGTCTACGATGAGATGTCACCAGACTCTCGACATCGTATCGATCTGGCAGACAGGCACGGAACTATGCGGCCATGGCTTCAAAGCTCTGACGGCTCGCCTGCGGAAGGCAACGAAGACCTGACCCAGGTGCACTTCCTCAAACAGTATGAGGTGTTCAAGCGGAGAGTTCGGGAGGAGGGGTCGGCGTCAGCCTTTCAAGAACTTGGCATGGCATGCGAGCGCCTCGGACGAGTTGAGGAGGCATGTGATGCGTATGGCGAATCGGCCGAACTAGCCAGCGACAGCAATGACACGACAATTCTTGCATTTGTACAGGGCCGCATACTTTCGCTACTCGGCGGTCCCGGTGGCCAGCATTAACTAGCAGGCTGCTGAGGTACGGGAGTGAGGGGGACTTGGCCCCTGAAGTCGATCCTTCTTGGCGTCGGCCATCATTCGGTTGAGGGCAGGCCTCTTCTCTCTCCGGAGACCCCGGTGAAGAGCTGCACGGGGATTGTGCCGCCCGAAGCCACGGCGGGACGCCTGGGCTTCGAGGTCGGGGAGCTGGTTCTCGGTCGTCTGGTCGTTCGTCGAGACGCGGACGTTGATGGCGTCTTCATGAAGTGAAGACAGCCGGGAGGGAGCGGCGAGGAATCAACTCAGAAGAAGGTCCGGCCGAGCGCCTACGGCGAGCGAAAGATCCGAGCGGTGTATCGGCGGAAGGTCAGGATGGCATCACGGTCGTCGGCGAAGAAGTCCTCGAAGAAGCCAGGCCGCCCAAGCTCGGGAGTGTAGCTGTAGCGTTCCCCGTCTGGTCCGTAGGTCGTCACCCAGTCGGGATCGGTCCCGCTCTCGATGACCGCGAAGAGCGCGGGCGGGTAGAGGTAGGGCCGACCTTCATCGTTGATGATCCGATACGAGGCGGCCTCGATCCCGATGACCCGGTAGATGTTGCCGAGCGTGAGGTCCGTGAACACCGTTTCGGGTTCGTCCACCGCCGTCTGCTGAATGCATCGCACACGCATGTCAAGCCAACTACTCGGTCTTGTTCTCTGCCCCGCCAATGCCACGGACCTAATACCGAGAATCTCGGCGGTCGTCCCGCCGAGTTCCATTGTCCCACCATACTGTCCCACGAGACGGTCGACATCCCGAATCTCACGCTCTCGCATCGAGGAGCTTTGGCGTCACCTGCCCCGCGACGCTTCACCCTGTTGAGGGGCTGTAGCGCCTCTCCCTGGCCTGAGCGGCCGGAAGTCAGTTGACCAGGAGTCGGGATCGACCTCGGGAGTCAGGTCAGGCTGCGCGGGCGCTCACAGCTGCGCGCTGTCGATCCAAGCCGTGAGGCAGTCCTGGGCGTCGGTGCATGACGCTTGCGCGGCGCACTTCTTGGCGGCGGCGGTGACGTCGTCGCGGAGCCACGCACCGAGATCGTTGAGGCCGGCGCGCGTCTCCGCAGAGCAGATCGTCTCTTCGCACGCGCCGTCGAGCGCGCCGCAAAGCTCGTCGCCGAGCGTCGTCGGCGGGAGACGGCAGGCCGTCGGATCGCCCGAGCAGCCCTGGGCGATCGAGCAGTCGTAGATCTTCGCGACTTCGAGCCGCTCGACCTTCGCCCACGCGCTGCACACGGAGACGTCACGGCCGGGGACCGCGAGGTTGCAGGACGCGAGGTGGTCGAAGTACCGCGTGCACGCCGCCTCGACCTCGGCGTTCGAGTGCGTGCCGAGCTCCCCGCGGAAGCCTTCCTTGTTGCACGCCGCGCGATCGTCGTCGCTGCAGGTGCTCGCGCGGCCGCAGCTGATCGAGCACGACCGGCTGGGGTCGCAGCTGAACGATGCGTCGAGACACGCGTCCATGCAGCGCGAGCAGGCCTCGCCGTCACGCCGGTGCCGTGCGTCGCACTGCGTCTCGAGACACACCTTCTCGACGGTCATGCCGAGAGGTTCGTCGTCCTTCTCGGTCGACGAACACCCGATCAGCGCCGCGGCGACGGGCAGGCACGAGAGGGCGAACACGAAACGGAGGGAGGCGCGCATGGCCCGCCCCTGTCGGCCGCGCCGCGCGGGTGTTGCGTCCTCCCGTCGATGGGAAGCCCGCCGCGACTGGCCCGGGGCCGGCCCGATGTGGCCCGTGCCGTCTCGTCGCGAGGCGCAAACGCGCGGGATCGCTCGAGGGGCGCTGCGGCATGGGGCGTGCTCGGGGTCGCGCGTGGTCGCTCGGGCAACTAGAATGGACGACATGAATGCGTCGTCGTTCCGACACGTTCGTCCTGTCCGGCCGCTTCGGTTTCCAACGACCGAGCCGGAGGACGAGCGCTTGCCGCAAAGTCGACGTCATCACCACCTGTGCCAGGCGCTCTACGAGATCCTCCGCGCGGTCGTGGACCCGGCGGAAGACACCGTCGGCGCGGATCAGTTCGTGTACTTCAACGCGAACCGGCCGCAGCGCTGCCTCGCGCCTGACGTCTTCGTGAAGCGAGGCGTGGCGGACGAAGACTTCAACTCGTGGAAGACCTGGAAGAAGGGCGCGCCCGAAGTCGCGTTCGAGGTGCTGAGCCCGAGCGACAGCTACGAGCGCTGGACGCTCGACGAGAAGATCGAGCGCTACCACGAGCTCGGCGTCCGTGAGCTCGTGGTGTTCAACGTCGACGCCGAGCCGGGCGAGCGCCTTCGCGTGTGGGATCGCATCGAGGGCGACTTCGTCGAGCGGCTCGTCGAGGACGAGCGGACCTCGAGCGCCGTTCTGGGCGTTCAGCTCGTGGTCGCGCCCGTCTCCGTCATCCAGGAGGGCGTGCGCTACGAGGCCTGCCTCCGCGTCGCGCGCGACGAGGCGGCGACGGATCTGATCCCGACGCGCGAGGAGGCGCGCCACGCCGCCGAGGAGGCGCGGATCGCCGCGGAGCGCGAACGCCGTACCGAGGCGGACGCTCGGAAGGACGCCGAGGCGAGGGTCGCCGCGCTCGAGGCGGAGCTCGCGCGGCTGCGCGGGAGCTGAGTCGCGATGGCGAGTGCGGTCGTCGTCGGCTCGGGGATCGGCGGGTGCGCGGCGACGCTGCTGCTCGCGCACGCCGGCCTGCGGGTGACGCTGATCGAGAAGAATCGGCGCCTCGGCGGATCGTGCTCTGGCTACGACAAGCAGGGCTTCCACGTCGACATCGGCACGCACATGTTCTGCCGCGGCGACCGCGGGCCGCTCGGCGACGTGCTCCGGCGCGCGAACGCGGACGGCGCGATCCGCTTCGTGCGGACGCCTGACATCGCCGAGCTCCGCTTCTTCGAGCCGTCGGAGCCCGATCGCGTGCAGAGCGTCGCCGTCCCCGCCGCGCGAAGGCGGATGCCGCGCTGCGCGGTCGAGCTCGCCATGGCGCTCGACCTCTCCGTCCCCGAGGCGATCCGGGCCGCGAGGCTCTTCACGCACATCCTCGCGATGAGCGACGAGGAGGTCGAGCGCTGGGACCACCGGACGATCGAGGAGTTCCTCGAGCCCTTCACCGATCACGCCCCGACGATCGCGCTCTTCGGCTTCCTCCTCGGCCTCTACTTCATCCTCCCGTACTGGGAGGTCTCCGCCGGCGAGGCGCTCTACTGCTTCCGCAAGATGGCGCGCGACAACGCGCTCGGCTACCCGCGCGGCGGGGCGATCGCCATCCCCGAGACCTACGTGCGCCTCGCGAAGGAGCGCGGCGCGGAGGTGCGCGTCGGCACGGGCGTCAAGCGGATCGTCGTCGAGGGCGGCCGCGCGACCGGCGTCGAGCTCGCCGACGGAACCGTGCTCCCCGCGGACGTCGTCGTCTCGACGTCGAGCGTCCGCACGACGGTGACCCGGCTCGTCGGCGCGGAGCACTTTCCGGCCGAGTACGTCGACCGCGCGCGGAAGATCCGCGGCTCGTACATCGCGGTGCAGGCGAAGATCGGCCTCTCGAAGAAGCTCGTCGACGCCGGCTGTCTCGTCGGCGGCGTCGGCGACGGCGTCGACCTCGCGCGCGTGGGCACCGACGACATGAAGGACATGTTCCGCTGCCTGACGCGCGGAGAGATCCCGCCGATCGTCCCGTTCTACTGTCCGGTACCGACGAACTTCGATCCGTCGCTCGCGCCGCCCGGGCACCAGCTCCTCACGGTGTGCGCCGTCGCGCCGACGACCGACGTGACGCTGACCTCGCCGCCGAAGGCCTGGGAGGAGGCGATGCTCCGGACGATCCGCCGCGTCGTGCCCGGCCTCGACGAGCACGCGCTGTTCATCGACACGTTCGACGTCGCGTTCATCGAGAGCTGGATCGGCAAGGAGTTCGGCCCCGCCGTCTCGACCGGCCAGACGCCCGATCAGGTCGGCCGGCGCCGTCCTCCCGTCCAGACGCCGATCCGCGGGCTCTACCTCGCCGGATGCGGCGCAGGCGCCCGCGGCGTCGGCACGGAGCTCGCGGCCGCGAGCGCGATCGAGTGCACCGATCGCGTCCTCGCCGACCTCGGCCGATCGGCGCGCAGCCCCCAGCCGCAGGCGCCGACCACCCGCGAGCGCGCCGTCCGCTTGCTCGAGCGCTCGGCGGCGCGTCCGCTCGCGTGGGCGACGCGCGCCTGATCGCCGGCCGACGCGCGCCGGGGGCTCGTCGCACGGGCGCGTCGTCATGCGCCGCGCCGGCGGAACGCGGCGCATCGAACGCGTCTCGCGCGCCGGCTCAGCTAGCGCCCGAGAGCAACGCCGCCACGAAGGCGACGACGACGCCGCCGAGCGCCCATCGGCGCTGCGTGCTCTCGGTCGGCACGCGCTTCGCGTTGTAGCGGCGCACGGCGAAGAACGCGCCGACCATGTCGATGGCGACGATCAGCGCCCAGGCGCGGACGAGCTCGACCCGCCCAGCGAACAGCATGCCGAGGACCGCGCCGACGACGCCCGAAGCGAGGATCGTCCCGGCCGCGCCGTGCCGCGCGTAGAAGTGACCTCCGCCGATCGGGACGATCACCGCGAGGAACGCAGCCCCGACCGCGCTCCGCGGCTTGACGAACTTGTCCGCCTTCTCGCTGTCGTCCTCGATGGCGCCCGCGCCGCGGAACGGATGGGTGCTCTCGCTCGTCATGGCCGCGAGCGCCTCCTCGGCCTTCTGCAGATCGCCGGGCGCGACGACGACGCGCAGCACGTCGGAGGTTTGCGACCACGTCATGCGCGTCGCCTGCGGGTTGCCGCGGATAGCGACGCGCACGTCGTGCTCGTGCAAAAAGTCGCGGATCATGTCGGCGCCGATCGGGTCGGTGACCCGCCGCACCTCGATCCAGTCCCCCTCGTCGTCCCCGCTGCCCATCGGTCGAGTGTACCCCGAGCCGGGCCGCGCCGATCAATCCGTCGCTGCGGTCGCCGGTGCGACCGCGGCGTTCGAGCGCGGCGCGGCGAGCGGCGCGTCGGCCGACCGGCTGTAGACGAGCGCGGCCACGCCGAGGCCGAAGACGGTCAGCGAGACCGCGAGGAGGAAGAGGACCGTCGAAGCGCCGATACCGCTCGACGGCGGGGCGCCGCGGCGGACCTTGCGCGTCGTCGGAGTCTCCGCGCGTGGGTGAGGCGCGGCGGGATGCGAGATCGAGAACGAAGGAGGGTCATCGGCGACGATCACCGTCGGGATGAACGACAGCCGCTGCGAGGCGACCTCCGAGGGCTCGGCGTCCCCGACGATGTGGACCTGGTTGACGACGACCGCCGGCGCGGGCGAAACGCGCGGGGGCGCGGGCGTCGGCGGGAGCACTGGCGCCAGGTCCGAGAAGGACGGCCGGCTCCTTCGCGTCGGGCGTCCTCGCGCGGGCGCCTGCTCCTCGCGGAGCGCGCTGGCCATGCGCGCGAAGGGATCGTCGCCCGACGGGTCGAGCTCGGGAGCACTCTCGGCCATCTCGCCTTCGGAGCGAGCACGGGCCGTGCCAGCAGGGCGCCGGAGCCGTGGTCTCGCGGGGCCCGGAGATCGTTCGGACGCGCGGTCGCGCTCGATGGATCGCGCGTGAGCTGGATGGATCGGGAGCGCCTGGAGGTCCGATGTTCAGGTCCGCGCCCGCGCGTCCGTCCTCCCATTCCCCTCGCGACCTCGTGTAGAACGGAGCGCGGTGCGTCGTATCCGTCCGCTCGCCGCGGCCCTGCTGATGCTTGCATCATGCAAGAGTTGCGACGATCCGCCGAAGGAGCGGGCCGACGCCGGGCCCGCGCCCTCCACGCCGGGGCCGCCGCCGAGCGCGGACGCCGCCGCCGCCGACGCCGCGGCGCCCGCGGCCGAGGACGCCGCCGCGGCCGTCGACGAGCCGTACGGCGACGCGGGCGTCTCCGCGTGCCGGCTCGTCTACGGTCCAGCCGAGCAGCCGTTCCGCGGTCCGGCCGCGATCGAGGTCGCGGGGCACGAGCTCCGCCTCGTCGCGAACGACGCCGGCAAGCCGCGCGTCTACCCCGTCCCGATCGCCCCGCTGCCCCCGAAGAACGCGCCCTCGCTCGTGCCGCCGCGGCCCTCGACGTTCACCGGGATGCGGTGGCCTCCGTGCGAGCTCGCCGGCCGGTTCGTCTACTGCCAGGCGCCGGGCGGCGCGATCGTCCGCTCCGTCGCGAAGGGCAGGGGGCCGGACGACGGCAGCGGCGCGTCTTCCTCGAGGACGATCGCGAAGAGCCGATCGGGCACGCGCATCGCGGCCGCGTCGCTCGGCGCCGACCACTCCGTCGTCGCGTTCCTCGACGTGCGCCGGACGACCGAGGGCGAGATGCTCCAGGCGTTCGTCGCGCTGGACGAGCGCGAGCCGGTGCGCCTCTCGGAGGACGGCGCCGGGGCGACGACGCTGCGCTTCTTGCCTCGCGGCGAGACGCCGGTCGCCGTCTACCTCGACACGCGCACGGCGATGGTGCCGGTCCACGCCCGCGTGCTGTCGCTCCGGGAAGGCGATCTCTCGCTCGGATCGGACGCGGTCCTCTTCGTCGGCGGCGCGCCGGAGCGCGGGATCGACTTCGCGGCGGCGCCCGTCGGCGACAAGGGCCTCGCCTTCGTGCCGATTCCCCGCGAAACGATCGATTTCGGGGTGGCCACGCTCGTCATCGACGATCCGCCGAAGGACGACGTCGGCGCCGTCTGGTCGCACTACCCGAACGGCCTCGACCCCGCGCCGATCGCCGCGGCGCCGTCGCGCGACGGCAAGCACGCGTGGGTCGCGCGGGTCCGTCCGCGGGAGAAGGCGCCCGGCTCGCCGCGCATCCTGGAGCTCGGGCGTGCCGACGCGGCGGGGACGTTCTCGTCGCTCGGCGAGATCGCGTCCGGCCAGCGCGTCACCGACGTCGCCGTCGTCGAAGACGGCGCCGGCGCGGTGTGGGTCCTCTACGGCGACACGACGATCACCTGGCTCGAGCGGCGCGCGTGCCCGTGACGTCCTCGCGCTTCGCGCGGCGCGTCGAGGGGCGGCGGGGGTAGGGCTCCTCGCCACTTCGTCGTCCAGCGCCCGTGCGATGGGGGTAAGATCGGCGCGAGGACCCCGTGACGGACCCGACGGACCCTGAGAAGACGATCTTCCGGATCGGCGATCTTATCTCCGAGACGTACGAGATTCGCGCCGTCCTCGGGAATGGCGGGATGGGGCAAGTGTTCGACGCGCAGGACGTCGGGCTCGTGCGCCGCGTGGCGATCAAGGCGAACTTCGCCGACATCGAGCTCCAGTTCTCGATCCGCAACGAGGCGCGCGCGCTCGCGGCCCTGCGTCATCCCGGCGTCGTCGGGGTCTACGCGCTCGGTTGCCACGGGGGCATCGACTACATGGTGATGGAGCACGTCTCCGGCGTGACGCTCGCTCACCACCTCGAGCGCCTCGGCGACGGCATGCCGGTGCCCGAGAGGCTCGACGTCCTCGTCGCGATCGCCGACGGCATGGCCGCGATCCACCGCGCGGGCATCTCCCACGGCGACATCAAGCCCGAGAACATCCTGCTCGCCGCGAGCGGCCGCGTCGTCCTGATGGACCTCGGGCTCGTGCGCGCCGCCTACGAGCCCGATCGCGGCATCGTCGCCGGGACGCCGGACTACATGGCGCCCGAGATCTTCTCCGGCCGGCAGCTCGGGACCGAGCGGCACCTCGCGGACGTCTACGCGTTCGGGGTGCTCGCCTACCGCATGCTGGCCGGCACGCTGCCGTACCACGGCAAGGACCCGCTCGACGTCCTCATCGGGCACGCCGACGGCGCCATCCCGAAGCTCTCCGACGCGGTGTCGGTGCCGCGCCGGCTCAGCGAGCTCGTCACCTCGCTCATGGCGAAGGACCCGAACGATCGTCCGGTCTCGATGGACGCGGTGGTGTGGCAGCTCCGCGCGGCGAAGGACGAGGTCTCGCGGAAGACCGCCGAGCCGAGCCTCTCGGTGCTCATCGTCGACGACGACACCGACATCGCACGCCTGGTCGCGCTCTACGTCAAACAGGCGGCGCCCGGCGCGGAGATCAACGTCGCGGCGGACGCGCAGCAGGCGCTCGAGCAGTTCCGCAAGAAGCCTCCGCGCCTCGTCTTCCTCGACCTGAACATGCCGAGAATGAGCGGCTTCGAGCTCTTCACGTACCTCCGCGGCGTCCACCTCGTCGACGCCTCGACGGTCGTGGCGATGAGCGCCGGCGGCTCACCCACCGACGTCGGGCTGATGCTCGAGCTCGGTGCGCAGGACTTCATTCCGAAGGGCCCGGAGCTCCGGGGGCGCGTGACGCGCATCGTCTCGATGCTCGTGAGCGCCAAGGAACGCGACAAGGACAACCCCGCGTCGCGCTGACGGGCTCGCGCCGAGCCGCGCGAGCGGACGACGAGCGGTGTCGCGGACGCGGACTTGTAGTGCTAGATCCGGCGCTCCAATGACACCGGATCGCGGCGGCCTGGACGAGACTCGCGCTTACTACGACGAGTTCAGCAAGAGCTACGAGCGGCACCGCCGTCCCAACAGCAAGGACGGCTACCACGCCCTCGTCGACGACCTCGAGGTGGAGCTGTGCGCGCGCTACGGCACCGGCAACGACGTCCTCGAGTGCGGCTGCGGGACGGGCCTCATCCTCGAGCGCATCAAGGATCACGCGCGCCGCGCGGTGGGGATCGATCTCTCGCCCGGCATGCTCGAGCTGGCGCGCGCGCGCGGCCTCGAGGTCGAAGAGGGCAGCGTCACCGCGCTACCGTTCGAGGACGCGAGCTTCGACGTCACCTGCTCGTTCAAGGTGCTCGCGCACGTGCCCGACATCGGCCGAGCGCTCGCCGAGATGGCGCGCGTCACGCGGCCGGGCGGCGTCATCCTCGCCGAGTTCTACAACCCGTGGAGCTTCCGCGGCCTCGCCAAGCGCCTCGGTCCGGCAGGGAAGATCAGCGACAACACCCGCGAGAGCGCGGTCTACACCCGCTTCGACTCCCCGCGGGTCCTGCCGAAGATCCTCCCGCCGGGCACCCGCGTCGAGGCGGCGCGCGGCATCCGCATCGTCACGCCTGCGGCGCTCGCGATGACGATCCCCGGCCTCGCGGGAATGCTCCGCGCCGCCGAGCGGTTGCTCTGCGACACGCCCGCCGCGAGCTTCGGCGGGTTCTATGTCGCCGTCATCCGCAAGGGCTGACGGGCTCCGTCCGTGAAGGGCTGAGCGCCCGAGCTCACCCGAACGCGAACACCCGCGCGGCGGAGGTCCTTGGGTGCCGGCGACGCCCCGATCGCGCTCCGCCGTGCGGCCTTTTTTCGGTCGATCGCCAGGCCCACGGGGCGTTTCGCGCGTCTATAATCGAACCAATGCGTCTCCTTCCGCGCGCGCTCAAGTTCCTCGCGCTCTTCGTCGCCTTCGGAATCGCCAGCTGGCTCGCGATGAACCTTCACGGGGGCGGCCTCTGGGAGGGCCTCGCCCCTGCGGTGGCGAGCACCGCGGATCCGAAGCACGGACCCTCGAACTACGACCTTCGGCAGCTCAAGGTCGTCAACGAGGTGCTGAAGAACGTCCGCGACAAGTACGTCGACCCGAAGCGCGTGAAGCCGAAGGACATGCTCCTGTCCTCGCTCAACTACGTGCAGCGCGACGTCGCGCAGATCATCGTCATCCATGAGGAGCCCTCGCCGACCGTGAAGGTCCGCGTCGACACGCAGGAGCGCGAGTTCCGCGTCGACAACGTCCTCGGCCTCTGGGACGTCTCCGCGCGCCTCCGCGAGGTCTTCGACTTCGTGCAGGAGAACCTGAAGGGCACCGAGGTCGATCTCCGCGAGGTCGAGTACGCGGCGTGCAACGGCATGCTCCACACGCTCGATCCGCACAGCGTGCTGCTCTCGCCCGAGGCCTACAAGGAGATGAACCTCTCGACGAGCGGCCAGTTCGGCGGCCTCGGGATCGTCATCTCGATCCGCGATCAGCAGCTCACCGTCATCAACCCGATGCCGGGCACGCCCGCCTTCCGCGCCGGCGTGAAGAAGTACGACCGCATCACGAAGATCGGCGGCGAGTCGACGCTGAACATGGGCCTCAACGAGGCCGTCCAGCACCTGCGCGGCGCGCCGGGCACGAAGGTCACCGTCTGGATCCGCCGCGACGGCCCCGACGGCTGGCAGCAGGCGAAGCCGTTCGAGCTCACGCGCGAGGTCATCAAGGTGCAGAGCGTCGAGTCGAAGTCGCTCGGCGACGGCATCGGCTACGTCCGCATCAAGCAATTCCAGGCCAACACGTCGAAGGACCTCGACGAGGCGCTCCGGAAGTTGAAGGGCAACGGCGAGCTCAAGGGACTCGTCCTCGATCTCCGCGGCAACCCCGGCGGCCTCCTCGAGCAGGCCGCGCGCGTCGCCGACAAGTTCCTCGTCGGCGGTCCGATCGTCGCCACGGTCGGCAACCCCGGCGCCGGCGAGGACCGCGAGGAGAAGGTCGCGCACGCCGACGGGACGGAGCCGAACTACCCGATCGCGCTCCTCATCAACGGCTCGAGCGCGAGCGCCAGCGAGATCGTCGCCGGCGCGCTCAAGAACCACGACCGCGCGATCATCATCGGCGAGACGTCCTTCGGGAAGGGCTCCGTCCAGCTCGTCTTCACGGAGCTGCCCGACCGCGCCGCGCTCAAGCTCACGATCGCGCAGTACCTGACGATGCCGGGCGACATCTCGATCCAGGGCACCGGCGTCACGCCCGACATCGAGCTCGACCCGATGACGGCGGACAACCAGGAGATGGACCTCACCGTCGACACGGGGATGATCAAGGAGCGAGACCTCTCGCGCAGCCTCTCGAACTCGCGCGTCCGCGAGGGGCAGAAGCCGCAGGAGATCGTCCGCTACAACCTCCCGGAGTCGCTCCGGCGCGAGCTCCGTGAGCGCGGCGGCGATCCGGACGAGGTGCTCGGCCCCGATTTCCCGAACAAGGACTTCCCGGTGAAGTTCGGCCGCGACATCGTCGCGAGGGTCCCGCAGGGCAAGCGCCTCGAGCAGGTGCGGGCCGCCAAGCAGATCATCGACGACGCGCGCCGGACCGAGCTCCAGAAGGTGTCCGGAGATCTCCAGCAGCTCGGCATCGACTGGAGCGACGCGCCCGCCGACGTCCAGCAGGCAGCCGCCGGCGCGCCGCCGCCGAACGTCGAGGTGAAGCTCGAGACCGACAAGGCAGGCAACGAGGCCACCGCGGGGGACTCGATGAACCTCAAGGTGAGCGTCACCAACAAGGGGACCGTCGCGCTTCACCGCCTCGCCGCGGTCACGAAGAGCGACAACGGGCTCTACGACAACAAGGAGCTCGTCATCGGCAAGCTCGAGCCGGGCAAGACGAAGACCGCGTCGATCCCGCTCGGCTGGTGCGAGGTCGAAGGGCGCAAGCCCGGCTCGACCGCGCCGCTCCCGAAGGACGCGCCGCGCGTGTGTCGCCTGCCTCGCGACACGCTCTCCCGCCAGGACGGCATCTCGGTGAAGTTCGACGAGGCGCGCGGCCGCGCGCCCGCGGAGCAGACGCTGCGCGTGGGGCTGAAGGCGCTCGAGCGCCCGATCTTCGCCTACAGCTACCAGATCGCCGACTCGCGCAAGGGCAACGGCGACGGCAAGGTGCAGAAGGGCGAGCACCTCACGATGTACGTGTCGGTGAAGAACGTCGGCAAGGGCAAGAGCTACGAGACGCAGGCCAACCTGCGGAACCTCTCGGGTGACGGCCTCCTCCTCCACGAGGGCCGGTTCGACATCTCGAACATGCAGCCGGGCGAAGTGAAGAAGCTGACGTTCAGCTTCGACGTCGAGTCGGCGCTCGCCGATCCGGAGGCCAAGGTCGAGCTGTCGATCGCCGATCGCGATCTCCGCGAGAACGTCGTCGAGAAGGTCCGGATGCCGATCGCCGTCCCGACGACGCTCGCGCCGGCGAACGGCACGATGAAGGCGCGCGCGGGAGGGGCGACGCTCCTCGAGTCGCCCGATCCCGGCGCGCGCACGTTCGGCCGCCTCGGCGCGGGGATGGCGGTCAACGTCCTCGCGACCGCCGGCGACCTCACGAAGGTCGCGCTCGGCGAGGCGCGCTTCGGCTTCGTGAAGACGGCGGAGCTCGAGGCGGGCGGCAGCCCGACGGCCGTGATCGCGTTCGAGGAGACGATGCGTCGCTTCCCGCCGTCGGTCGAGGTCCAGCCGGTGGCGCTCTCGGTGAAAGACGACAAGATCCTCATCAAGGGCACGGCGACCGACGCGGACAAGATCCTCGACGGCTACGTCTTCGTCGGCAACAGGAAGGTCTTCTACCGCTCGAACCGCAACGGGCCCGATCCGAAGCGCATGACGTTCGAGGCCACGGTGCCGCTCCGCCCGGGCGTGAACGCCATCACGGTCGTCGCGCGCGAGAACGTCGACACCGTCGGCCGGCGGACGCTCATCGTCCGTCGCGACGGCCCGAACGGCGAGATCCTGCAGACGCCGAAGGGCGAAGAGGACGCCGAGAGCGGCGGCGACGACTGACGGAGAAGGGCCCAGGACGAGGAGAGCCGGCGCGAGGGTGGCCGGCTCTCCGAGTCGAAGAGGCTCGCTCACTCGACGGTGCACTTCGCGCCAACGAGCGGCACCTGCAAGGACGGCGTGATCCACGTCTGCACCGGCAACGGCCCCGCGGTGACGTCGGGGATGGCCGGGTAGTACGTGAAGAAGTTGAAGCACATCTCGTCGTCCGTGTTCTCGCCCCACTTGATCGAGCGATCGTCCGGGTTCTTCCACGTGCAGCGGGTCCGCATGACGTCGCCGGGCGCGACCTCCTTGTGATCGAGCTTGAAGTTCTCCTGGTTCTCGAAGCTGAACGGCTTCTGCTCGAAGATCATCTGCGGCGCGCCGTTCCCACCGGGAATGCGCTCCGTGCTGATCGCGATGCCGCGCGTGTGCATGTGCGGGGAGGCGCCGAAGAACTTCACGCCGGCGTATTTGCTCCCCAGCTTGTAGTCGCACTTGATCGTGTGCGACGCCGTGCGCGGCGGGATCGTGAAGTCCTTCGAGCCGAAGGCGAGCACGCCGGCGTCATTCGGGCGGAGCTGGTCGGTCGAGCAGATCTGGTAGCCGCTGTTGTCGGTCTGGTTCGGGAGGTTCCGCGCGTTGTTGTAGTGGACCTGGAGCACCCAGTGCGTCGTGCCCTTCTCCTCGGGGAAGCCCGCCTCCGGCGGGAGCTCGAGGTTGCCGCCGCCGGGTGCCCAGCCGGTCACCATCTTCCAGCCGCCCGACGCGATCGCGCTGCATGGCTTCGGCTCGTTCGGCTCGGTCTTGTCCGACTGGAAGAGCAGGACGTGGTGGACGATGTCGAGGTTCTCGATCTGAGGACCGAGCGCGATGACGTGGCGCTTCTTGTCGACGAGCTCGTCGACGCCGAAGCACACGTACCTGTCGTTCTCGCCGCCGTTCGTCCATGCGAACGCCTTCGACGCCTTCATCACCGTCACCTTCGCGGGCGCGGGGCAGACGAAGGGACGCGTCGCGGGAGGCGGCCCCTCGCCGGCGTCGCACGCTTCGGTCGACTTCGCCGCGCCCCCGGCGACCCAGTCGTCGATCGCCTTGACCTCGGCGTCGCTCAGCCGCGCCGCCGGAGGCATGCGGCCCTGCTCGGCGTGGATGCGGTCCTTCACGAGCTCGAAGAGCTTCTTGCCGCCGTACTCCGCGTGGAGGTCCTCGAAGGTGACGAGGGGCGTCGAGGCGCCGGCCTTGGGCTCGGCGCCGTGGCAGGTCTGGCAGCTCGCGGCGAGGACGTCGGCCACCTTGCAGGGCAGGCCCGACTGGACCTTGTTCTTCGCGCCGTCCTCGCCCTCGGCGTCGCCGCCCTTCTTGCCCTTCGACGCGATGTCGTCGTCGCCGGTGAGGGAGTTGACGGGAGCGGTGCAGGCAAATGCGAGCGTTACGGCGCAGATCGCCGCCGCCGCGAGGCCGAGCGGCCTACGGATCGGGGTCATGGTCATCCTCCGGGCGAACGTCCGAGGAGAGCGCCTCGCGCTCCGTGGTTCGCCGTCGAGGACCTCCTAGAGCAGCCTTCGGGCCAGAGTCCGTGGCGCCTCGATCCGCGAAAATGGCGGGTTTTCGCGACGAGGCACACATCATCGCCGGATCTCCGGTCGAGCCGCGGTGTCACGCGCGGGCGACAAGTGCCCGGAGGCGGCGCCAGCCGTGGCTGGAGAGGAAGGGCCCCGACCGCTGTGGTACGTTGCGCGCGAAATGCGCCTCCACATCAACATCGATCACGTCGCGACGCTCCGGAACGCGCGAGGCACGCCGTATCCGGACCCGGTCGAGGCGGCGAGGGTGTGCCTCGACGCGGGCGCGCACGGCATCACGGCGCACCTGCGCGAGGACCGGCGCCACATCGTCGATCAGGACGTCGAGCGCCTACGCGCGACGCTCCGCGCCACGTTCAACCTCGAGTGCGCGGCGACCGACGAGATGATCGGCCTCGCCGTCGCGACGCGGCCCGACGTGGTGACGCTCGTCCCCGAGCGCCGCGAGGAGCGGACGACGGAGGGCGGTCTCGACGTCGCCGGCAACGCCGCGTCGCTCGCCAAGCACGTCGCCGCGCTCCAGGCGGCCGACATCAAGGTGAGCCTCTTCATCGCGCCCGACCCGGTGCAGGTGGAGGCCTCGCGCGCGCTCGGCGTCGAGCAGATCGAGCTGCACACGGGCGAGTACGCCCACGCGTTCGGGTACGGACGCCCGTCGTCGTCCGACCTCACGCGGCCGATGCCGGACTCCGCGCAGCGCGAGCACGTCCGGCTCGCCGCGGCGGCGAAGCGCGGTTACGAGCTCGGCCTCGAGATCGCAGCCGGTCATGGGTTGACGACGCGCAACGTCGGTGCGCTCGTAATGATCCCCGAGATCGTCGAGCTGAACATCGGCCACGCGGTGATCGCCGACGCCGTCTTCATGTCGCTCGGTGGCGCCGTGAAGGCGATGCTCGGCGCGATAAACAAGGGGAGACCAGCATGATCGTCGGGGTGGGGATCGACGTCTGTTCCATCGAGCGCATGCGTCGCGCGCTCGAGCGTCACGGAGACCGCTTCTTCGGGCGCATCTGCAGCCCGGCGGAGCGCGCCGACCTTACGGGGCGCGATCAGGCGACCGCGCTCGCCGGCCGCTTCGCGGTGAAGGAGGCGTTCGCGAAGGCGCTCGACGGCGCGCGCGGCGTCGGGTGGCACGAGGTCGAGGTGCGCCGCGCCGCGAGCGGGAGGCCGACCCTCGAGCTGTCGGGCAACGCCGTGACGACGGTGGCGCGGTTCGGCGCGGACACCTGGCACGTGAGCATCTCGCACGACGCGGGGGTCGCGATGGCGGTCGTCATCCTCGAGCGCACGAAGGCTGCGGCGTCGGGCGAGGCGCCGGAAGGGAAGGGCTGAGCCGTGCGCCTCGGGTCGTCGAGCGAAGGGCTACGCGCGTGATCCCGGTCCTGTCGCGCGGCGAGATGCGCGCGTTCGACGCCCATGCGATCCAGGTGAGCCGCGTTCCCGGCATCGTTCTCATGGAGAACGCCGGGCGCGGGGCGGCGGACGTCGTCGAGCGGGAGCTCCTCGGTGGGCGCGCCGAGGGACGGCGGATCGTCGTCGTCGCGGGCGCCGGGAACAACGGCGGGGACGGCTTCGTGGTCGCGCGGCACCTGCTCGCGCGCGGCGCGCACGTCGAGGCTTGGCTCGCGGGCGATCCGGCGAGGATGACCGCCGACTGCCGTACGAACCACGACGCGTTCGTCGGCGTGGGCGGCGGGGTCGCGCTCGTCCCGCTCGGCGCGTCGCTCCATGGCCTCGGCGATGAGCTCGCACGCGCGGACGTCGTCGTCGATGCGCTCTTCGGCACGGGGCTCGATCGCGAGGTCACAGAGCCGCTCGCGAGCGTCGTTCGCTTGATGAACGAGGCGCGGCGGTTTGGCCGGCGGCCGCGGCTCTTCGCGCTCGACGTCCCGTCGGGTCTCGACGCCGACACGGGCGTTGCGCTCGGCGCGTGCGTCGAGGCCGATCGGACGGTCTCGTTCGCGCACCTCAAGCTCGGTCATGTCACCGGGCGAGGCGCCCAGCTGTCGGGGCCGGTGCATGTCGTCGACATTGGCGTGCCGCCGTCGCTCGTGGCCGCGCATAGCGCCGAGCTCGTCGAGGCGAGCGATGTCCGAGCCGTCGTTCACGCGCGGCCGATCGACACGCACAAGTACCGCGCCGGGCACGTCGCGATCGTCGCGGGCTCGGCGGGCAAGGTGGGCGCGGCGCTCCTCTCGGCGCGTGGCGCGCTCCGTGGAGGCGCGGGCGCGGCGACGATCGTGACGTGGCCCGACGCCGCGAGCGTGCTCGAGGCGCGGATCGCGGAGGTGATGGTCGCGCGTCTGAGCTCGGAGACGGACGACGAGGCGCTCGACGCCTCGATCGATGCGCTGCTCATGCACAAGCGCGCGGTGGTGATCGGTCCCGGCTTCGGCACGGGGGCTGCGGCGCGCAGGGTGTCGAGTCGGATCCTCGCGTCGTTTGGCGGGGCGATCGTCGCCGATGCCGATGCGTTTACGATGCATGCTGGCGCGCCCGAGGACTTCGCCGTTGCGGGTGGGCGCGTGGTGCTGACGCCGCACTCCGGTGAGCTTGGCCGTCTGCTCGGTTGCGCTTCGGAGGACGTCGAGGACGATCGGTTCGCCGCGGCGCGTGAGGCCGCGAGGCGCGCAAACGCCGTGGTGCTCCTCAAGGGGGCGTACACGGTGGTGGCGTCGCCGGAGGGGCGCGTGGTCGTGAGCGGCTCTGGGAGTCCGGCGCTCGCGACCGCCGGGTCGGGTGATGTTCTCTCGGGGCTCGTTGGTGCGCTCGCGTGCGCGCTGCCGCCGTTCGAGGCTGCGTGGTGCGGGGCGTTCCTTCACGGCGTGGCTGGGAGCGCGTGGCAGAAGGAGCACGGGGATCGGGGGCTTTTGGCCGGCGAGATCGCCGACGGGCTGCCCGCCGTGCTTGCGGCGCTGCTGGCCGAGGCGTGAGCGCTCGGGCGTAACGCGCGGGTTGCTCCGAGGGATGGGAAGGTCGCGAGCGGCCGTCCGGGTCGGCGCAGGTCGATCCACACGGACTCCGGGGCGCTGATCGCTCGCGGATCGGGGTTGGGGTCTGCGAGCGCGATCGGGACTCGCGAGTCGGGGATTCGCGGTTGGGGTCTGCGAGCGCGATCGGGATTCGCGAGTCGGGATTCGCGAGTCGGGATTCGCGAGTCGGGATTCGCGAGTCGGGATTCGCGAGTCGGGATCCGCGATCGCGCTCGCAGACGGGAACCGGACAGGACCTCGGGAACAGGACAGGACATCGCTTACAGATCGTTGGGTGTGCGTGGCGCTTTCGCTCGGCCCCGATTGCCGCGGGCCTCAGCCAGCGCGCAATCGTCCTGCCGCCGCCGGTCGAGGCGTCGATCACGCGGTCCAGCGGGCGACGTAGGCGAGCTCGTTCGCGCTTCGGGCGGCGGCGTCATGCCGATTGCGCGGTAGGGGCTGAGGCCCGCGGCAATCGGGGCCTCGGGAGGCGCTCAACATGCACACGTTCCGATTCTCGTACCGTCGTCTCGATGCGTTCTATGTCGCCAAGGAAGCCCTTGCGCGCGGGCATCGCATCGCTCAGAAGTTTCCGCGTGGCTACGGGCCGCTGGCCGACCAGCTCCGGCGTGCACTGGCGAGCGCCTACACCCAGACCGTCGAGGGAGCCTCGCGCGAAGGCGCCGACCGAAGGCAGCGCTGCCGGGTCGCGCGGGCCGAATGCAACGAAGCCGCCGCGGCCGTCGAAGGGGCTCAGGCCATCGGTCTCGTCTCCGAGACCGAGGCCAACGAGGTCCTCGTCGTCTTGGACCGCCTCGCGGGCATGCTCACTCGGCTCGGCGGGCTCTCGGCCTAGGGTCGAGCGCATCCTTCGAACCTCCTGCAGCCAGCAGCTGCGGGAGGTTCGCGAAGGGCGCCTGCGCGCGGACCTCCTGCAGCCGGCAGCTGCAGGAGGTTCGCGAAGGGCGCCTGCGCGCGGATCCGCTCGATCGGCCGCTCCCTGGACGCGAGGCCGATCCGGCCCTCGCGGCCCGGGAGCGTGGCCGGATGCGACTGCGTGGTCGCGGCCACGCGCGGTTGGCTCGCGGGACACACGTTCGGGGACGCATGAGCGAAAAACGTAGTGATTTCGATGGTTGGAGTGGTGGCGCTGGCGTTGCAATCGGTCCTGTCCAGAGGACAACGATGCCGACCAACGCCGTCAACGCCGCCCCCGCCGACCGTTCGACCCGCACGCTCGTGGCCCATGACCAGAGGAGCCTCGAGCTCGGTCTGGTCGAGCTCATCCCCGAGCTTCGCGGCCGAGCGTGCCGCCTCTGCGGGGACCCGACGACGGCCGACGACGTCGTTCAGGACACGATCGAGCGCGCGCTCAAGTTCGCGAAGCAGTACGAGCGCGGCACGAACCTCCGCGCGTGGGTCTACCAGATCCTCTTCAGCGTCTTCGTCACGCGTTATCGCCGCTCGCGTCGCGACAAGAACGCGCTTCGCGCGCTGGCCGCCGATCCGTGCGCGTGGACGACGCCGGAGCGGTTCGCGTCGCCCGACGCCGCGGTGTCGCTGACGAACAAGACGCAAGTGACGCTCGACGCGCTGCCCGAGACGTTCCGCTCGGTGCTGAAGCTGGTCGATCTCGACGAGCTCACCTACCGCGAGGCCGCGAACGAGCTCGGCGTCCCCGTCGGCACCGTGATGAGCCGCCTTCACCGCGGCCGGAAGCTCCTGGCGTCGCAGCTGCAGCAGGCGGCCTGATCGAGGCGCGACGGACGGCGCGATAGGCGCCGCGCGGCCCGGGTCAGGGCCGGTAGATCAAGCGCCGCGTGGTGCCCAGGGCACGTCCGCGACGCCGAGCGTCAAGCGCCTCGCGGCGCCCAGGGCACGTCCGCCACGCCGAGTGTCGCGTTGGCCTTGCGCGCGAGGACGAAGAGCAGATCGCTGAGGCGGTTCAAGTAGACGACGATCTCGGCGCGCGCGGGCGCGTCGTCGAGCGCGAGGACGCCACGCTCGGCGCGGCGGCACACCGTGCGCGCGAGGTGAAGCGCCGCCGCCTGCGCGCTCCCGCCGGGGAGGACGAAGCTCTTGAGCGGCGGCAGGCCCTCCTCGGCGTCGTCGATCGCCTTCTCGAGCCGCTCGGCGTCGGCCGCGTCGAGGAGCTTCATCGACATCTTCGCCTCCTTGCCCGGCACGCAGGCGAGCTCCGCGCCGAGCGTGAAGAGGTCGACCTGCACCCCCGCGAGGACGCCGTCGGTGAACGGCTCGAGCCCGGTCGCGCGCGCGACGCCGATGGCCGCGTTCGTCTCGTCGACCGTGCCGTAAGCCTCGACGCGCAGCGACGCCTTCTTCACGCGCGCGCCGCCGAACAGCCCCGTCGTCCCGTCGTCGCCCGTCTTCGTATAGAGCTTCACGCCGCGCAGCATACCGCGGCCGTCCTCGGGCAGTGCGGCGCTTTCGGGCGTGTCGCGATCGGCAACAACCTTCGAGTCGTCGCCGATCGCCGGACTTCGCTCGCGACTGTCCGATGGCATGCGCGTCGGCCCCGAAGAGAGACGCGGGTGGTTGGCGCGTCCGAGTCTCGCCTGCGACGCTGTGCACACGTCGGCACAGATGCGCGACGGTCGCGTCGGTTGGCGCAAACGGTGGCGACTAACCGAAGGGCCGAGCTCTGCGTGGAGCCCCTTCGGCGCGTCCGGTGGGGGATCGTATGTGGCCGTATCCGCGTGGGATTCTTCTCGCAAGCCGCGGCCGAGCTAGCTCGCGGGCGTGCTCGCCCGCCGAGGACGCGAGATTTGTCCGCAACGAAAACGGACCCGCGCCGATAGGACCGCACGGAGGATGACATGGACACGGGATTCATCGAAGCGGTCGAGCGGGACATCGTCAGGAGCGAGGAATCGCTGGCCGAGCTCGAGAGGCACGCCGCGTCGCTCGGAGAGCTCTCTGCGCCGGACGAGGCGATCGCGCTGACCGAGGAGCTCCGCGAGCTGTTCGGTCGCCTCGAAGCCATTCAGGCGCGCGGCGAGGTGGTGGCAGTGCTGCCCATCTGCGGAATGAGAATCTGAGAGGAGCGGAAAAATGATCGACAAGTTTGCCGGCGGTGCAGCGTTGAAGCCCACACCCTTGATCTCCTCGATACGAATCGTCGAGAACGAGGACACAAGAACATCCTTCTCGACGAACTTCGTCATCGAGTTCGCGCGCGCCAGAGTCGGCCACATCAATGCGTGGCTGGGGCGGCAGCTCGAGGCGATCCGCAACTCTGGCCGCGACAGTCAAGTCCTGAACGACCTCCTGGCCAGCCTCGCCCAGCACAGCGAAGGGTTCGACGACGCAGAGTCGCATAAGAAATGCAAGCAGGCGCTGAAGCGCGCCATCGATGAGCTGCCCAGCGGCTCGCCGATTCGCGCGCAGCTCGCGTCCCTGCGTGACGACGACGGGAGCCCGCTGAACGACAACAACGAGGGCGGAAGGGACACGAAGGTCAGCAAGGCGGACATGGCGGCCATCATCAAGGAGGTCGAGAACAAGCTCAAGTCGGTCGACCGTGGCTCGCAGGAGTCGCAGCTGATGATCAACTCGAAGATCGCCGAAAAGAACGAGGTGCTTCAGCTCGCCGCCATGATCATTCAGCAGATCCACGCCTGCATCAGCGGGATCCAGCAGAGGTCATGATGCACGCTCTCTCGGTCGCACAGAGCTCGTCGCCGCCTGCGGCAGCCCTCGTCGAATCGATGTATGCGCTGGCGTTCGAGCTCATCTCGGTGGAGCGCTGGTCCGACGCCTCGGATGTCCTCCGCGCGATGCTCCTCGTCACTCCGAACGACGAGCGTGCCTGGCTCGGGCTCGGTCGATGTCACGACGCCCTCGGCCAGCGCGAGGTGGCTGTCGAGCTCTACACGATGTGCCTCGTTGCGTTGCCCCGCGCAGTTCGAATGCGAATCGCGCTGGCGAGCCTTCTCGGAGACGCGTCACGTGAGGACGACGTGGACCTGCTCCTCCGGCAGGCCGGAGATATCGCGGACGCGCTCGATGATGCGGAGCTGGTCGAGCTCGTGGAACGAGCACGGAGGTCGTCATGAGTGTGGCGGTTGAGGGGACCCAGCGAACGCAACGCTACGAGCGAGGTGCCTCGGTCGAGTCCGAGCGGCATGAGGAGGTCGACGTACTGCCGTCACCGACACACGCATTCGCGAGCAACGATCTGCTCACGCTTCGCTCGCTCCTGATGAAGATGAGCGACAACGCGGTCGCGACGGGAAAGGCAAGGATCGAGAAGAACGACGTGCTAGCTGCGAAGGCGATTGAGGACGCGTTCCGGGCGCGCAAGGAGGCTTCCGAGGCGCGAAGCGAAGACGGCGGGTTCTTCGATGGGCTTTTCGAGGCCGCGAAGGCGCTGACGGTGGACCTCGTCAAGCTCGAGAACATCACGGACCCGTTCGGTGCGCTCGAGGAGTCTCTCGAGAAGGCGGGCGATGCGACCATCAACTCGCGTCAGTTTTGGGCTGATGTGGAGAAGGGCGCTCTCGAGGTGGCAAAGTGGGGAGCCGTCGCGGGCTCCGTCGTGCTCGCGGTAGGCTCGTTCGGGGCCGCGGCGCCGGTGGCAGCGCTCGCGATTGTCGGTGCGGTCATGTCGTGCGCTGCGGCGGCAGACTCGTCGTTCGGCATTCTCGAGAAGTGCGGCGTCGACCGTGACACCGCGATGTGGATCGGCGTCGGCCTCACAATCGGCGGTGCGCTCTGCAGCGGAGGGTCGGGTGTAGCGCAGATGCTGGCGACCGACAGCACCAAGGTTGCGTCCGCTGCCCTGCGATCCGCCGCGATCATCGCTGACGCGAGCGCGGGAGCGGCCGGGGTGGCCGGTGGCGTGGCGAAGATTCAGGTCGCCGACTTCGAGCACACGGCGATGCTCGCCGACGCGGATGCAGCCGACGCCGATGCGACGCAGGTCCGTGTCGAGCGAACGATTCAACGGGTGATGGACTCGATCCGTGAGACCTACCGGTCGTGCGAGCGTGGAACGCAGCGCGTCGCGGATGCGATGAAGAAGCACAACGCCACGACCGTGGCACTGATGGTGAGGGCGTGATGGCAGGCGAGACGAACGGAGTCAGCGGTAGGAGTGGAGTGGGGCGGGCGTGGACTGCGGACAACGCATCGGTCGATGAGGGAAGCTCTCGCCGCGGGGCATCCGGGGCGGATGGGCGAGTCGAGCCGCTCCCGGCTCCCACGATCGCGGCGAACCTACACTCGATCCTGGGGGTCATGCTGCTGATGGAACGATCGCTCGCGTCGCGCAAGCAGGGTGCCGAGCAGCGGCGCGATGCCATGGAGGCCAGCCAGGAACGGCTGGAGAAGCGCGCCGTCGACGACATGCGGAAGGAGGCCGACCAGGTCTTCGCGGGAGCGCTCACCGCAGGGCTGATCTCGATCGGCGGCTCCGCGATGCAGCTCGCGGGCGCAGGAATGTCCGCTCACGCGGCGAGCCTCGAGACGAAGGCGAGCGACATCACTGCGAAGGCTGCAGAGGAGACGACGGACATCGCCACGGACGCGGCGAAACGTTCGCTCGCTGAGGCCAATAGCCTCAAGTCGACAGCGTCGCGCCTGAACGCCAGCGCAAGCGTGCTCTCGGCCGGCAACGGAGTGATGGCGGCACTGTCGAAAGGAGCGGACGGCATCTCTCAGAGCTCCGCCAAGGACCGCCAGGCCGATCGCACAGAACACGAGAACGCCGCGCGAACCGCCTCGCGGGACGCGAAGCGAGCCGACGAGACGGCGAACGAGCTGGGGGAGCTCCGCCAGAAGACGTTCGCTCGTCTGGAGGCGCTGCTCGAAGCCGAGCAGCAGGCGCGGCTCGCGGTGATCCAGCGCATGTAACCGTCCTCACCTCACCGCGTCGCGGTCAGCCCCGCGAACACCGGCCGGAGGCCTGCGTAGGCCTCTCGCCGGAGCGCGAGGAGCTCGCG
>JAHBWC010000025.1 GCA_019637225.1 Labilithrix sp.
CGCTGGCTGGCGGAGCAAGGCGCCGATCTGCTCGGCGTCCGGGAGCGCGCGCGCGCCGAGCTCGCGCATGTCGGAGAGGGGCGCGAGCGCACGTCGCTCCTCTGGCAGACGGCGGCGATCGAGGAGCACGCCGCGGGAGACGTCGGCGCGGCGATGCGCACGATGCGCGAGCTCGCACTGCTCGAGCCGAGCGACCTCGGCGCGCTCGACAGCCTCGCCGCGCTCCACCTCCGCGCGCGCGCGAGCCGCGGGGACGGATGGACGGCGAGCGAGCCCTTCGCCGGCGACGACGAGACCGTCTTCGCGGGCGTGGTCGACGCGCTCGAGCGGATGGCGCAGATCACGGACGACGCCGTCACGAAGAGCGCGCTCCTCGGCGCGGCGGGCGCGCTCCGCGACCGCTACCTCGCCGACGCCGACGGCGCCCAGGCGGCGCTCCGCCGCGCGCTCGAGGCCGATCCCACCAACGCCGGTGCGCAGGCGGCGCTCGAGGCGCTCCTCCTCCGCCGGCGCGCCTGGGACGAGTACGCGCGGATCGTCGCGGCCCAGGCGGACCGCACCGCCGAGGCCGTCGTCGCCCGCGAGCACTACGAGCGCGCCGGCGACGTCTACGCCGAGTGCGTCGGCGACCACGCGCGCGCGGCGCACTGCTACGTGCGCGCCGCGACGCTGGCCGAGACCGACCCCGGTCCGGTCGAGAAGCTCGCGCTCGTGCTCGAGGCCGCTTCGCGATGGGACGACGCCGCCGCGGCCTACGAACGGCTCCTCGCGCGCCTGCGCGAGCCGACGGAGAGGGCGTGGACGCTCGTCCGGCTGGGACGGCTGCAAGAGACGCGGCTCGGACGCGCGGACGACGCGCTCGCGGCCTACCGGCTCGCCGTGGACGCAGCGCCGACGTTCGCTCCGGCCGTGCAGGCGCTCCTCCGCGTGTGCCACGCCCAGCGACTCCCGCTCGCGATCGAGCTCGAGCGACGCGAGGCCGATCGCATCGTCGATCCCCACGTCCGCGCGGTGCGCTACGCAGCGCTCGCCGAGTACGTCGAGGCCGAGAGCCCGGCCGATCTGTCGGAGGAGGCGGCGACGCTCTACGAGCGGACCCTCGCGCTCGATCCCACGAACGCCGCCGCGTTCGACGCGCTCGACCGGATGTACCGCGCGGGCTCGCAGTGGCCGCGCCTCGTGGCGCTGTACGAGAACGCGCTCACGAAGGCGACGCACCCGCGCCGAGCACGCTCGCTCCGGCTCCAGCTCGCCGAGATCCTGCACGCGCGGACCGGAGACCCGAGCCGCGCGGCGGACCTCCGCCGCGAGGCGCTCGAAGGGCCCGAAGACCGCTACGACGTCCTCGTCTCGCTCGCGCGCGCGCTCGCCGACGCGGGGCGCTGGAGCGAGTACGTCGAGGTGCTCGAGGCGCAGGCGGGCATGCTGAACGGCGCCGACGAGATCGCCGCCGTCTACCGCATCGGCGCGACGCTCGAGACGCGCGTGAAGGACCTCCGGCGCGCGCTCGCGACCTACGAGATCGTCATCGATCGCGCGCCGAGCCACGAGGGCGCCGCACGCGCCATCGCGCGCGTCCACGAGAAGGAGGGCCGCTGGGAGCGCGTCATCGACGCCGAGCGTCGCCTGCTCGAGCTGGCGACGCGACCCGAGGACGTCATCGACGGGCTCGTCCGCATCGCGCGCGTCTTCGAAGAAGAGCTCGGCCGCGTCGACGAGGCCATCGGCTCCTACCTCGAGGCGTTCGATCGCGCGCCGGCGCGCGCGCCCCTCGTCGCCGCGCTCGAGCGCCTCCTCCGCGGCGCCGGCGACTACCGCCGGCTCGCGTCGGTGCTCGATCGCTACGCCGACGCAGCCGGCGATCCGCACGTGAAGGTCCGGACGCGCCTCCGCGCGGCCGCGATCCTCGAGCTCTGCCTCGATGACGCGATCGGGGCCTCGCTGGCCCACGCCCGCGCCGGCGAAGACCACGGCGCCGGGGGCGAGTCCGCGCCGTTCGCGGAGGCGGACCGCCACGCCGCGCTCTGGGGGCTCCTCCGGCTCCACGAGACCCGCGGCGAGTGGGATCGCGTCGACGCGACGCTCGGGGAGATCCTCGAGACCACCACCGAGCCGTCGGCGCAAAAGCGTGTCCTCGTGCGCCGCGCGCGGAACGCCGAGCTCCGGCTCGACGACGCGCCGCGCGCCGGAAGGCTCTACGACGAGGCGCGCGCCACAGGCGCGAAGCCCGCGGCGATGGCCGTCGATCGGCTGCGGGTCGCGCGCCTCGCAGGCGATCGCGATGGCGTCGCGAGCTGCCTTTCGTCGATGGCCGCGAGCACGACCGACGTGCGCCTCGAGACTGGCCTCCTCCGCGTGCTCGCGCTCGCGGTCGAGCACGGCGGCGCGGCGCCCGCCGTCTTCGTGGGCTCGGGCCAGTCGGGCTCGGGCGGCGGCGGCGGCGCCGCCGCGAGCTACGCGGCGTCGATCTACGAGCGGCTGGTCGCGCGCGACCCCGGCGACGCGCAGGCGCTCGACGGCCTCGCGCGCACCGTCGCGGCGCTGCCGGGCGGAGCCCTCTCCGACGGGCGCCTGCCGTCGACGTTGATCGCCCGCGCCCGCGCCACCCAGGACACGTCGCTCCGCGCGCTGCTCGCCTTCGCCGCCGGCGTGCTCGACGAGGACGCCGGGCGGAGCGACGCGGCGGAGGCCGCGTACGGCTTCGCACTCGTCGCGGATCCCGATCTCGCGCCGGCGCTCGACGCCTCGCGCCGGCTCCGTACCCTCGCCAACGACTGGCCCGCGGTCGCGTCGCTCGCCGAGCGCTCGGCGAGGGCGTCGCTGGATCGCGACAACGTCGCCGAGGCGTGGCTCGAGGCGGCCGAGGTCTACGAGCAGCGCACGAACGATCCGGCGCGCGCCCTCGCGAGCTACCGCGCGCTGCTCGCTTCGCAGCCTGCGCACGCCCACGCGCTCGAGCGGGCGCTCGTCCTCTTCGAGGCGGCGTCGGACTTCGGCGGCGCCGCGAGCGCCCTGCTCGCGCACGCCGACGCGCTCGGCCACGATCCGGCGGCGCAGGCGCGGGCGCTCACGCGCCGCGCGACCATCCTCGCGAGCCGCATCGGCGACACGGCCGGCGCGATCGTCGACCTCCGCCGCGCGATGGCGCTCGCGCGCGACGCCGGCGGCCCGGCCGGCGACGAGGACGTCAAGACGATCCAGGCGCTCGCGATCCTCGAGGAGCGCGTCCACAACTGGCAGGAGGCGCTGCAGCTGTACGACCGCATCGCGCAGATGAGGTCGCGCGCCGCCGACCGGAGCGGTCCGTCGTCGACGACGCGGAGGCGCGCGCGGCTCGCGCAGGCCCGCATCTACGGCGACGAGCTCCGCGACGACGTGAAGGCGAAGGAGATCCTCGAAGAGCTCGTTCGAGAGCGCCCCGACGACCGCGACGCGTCGTTCCGCCTCGCGGACATCTCCGCGCGCAGCGGACACGAGGCCCGCGCCCTCGAGCTCTACGAGGCGCTCTCCGCCAGCGGATCGCCGGCCGAGCGCGTCCGAGCGCTCGTCGCGCTCGCGGACGTCCAGCGGAGCCGGCCCGACGCCGCGTCGAAGGCGGAGGGTGAGTCCGCGCTCGCCCGCGCGTTCGACCTCGCGATCGCCGACCCGACGATGATCGCGCCGCTCGAGGACCGCATCGTGCGCGACGGCGACTACCGCTCGTTCGTCGCGCACGCCGAGGCCGCCGTGAGCCGCGTCCGGCCGAACACGCCGGGCGTGCTCCCGATGCGCACGGCGATGGCGCGCGTCCTCTACGACGAGCTCGGCAGCCCCGAGGCCGCCGATCGCCAGCTCGCCGCGACCATCCAGGCGTTCCCCGACTCGATGGATACGCGCCTCGCGCTCGCGGCGGCCCTCGTCGGGCGCAACGACGACGGCGCGATCGCCGAGCTCCGGCGCGCGGTCAACGCGGACCCGACCGCGCACGGCCCGTTCGAGGCGCTCGTCGCCGTGGCGAGGAAGACAGGGCGCACGGAGATCGCCGTGATGCTCGCGTCGGCGGCGGCGCTGCTCGGCGCGACGTCGCCCGAGATCGAGGCGACGCTCGCGACCGCCACGCCCATCCGGCCGCTGCCGGAGGCGTTCCTCTACGACGAGGCGATGTCCCGGCTCGTCGGGCCGAGCCGCACCCGCTTCCTACGCAGCGTGCTCGCCACGCTCGAGCCGTTCCTCGGCAAGATCTTCCCCGGCGGCGAGGCGATGCTCGAGACGCGCGCGCGCCTGCCCGAGAGCTACCCCATCGCGGCGGACATCCGCGCGATCGCGATGACGCTCGGCGTCTACGCGCCCAGCGTCCATCGCGGCGTCGGCCGCGAGGTCGCGCTCCTCCTGACGGAGCCGCGCGCGCTGGTGCTCGGCAACGAGCTGCTCACCGACGCCGGGCGCCCGCTCGCCGCGTTCCACGGCGCGTACGCCTGCGCGCGCATGGCGGCGAACGGCAGCGTCTACGTCGCGCCTCGCCAGCAGGTCGCCGCGCTCCTGGACGCCGCGACGCTCCCCGACGCGGACGGACCGGCGATCCGCGATTTTCGCAAGAGGATCGGCTCGGCCCTGCCGCGGAAGACGAAGAAAGAGCTCGAGCGCGTGGTCGCCGAGGGCGCGGCCGATCTCCACGCGGAGCTCGCCGTCTGGGAGGCGGAAGAGTCGCGGCGCGCGCTCTACTCGGCCATCTTGCTCTGCCGTGACATGCGCGCGGTCGCGCAGGTGCTCGCGTCGGACGCCCTCGCGCTGCCGCGCGTCGACGACCGCCGTCGGGCGCTCGCGCAGAACGGCCGCCTGCGGGAGGTCCTCGAGTTCATCGTGTCCTCGGCGTGCTGGGACCTCTTTCACCGACTCTACGGGCACGCCTGACGCCGCGGCTCCGCCGACCGCGCGCGGCTCGACGGCTCAGGGCGTCTGGCGGGCGACCGCGACGAAGCGCGTCTTTCCCTCGCGCGCCACGCGGAAGAGGACCGGCCGATCGAGCGGCGCCTTCTTGATCCGATCGGCCGCGTCGCGCGCCGTCTTCACCGCCGTCCCGTCGACGTCGAGGATCACGTCGCCGGCCTCGAGCAGGCCCGCGGCCGGTCCGCCGGGATCGACGTCGGTGACCACCACGCCGCGCCGCGGATCCTGGGCGAGAGAGACGCCGACGGCTTGTTTGTCGCCTCGCGACCGCTGAGGCTCCGGCTTCGAAGGCGCCGCGCCTTCGTCTCCCAGCTCGTCGAGCGCGGCGGAGACGGTGCGCGTCCCCTTCCGCGAGCTCACCTCGAGCTTCACGCTGGTGCCGGGCTTCCGCCGCGCGATCTGGCGCGGCAGATCGTGCGCCTGCTCGATCGGGGCGCCGTCGACCGCGACGATGACGTCGCCCGGAGCGAGGCCAGCCTTCGCGGCCGGGCTGCTCGGATCGACGTCGCTGACGAGGGCACCCGCCGGCTTGGGGAGCCCGAGCGACTTGGCGAGCGTGGCGTCGACCGGCTGGATCACGACGCCGAGCCGGCCGCGCTGCACGTGGCCCGTCGCGATGAGCTGGGGCAGGACCTCGCGGAGCGAGTCGATGGGGATCGCGAAGCCGATCCCCTGGCCCGCGGGGTTGATCGCTGTGTTGATGCCGATGACCTGCCCGCGCAAGTCGAAGAGCGGACCGCCGCTGTTGCCTGGGTTGATCGAGGCGTCGGTCTGGATGAAGTCGTCGTAGGGTCCGGCGCCGAGCTCGCGACCCTTCGCGCTGACGATCCCCATCGTGACGGTGTCGCCGAGGCCGAAGGGGTTGCCGATCGCGACCACGTACTCGCCGACCCGGACGGCGTCGCTCGAGCCGAGCGCCACGAACGGCAGGTTCTTGTCACCCTGCAGCTCGAGCACGGCGAGGTCGAGCCGCTCGTCGGTGCCGCGCACCTTCGCCGGGAGCTCGCGCCCGTCCGAGAGCTTCACGCGCACCGCCGTCGCCCCGGCGACGACGTGCGCGTTCGTGGCGACGTGCCCGAGGCCGTCGACGATGAACCCGGAGCCGAGCGCGCGCCGCTTGATCACCTGGTCGCCCTCGCCGCTGCGCGGACCGCGGCGTCCGAAGAAGAACTCGAACGGATCGACGACGTTGGGCCGCTCGACCTCGGACTCGGACGTGATGTTGACGACCGCCGGGCGCACCGCGGCGACGAGCGACGGCACGTCCGGCGTGCCGGGCAGCACGGGCGCCGCGGCGAACGGCGCGGTCGCCGACGGAAGCGCCACGGGCGCGCCGGTCGTGCGCGTCTCGGACGCCGGCTCGTCGCGCTTGCATCCGAGCGCCGCGACGAGCGCCGCGGCGAGCGCGGCGACGAGCACCCGTGCCGCGATCCGCGCGCCGCCTCCGCGCGTCCCTCGAATGCGCCGTCCGTTCGAGCTCGAATGGGCCATCGTCCGGTCCTCCCACCTCGGCGCCCCGTGCAAGCGGCCGGCCGCGAGCTCCTCCGTCGCGCTCCTCCGCACGGGATCGCCGGCGGCAGCGGCGGAACCGGCTCGCGTCCCCGCGCGTACCCTCCCCTGGTACCCCTCGATGCACCGCACCCGCCTCGCGACGCTCGCCCTCGCCTTGCCTCTCCTCGTGGCTTTCGCCGTGGGCTGCGCGCCGGGCGGGGCCGCGCCGCGAGCGCTCGCCCCGGCCCACGCGGAGAGGAGCGGACCGCCCGAAGGCGCGCCGCGCTCGGAGCTGCCCTGGGCGACGTTCTCGCCGGAGACCTTCGCCCGCGCGAAGGCCGAGCGGAGGTACGTCATCTTGGATGGCTCCGCCGAGTGGTGCCACTGGTGCCACGTGATGGAGGCGACGACGTACCACGACGCGTCGGTGCGCGCGCTCATCGACGCCCACTTCATCGCGGTGAAGGTCGACGTCGACTCGCGCCCCGATCTCGAGGAGCGCTACGGCGACTACGGCTGGCCCGCGACGATCCTCTTCTCGCCGGACGCGACCGAGCTCGGCAAGTACCGCGGCTACATCGCGCCCGAGACGTTCGCCGCGATCCTGCGCGAGGTGGTCGCGAGCGGCGCCGCGACGACCGAGGCCGGCGCCGATCCCGGACGCGCGGCGAGCTACGTCGTCGGCGCCTCGCGGCCGGCGCCCGCGAAGCCGCTCCCCGAGGAGCAGCTCCAGTGGATCCAGCGCGCGACGGACATCGAGCTCGACGAGTACTGGGACGAGAGCCAGGGAGGCTGGGGCCGCGCGCAGAAGGCGCCGCTCGGCTGGGACAACGCGTGGATGCTCTCGGGCGCGGAGCGGGGCGACGCCGAGGCGAAGCGGAAGGTCCTCTTCACGCTCGACCAGCAGGCGAAGCTCATCGACCCCGTGTGGGGAGGCATCTACCAGTACTCGGCCGCCCGCGACTGGGACCACGCGCACTTCGAGAAGCTCATGACGTTCCAGGCGCCGGCGCTCGAGAACTACGCCGTCGCCTACCGCCTCACGGGTGACGCCAAGCACCTCGCGCGCGCGCGCGCGATGCACGGCTACCTGGAGCGCTTCATGCGAGGCCCCGAGGGCGGCTTCTACACGACGCAGGACGCCGACGTGAACGCCCACGACCGGACGAAGCCGTTCATGAACGGCCACGACTACTACGCGCTCGGCGAGCGCGCGCGCCTGGCGAGGGGCCTCCCTCGCGTCGACACGAACGAGTACGCACGCGAGAACGGCCTGGCCATCGGCGCCTACGCGGCCCTCTACGAGGCGACGAAGGATCCGGCGGTCCTCGCGGCGGCGGAGAAGGCCGCGCGACGCGTGCTCGAGACCCATCGGGTCGATCGCGGCGTCGTCCGCGGGATCTCGCACGGGGTGATCGACGGCGAGGCGCCGAAGCAGCTCTACCTGTCGGACAACGCGGCGTTCGGGTGGGGCTTGATGCGGCTCTACGAGGTCACGAGGAGCGACGCCTGGGTCGAGCACGCCCGGCGTATCGCCGACTTCATGCTGGCCGACCTCGCGGACCACGAAGGTGGGGGCTTCTTCGCGAGCACGATCGATCCCGACGCGGTCGGCGTCTTCGCCACGCGCCGGATCCCGTTCGAGGACAACGTGATGGCACTCCGGATGTTCGCCCGGCTGGCGCGCGCGACGACGGACGCGAAGTACAAGACGGCGATCGACCGCGTCCTCCGCGCGATCTCGACCCCCGAGGAGATCAAGGGCCGCGGACGCATGCTCGGCGACTATCTCCTCGCGCTGGAGGAGACGAAGGGCGTCCGCGGCATCGGCGCGAAGGACTGACGGCGGCTCGGCTCAGCGCTGCGGCCAGGCTTCGATGCCGGCGACGTAGCCGCCGGGCTTCGAGAACGGATCCTCGGTCACGACGGACGGCCCGGCGTCGGTCGGAGGCACGGTCAGGACCTGCAGCGGGCCCGCGCCGCCGTCGAGGAAGGTGATCTGACGCGACCCGATGAACGCGCCGCGCCCGTCGCGCGCGACGAGATCGATGCCTCCCTGGATCTCGTCGCCGAGGGCCGTCTGCCGCGGGTCCCAGCGGTAGCCGTCGTAGTAGAACGCGACCGCCGCGTGCTCGCCCGACGCGAACGCCAGCGAGCTCGGGAAGCCGCGATCGTCGAGCGACAGCAGCGTCTTGACCGCGCCCGTCGCGAGGTCGACCTGCTCGACGCGGCGCCGCGTCATCCCACCCGCGCCGCCGTCGCCGAGGTCCTCGTTGCAGCCGGCCTGCAGGACGAGGAGGCGATCGAACGCGGCGTCGTAGACGAGCGGGCTGCCGAGCGGGGGGTTGTAGCCGTCGAGCGCGATGCCACCGCCGGGTGCGGAGCCGCCGAGGCTCACGACCTCGTCGGTGTCGACGTCGATCGCGATGATCGACGGCTTGAGCGTCGAGCACACGAGCTTCGTGAAACCGCCCGCGGTGACGAACTTGGTGAGGTCCGCGTTGCCGAGCAGGACATAGACGCGCTTCTTCGCGGGGACGTAGACTGCGCTCGTCATCTCGACGACGTCCGGATCGCCGGCCTGCTTCAGGGGAGCGAGGTCGATGAACTTCGTCGGCGCGCCGCTCGCCGGCCGGCTCGGATCGATGACGGCGATGCGGTCGCGGTTGAAGCGGAGGACGTAGGCCTTGTCGCAGGCGGTCTGGACGACGCCGACGGGGTTCGCGTTGTCGAGGCCCATCGCGGGCTTGTCATCGCCGCGGACGTTCCAGCTCGCGACGGCCTTCCACGGCTCACGCGCGTCGAGCCTCGTGACGAGATCGCTCTCGCCGCCGAGGAGGTACGGATCGGTGCCGACCGCCGCGGTGGTGCCGTAGCCGCCGTCGAACGAAAGACGTCCGTCGACCGCCTTCGTCGTCAGGTTCACCACGGCGAGCTCGCTCCCGGTGAAGTTGCCCTGAACGACGAGGACACGCGGCGGCGCGCCCGTGACGTCACCGCAGGCGAGCCCGGTCGCGCCGCCGTCGGTGGGCTCGGGGCTCGCCTGGTCGGACGTCGACGCCTCGAAGGTCCCCGCGTCGTTCGGCCGGAAGACGTCGTCGTCTCCGGTGCACGCCCAGAGGACGCCCATCGGCGCAATGAGGCCAAGGCTCAGCAGAATCCGCTTCATTTTCGGCACCTCAGGTCCGCGCACGCCCGCGCGGGCCCATTCATCGAGAGGTCTCATCGCGCGGGTCCGGTCTCCGGACTCCCGGATCGTCCTCCCTCGGGCCCTTCCCAGCGCGGCGAGCGTCGCCGTACCAGTGGTTCTGCCCGAGCTCGTCCCCGGTTACCGTGGCGGGCGCCGTGCCGGTGTCTCACCGGCTTCCCTTGTGGCGAACGACCGCGCTCTCGAAGGAGCCCGGTCGCGCGTCACGACCACGCGCGAGTGATGAAGCGAGACGGCGACGCCGAAACGCTCACCACGATCCGGCTCGATAGTCGACGGGTGGTCCGCACGTCAATGGTGAGCCGCCGCGCGCGCGGCGGCGTGATGACAGGTGCGCTGACCAGGGCGACGACGACGCGCGCGCCATTCGCCAGCAGCCACGCGCCGCATTATGCTGAAGCGCGATGGCGTTGCTCAGACCTTCGGAGCTCGCGCGGCTTTGGGAGCTGCACCCCAAGACCGTGAACCTCTGGATCCGCGAGGGCAAGCTGAAGGCGTTCCGCACGCCCGGCGCGCAGTACCGCGTCCGCAGCGACGACGCGCGCGCTTACTGCGAGAAGAACAACCTGCCTCCCCTGCCCCGCGCCGTGACGAGCCCGGGCGGCACCGTCGCCGCGATCGGCAAGCCCGGCGCCGCGCTCCGCGCGCTCGCGAAGGCATGCAAGGCGCGCGGCACGTCGTTCGTCGCGTTCGCGAGCGTCCTCGAGGGCCTGCTCGGCGTCGCCGCGGACGCGCCGGACGTTCTCGCGATCGACGCGCGCTGCGACGAGGTCAAGCTCGCCGACATCGTTCGTGCGCTCCGTCGGACCGAGAAGATGGCGAGCGTCGCGGTCGTCGTCTACGACGCCGACGCGACCAAGTCGTCCGCGCTCGCGAAGCTCGGCGTCACGTCGGTGGTGACGCGCGGCAAGAGCGAAGAGGCCGCGCAGGCGGTCGTCGATCTCCTCGACGGCAGCGGCGCGCGACCGGCCGCCCGGCGCGCCTGACGCCGGCCCCGCGTTCGAGCTCGAACCCGCCGGACACCGGCGCGCGCGAGGCGACGGGCCGTCGCTAGCCGAGCAGCGTGACGAGGCGGTCGAGGATCCGGTCCGCCAGCGCGTCCTTCGTCGCCGCGACGAAGGGCGAGGCGCCCGCGGCGTCGACCAGCGCGACGCGGTTGTCGGCGTGGCCGAGCGACTCGTGCGCCGCGTTCGCGACGACGAGATCCACCCGCTTTTGCTCGAGCTTCCTCCGGGCGTAGCCGAGCACGCTCGCGTCGTCGCCGGTCTCGAGCGCGAAGGCGACGAGCACCGGCTTAGGACCCGACCGCTTCGACGCGATCTCCGCGATGAGGTCGGGGTTTTGCGCGAGGGCGATCGCCGGCGGCGCGCTCGAGGCGTCCTTCTTGATCTTCGTCCCGCTCGCGCTCGCCGGACGGAAGTCCGCGACCGCCGCCGCCATCACGACCGCGTCGGCGCCGCCGAGGTCCGGCCCGAGCGCGTCGGCGAGCGCGGCCCGCATCTGCTCGGCGGTCTCGACGTCGCGGCGCTCGACGCCGGCCGGCGTCGGCAGCGCCACCGGGCCCGCGACGAGCACGACGTCCGCGCCGCGCGCCCTCGCCCGCGCGGCGAGCGCGAAGCCCATCCTGCCGCTCGAACGGTTGCCGAGGAACCGGACGGGATCGATCGGCTCGAACGTCGGCCCCGCCGTGACGACGACGCGCCTGCCGGACAGATCGCCGGCACCGGCCAAGAGCTCCTCGATGGCGCGCGCGATCTCGACCGGCTCGGCCATACGCCCCATCCCGACGTCGCCCGAGGCGACGGGCCCGACGACCGGCCCGACGACGCTCACGCGGCCCTGGCGCGCGAGCTCCGCGAGGTTCGCGCGCGTCGCCGGGTGGCTCCACATGCGCGGGTGCATCGCAGGCGCGACCAGGACAGGCCCCTTCGCGCACAGCGCCGTGGCGGCCACGAGATCGTCGGCGCGGCCGTGAGCGAGCCGCGCCAGCACGTCCGCCGTCGCCGACACGATCGCGACCACGTCCGCGCGATCGGCGAGGGCGACGTGGAGCTCTCCCGGATACGTCGGGTCCCACATGTCCGTCGCGACCGGCTCGCCGCAGATGCCCGAGAGCGTGACCGGCCCGACGAAGCGCGTCGCCGACGCGGTCATGAGCGGCAGCACGCGATGGCCGGCCTTGACGAGGAGCCGCGCGACCTCGACGGCCTTGTACGCGGCGATGCTCCCGGTGACGGCGAGCGCGACCACGCGGCGTCGGCTCTCGTTCGGGCGGGGGCGCTCGGTCATGGGCTCATGCTGGACATAGCGCGCGCACGCCGGTCAGTCGACGCGCTTGGCGAAGCCCTCACGAACGGTCCAGCCACGCGTGCCGTACTTGCCCGCGACGCGCGTCTCGACCATCGGACCGCCGGGGCGCTCCTCGTCGCCCTCCTTCGCGCGGGGGTCGACGACGTGCGGCCCCTGCGAGATGGAGAGGTACTCGTCGGCGACGTACTCCGGGTGATCGTCGCCGAGCGCGTCGAACCTCGGATTGTCCTCGCCCGTGCCGACCCGCCAGATCTGCGACGTCGGGGGGTACGTGTCCGTGTCGCGCTCGCGCACCGCGAACGCGCCGTCGCGGAGGATGCGGTAACGGGTGACCTTGAACCCGGGGATCCCGCGCTGCGAGAGCACGCGCTGGCCCTTCGGGATCTTCGGGTCGGGCTTTTCGGTCTCCGCGAACGGAACGACGTCGTTGATCTTCCGCACGAAGGTCACGTCGCGCGTGCGCTTCGGTCCGAGGATCTCGGCGCGCACGACTCCATTCTCGACCTTCTCGTGGAGCACGATCGGGTGCGAGAACGGGTTCCGGAGACGGAGCGTGATCGTCGGGTATACGACCGTCGCGTCCATCCCCATCTTGATGTAGAAGCTCGGCCGCGTGTGAGGCTTCCGCTCGACGACGTCGAGGCCCGCGAAGTACGCCGCGCCGTGGAGCGTGCCGGCGATCTGGCAGGTGCCGCCGCCGATGCCGTCGACGAGCTCGCCCTGCGCGATCACCGTCGCGACCTTGTAGCCGTTCGCCTCCGAGCGCGGCCCGACCACCTCGTTGAAGTCGAAGGTCTCGCCGGGCATGACGACGTGACCGTCGAGCTTCGACGCCGCGAGCCGGAGGTTGAACGTGCGGTCGGCGTGCTTCCGGTCGGGCGTGTAGCGCGTCTCGAAGAAGCCGAGCACGTCGTCGATCGCGACCTCGCCGATGCTCGCGGCCGTGCGCGCGGCCGGGACGGTCTCGACGACGGCCTCGAGAGCGCGATCGCCCCGGACGAGCGCGGCGTCGAGGCGCGCGAGGGTCGCGTAGACGTCGACCCGACGGCCGCTCTCGTCCGGAGCGACCGCGCGGCGCGACAGATCGAGTCGCGCGTCGACCGGCGCCTTGTCGAGATCGTCCTTGACCGTGAGGAGCTCGGCGAGCGCTCTCTCGTCGTCGATCGTGACCGGCAAGGGCAGCGCCAAGGGGCGCGCCACGCCGGCCGCCGCGTGCTGCGCGTGCGCGCGGCGCATCGCCGAGCGGCGATCGGCGAGCTGGGCCACGAGGGTCGCGAGCCGCGACGGCTCGACGCGGGCGCCGAGCTCCTCGCGCGTCCTCGTGATGGTCACGCCCGGCACGACGACCGAGACCTCGCGCGAGACGTAGGCGCGGGCGATCGATCGCGCAGCCTCGAGCGTCTTCTCCGGATCGCCCTCGACGATCGGGAGCGGCGTCCCGTCGAGCGTCACCTCGGGCACGATCACCGCTTCCGCGATCGGCATCGGTCGTCCGGGGACGGCGACCCAGCCGGCGAAACCGCCGACGAGCGAGCAGACGAGGACCCGAACGAGGTCGTGACGACCTCGCGGGCGGAGCACATGCAGCTTCGATACGACCTTGTCTCCGAGTGCCACGTCGCGGCGATCGTCGAACACCGCGGGCCTCCGGGCCAAACAACAGGCGGAGACTCCTCGCGAAAAGCTCGTGTGTGCGGCGGCCATGTTTGCGCCGATCGCGGGAGCCGTGCTACCTGCGGCCTCCTCCATGGCGCTCTCGATCGGTATCGTCGGTCTCCCCAACGTCGGAAAGTCGACGCTCTTCAACTCGCTCTCCTCGGCGAAGGCCGAGGCCGCGAACTACCCCTTCTGCACCATCGAGCCGAACGTCGGCGTCGTCGTCGTCCCGGACGAGCGCCTCGACAAGATCGACTCCATCATCAAGGCCGACAAGGTCGTCCCGACGACCATCAACTTCGTCGACATCGCCGGCCTCGTCCGCGGCGCGTCCAAGGGCGAAGGGCTCGGCAACCAGTTTCTCTCGCACATCCGTGAGTGCGACGCGATCGTCCAGGTCGGCCGCTGCTTCGAGGACCCGAACGTCATCCACGTCGAGAACCGCGTCGATCCGGTCACCGACATCGCCACGGTCACGCTCGAGCTCTGCCTCAAGGACCTCGAGACGGTGAACAAGCGCCTCGACCGCGCGCGGAAGATGGCGAAGTCGAACGATCCGAAGGAGAAGCTCGCCGGCGTCGTCTGCGAGGAGATCGCCAAGCACCTCGACGAGGGAAAGCCGGCGCGCACGCTCGTCAACTCCGCGAGCTGGTCGGAGAACCCGGACGCGCAGGTCATCGTCCGCGAGCTGTTCCTCCTGACCGCGAAGCCCGCGTTCTACATCGCGAACATCGACGAGCCGACGATCGCGAACCTCGCCGGCAACAAGCACTACGTCGCGCTCGAGGCGCTGGCGAAGTCGGAGGGCACGTTCGTCGTCCCGGTCTGCGCGGCGCTCGAGTCGCAGATCGCCGAGCTCGATCCGAAGGATCGGCCCGAGTTCCTCGAGAGCGCCGGGTTGAAGGAGCCCGGGCTCTACGCGGTGATCCGCGCCGGCTACAAGCTCCTCGGGCTCCTCACGTTCTTCACGGCGGGCAAGGTCGAGGTCCGCGCCTGGACGACGAAGCTCGGCGCGCGCGCGCCGCAGGCGGCCGGGGTCATCCATACCGACTTCGAGAAGGGCTTCATCAAGGCCGAGGTCATCTGGTGGGAGGACCTCGTCAGCCTCGGGAGCGAGTCGAAGTGCCGGGACGCGGGGAAGCTTGCGATCGAGGGTAAGGAGTACGTGATGCGCGACGGGGACGTCGTGCACTTCCGGTTTAACGTGTAGCGGGCGGGGGGCGGCGACGCGGTCGCGGCGTCCGATTTCGGGCACGGGCACGGGCACGGGCACGGGCACGCGGGAGAGCGAGAGCGTCCCGAGTCAGGGACGCTCCGTGGCGCGTGCCGGCGCGACGGCGCGCGTGCCGGCGCGCGCGGCGCGGCGGCGTCGGGCGCTCGTGGGGGAGCGCGCGGGGCTACTTGGCGAGGGGGCGGCCCTGCGCGTCGGTGTACTTGCCCGTGACGATGAAGATGATGTCGACGAGCGTCCAGATGCCGCCGCCGCCGCAGGTGACGAGCTGGAGGACGCCGAGGAGCGTGTGGCCGGTGTAGAAGCGGTGCACGCCGAGGTAGCCGACGAAGAGCGCGAGCAAGAGCGTCGTCATGAACGACTTCTGCGGGCCGCCCGCGACCATCGCGCCCGGCATCATCCCCGGAGCGCCCATCGGGGCGCCGGCGCCGTACGGCTGCATCGCGCCGCCGTGCATCGGATCGAAGCCGGGCTGGCCGCCCGGAGGGGCGCCGAAGCCAGGCTGGGGCGGAGCGCCGTACGCGGCGCCTCCCGGAGGGGCGCCGTACGCGCCTCCCGGAGGAGCGCCCATCCCGCCGTCCATCCCGCCCGCGGGCGGAGGCGGAGCGCCGAAGGGATCGTTGCCCGGCGGAGCGCCGAAGCCGCCGTTGCCGGCGGGCGCGCCGTAGGCGCCGTTGCCGGGGGGCGCACCGAAGCCGCCAGCATCCGGAGGCGGAGCGCCGAAGCCGCCGGCGTCCGGAGGCGATCCGTACGCGGGGGGCGCCGCGAGGTCGGCGGGCGCGGCGGGCGCGGAGCCGTCGAACGCGACCGTCGCGCCGAGCGGATTGGCCGCGCCGAACGCGTCGGCGCCTTGAGGCTGCGCGTCGAAGCCCGGCGGAGCCCCGAAGGCAGGCGCGGGCGGAGCGCCGAAGCCGGGCGGCGCCTCGAACGCGGCGGTGGCCGGCGGAGGCGCGGGAGCGGCTCCGGCGTTCGGCGGCGCGACGCCGACGATCGTTCCCTTGAGGCGGCTCGGCGTCCCGGGCGCGGCCCCTGCGCTCGGCGCGCCGACGCCGACACTCGACGGGCCGCCGCTGACCGGCGGCGGCATCGCGGGCGGCGGGGCCCCCGGAAGTGGACCAGGCGCGCCGCCGCTCTGGTTCATCATCAGCATCGTCCCCTTGAACTTCGGCGCGGCGCTCTTCATCGAGAACCCGCACTTCGTGCAGGTCTGAGCGGTTTCCGGATTTTGAGTCCCACAGTTCGGGCAGAACACAGAGAACCTCCGCAGAAGCGATGGCGGGCGAGCCGAAACGACCGCGGCAGCATAGCGGCACGCCCCCGCGGAGTTAAGGGATAACATCGCGCGCCGCGTCGAGCGCGGCGGTTCAACGACACGAGCTCCGGCTCGAGCACCGCGCCACCCGTGGCCGAGCGGGAGCGACCCACGCCATCGCCACCCGGCGCGCGTGAACCTCGGGCACGGTCGCGCCCCATCGTGAGCCGAACCGCAGAGCCGCGCCGCAGAGCCGAGCTCACCAAAGCGTCCCGAGAAGCGCTAACGCGCCGAGAGGTCCCTTGACATTCGAGCACCTATGGCCCTAGCGTGCGCGCGCGCAAAAGCCCTGTTTTTCCTGACTCTTCCTCGTTGTGTTCGAGGAGGGTTCACCCCTCGAGCTCCGCGCGTGAGTCTCGTTCTTCGCTCACTCCCGAAAGCGCGCCCACTCAATGCCCTTCGCCCTCACTCCCGAACGCGAACGCGAGCTCGCCGAGATCCTCACCCGGTACCCGACCAAGATGGCGGCGTGCATCCCCGCCCTCCACCTGTGTCAGGAGCAGCACGGGTACATCGACGACGACGTGGTCGCGTGGGTGTCGCTCCGGCTCGACCTCCCGCCTGCGCACGTGAAGGGAGTCGTCACCTTCTACACGCTCTTCAACCAGCACAAGGTCGGCAAGCACCAACTCTGGGTGTGCCGCACCCTCCCCTGCGCGCTCCGCGGCGCGGGCGAGATGCTCGAGTACTGCGAGAAGAAGCTGGGCATCAAGGCGGGCGAGACCACGCCCGACGGCAAGATCACCCTGCGCACCGCCGAGTGCCTCGCGAGCTGCGGCACCGCCCCGATGATGCAGGTCGACAAGGACTATCACGAGAACCTCACGCCGGCGGACGTCGACAAGATCCTCGAGCGCCTGCAGAGAAGCTGATGCTGAAGCAGACCAACTACCTCACGAAGGTGTACGGGCTCCCCGAGGGCTGGATGCTCGCGGCCTACGAGCGCGAGGCGCGCGGCTACCAGGCCGCACGCAAGGCGCTCACCACCATGTCGCCCGCGGACGTCATCACGGAGGCGAAGAAGGCGAACATCCGCGGTCGCGGCGGCGCCGGCTTCCCGATGGGCGTCAAGTGGAGCTTCATGCGGCCCCACCCGACCAAGCCCGCCTACCTCGTCATCAACGCCGACGAGGGCGAGCCCGGGACGCACAAGGACCGCACGCTGATGGAGCTCAATCCGCACGCGTGCATCGAGGGCTGCATCATCGGCTGCTACGCGATCGGCGCGCACGCCGCGTACATCTACGTGCGCGACGAGCTGCACCTCTCCAAGGCGCGCCTCTGGGGCGCGATCAAGGAGGCGAAGGCCAAGGGCTACCTCGGCAAGAACCCGTTCGGGAAGGACTACCCCGTCGAGGTGTACGTCCACACCGGCGCGGGCGCGTACATCTGCGGCGAGGAGACCTCGCTCCTCAACTCGCTCGAAGGAAAGCGCGGCGAGCCCCGCCTGAAGCCCCCCTTCCCCGCGCAGGCCGGCGCCTTCGGCTGCCCGACGACGGTGAACAACCTCGAGACCATCGCCGCGGTGCCGACCGCGTTCAACCTCGGGTGCGAGGAGTTCTCGAAGCTCTCGTCGATTCACCACCTCAACGACGGCGGCGTCCGCCTCTTCGGCGTCAACGGCCACGTCAAGAAGCCGGGCGTCTACGAGTGCTGCGTCGGCCTCACGCTGCGCGAGCTCGTCTACGACCTCGGCGGCGGTCTGCTCGACGACAAGGCGCTCCACTCGATCATCCCGGGCGGCTCGTCGACGCCGGTGCTTCGCGCCGACGACATCGTCGACGCGCCCGACGAGAAGTCGCCGCTGCACGCCTGGCACGGCAAGAGCGTCCTCGACGTCCCCCTCGGCGTCGACACGTTCCGCAACATGGGGACCATGCTCGGCACCTGCTGCGCGACGGTCATGGCGGAGGGCACCGACCCCGTCGCCTGCTTCCACAACCTGATGCAGTTCTACCGCCACGAGTCGTGCGGACAGTGCACGCCCTGCCGCGAAGGCTCGGGCTGGCTCCTCCGCATCGCCGAGAAGCTGATGGACGGCACCTGCTCGATGGAGGAGCTCAACACCCTCCACGACGTCGCCAACGGGATCATGGGCAACACCATCTGCGCCTTCGGCGAGGGCACCGCGATGCCGGCGCTCGGCTACCTGAAGAAGTTCCGCAAGGACTTCGAGGCCTACGTGAAGGGCGAACGCACGGCGAACGACGCGCGCCTCACCGTCAGCAACGTGTGGGGGCAGTCATGAGCGCGATGGGCTACGCCTACTTCTACCTCTGCGCGACGTTCGCCATCCTCGGCGCGATCGCGACGGTCGCGGCGAAGAACCCGATCCGCGGGGCCATGGGGCTCTTGCTCCTCATCCTGTCGATCGCCGGGCTCTTCCTCGCGCTCCACGCCCAGTTCCTCGCGGCGATTCAGCTCATCGTCTACGCGGGCGCGATCGTCGTCCTCTTCCTCTTCGTCATCATGCTGCTCGGGCCGAGCGCGTCGACGCCCTCCGATCACCGAGGGCGCATCACCCGCGTCGCCGGCGCCGGCCTCTTCGCCGCCGCCGGCCTCGGGGCGATGGCGCTCCTCGTCGGCTCGGCGCCGAAGAGCACGATCGGCCCGACCGGCTACCCGAGCCCGACCGGCGACTTCGGCAGCGTCGACGCCTTCGGCCGCATCCTCTTCTCGCAGGGCCTCGTGCCCTTCGAGCTCTCGAGCGCGCTGCTCATGGTCGCGATCGTCGGCGCCGTCGCCGTCGCGCGCGGGCGTCACAAGTCCGACCCCGGCGCGATCAGCGGCGCGGCGACGCTCGAGGCAGAGAACGTCCCCCACGCCGGACAGGCCCCGCGCACCGCGGGCGGCATCACCCGGGAGGCCCCGTGATCCCCGTCGAACACTACGTCGCGCTCTCCGCGCTCCTCTTCACGATCGGCGGCGTCGGCTTCCTCGTCCGCCGCAACGTCATCGTCGCCCTGATGAGCATCGAGGTGATGCTGAACGCGGTGAACGTCGCGCTGGTCGCGTTCAACCGCCTGCCCACGCACAACAACGCGCACACCGGTCAGGTGTTCTCGTTCTTCATCATCGCGGTCGCCGCGGCCTCCGTCGCCGTCGGCCTCGCGATCGTCCTGTCCCTCTTCCGCATCCGCCGTACGGTGCGGTCGGACGAAGCCGACTTGCTCAAGAACTGAGACATGAAGCCCTTCCTCGACCTTTTCTCCCAGAACGACTTCTCGCTGATCGCGGTCGTTCTGCTGATGCCGCTCCTCGGAGCGTTCGTGAACGGCGTCTTCGGGCGTCGTCTCGGCAAGCAGGCCGTGAGGATGATGGCGCTGTCGGCCGTCGGCGTCAGCTTCGCCGCCGCGATCGCCACGTTCGTCGCGCTCAACTCCGCGATCGACGCGACGCACGCCGCCCACGGCGAGGCCGCGCACTCCAAGCTCGCCTGGCTCGCCTGGGAGTGGATGCGCGTCTCGGGCCCCAACGGCAGCAAGATCGCGATCGACCTCAGGTTCAGCGTCGACGCGCTCTCCGGCGTCATGATGCTCGTCGTGACGGGCGTGGGCTTCCTCATCCACGTCTACGCGTCCGAGTACATGATCGCGGACAAGGGGTACTGGCGCTTCTTCTGCTACCTGAACCTCTTCATCTTCTCGATGCTCGTCCTCATCCTCGGGGACAGCCTGCCGGTGCTCTTCGTCGGCTGGGAAGGCGTCGGGCTCTGCTCGTACCTCCTCATCGGCTTCTGGTACGGCAAGCTCCCGAACGCCGCCGCGGGCAAGAAGGCGTTCATCGCCAACCGCATCGGCGACTTCGGCCTCATCGTCGCGATGTTCCTGCTCGTCGTGTACTGCGGCGCGCTCGACTGGGACGGCATCCAGCGCCACGCGAACGACCTCGTCGCGACGAGCGACCGCCCCGGACCGATCAACCTCTGGCCGATCGGCGGCGGCAAGTTCGAGGACTACGTGATCGCCGGGATCCGCGTCCCGCTGCACAACCTCCAGCCGGACAAGCCGTGGACGATCACCGCGGCCACCGCGGTCGGCCTCATGCTGTTCCTCGGCGCGACCGGCAAGAGCGCGCAGATCCCGCTCTACGTCTGGCTCCCCGACGCGATGGCCGGTCCGACGCCGGTCTCCGCGCTCATCCACGCGGCCACGATGGTCACGGCCGGCATCTACCTCATCTGCCGCCTCTCCTTCGTGTTCGTTCTGTCGCCCGCGGCGATGATCGTCGTCGCCTTCACCGGCGCGGCCACGGCGCTGCTCGCGGCGACGATCGCCGTCGTCCAGAACGACATCAAGAAGGTCCTCGCCTACTCCACCGTGAGCCAGCTCGGCTTCATGGTGCTCGGCGTCGGCGTCGGCGCCTTCACGGCCGGCTTCTTCCACGTCTTCACGCACGCCTTCTTCAAGGCCTGCCTCTTCCTCGGTGCCGGCAGCGTGATCCACGCGATGCACGCGCGCATCCACGACGAAGCGCGCTCGCAGGACATGCGGAACATGGGCGGCATGAAGAAGTACATGCCGCTCACGTACGGGACGTTCCTCGCGTCCACGCTCTGCATCATCGGCTTCCCCGGCACGAGCGGCTTCTTCTCGAAGGACGAGATCCTCGCGCGCGTCCTCATCGAGACGCCGACCGGCGTGAAGCTCGCCAACGCCGCCGCCCCCTGGCAGTGGCCGTCGTGGGCGCCGTGGGTGCTCTGGATGATGGGCGTCGCCGCCGCCACGCTGACGGCGTTCTACATGATGCGCCTCGTCTTCCAGACGTTCTGGGGCGACTTCCGCGGGTGGACCATCGGCCGCCCGTCGCAGGTGGCGAAGAGCGAGCACGAGAGCGATCACGGTCACGCGGAGGACGAGGACGCCGAGGACGGCGACCACGAGCACCACGACGACCTCTCGCAGCCGGGCCCGCCGCCGCACGAGTCGCCTCGTCCGATGACGATCCCGCTCTTGATCCTCGCGGCCGCCGCGATCGTCGCGGGCATCTTCAACCCCGCCGCGATCAAGCTCGTGGTCTCGACGTTCTCGTTCCTCCCGCTCGAGCACTGGCTCGACCCGGTGTTCAAGGACGCGGCGCGCGGCATCACCATGGCCGAGCACCACACGGCGCACACGCGCGAGCTCATCTCCACCTTCGGCGCGTTCACCGCGTTCGCGGCCGGCAGCGGCCTCGCGTACTGGGTCTACGTGAAGGAGAAGGGCAAGCCCGCCCGCGAGATGATGCTGAAGGTGCCGCGTCTCTACCGCCTGGCGCTCGAGAAGTGGCGCGTCGACGAGGCGTACGACAAGACGGTCGTGGCCGGCGTCGACGCCCTCGCCGACACCGCAGCGTCGGTCGACCAGGGCATCATCGACTTCATCCTCGCCCGCCTGACGGCGCTGATCGTCGCGGCCACCGGGACGATCCTCCGCGTCTTCCAGAACGGCGTCGTCCACGTCTACGCCGCCGTGATGGTCGTCGGCGTGCTCGCCCTGGGCTGGTTCTTCGTCCAGCCGCACGCGGACTTCACCGTCGTCGAGCAGAACGGCGACTACACGCTCCAGGCCGGTCCGGGTCCGGGCTACGAGTTCCGCTGGTACCCCGACGCGACGAAGGATCCTCAGACCAAGGACTTCTCCGTCGCCGACAACCTCAAGGTCCACGTCGCCGACGGCAAGAGCCAGACGGTGAAGCTCGAGGTGAAGAACGCGTTCGGACGCGTCGGCTCGAAGGCCTTCACCATCACGCGACCGGCAACGCCGACCAGCGCCGCCGGCGCCGTCCAGATCAGGGAGCAGTGAGCAGCGTCATGGCCAGCAAGACCTCTACGCCCGCGCTGCCTCCCTCCCCCGCCGGCCGTCCCGCGTGGACGACGCCGCTCTTCGTCCTCCTCGGCCTCGTCATCCTCGCGGTCGTCGCGACGCAGCTCCTCGGCCGCGTCTCCGACAAGGACGTCGCGTCGTTCAGCGCGACGAACGCCGCGATCGGGTCGGCGCTCCCGCTGCTCGTCTCGGCGGTCGTCGCCTGGCTGATCCCGCAGGGGCACACCTGGCGAGTCCGCCTCCCGCTCGCGCTGATGGCGGGCCTGTTCACGATCTTCGTCTCGCGCATGTGGCCGAGCGTGGCGGTCGTCAGCGCGACGGAAGGCGCCGCGCCGCCGGAGGAGATGACCACGCTCCTCTCGTGGCTCATCGGCCTGCCCCTCGCCGGGGCCGTCGCGATCCTCTTCATGCCGCGCCAGGCGCCGCGCCTCCTGAAGGCGACGACGCTCATCATCATGCTCGGGACGCTCTTCGCGGCGATCCCGCTCCTCCGCGTGGAGATGGGCTCGACGTTCCACTTCAACCACGACGTGGTGTGGATCGAGCGCTTCGGCATTCACTGGCACGTCGCGCTCGACGGCATCTCGCTCTGGCTCGTCGTCCTCACGCTCTTCAGCACCCCGATCGCGGCGTACGCGTCCTTCGGCAGCATCAACACGCGGATCAAGGACTGGTGCTTCGCGCTCCTCCTTCTCGAAGCGGGCATGATCGGCGCGTTCGTCGCGCTCGACCTCTTCATGTTCTACGTCTTCTGGGAGCTGATGCTCATCCCGATGTACGTGATGATCGGGGTCTGGGGCGGAACGAACCGCATCAAGGCGGCGCTCAAGTTCTTCCTCTACACGATGGCCGGCAGCCTCCTGATGCTCGCCGCCATCCTGTACCTCGCGTACACGTACGGCCGCGCCACCGGCGGCAACGCGTCGTTCGACTTCTTCGAGCTCCAGCGCGTCCAGCTCCCGCGCCACATCCAGCTCTGGCTCTGGGCCGGCTTCGCGATCTCCTTCTTCGTGAAGGTCCCGATGTGGCCGGTGCACACGTGGCTGCCCGACGCGCACACCGAGGCGCCGACGGCGGGCTCGGTCATCCTCGCCGCTGTCATGCTCAAGATGGGCACCTACGGGTACCTGCGCTTCTGCATGGGTCTCTTCCCCGAAGCGAGCGGCGAGCTCGCCGCCACGCTTGGCGGCGTCGCCGTTCTCGGCGGCATCCTCTACGGCGCGCTCTGCGCCTGGCGGCAGGACGACGTGAAGCGCCTCGTCGCGTACTCGTCGGTCGCTCACCTCGGCTACGTGATGCTCGGCCTCTTCGCCGCGACGCAGGGATCCATCGAGGGCGCGCTCCTCCAGATGGTGAACCACGGCATCACGACCGGCGCGCTCTTCCTCCTCGTCGGCGTCATCTACGACCGCCGCCACACGCGCATGCTCGACGACTTCGGCGGGCTCGCGAAGCCGATGCCGGTCTACGCCACGCTCTTCATCATCGCGACGATGGCGAGCATCGGCGTCCCCGGCCTGAACGGCTTCGTCGGCGAGTTCCTGATCATCACGGGCACGTTCTCGTCGGACAAGCTCGGTCACGTCGCCGGCATCCAGTCGGTCGGCGCGGCGCTCGGCGTCATCCTCGCCGCGCTCTACATGCTCACGGCGGTGCAGAAGATGTTCTTCGGCCCGATCACGCGCGAGGAGAACAAGCGGCTCCCCGACATGTCGCCCCGCGAGCTCATCGCCGTCGCGCCGCTCGTCGTGGCGATGTTCCTCTTCGGCTTCGCGCCGAGCATCCTCACGAACCCGATGCACGGCGCCGTCGAGCGCGTCCTCGCCGACTACGACTTCCGCGCGAAGTCAGGCACCGGCGGGAAGTACTACGACGGGCCGATCCGGCTCGGACCGCGCCGTCCCGGCGCTCCGGCCGCGCTCGAGGGGCAGTCGCCCGACGGCACCGCCGGCGGCGTCGCGCTCCCGACGGACGAGCCGAGCGACGCTCGCCCCGGCGGCCTCCCGGCCGGCCTGCGGATCAATCCACACGGAGCGCCCCCCGGCGATCCCCACGGTCACTGAAGCGGAAGACTCGCGGAGACCCCCACCTACCCCCCTCGGAGGTCGACCTCGGTCGACGCACTCACGAAATGGCCCTCGCCTTCATCCTCTCTCCGCTCCTCGTCATCGGCGCCGGCGCGCTCCTCTTGATGCTCGCCGAGGCCTTCGGCCCGAAGCACAACCGCGCCGCCGGCCTCGCGCTCGGCTGCACGATCGTCTTCGGGGCGGGCTTCGCCTTCTCGGTCGGAGCCTGGCTCTACGGCGTCGACGACGTCGCCGACCGCGCGCTCGTCGCCCCGTGGCTCGTCATCGACCACTTCTCGCTCTTCTTCGACGGGCTCCTCTGCCTCGGCGGCGCCATCGCGGCGCTCCTCGCGGGCGGCTACCTCCGCGAGCACGAGATGGAGCGCGGCGAGTTCTACTCGCTCCTCCTCTTCTCGACGGTGGGCGCGATGATGGTCGCCTCCGCGGGCGACGCGCTGATCGTCTTCCTCGGGCTCGAGACGATGTCGCTCGGCGCCTACGCCCTCACGGCGTTCCGCCGCACGTCGCCGCGCTCCGCCGAGGGCGCGCTCAAGTACTTCCTCCTCGGCTCGTTCGCCGCCGCGATGCTCCTCTACGGCTTCGCGCTCCTCTACGGCGCGACCGGTCACACCGACCTGGCCGGCATCGGCGAGGCCGTGCGCGCCGGCGGACCGCAGCAGACGATGATCATCATCGCGCTCGTCCTCGTGCTCACCGGCCTCGTCTTCAAGGTGAGCGCCGTGCCGTTCCACATGTGGGCGCCCGACGCCTACGAGGGCGCGCCCACGCCGGCGACCACGTACATGGCCGCGGTCGTCAAGGCCGGCGCCTTCGCGATGCTCCTCCGCGTGATGCTCACCTGCTTCACGGAGAAGGGCCTCATGTCGTGGTCCGCGGGCTGGCCCCCGGTCCTCGCGTGGATCGCCGTGCTCACGATGACCGTCGCGAACCTCGTCGCCGGCCAGCAGGAGTCGGTCAAGCGCATGCTCGCGTACTCGAGCGTCGCGCACGCCGGCTACCTCCTCGTCGGCGTCGTCGCCACGGTGCACTCGGTGCCGGAGGCGACGTCGAGCGTCCTCTTCTACCTCCTCACGTACACGGTCTCGACGGCGGGCGCCTTCGGCGCGCTCATCCTCTGCGGCCGCAAGGGCGCGGAGGCCGTGACCTACGAGGACCTCGCCGGCATCGGCCGCCGCCACCCGCCGGCCGCGCTCGCCTTCTCGCTCTTCCTCGTCTCGCTCGCGGGCATTCCGCCCACCGCCGGCTTCTTCGGCAAGTGGTTCGTCTTCCGCGCGGCGATGGACTCGGGCTTCTACCTCCTCACGATCGTCGCGTTCGTGAACAGCGTCATCGGCGCGTACTACTACCTCCGCGTGCTCGTGTTCATGTACATGCGCGAGCCCGCCGCCGGCGCTCCGGTCGCGACGCCGATGAAGTCGGGCTACGTCGCCGCCGCGCTCATCCTCTCGGCGGTCCTCGTCCTCATCCTCGGCATCGTCCCGAGCCAGTCGCTCGACGTCGCCATCAAGGCCGCCAGCATCTTCGGCCCGCCGGGCGGCTGACCGAGCTCGTGCGCGGGGCGCTCGCGCCCCGCGAGCGTGGCGACCGCGGCGCGCTGGTGTATGCTGCGCGCGCGTTGAAGCCCGCGATCCTCTGCTCCCTCGTCCTCGCGCTGGCCGCCGCCGGTTGCGACGGCTGCTCGAAACCTCAGGTCCACCTCGAGGACGCCGCGCCCGTCGCGACGACGATCCCCGACGCGGCGCCGCTCAGCGCGATCCCGCTCCCGGTCGCCTCCGTCGCGAAGATGGTCAACCCGCAGGGCCTCCCGGCCTACGCGGGCCCCACCGGGAGCGTCGAGGGGACGATCACCGTCACCGGCGATCCCGCGCCCGCGACGCCCGCCGACTTCCGGCGCTGCCCCGGCGCCGCGAACATCTACGGCCACGCGTTCCGCGAGGGTCCCGCCGGCACGAAGCGCTGGCTCGCGGACGCCGTCGTCGCGATCACCGGGTACGGCAACTTCTTCGTCCCCGAGAAGGACGAGGCGAAGGAGGTCACGATCGAGGGCTGCGGCTTCGCGACGCGCACCGTCACGATGACCTTCGGCCAGCGCCTCGAGGTGAAAAACCTCACGAAGGAGTTCTGGGCCCCGAAGCTCGAGCCGACGGACTCGAGCGTGATGATGATGGCGACGCCGGGCGGCGACGCGGTGAAGCTCTACCCGAAGAAGCCGGGGCACTACCTCCTCGTCGACCACGATCGGAAGTACGTCTCCGACGATCTCTACGCGTTCCTCCACCCGCTCCACACGTCGTCGAAGGTCGGAGGGACCTACCGCATCGACGGCATCCCGGTCGGCAAGGTGACCGTGAACACGTCGCATCCGAAGATCGGAGACGCCGAGGCGTCCAAGGAGGTCGTGATCACGGAGGACGTCGTGCTCCGGGTCGACCTCGAGCTCGTCTACAAGACGCCGCCGGACGCGGGCGCCCCCGTCGACGCGGGCCCGCAGCCGCGGCTGCACTGACGCGATCGCGTCGGCGAAGAGGTGCGTTCGAGTTCCTCTCGGCGTGATCGGGCGAGGGAGAGCGCGTCACTCCGCGGCGAGCGCGCGCTCGGCGGGCGTCCGCGCGACGGCCATCAGGCGCGCGCGCGCGGGCGGGAGATCCTCGGCGCGCCCGCCCCGCTTCGCGATCTCGAGGGCGACCGCGAGCAACAGCGGGTGCGACGGCGACGCGGCGATCGCGCGGAGCGCCGGTCCCCACGCGTCCGACGCGCCGGGCGCGCCCCGCACCGACGCGAGCGTCGCGCGCCCCAGCGCGAAGCCGACGATTGGATCGCGATCGGCCGCGCCGGACATCCGCGACAAGAGCGCCTTGGCCGGCGCGCCCGTCGGATCGATCAACAGGTGCCAGAGGAGCGCGTGCTTCGCGTCGACGACGTTCTTGTCGACCGCCGCCGCGTCCACCGGCGGCGGCGGCTCGCGCCTCCGCGCGGCGAGCTCGACGCGAAGCTCGAGCGGCAACGCCGCCTCCGGGATCACGCCGCGCGCCGCGAGGTCGACCGCGAGCGGCCCCGTGACCGGATCGTGCGGCGCCATCGGCGCCGGAGCCACGCGCGCGGCCCAGAGGCGCGCCGTCTCGGGCGTGTCGAGCGCGGCGAGGCGCTCGGCGAGCACGAGGACACACGCGGCGGACGGACGATCGGTCGTGTCCTTGCCTCGGGGAAGCGCGAATGCGCCCGACGCGGGCGACGGCCCACGCGCGGCGAGCGCGGCCAGCACCATCGCCGCGCCGCCCGCGCTCGGATCGGCGCCGAGCACGCTCCGCGCGACGCGCGCGGCGAGCTCCGGCCTCTCCAGGATGAGCGCGCGCGCGGCGACCTCGGAGAGCGCGACGTGACCGCGCGTCGCGCGCCGCTCGGCGCGCTCGACGTCGCCCGAGAGGATGGCCTCGTCGATCGCGAGGCGCGCCACCGTCGGATCGGAGACGGCGCCGACGCCGAGCTCTGTCGGAGCGTCCGCGACGCGCGCCGCGACCCGGCGCGCGAGGCCCGCCTGGCCGACGCCGAGCAGCTCGAGCGCGCCCGCCTCGACCTCGCGGCTACGAAGCGGCGCGACGGCGAGCATGCCCTCGAGCCCACGCGCGAGCAGCTCCCCGTCCGCCTTTCCGCGCCCCCACGCGACGAGCGCCTCCCACGCGACCGGATCCTCCCCGCTCGCGAGCGTCAGCGCGATCGCGCGCTCACGCGCCTGCCGATCGGCCGCGGAGTCGGCGCGCGCGGCCGCGAGCCGGACGAAGAGCGCCTCGAGGCCCGCGCTCGTCCGATCCTCGACCGCGATCGTCCCGACGATGGCGACGCCCTCCGCAGGCTCGCCGCGCGCGGCCGCGCAGCGCGCCTTCGCGGCGATCGCCGGCGCGTAGGACCGGTCGATGCGGAGCGCCCTCGCGAGCGCTTCATCCGCGCCCTTGTTCTTCGGGTCGAGCCTGCAGCGGACGTCGCCGATGCGCGTCAACGGCTCCGGGTCCTCATCGTCCTCGCGCGCCGAGAGCTCGTAGGCCGCGAGCGCCGAGCGGAGATCGCCGGCCTCTTCGGCGAGCACGCCCTTGAGGTACGCGGCGTACGCCTCCGGCGGGACGTACGCCCCCTCGACGATGCGTCCGTCGTAGACGCGAACGACCCTCGACTCCCCTGCGCACCCGATCCCGAGCGAGGCGAGACCGAGCGCGGCCATGCCGAAGAAGATCGACCTTCCCCTCGCGCCGCGCGTCGCGCTGGCGACCTTCGCGCCGCCGCGCGTCGCGCTGGCGACCCTCGCGCCGCCGCGCGTCGCGCTGGCGACCTTCGCGCCGCCGTGCGTCTCGACGCGCCTCATGCGGCGCCTCGCGCGCGGCGGAGCGCCGTGACGAGCGCGTCGTTCTCCGCGTCGGTCCCGATCGTGATGCGGAGCTGCGTCCGGAGACGGCCGCCCGACGCGTGAAAGCTCCGGACGAGCACGCCCTCCTTCACGAGCGCGTCGAAGACCGCCTCGGCCGATCCCGGCGTCTTCACCCAGAGGAAGTTCGCCGAGCTCGGCGTCACGGAGAAGCCGTCGATCGCGGAGATCGCCTCCGCGAGCGCGCGCCGCGCCTCCACCACCCGCGCCACGTCGCGGAGCACGTCGTCCCAGGCGTCCTCGAGGACCGCCGCGGCCGCGGCCTGGCTCGTCGCGCTCAAATTGAAGGGCTGGCGCACCTTGTCGAGCTCCGCGACGAGCGCTCCGTTCGCCTCGAGCCACCCGACCCGGAGCGCCGCGAGCCCGATCTTGCTGACCGTGCGGAGGACGCCGAGGTTCGGGTGCTGCTCGCGCCACCCCCGAACCGAGCCCTCGGCGGCATAGTCGACGTACGCCTCGTCGACGATCGTGAACACGCCCGTCGCAGCCTCGATCACCTCACGCAGGCGCGCGTCGTCGACGCGGTTGCCGGTGGGGTTGTTCGGGCTCGCGACGAAGAGCACGTTCGGCCGCATCATCTCGATCGCGCGCTTCATCATCGGGGCGTCGAGGTCCCACGACGGATCGAGCGGGACCTCGACCGGCTTGTGTCCGTGGCCGCGCGCGCTCACGCGGTACATCACGAACGTCGGCGACGGCGTCAGCACCACGGGCTGCGGGGCGCGCTCGCGCGGCCGCGCGAGCGCCGTGAGCACGAGCGCGATCACCTCGTCCGATCCCGCGCCGACGATGAGCTCGTCCGGACGCGCGCCCGTCCGCCGCGCGATCGCCTCCTTCAGCCGCAGCGCACGAGGATCGGGGTAGCGCTCGAGCGGGACCTCCGCGATCGCGCGCCGGACCGCCTCACGCACCGCCGGCGAGGCCGACGGCGGCGCCTCGTTCGCGTCGAGCTTCACGCGGATCCCCGGCGGATCGTGCGGGACGTAGGCGCGAAGCTCCTCGATCTCGGGCCGGAGGAGCGCCGCGAGCTCGATCTCGGCGACGGCGCGCCGGCTCGCCTCGGGCTCCGAAGGGTTCCCGCCGCTCGACACTCAGGCCCCCACGACGCGGTCGAAGGGACGAAGGGCGCGCGCACGTCGACTCATGGAGCGCCGCTAGGCTACCACTCGGGAGAGCTTTCGGGGTGCACGAGAGCGCGGCGGCCCGCTCGTGCGGCCGCACGGCCGAGGCGGTCGACGGGCTCGAGCCGCATCCCGAGCTCGTGGACCTACGAGCGACCTGATCGTCGAACGCGACCTTTCCGTCGCGGGAGAGCCGCCGTATCGTGGAGCGAGGATGGGCGACGGCGGGCCGCACAAGTCTCACGGTCCTCCCGGCTCGCCCGCGCGGACGGGCGTCCCCGAGGTCCCGTACGGCACGGTGGTCGGCAACGACTACATGGTCGTGCGGCCGCTCAACCGCGGCTCGATGGGCGCGCTCTACGTCGCCGAGCAGCTCAGCACGGCGAGCCTCCGCGCGCTCAAGGTGCTCCGACGCGAGTACGTCTCCGATCCGACGCTCTACAAGCGCTTCGAGCGCGAGGCCCAGGTTGCGGCGCGGATCCCGAGCGAGCACGTCGCGCAGACGATCGCCGCCGGCGTCGACCGCAAGCTCGACGTCCCGTGGATCGCGATGGAGCTGCTCGAGGGGCAGAACCTCCGCGACTACGTCGACGAGCGCGGCCCGATGCCGAAGGACGAGGTCCGCGAGCACCTCGAGCAGCTCTGCCACGCGCTCGCCGCCGCGCACAAGCTCGGGATCGTCCACCGCGACCTCAAGCCCGCAAACGTCTTCCTCAGCGAGGCCAAGCGCGTCGGAGCGCAGCGCGTCGTGAAGGTGCTCGATTTCGGGATCGCGAAGATCCTCGCCGAGAGCGTCACGCTGCAGGGCGCGCCGCTCGGCACGGCGAACTGGATGGCGCCCGAACAAACGATCGGCGATCCGGCCACCACCGCCACCGACGTCTGGGCGCTCGGCCTGCTCGCCTTCTACATGCTCACCGGCCGCTCGTTCTGGCGCGGCAGCCAGAAGCCCGACAACGACGTCGGCGTGATGCACGAGATCCTCCACGATCCGATCCCGATCGCCTGGACACGCGCGATCGAGCTCGGCGTCTCCGACAAGATCCCCGACGGCTTCAACGAGTGGTTCGCCCAGTGCGTCGCGCGCCGCCCGGAGGACCGCTTCGTCAGCGCCGCCCCCGCCTACGCCGCCCTCGCCAGCGCGCTCACCTGAAGACGACGCGCCGCAACGCCGGCGAGGCCGCGCTCGGGCCGGGCACAAAAAGCAACGCGGCCGAGGCCCCGCAAGGGCTCGGCCGCGTTCCCGCGAGCGCTCGCGCGCTCCTAGCGGTGGGCTACTTCTTCGTCCACTCGAAGTCGTAGCTGCAGTCGGAGAGGACGCTGTCGTCGTCGTCCTTGACCGTCTTGCTCGTGCTCGTGCCAGTCACCTTGCCGTCCTTGTTGGTGGTGACCGTCTCGATCGTCGTCGTGAAGCCCGACGTCGTGGTCTTGCACTTCAGCGTGACGGTGCACGAGGCCTCGTCGGTGTCGATCGTGCAGCCCTCGCCGGGCTCGGCCGTGCCGCCGTCTCCGGAGCTCTCCTTGATCTCGATATCCTGGGACGGGATGTCCTGGCACGCCCCACCCGCAGGCCCGGTGCCGCCCGCCTTGGTGGTGTACTTCGTCGTGTACGTCCCCGGCGGGATCGCGCACTTGTCGCCGGCGTTGTCGCCGGACGAGCCGCTGCTGCCGGACGAGCCGCTGCTGCCGGACGAACCGCTGCTGCCGGACGAGCCGCTGCTGCTGCCGTTGGTGCCGGTGTCGCTGTCATCGCTGCAGGCGACGACGAGGCCGCAGAGCGTGAGGGCCGAAGCAAGAACACAACCAAGACGAACGTTAGACATGCATATCCTCCAAGTGCAGATGCGTAGTCGGACTACGTACGGCAAGGGCGCCGGCCACCTTCCCCCCGAGGAGCTCCGGCGTCCTTCCGAGACGCCGATACTCGCATGGTCGCGGACGCCACCACCAATTCCCGAGTGCCGCCACGAGACGGCGCATTCGGACGTTGGACGTAGCCCGCGGCCGTCTCTTCACCCAATCCGCCGCCACGCGGTCCGCGACGCGCGATCCGCCGATCGCGCCGTTCGGGCGGGCCCCGTCACTTCGCGCGGAAATCGCCCGCTTCGCTCAGGTCCGCGTGGCTCACGTCGTCCATCGAGCCCGGCGCCGGCGGCACGCGCGTGTGCCCTTCGGCCTCGCGGAGACGCTCGGCGATCTCGATGATGCGCCGCTCGACGCGTCCGAACACGCTGCCGGCAGGGAACCGACCGGACGGATCGCGCTCGCCCGCCGGCACGCCGGTCAGGACCTCGATCCCCTGGGGCACCGTCTGCACGGCGTAGAGGTTGAACTTCCCCTCCTTGATCGCAAGGGCGACGTCTTCGCGAAGGACGAGGTGCTCGAGGTTCGCCCGCGGGAGCATGACGCCCTGCCGACCGGTCAGACCGCGCGCGCGGCAGAGCTCGAAGAAGCCCTCGATCTTGGCGCACACGCCGCCGATCGCCTGAATCTCACCGAGCTGGTTGACCGAGCCGGTGACGGCGATGCCCTGGTCGATCGGCACCTCGGCGAGCGCCGAGAGCACGCCGAAGAGCTCGCTCGACGACGCGCTGTCGCCGTCGATCTCGCCGTAGCTCTGCTCGAACGCGATCTGCGCCTTGAGCGAGAGCGGCCGCTCCTGACCGAACATCCGCGCGAGGTAGCCGCGGATGATCGCGACGCCCTTCGTGTGGATCGCCCCGCCGAGCTGCGCCTCGTGCTCGACGTCGACGATGCCCTCACGGCCGAGCGCGACGACCGCGGTGATGCGCATCGGCTGGCCGAACTCGACGTCGCCCGCCGAGTACACCGAGAGCCCGTTGACGACGCCGACCCGGAAGCCTTGCGTGTCGAGCGAGACCTCGCCGCGCAGCGTGAGCTCGCGGATGTGTCGCTCCGCGGCGCCGGCGCGCTCGCGACGCTCGCGCCACGCGATCTCGACATCCTCGGCCGTGACGACGCTGCCCTTCGCGATGCTCGACGCACGGAACGGACGCGGCACCTGCGAGGCAGGCCCCGCCTCCGACCAGTCGTTGTCGCCCGCGGCGCGCGCGGCGGCGAGCGCGCCGGCGAACGCGGCGGTCTCCTCGAGCGGCGAGAGCGAGACGCTCACCTTCTGCCGATCGCCGGCGAGGCGCGTCGCGAGATCGAGCAGCCGCGCGCGCGCGCCGCGATCGAACGTGCCCCACTCGCGCACCTCGGCCATCGCCATGAGGTACGCGTCGAGCGCCTTCAAGTTGTCGGCCGTGCGCGGGATCGACGGCTCGATCTCGACCTTCACGCGGAAGAGCGAGGCGAAGTCCGGGTCGGCGTCGAGCAAGGTCGCGTAGACGTCGGGCGCGCCGACGAGCACGACGCGCACGCGGATCGGCACCGGCACCGGCCGGAGCGTCGTGGCGTAGAGTCCGAGCGGCCCGAGCGGATCCTCGGCGCCGATGCGGCGCTCGCGGAGCACGCGCTTCATGCGCTCCCAGATGATGGGATCGGTCATGAGGTCCGTCGCGCGCACGACGAGCACGCCGCCGGAGGCCGCGTGGAGCGAGCCGGCCCGGATGCGCGTGAAATCGGTGAGCAGCGCGCCGAAGCGCGCGCGGCGCTCGAGGTAGCCGAAGAGGTTCGGGTACGTCGGGTTCGTCTCGTAGATGACCGGCGGCGGCGCCTCTTCCTCGTGCGCGACGAGGAGGTTCACCTTGAACCGGCTGAGCCGCGTCGCGTGCTCCGGATCGTGATCGGCGGGCTCCGCCTCGACGCGCTCGACGCCCTCCTCGGTCTGCACCATCTGGTGCGACGGCTCGACGAAGTCCTGCCAGTCCTCGATGAGCGCCTTCTCGCAGCCCGCGAGGTAGGCCTGCACGTCGTCGCCGAAGTCCGCGAGGAGCTTCTTCAGCTCGCCGCACGCTCGGGTGATCACGGCCTCGGCGAGGCGGTTCATCGCCTCTTCGCGGGCGGCGTCGAACTGCGCGCTCTGCTCGCGGACGCGGCTGGCGGCCTTCTCGACCTCCTGCGTGAGGCGGTCCTCGGCCTCGCCGAGCGCGCGCTTCGTCGACTCGTCGAGCGCGCCGAACTGCTCGGCCGACAGCGGCTTGCCGTGGAGGATCGGGAACGTCTGGACGCCGCCCTGCACGGCGCGGATGCCGAAGCCGAGGTTCTTGGCCGTCGACTCGAGGCCCGTCAGGACCTCCTTGTTCTTCGACTCGAGGTCGCGCGAGAGCTTCTGCGTCGCGCGGCGGACCTCGTCGTGCTGCGCGATGCTCGGGATCTCCTGCTTCAGGCGATCGATGAGCGCGTCCATCGCGGCGACGAGCGTCGCGCCCGAGCCGGGAGGAAGCACGAGCGGCTTCGGCGCCTCGGGATGGTCGAAGTCGTGGACGTAGACGATGTCGGGCGGCGTCTCGCGCCCCTTCGAGAAGCGCTCGGCGAAGCGGACGACGTCGTCCTCGATCATGACCTCCGGCTGAGCGGAGACGAACACGTGAAAGCTCGGCTCGCGCGCCGCAAGCCCGAGCGTGAGCGCCCGCCGCGCGACCGTCGGGAGGAGCTCGAAGAGGCCCTGGCTCTCGGCAGGCTTCTCCGGCAAGAGCGCCGGATCGGTGTGCTGCGTCGCCTGCTCGGCGGGGACACGGAAGGGATCGCGACCTTCGCCCGGTCGCGGCGCGAGGTTGGCGTCGAGCCAGGCCTTCACCGGCGCATTGGTCGAGCTCGGCGGCTCGCTCGGCCGCTCCTCGACCTTGGCCTTCTCCTCGGGCGCTCGCCGCTGCGGGTCGGCAGCGCCGCCGCCGCGCGTGCGTCCAGACGAACGCGCGGTGCGCCCGCCCGCCTGGACGGAGGCCTGCGAGTCTCGGTTCGAGCCACCCTGGCGGCGCTGGGGCATCAAACGAGATGGTACCAGAGTCCACGGCCCTCGATGGCCAAAGGCCGTTGCGAAAGGACGCGGCCCCGCTCGCCCGACGGAAGGGCCTCCAGCCGGGGAAGCCGGACCGGAACGCCGCCGAGCCGCCGAAGAGACACCCCCCTTTCCCGCGGGCATCTCGAGCGTCCGGAGCCGGCGCCGGGGAAGCCCGACTTCCCTCTGTCCGGCTCAGGTCGGGCGGGGTACCATGCGGTTCGGATGGCTCGTTTGATCCTCGCGACCGCGGAGGGACAGCAGGCAATCGAGCTGCGCCCGATCAACAGCCTCGGCCGCCATCCCAACAACTCGATCCAGCTCCTCGACAAGATCGTGTCGAAGGAGCACTGCATCCTCGAGCAGCGCGACGGCGGCGTCGTCCTCCGCGACCTCGGCAGCCTCAACGGCACCTACGTCAACGGCGAGCGCGTCCGCGGCGAGATGATGCTGCGGCACGGCGACGAGATCGCGCTCGGCTCGACGCGCGCCCGCTACGACGACGGCCACGGCCCGCCGCTCGACTTCAACGCGCCGCTCCCGCACGGCGGCCAGGCGGCCCCGCACATCTCGCCCGGCGCGATCCAGCATCCCCACGTCCTCGGTCCGCCCGGCCAGCCCGGCCCGCAGAACGCGCCGGCGCACGGCAGCGGCCCGATGCAGGCGCCGTGGAGCAAGGGCCCGAGCGTCCCGCCGCCGACGCACCAGCAACCGCTCCCGAGCGGAATGCACCCGCAGCAGGGGCCGATGGGCACGATGGGCATGCCCGCGATGCCGCGCAACTCGCCGGGCGCCTACCCCGCCGCGCCGTACAACCAGCCGCCGCCGGGACAGCACCCGCACGGCCCGCCGATGCCGCCCTACGGGCAGCAGCCGAACACGCGCCGCCCGCCGAGCTTCGGGGGCACGCGCGTCGACGTGCTCGACTCCGCCCGCGCCATCGGCACGCAGATCGCCGCGCAGACGAAGGGCTTCGTCCCGTACGACCAGCTCGCGCACGATCCGCAGCAGCTCCGCGTCGACTACGAGCGCCTCCGCCTCACGTGGGAGCTCACGCGCGACATCGGCCTCGAGCGCGACCTCGATCAGCTGCTGCACAAGATCCTGATGTCGCTGTTCAAGTTCGTGAACGCGGACCGCGCCGTCATCTTGCTCCGCGAGAACGACGGCTCGCTCGCGCCGCGGGCCACGCACCGGCGCGACGGCACCGACGCGCCGATCCAGGTCAGCTCGACGATCCTGAACCACGTCACGACCGAGCGCGCGAGCGTCCTCACGCACGACGCCTCGATGGACTTCGCCTCGTCGAAGGGCAAATCGATGATCCTGAACCGGATCTCGAGCGCCATCGTCGTCCCGCTGCTCCACGAGAAGGACGTGCTCGGCGCGCTGTGGCTCGACAGCGAGTCGCTCGCGCAGTTCCAGCAGAAGGACCTCGAGCTCGTCACCGCCGTCGGCAACCAGGCGGCGATGTTCATCGAGAACAACCTCCTCGCGCGGAAGATCGAGCAGGAGATCGTCAACCGCGAGCGCTTCAGCCGGCTCCTGTCGCCGAACGTCGCCGAGCAGGTGCTCTCCGGCAAGCTCGAGGTGAAGAAGGGCGGCGTGCACGTCCCCGAGTGCACCGTCTTCAACTCGGACATCCGCGGCTTCACGCGCATGAGCGAGGGCGCCACCGCAGGCGTCATCAACGAGCTCTTGAACGAGTACTTCGAGCTGATGGTCGAGACGATCTTCAAGTACGAAGGCACGCTCGACAAGTTCATGGGCGACGGCATCATGGCCTTCTGGGGCGCGCCGGTGACCCAGCCCGACGACGCGATCCGCAGCGTGCAGTGCGCGCTCGATCAGATGGAGGCGCTCGGGCGCTTCAACCGCAAGCGCGTCGAAGCGGGACACCCTCCCCTCGCCGTCGGTATGGGCCTCCACACGGGACCGCTCGTCGCGGGCTACGTCGGGAGCTCGAAGGCGATGAGCTACACGGTCATCGGCGACACCGCCAACACGAGCGCGCGCCTCTGCGGCATCGCGCTCGCCGGTCAGGTGATCGTCAGCGAGTACACGCTGGCGCGCCTCGGCCCTCGCTTCGAGGTCGAGGAGCTCCCGCCCGCTCACTTGAAGGGCAAGGAGAAGCCGCTCCGCATCTTCAACGTGAAGCGCGAGAAGTCGAGCGCCGTCGCGAAGGTCGGCTGAGCGGCCCACCCCGAGGCCGGTCGCGCGGCGGGGATCGCCGAGGATCCAGATGCGGTCTTCGGGCCGCGTCGTCCGCTCCTAACCGGTTGATTTTGCACGAGCCGTCATCGTGTAGGTGACGGTACGACCTGTGCTCGTTGCCGCGCATGTCCATGCGCCTGCGCGGTCTCTTCCCTCTCGTCTTGTGCGGCCTCGCCTCCACGTTCGCGCTCGCGTGCGCGGCGGACACGAGCGACGAAGCCACCACCGAGAGCGCCTACACCGAAGGGTCCGACGAGGCGCGCGCGATCCTCGCGCTCGTCAACACGCCGACGGTGGACGCCGCGGAGCTGGTCGGCGAGGCGCGCGTCAGCCAGGCAGCGGCCGACAACATCGTCGCCCACCGCGACGGCCCGGACGCCCTTCCCGGCACCGACGACGACGATCTCTTCGACGATCTCCGCGAGCTCGACGCCGTGCGCGAGGTCGGTCCGGCGACGTTGAAGAGGCTCTACGAGTACGCCAAGCGAAAGGGGCTCGCCGGCGGCACCGGCGGCGCGGAGGTCGAGGTCGTCTTCTCTCCGCAGCCGGCGTCCGCGAGCCACCTCGTGAAGGTGGCCGCCGAGATCGACCGGGCCCAGAGCTCGATCGACATCGCGATGTACTCGTACTCGGACGCGAACATCACCGCCCGCCTCACGGCCGCCGCCCAGCGCGGCGTCGCGATCCGCTTCCTCTACGAGTCCGGCGGCAAGGACTCGCGCGCGGCGAACCCGCAGACGACGACGAGCATGAGGCTCGAGAACGCGGGCGCGGACGTCCGCTACGTCAACAAGGTGATGCACCACAAGCTGATGATCGTCGACGGCCCGCGCGACGACCTGTCGAAGGCGCGGACCGCGCGCATCGTCACCGGCAGCGCGAACTGGTCGAACAGCGCCGCGACTCGCTACGACGAGAACACGATGTTCATCGGGAGCTCCGAGGCGCTCGCGCTCCAGTTCCAGCGCGAGTTCGACCTCCTCTGGACGCACTCGCGCGACTTCGTCGGCAAGCCGTTCGAGCACGTGCTGTCGACGGCGAACATCGCCGATCGCGGCATCCCGGAGTCGCCGAACGCCGGCGTGTTCTTCACGTCGTCGAACTTCTCGGTGAACGGCACCACCTTCACGACCACGGGCTCGAACACCGTCGCCAACGCGCTCGTCACCGCGATCGCCAACGCGACGCGCTCGATCCACGTCGCCTCGGGACACCTCCGCTCGCGCCCCGTCGCGGAGGCGCTGATCGCGAAGAAGCAGGCCGCGCCCGACGTCGACGTCCGGGTCTACCTCGACAACCAGGAGTTCATCTCGAAGTCGACGCACACGACGCAGGTGTCCAAGCTGAACGACTGCCTCGCCGCCGCCACCACGGAGGCGCGCCGCCGCGACTGCACCGACAAGGGTTTCCTCTTCGGCTACCAGGTCGGCGAGGCGGGCATCGAGGTCCGGTACAAGACCTACGCCTACCGCTGGGACCACAGCTACGCGCCGCAGATGCACCACAAGTACCTGGTCGTCGACGGGACGACGCTCTTCTCCGGCAGCTACAACCTCTCGGACAACGCCGAGCACGGCACCTTCGAGAACATGCTCATGTTCCGCGGCCCCGAGAGCGCGGCGCTCGTCGCCGCGTTCGAGGCCAACTTCGAGTCGATGTGGGGCACCGGACGCGAGGAAGACAAGCTCTCGGCCCTCCTCGACCGGGTCGAGAACGCCGACGTCATCCCGCTCGTGTTCGACTCGATGGCGCTCACCTGGAGCGAGGTCTCCGACCTGAAGCAGCGCATCCGCACGAACTGCTCGGCCGTCGACTCCGCCGAGTACCGCCGCCACGCCGCCTCGCACCAGACCTGTCCGCGCTGACGCCCGCGCCCGCTCGAGCCGTCGGGGCGCGTCCGCGTCGCGCCGCGGACGCGTCCGCGAACGTGCTGCTCGGCAGGCGCGGACGGAAGAGCTCGCTCGGGGCGTCGCCCGACGCCGGGATCGGCGTCGAAAAGCGCACGAAGTACGTGCGCCTCTGCAGGATGCGTAATATAGGAGCAGCGATCGGTCGGCCGCATCTCCGGTGCGGCGGGCTTGGTCTGCGGCTGACTGCTCCACGGCCGCGACCGCAGCTCCGCGACGTTTGCGGGTGCAAACGCGAGGACTGCGGCTCTCCAGGCGCTCGTTCGCCGGCGACGGTTTTCCGCCATGTCCCACACGCAACGCTCTCGTAACAAGGTCGCGCTCGCGCTGCTCATCGTGGGGAAGCTCTTCGGTATCGGCGGCCTCGCGCTCGGGTCGACCTCGCGGGTGCTGGGCGGCGCGCTCCTCGGCGTCGACGGGCTGCTCATCGTGGTCGCCGTCGTGATGTGCGTCGTCACGATGAAGGCGCGCGCCCGTGAGGACGCGAGCGAGAAGCAGATCCTCCGGCAGATGATGAAGGAGGGCACGCTCAAGCAGTACCTCCGTGACCTCGAAGCCGAAGAGCGCGGGGCGACCGCCGACGACGCCGCGGACACGGCCGAGGACGCCGACGACGATCGCGACGCGTCCGGCTCCCGCGGACAGACCGCCTTCTCCTGAGGCCGCCGCGGACGGCGCTCGGCGCCGCGCGACGTCGTCCGGGGCGCGACACGAGCCGAAGCGCGCGGCCGTGGACGACACACGCGGGGCAATGTGCATCGCGTCGCAGCGCACGTCGCGGCCTCTGCGCCGACGACGATAGCGCAGCGGCGCCGGTACGGCGGATGCAGTGCTCTCAACCATGATGATCACGAAAAGGAAGGTCAATCGGCTACTGAAGAGCATGGCCGCCGCGATGCCGGCCATCCCGTACCTCATGCGTTCGCGCCGACGAACGCCGGTGCTGGCCTACGTGGTCGGCGGCGTCGGGATCGCGATCGCGGGCGGGCTCGCGGCGCTGATGCTGCTCTCCCCGCGCACGCGCACGCGGGCGCTCAGCGCCGCCAAGGACACCTACGGCAAGGTGCACGACAGGATCGGTCATCTCGGAGCGAGCGCCGATGCTCCGCCGATGTCGAACGGGCTCGTCGATCGCCGCGAGCACTCACCGGTCTAGAGCCGCCACGCCACCGGGTACGACGGGTCGGTCCACTTCGACGTCGCCGTCCGGTGACGGCCTCGACGCAGTCCGACGCACGCGCGCGCCGAGGCTCGGGGACCTCGATCCTCCACGTGGTGATGCCCGCGAGCCGCACGATCGCCCGACCGACTACGGGAAAACAGAGCATGATTCTCGGCAGTTAGAACAACGCGAGCGCTGGCCCCGAGATTGCGGAAGCGTCACGTCATGCGCGATCACGATCCCCGTAACGCCCGCTTCGACGCCGACGACACGACCGACAGCGACGGAGGCCTCGCGCTCGGCTCCGTCCGCGATCTCGGCGCCGAGGACGACGCGCGCTGGCCTCGATCGTCGAGCCACCGGAGCGCCCGCGGCTGCGTAGAGGACGTGCACGATCGCCCGACGTTCGTGCCGTGAGCGCCGCGACGATCGACGGCGCGACACCGTCGCGGGTCAGCGCCTAGGGCTCGGTCGGCGGGCGGAAACGCCGCGTCGGCGGCAGCGCCAGCGACGGCGGCGCGGCCGTGTGCGTCTCGAAGATCAAGTGCTCCGGTCCGAGGAAGCCGCCCGAAGCGAGGCCGACGGCGCGCTCCATCGCGTTGCGGAGCTCGCGGATGTTGCCGGGGAACGGGTGGTGCACGAGCACGCCGAGCGCCTCGTTCGACAGACGGGGCGCGACGCGGCCCGCGCGCATCGCCGCCTCGGCCAAGAACCGTGTCGCGAACCGCGGGATCTCGCCCGTGCGCTCCCGGAGCGGTGGGATGGCGATGCAGATCCCGTTGAGGCGGTAGTAGAGATCGAGCCGGAAGGCGCCCTCCGCCGAGCGTGCGAGGAGGTCGCGGCTCGTCGCCGCGACGAACCGCACGTCGAGGGTCCGCGGCTCGAGGCTCCCGAGCCGGAGGATCTCGCGCGTCTCGAGGACGGTGAGGAGCTTCGCCTGCGTCGCGAGCGGCATCGCCCCGATCTCTTCGAGGAGCACCGTCCCGCCCGCCGCCGACTCGAGCAGCCCCGCCTTCGCCTGCGCCGCGCCGCGCTCGTCGCCGAACAGCTCGGCCTCGAGGAGCGCCTCCGGCAGAGCGGCGCAGTCGAGGCGCCGGAGCGGGCCGTTGGCGCGCGCGGAGCGGGCGTGGATCGCCTCCGCCGCGAACGTCTTGCCTACGCCGGTCTCTCCGAGGAGCAGGACGCCGAGATCGCTCCCGGCGACGACGTCGATCAAGCGATCGACCGCCTTCATCGGATCGTCGCCGGCCGGGCGATGCGCGGCCGCGCGCGCGATCGCGCCGGCCGAAGGCGCGCCGGCGTCGCGCGGAGGGTGCAAGACGACGATGGCGCCCCCGAGCTCGATCACGTCGCCGATCCCGACGGGCACGGCCTGGTTCAGCGGGATACGCTGACCGCGCACGCGCACGCCGTTCATCCCGCCGATGTCCTCGATCGTGGCGAGGCGTCCCGCGCGCGGCGCCTCGTGTGGCCGCGCGCCCGTCAGCTGCGCGTGCCGCCGCGAGACGGTCGGCAGACCGATGACGACCTCGCAGTCGCTATGGCGACCGAGCTTCACCTGCTCACCCGGCCGGAGGAAGTACGTCGCGCTGCCGGTCTCCCACAGCACGAGGACGTGCGTCATGAGCGGCGCGTCGCCGGCGAGCTCGGACCGCGTGGGATCGTCGGACGTCATCGTAAAGCGCGCGCGATGGTCGCCGAAGAGCCCGCGAGCAGCAGCGCCGCTCCCCCTTTGCGCGCGTGCATCCCCCTCAGCATAGCGCTACTTCTGCTTCAGCGGCGTCTTCCAGAGGTAGACGAAATGCGTCAGCGGTCGGGCTGCTCGGCGCGCGCCAGCTCGTCGAGGATCGCGCGGGCGCGGCGCGCGTAAGGGCCGTTCGGGTTCGCGTGGAGCAGCTCGTTCGCCAGACGCCTCGCCTCCTCGACGTCACCTCGGCGGCGCGCGACCTGGATGCGGAGCACCGCGGCCTCTTCCGTCAGCATCCCGTGCGCGAACCGCGCTCGATGCTCACCGAGCTTCGCCGCCCCGCACGCGAGATCGCCGCGGTCCATGCAGGTGCGTGCTTCTTCGAGAAGGCGCGTCTCCTCCGCGAGCGGCTCGAGCGTAGGACGGCTGGGCTCTGTCGGCCCGGCGCTCGCCGGAACGCTCGGTGTCCGAGCCACGATCGGATCCCTGTTCGCCGCGGCCTCCGCACCCCCGGTGGCGGCGTGCGCGACGCTCTCCGGCGGCGGCGACATGACCGACGGCAGCGACGCTGGAGGCGGAGCCGTCGGGACCTCGTCGCCTTCGCTCCTTGCCGCGGTCGCCGGCGCCGGCCTGACGAGCGCCGAGCCGGACGGGCGCGCTTCGAGAGGGACAGGCTCGCTGCCGCTCGATCCCTGAACCGCGATCGCCGTCACGACGACGCCCGCGGCGACGACGCCCGCCGCCGCGAGCGCCGCGAGCTTCGGCACCGCCGCGAGCTTCGCCGCGATCGCGACCTTCGCCGTCGCCGTCGTCTTCCCCGCCGCGCCGGCCGCGCTTGCGTTGGCGCTCGCGCTCGCGCTCGCGGCTGCACCCGCCGTCGCGAGGCCGGCGGCCTTCATCACCGCGGCGCGGTTCGCCGCACGGCTCGCGGCGGTCGGCTCGTCCGTCTCCGCCGAGCGGAGCAGCCCCTTCTCGAAGTCCTCGAAGTCCTCGAAGTCCGAGAGGCTCATCGTGCACCTCGCTCGAGACGAGCGCGCAGACGCCGCGCCCCCTCCGAAAACGCCTCGCGCGCGCGACGGATCCGCGAGGCCGCCGTGCCCGTCGGGACGCCGAGCAGCTCCGCGACGACGGCGCCCGTCAGGCCTTCGAGCTCGACGAGGACGAGCACCTGGCGGAGATCGTCCGGCATCCCCGCGAGCACCTCGTCGAGCGCTGCGCGCGCGTCCTTCTCGATCAGCTCCTCGTCGGCGCGCGGCGTGGGATCGACGAGCCGGTCGAGCGCGCCGTCGTCGTCCGTGTACCGGCGTGCCGGATCGCGCCGGCGCATCTCGGACGCCACGCGTAGGGCGACTCCGTAGAGGAAGCGGCTCTCGTCCCCGACGCGGATCTCGTCGAGACGGCGCACGGCGACCAGAAAGACGCGCTGCGTGGCATCGTCCACTTGCGACGGCGGCGTTCCGAGCCGGCGCAGCGTTCGCCAGACGACGTCGTGGTGTGCGTCGAACATCGCGGCGAAGCGTCGCTCGCGCTCCTCCGCGGTCGGCTCTACGGCTTCTTCGCCGAGCGCGCACGGGCCGGCTCCCCGATCGTGCAGAGCCGGAGCGTCCGATGACGCGGAGGCACGAGCCGGAGACATTCCGGCGCCTCCGTACCACGGTGTTTGCAGAGCGCAAGTCACGGGAAGAGCACGCCGCCGCTGACGGCGAGGGTCCACATCGTGCCGGGATGGGCCGTCCTCAAGACCAGCGTGGCCTCGGTTGGCCGGCGGTTCTCGAGGTGGTCGGGGTCGAGGAGCGGATCGCCGAGCCGCTGGAGGATGCCGCCGTCGACGCCCGCGAAGCCGCGGAAATGGCCCTTCCTGCCGATCTGCATGTTCGCTCGTGCGATCGCGCCGGCGTCGACCCACGCCCGGCTCGCGTAGGTCGTCGCGCTCCCGAGGTTCGACACGCCACACGCCGAGAACGTCAGATCGATCCTCCGCGTCGAGACCGCGGCGACACCGAGCGGACAGAGCTCGACCCCGGCGGCCAAGAGGCGCGCTTCGTCGGGCTCGTCGTCACCGAGGTGGAACTCGCTCAGGAACTGCATGCCGGCGCGCGCCGTCGGGCGGTACCAGGGAGCGAGGGCCGCCGGCGCGCCGAGCTCGACGAAGAGCTCGCTGCCGAACACCGTCTTGGCGTCGAGGCGGCGTGCGATCGAGCTCGTGCCGAGGGCGATCTCGATGCTCGAGCGCGGGTCGACGGCCTCGCTCGACGTGACGCCATCACGACCGCCCGGCGCCTCCGTCACCACGCTCCTCGGCGGCGTGACGTCGGCGGAGGTCGTCGTCGTACTCGGAGCCTCCGCCGGCGCTTCGGCGAGCTCCGTCGGGCGGTCGAGCGCGAGGACGAGCAACATCGCGTCCACGACCGCTTCGCACGTCTGCCCTTCGAGCCGGCGACGAAGCGTGTCGTCACCGGTCCCGACGACGGCCTCACCGACGAACGCCTTGTCCGCCTCGCCCGTCTCGATCGTCAGCTCGACGGCGCGTGCACGCGGAGCACGTGCGTCGATCCCCTGCTGAACGGCCTCACGCGACGGACACGCCGCGGGCGCACGGTAGCGAAGCTCCCCCGCACCGGCCGTGCGAGGCACGAGCGAGAGGCCGAGGAGGGATGCGAACGCGAAGGCCAAGCACCTCATACCCACGTCTTGGCAAGCAGCCGCCGAGTTGATCGCGAAATCGACCGCGGGCCGCGCAAGTCCCTCGTAACCGTCGGGAATTGCACGTCGGCCGAGCCCGGCCGCCGGCGGCCCCCACAGCACGAGGACGTGCGTCCATGAGCGGCGCGTCGCCGGCGAGCTCGGGCCGCGTGGGATCGTCGGACGTCATCGTGGAGCGCGCGATGGTCGCCGATGAGCCCGCGACGAGCAGCGCCGCTCCGCCCCTGCGCGCGCGCGCATCCCCGTCAGCATGGCGCTACTTCTTCTTCAGCTTCAGCGGCGTCTTCCAGAGGTAGACGAAATGCTCGCGATCTTTCGGGGTCTGGTGGTCCCTGGCGATGACCGACCACCAGTTCTCGTAGGCGACGCCTTCCATGTCGAAGTCGTGCGAGACGACGCGCGAGCCCGGCTTCAGCTTCTCGAGCTGCGGGATGAGACGAACGTTGAGCTCCGGGAGGAGGTAGAGCGTCACGACCGTCGCCGGCGACAGATCGACGTTGAAGATGTCCTTCTGCTCGAACGTGACGAGGTGCTCGACGCCTGCCTTCTTCGCGTTCTCCTTCGACTCCTTGATCCGCTGGGGATCGAGGTCGAAGCCAAACGCCTTGATGCCGAACTTTTTCGCCGCGGTGACCACGATGCGACCGTCGCCGCAGCCGAGGTCGTAGAGGACGTCGCCCTTCTTCACCTTGCCGACCTCGAGCATCTTCTCGACGACGTTCTCCGGCGTCGGGACGTACTCGATGTCGGGCGTCCGCTCCATGGGCTGCTCGGCGCTCGCGGAGGCATCGACGCTCGCGGCGGGCTCGGCAGCGCCGGCGTCGACCGCGACGGCCACGCCGGGCGCGGGCTCGGCCGTTGGGCTCGACGGCGCGGCGCGGCCCTCGCCGTCGGGGGAGCGCGCGTCGCGCGAGCACGCGAGCAGGGAGAGCGCGAAGAGACCGAGCGCGACGGACGTGGAGAGACGCATGCCCGCGAGATGACCCGCGCTCGCGCTCGAGGTCAAGGGCGTGACGAGCGGCGCCGCACCGACGCGCGCGGCCTGGCGAGCCGGAGCGCGCGCGGACGCCACGCTCGGAGAGAGCGAGCCGAGCCCCGATCGCCGGGTCGCCCGCGCGGCCCTCGCGTAGACTCTCGGCGTGCCGCGACACCAGGCGATCGCCCGAACGATCCCGGACATCCCTCGCTGGGTCGAGGCACGTGCGTACTTGCTCACCGGTGACTGCGAGATCTTCGGCCTCGACGAATCGAACGAAGAGCCGGCGCTCGTGGTGCGCGACAGCTCGACGGGCTTCATCGTCGTGGTCGGCGCTCCCGCCGTCGGCGCGATCCAGGCCGCCGCGCGCGAGCGTGTGCCCGGCCAGAGCCTCGTGGCCGCTCCGGAGCATGCCGAGCGGGTCGCGCGTGCGCTCCCGACATGGCGACGAACCCGCGCGATCCTCTACGAGCTCCGCGACCCCGCGCGCTTGCCGGCGGCGAGCTCGACAGGCGACGTCCGCTTCGTCGATCTCGAGATGCTCAAGAACCATCCGCTCATCCCTGCCGACCTGCTCGCCGAGCTGTCCGACGGCGCCGCCGGATCGCCGATCGCCGCTGCGTTCGTCGACGGGCTCCCCGTCTCGTTCTGTTACGCCGGCTCGATCACCGAGTCGCTCTGGGACATCTCGATCGATACGCTCGCGCACCATCGTCGCCGCGGCCACGCCGCGCGCTGTGTCACCCACCTGATCCATCACATGCGCGAGCGTGGCCTCGCCCCCGTATGGGCGGCGCTCGAGGAGAACCCGGCGTCGTGGCGCCTCGCCGAGAAGCTCGGGTTCGTTCGAACGGACGAGCTCGCGTTCCTGGAGCCGCCGGACGATCCGGCTCACGTTCGATGATCTCGGGCGCGAGGGCCTGAAATGACCGAAGGGACCGAGGCGAACCTCGATCCCTTCAGGGTGTCACTTGGTGCTGCTTGTTCCCGCGTACTTCTGCGGGGCGGACGGGACTCGAACCCGCGGCCTCCGGCGTGACAGGCCGGCGTTATAACCGACTTAACTACCGCCCCAGATCGTGATGCTGGTGATGCTCGATACGTTACTGCGTTGCAGGCTTCCCGCTTCAGGGAGTGGGCGGGACAGGGCTTGAACCTGCGACATCCGGCTTGTAAGGCCAGCGCTCTACCGCTGAGCTACCCGCCCAACCGGTGAGGCAGCGTAGGTACTCCAGTCCGTCCGTCTGCGTCAAGACATTCGAAGGCATTGTCCTTTTTCTCTCTCCCGCTGCCGGCCCGCCGCGGGGCACGTCTCGCGCGGGAGGCCTGGATTTCCCACTCCGCCCGTGGCCGAGCTTGACAAATAGAACGTCCGTTCTATTTGTATCCTCGTGACCAAGGGCGATGAGACCCGGAGCGCCGTGCTCGGATCGGCGATCGCGCTGGCGAGCACGCTCGGCCTCGAGGGCGTCACGATCGGCAAGCTCGCCGAGCACGTCGGGATGTCGAAGAGCGGGCTCTTCGCGCATTTTTCGTCGAAGGAGAACCTGCAGGTCGCGATCCTCGACGAGGCGGTCGCGCGGTTCGTCGCGATCGTCGTGACCCCCGCGCTGAAGCACGCGCGCGGCGAGCCGCGCGTCCGCGCGCTCTTCGAGCGGTGGCTCGCGTGGTCGCGGGCCGATTTTCTCCCGGGCGGCTGCATCTTCGTGATGGCGAGCGTCGAGCTCGACGACCGGCCGGGGCCCGCGCGCGATCGCCTCATCGCCTCGCAGAAGGACTGGGTCGACACGCTCGCCCACGCGGCGCGCATCGCGGTCGAGGAGAAGCACTTCCGCGCGGACCTCGACTGCGCGCAGCTCGCGCACGAGATGTTCTCGATCGCCTACGGCTACCACTTCCTCCGCCGCGTCTTCGATCCGGCGGGCGCCGAGACGCGATCCCGCACGTCCTTCGAGCGGCTCATCGCGGACGCGCGCGCAACGCGTCACTGAACCCGAGCATCGACACGATCCATGGAGGAGACCCCGTGAACGCCAACCCCGACCTCAAGAAAAGCACGACCGTTCGTCCTAAGCGTCCGACGCCGGTGGCTCTCCGCGCGGCGAAGGCGGGCCTTCGCGTGCTCTCCCCGCGCGCGCCCGCGCTGGCCGCGCGCTGGGCGGAGCACCTCTTCCTCACCGCGCGACGGCACGAACGACCGTCCTGGGAAGCCGAGGCGCTGGCGTCCGCGCGGCCCGGACGTGTCCGCCACGAGGGCGGCTTCGTCCCGACGTGGACCTGGAGCCCGCCCGGCGCGCGGCGGAGCCTCGAGACGCCGCCGACGGTCATCCTCGTCCACGGATGGGAGGGCCGCGGCTCGCAGCTCTCCGCCTTCGTTCCGCGGCTCGTCGAGCGCGGCCTCCGCGTCGTGGCGTTCGACGCGCCCGGCCACGGCGACTCTCCCCTGCCGCGCGCCTCGGTCGTCGAGCACGCCCGCGCGCTCGCGTCCGTCGGTCGCGCCTTCGGCCCGGCGCGCGCCGTCATCGGACACTCCGTCGGCGGCGCCGCGGCGCTCCTCGCGACGCGCTTCGGCTTCGAGGCCGAGCGCCTCGCCTTGATCGCGCCGCCGACGACGCCCAAAGGCTTCGCGGCCACCTTCGCGCGGACGCTCGGGCTCGACGACGCCCTCGAGGCGGCGATGATCGCGCGCCTCGAGTCGCGTTACGGCCTCCGTCTCGAGGACCTCGACGTGGGCGTCGACGCCCGCCGCCTCCGGGCGCCGCTGCTCGTGATCCACGATCGCGAGGATCCGGTCGTGGCGTTCGAGAGCGGCCGCCTCCTCGCGCGCGCCGCCCCGCAAGGCGAGCTCGTCGCGGTCACGGGGCTCGGACACGGCGCGATCCTGCGGGCGCCGCACGTCATCGACGCCGTCGGCGCGTTCGTCGGCGCGGCGAAGGCCGAGCCGAGCTTCGCCGAGACACTCGACGGCGAGCTCTTCCTCCGCGACACCCGCTGGTGAGCGCGAGGCGGCGACCGCCTCAGTGCTTGCCGTACTCGAGCGTCTTGCCCTTGCGCTGAGCGAGGATGTAGGCCTCCATCGCGCGCATCCGCGGATCGTCCGAGGCGAGCGCCTTGCCGCGCACGGGGTGCTCGATGCACCAGTTGATCATGTCGCGGAGGAGCGCGACGCGCCCGAGCTGCGCCTGGAACTTCGGGTACGTCTCGGGGTGCGTGTTCGCGGCGTGCGGGTGACACATGTCGCACGAGACGCCGATGGTGCTCCCGAGCTCGCCCGCGTCGTGGAACACGCGCGAGCCGGCCGTGGCGACGCGCTCGGTCTCCGTCTTCCAGAGCGCGACGTCCTGCGGCGTGATTCGCCCGTACGTCTGCCCCTCGACTTGACCGACCAGCGCGCTGTTGTCCGCCGCCGGCTGGAGCGTGTGCCGCTCGCGCTCTTCGGCCTCCCAGCCCGAGTTCGGGTTCTTCCGCATCCACTCGGCCATCAGCTGGCCGGCGATCGCGGTGCCCGGCGTCCCCTGCGGCACGTTCACCTTCGTCTTACCGTCGCACAGCAAGACGTCCACGGTGCTCGGCGTGATCGCCGACGGCGAGACCGAGGGCGCCTCACCGCTCGCGGGCGTACCCGCGCCGGACTGCGCGCTCGAGGGCGGACGCTCGGCGCCCTGGCCGCCTCCACAAGCTGCGATGACGGACGCGGCGCCGATACCGATGACGAGCGCGGACCTTCGAACGATGGCGCGATGGATCATGGCCGACCTCAGTAGCTCTTCCGAACGGGGACCGACGGCTTGTCCTTCGTGCCGCGCGATGCCGTGTAGTTCTTCGAAACCGTGACGGGGTTCCGGTTCCACAGGTTGTAGATCTTGTCGGCGAGCCCGTCGGGGTGGACGAGCGCCGAGCCGTCGCCGCAGCCGTCGTTCGGGTTGAACGGATCGGGCCGGCTCATCTGCACCGTCAGCTCGGGGAGCCCCTCGGGCGCGTAGGGCCACGGCCACGCCGTCGAGAGAAAGCCGTGGAAGTGGATGTTGCCGATGCGGTTCGTCAGCATCTGGTGCGTGTGCCCGTGGAACACGACGACGTTGTTGAAGCGCTTCAAGATCGCCTGGACCTCGTCGGCGTCGTCGGTCCAGAAATTCCAGTTCTTGTAGAGCTTGTAGAGCGGCGAGTGCGAAAACACGATGAGCGGCGTGTTCGCGGGCTTGCCCTTGAGGTCGTTCTCGAGCCACTTGCGCTGCTCGGCGCCGACCGAAAACGGGCTCTGCACGCCGTTGTCGAGGCCGGCCACGGTCTGCATCCGCTGCTGCGGCGTGAGCTTTCGCGCCGTCCAGAAGTCCTTCTCGACGACGCTGTTGAGAACGACGCAGTGCACGCCCTTGTGATCGAACGAGTAGGTGGGCTGCCCGAACAGCTCGCGCCACTTGTCGCCCATGTCGAGGTACCAGTCGTGCTCGCCGACCATCATCTTGACCGGCGCCTTCAGGTTCTTGAGGATCTGCGCGCCGACCTCGAGCTCCTTCGCCTGCCCGAGCTGCGCGAGGTCGCCTCCGTAGAAGACGAAGTCCGGCTGCGGGTTCATGTTGTTCACGTCATCGACGGCGCGCATGAGCGCGTTGATGAAGCGATCGTTGAGCGAGCGCTCGTAGAGGTGCGAGTCCGAGATGTACGCGAAGCGGAACTGCTCGACCTTGCCCGTCACCGGCTGCGCGTGCGCGACCTTCACCGGCTGGAACGAGTGCGGCGAGAAGATGCCCGCCCCGGCGACCGCGCCGAAGGCCGCCGCGCTCACCTTTAGGAACGAGCGTCGATCGAGGTCCTTGAGCCCTCGATAGAGCTCGTCGCGCTCCTCCATGTGCTTCGTCTCGACGCTCTTCACGCCCTTCACGCGCGGGGGGTTCTTCTTCGGACCGTCCATGACTCACCTCTGTCCGTTCTGCCCGGCGGCCCGGCGTTCGAAGGGAAGCGTCTTGCGGTTGGCGGCGGCCTCGTCGCGGAGCGGCCGGCGCGTCGCCGCGAGCTGCTTCTGCCGCGCGAGCTCCGCCTTGTTGTCCTCGGCGAAGCGCACGTCGGTCAGCGAGAAGAGGAACGCGACGACCTGGTCGATCTCCTTCTCGGTCAGCGCGAGCGGCTCGATCCCGCCGTCGAGGAACGCGTTCGGCTCGCCGCCCTTGTTGTAGTGATCCATCACGTCCCAGAGGGTCGCGATCGAGCCGTCGTGCATGTACGGCGCCGTGATGCCGACGTTGCGAACCTGCTGGGACTTGAACGCGCCGATGTCGGAGCGGTTCTTCGTGACGACGAAGCGCCCGAGCTCGCTGAGGTCGGTCTGGAGCGCGAAGCGATCCTGCGCTTCCTTCGAGCTGTCCTTGGCGAGCGCCTCGAGGGCCTTGTTCGCGAGGCTCTCGAAGTTCTGCTTCCGCGCCGAGACGCCGATGTTGTGAAAGCGGTTGTCGGAGCCGATCGGCGACGAGCTCGAGATCTGATGGCAGCTCACGCAGCGGGCCTTGCCGTTGTAGAGCACCCAGCCGGCCTTCGCGTCGTCGTCGATGGCCTTGAGGTCCCCCGCGAGGAACCGGTCGAACGGCGCATCGAGGAAGACGAGCGTTCGCTCGAACGAGGCGATCGCGCGGCCGACGTCGTCGAACGTGGGCGCGCGGCCGTACGCGGCCTGGAACATCTTGGCGTACTCGCCGTCCTTCGCGATCGCGGCCATCACGGCCTTGTCGTCCGGCTGGCCCATCTCGATCGGGTTCGTGATCGGCAGCTTCGCCTGCTCCTCGAGCGTCGCGGCGCGGCCGTCCCAGAACTGCGACGAGAAGAAGAGCGCGTTCAGCGTCGTCGGCGCGTTGCGCTGGCCGAGCTTGTCGCCGATCCCCTCGGACGTCCCGCGGCGATCGGTGAGCCCGCGGCTCACGTCGTGGCACGTCGCGCACGCGACGGTGCCGTCCCTGGAGAGCGACGCGTCGAAGTAGAGCTTACGGCCCAGCGCCACGCGCGCCTCGCTCTGGGCGTTGTCCGCCGGGACGAGGAACTTCCAGTACGCCGGATCGATGCCGGCGGGCGGCCCGCCGTTGGGCGGGAGCGGCGTGACCAGCTTGCCGAGCACCTGCTCCTGCTTCGGCATCGCCATCGCGCCGTGCGGCCCGTCTCCTTCGCCCGAGACCGGCCTCGCCGCTCCCCCGGCGAGGGGTGCGGCCTGGTTCGCCGTCGCGGCGGGGCTCGCCGCGTCGGCGCCCGCCGGCGTCGCGGTCCCGCCCGCGGGAGGCGCGCCGCTCACGGCGAGCGGATACGCGACGGGCGCGCCGAGCGCGAGCGTCGCGAGGAGAAGTCGTACGCGGCGTCGAACGGCGCCGGCTCGAGCTTGGTGCATTTCCGTCCTCCAGCAGCAGGCTGGTCTGGTGGAGGGCGCCTCGACCCGAGACGCCCCGCGATGACTCTGCCAACATCCCGCCTGGCGGGGCGCGGCGCAACGCATTGTTGTATATGAGGCGATAAGTTGGACCTATCGGCAATCACCATCCAACAACTGCGCTACGTGGTCGCGGTCGACCGCCATCGCAGCTTCCGCGAGGCCGCGCGCGCGTGCCACGTCTCGCAGCCCGCGCTGAGCGCGCAGATCAAGAAGGTCGAGGAGCTGCTCTCCTTCCACGTCTTCGATCGCTCGCGGCAGCCCGTGACGACGACCGATCGCGGCCTCCTCGCCGTCGCGCACGCGCGCAGCGTGCTCGCGCAGATCGCCCACTTCGCCGAGATCGGAGGCAGCTCCGAGGAGGTCGCGGGCGGCTACCGCCTCGGCGTCCTGCCCACGCTCTCGTCGACCATCCTGCCGCGCCTCTTGCCGCGCTTCGTCCGCGCGTACCCGAAGGTCGAGCTCGAGGTCTTCGAAGAGAAGACGGAGGTGCTCGTGCGGCGCCTCCGCGACGGCTCGCTCGACGGCGGGATCGCGATCACCCCCCTGGACGTCCCCGGCATCCACGAGCGCGTCGTCTGCCACGAGGCCTTCCTCGCCTACCTCCCGCCGCGGCATGCGCTCGCGAAGAAGGACCGCCTCCGCCAAGCGGCGCTCGTCGACGAGCACGTGTGGCTCCTCAGCGAGGGCCACTGCTTCCGCACGCAGGCGCTCCACCTGTGCGCGGTCGATCGCCGTCACGTCGAGCCGAACAAGCCGAGCGTCGTCTTCGACGGCGGCTCGTTCGACACGCTGATGAACCTCGTCGACGCCGGGTTCGGGATCACGGTCGTCCCCGAGCTGCTCGCGCTCGGCCTGCCGGCGGCGCGGCGCGCGGCGCAGGTGCGCCGCTTCGGCGATCCCGAGCCGAGGCGCGAGATCAGCCTGCTCGCCGGCCGCGAGCACCTCCGCCGGGGGATCGCCGACGCGCTCTTCGCCACGCTGAAGGCGGGCGTTCCGCCGGAGCTCCAGCCGGGCGCGGCGCGCGCCAACGTGATCGCGCCGACGCCGAGGCGCTCGAAGCCGCGCGCCTGAGCGTGCGTAGATGCCCCCGCCCCCCCGGGCCCGTCCTTCGTTTGGCAGCCGCCGCGAGTCGTGGAAAGCTTGCAGAATGACCTCTCCGCGATCTCGGGCCGACCACGGCGCTCGTAGCTCGTCGATGCGCCTCGCTGCCTGCATGACGTTGGCGCTCTCTGGCGTGACGCTCTCGGGGTGCCCGGATCCGGAGGGCGGGTCCGCTGCGGAGGGCGCCGCGAACGGCGACGGCGGCGGCGGCGGAAACGGCGGCGGAAACGGCGACGGCGGCGGAAACGGCAGCGGAAACGGCACGACCGTCACGCTCGGCCCCGACCTCACGAACGAGCCGACGAGCGCGTGGCGCTGCTCCGACGGCTTCCCCATCCAGACCAACCCCTCGTTCCCGCAGCCGTTCACCGGCGAGGGCGCGGGATCGTGCACGCTGCTCACGTTCCTCCCGCCGGCGGCGACCTCTCCCGGCTCCGGGACCGCGGTCTCCGCGAACGTGAGGGTCGGCGCCGTCACCGGGCCGATGCGCTTCGTCCGCATGCGGATCCTGTTTCAGAACGGCGTCGGCCCGAAGTGCTGCTCGCTCGAAGAGTACGGCGAGACCTTCACACCGACCGCGAACGGGACGACGACCATCCCGCTCGGCTTCACGATGGTGGAGGACCACGTCCCGCCTCCGACCGATCTCACGACGATCGCCGTCAACGATCTCGTCGCGCTCGAGGTGCTCTCGCCCACCGTCCCGGTGCCCGGCTACTGGCCGGCCAACGGCGGCGCCGTGACGAACATCGCGAACTACCTCTGGCTGCCCGCCCTCTCGGCCGTGAGCACGCCCGCGCCGAGCAACCAGCTGCTCCAGTACCAGGGCAGCTTCAGCGGGTTCGTCCCGCTCTTCAGCATCGCCTACGCGCCGAACGGCACCTGACGGCGCGAGACCTCCGGCCGAGCGCCCGAGGTCTCGCCCGGCGCGCGACGCCGCAGCGCCGCACACGCTCGGCGATCAGGCGTTGCCCGAGGTCACCGGCACGGCGGGCGGCACCGCCTCGCCCGTCGAGAGGACGACCGGCGCGCCGTCGGTCGTGGCCGCGGCGCGCGAGCCGCCGTGCTTCACGACGAGCTCGCCGTCGACGTACTCCCACGACTCGCGCGGCGGGCCGAAGAGCGCGTCGGAGTCGGAGAGGCAGAGCGCCTCGCGGAGCACCTCGTCGGCGTGCTCGACGAGGATGATGCGCGTCGCCTTGAGGACACGGCGCGGGACCTCGCGGAGGTCCTTGCGGTTCTCGCGCGGGATGACGACGGTGGTGATGCCCGCGCGATGCGCCGCGAGGAGCTTCTCCTTGAGGCCGCCGATCGGGAGCACGCGACCGCGGAGCGTGAGCTCGCCGGTCATCGCGAGGTCGCGCTTCACCGGCACCTTGATGAGCGCGCTCGCGAGCGACGTCGCCATCGTCACGCCCGCCGAGGGGCCGTCCTTGCGGATGAACTCGGGGAAGTGAACGTGGACGTCGATCTTTTGGTAGAACTCGGCGTCGAGGCCGAGGGCGGCCGCGCGCGAGCGCACGTAGCTCATCGCCGCCTGCGCGCTCTCCTCCATGCCCTTCTCGAGGAGGCCCGTGATGACGAGCTTCCCCTTGCCGGCCACGACGGCGACCTCGCACGCGAGGAGCTCGCCGCCGCCGGAGTTCGTGACGGACAGGCCGTTGGTGAGGCCGATCTCGTCGCGGTCCTCCTTCTTGTTGAGGCTGAACTTCGGCACGCCGAGGAACGTCGGGACGTTCTTGGCGACGACGTCGATCGGCGTCTCCTTGCCCTCGTTGACGACGCGGCGCGCGACCTTGCGGCAGATGCTGGCGATCTCGCGCTCGAGCGAGCGGACGCCCGCTTCGCGCGTGTAGTGGTGGATCACCGTGCGGATGGCGTTCTCGCTCAGCGTGAACGGGACGTCCTCGAGCCCGCACTCCTTCGTTTGGCGCGGGACGAGGTACTTCACCGCAATGTTCATCTTCTCGAACTCGGTGTAGCCGGACAGCTGGATGATCTCCATGCGGTCCTGGAGCGGCACCGGGATCCCGCTCAGCGTGTTCGCCGTCGTGATGAACATGACGTCGGACAGGTCGTAGTCGAGATCGAGGTAGTGGTCGTTGAAGGCGTGGTTCTGCTCGGGGTCGAGCACCTCGAGGAGCGCCGCCGCGGGATCGCCGCGGAAGTCCGTCGACATCTTGTCGATCTCGTCGAGGAGGAAGACCGGGTTGTTCGTGCCGACCTTCTTCAGGCTCTGAATCAGCTTGCCGGGCAGCGCGCCGATGTACGTCCGGCGGTGGCCGCGGATCTCGGCCTCGTCGCGGACGCCGCCGAGCGAGAGGCGCTGGAACTTTCGTCCGGTCGCGCGCGCGATGCTCTTGGCGAGCGACGTCTTGCCGACGCCGGGCGGTCCGACGAAGCAGAGGACCGGGCCCTTCAGCTTCTTCGTGAGCGCCTGGACCGCGAGGTACTCGAGGATGCGCTCCTTGATCTTCTTGAGGCCGTAGTGGTCCTCCTCGAGGATCTCCTCGGCCTTCGCGAGGTCGTAGTTCTCCTCGCTCTTTTCGTACCAGGGCAGCCCGAGGATCCAGTCGATGTAGTTGCGCACCACGGTCGCCTCGGCGCTCGTGGGGTGCATCATCTTGAGCTTCTTGAGCTCCTTCTTGACCTTCGCGAGAGCCTCCTTGCTCATTCGCTTGGTCTTGAGCTGCTCCTCGATCTCGTGAATCTCGTTCTTGAACTCGTCGCGATCGCCGCCACCCAGCTCCTTCTGGATCGCCTGCATCTGCTCGTTGAGGTAGTACTCCTTCTGCGTCTTCTCCATCTGCTTCTTGACGCGCGATCGGATCTTCTTCTCCACCTGGAGAATCTCGATCTCGGCCTGCATCAGCTCGTGGAGGCGCTCGAGCCGCTTCACCGCGTCCTCCATTTCCAGGAGGGCCTGACGGTCGGTGAGCTTGATGGTGGGGAGGTTCGCGACGATCGTGTCGGCGAGGCGCGCGGCGTCGTCGATCGTCTGCGCGCTCATGAGGACTTCGGGTTGAACCTTCTTGTTCAACTTCACGTACATCTCGAAGGCCGCCTGCACCGAGCGCATCAGCGCCTCGACCTCGACGCCCTTCGCGCTCGTGTCGGCGACCTCCTCGACCTCGACGAGGAAGAACTCCTCGGTCTGGGGGAACTTCTTCACGCGGGCGCGCTTCTTCCCCTCGACGAGCACCTTCACCGTGCCGTCCGGCAGGCGAAGGAGCTGCATGATCGTCCCGAGGGTGCCGACCTGGAAGATGTCCTCGGGGGTCGGCTCGTTCGTCTTCGCGTTCTTCTGCGCCGCGAGGAAGATGTCCTTGTCGCGCGCCATCGCCGCGTCGAGCGCGTTGATCGACCGCTCGCGTCCGACGAAGAGCTGGCTGACCATGTGCGGGAACACGATGATGTCCCGCAGGGGAAGCAGGGGTACCGTGCGCTTCTTGGGTCCGGGCTTCCCGTCGTCGCTCTTGAAGAACATGTCGGTCCTTTTCTCGTCCTCGTGATGGCGTGATGCGGCCCACGTCACGCCGCGCAAAATCAGGCCCTCGTTCTAGCTCGGAACGTGATCTTTCACAAAGGCACGGCATCCCGAATTCCTTCCCTCGGGGCCGCCGGGCCCGAGTCATTCCGGCCGCGGTTCCCGGCGTGGCGTCGTAACCGCGAGCGCGGCTCTGCTCGAGCTCACGGTCCGGTCCCGTGGTCTGCTAACGTCGATCCGATGGGCATCGGTCGCCTCCTCGCTCGCGTCGCGCCGATGCTCCTCGCAGGGTGCGCGCTGTTCACGTCGCTCGACGGGTTCTCGAGCGGCGGCTCCGGCGACCGGACCGACGACGCGGGCGACGCCGGAGGCGACGGCGCGGTCGTCGCGGACACCGGCGGCGACGACGGCGCGGCGGACGGCGGCGCCGACACGAGCAGCGAGCCCTTCTGCGCGTCGCAGCCCCCGACCTCCCGCTGCACGAGCTTCGACGACGAGAACCTCGCCTTCCCGTTCGACGAAGTGAAGGTCGGGCCGGGAGTGAACTCCTACACGACGAGCGACGTCGTGTCCGCGCCGCGGGCGATGATCGCGAGCGTCCCGGCGTCGAGCGACGCCCAGGTCGGCGCCACCTGCGGGCTGGTGACGACCTTCGACGCGCCCGCGACCTCGATCTCGGCGCGCTTCGCGTTCCGCCAGGTCTCCACGCCCGCGAGCGCCACCAACGGCCTCGAGATCGCCAACCTCCTCTTCCTGGCGCCCGGCGTCGACTACCAGGTGAACCTCACCCTCGCCCCGAACGGTCGACTCTACCTCGACGAATACTCGGGGACGCCCGGCCGCTACACCAACAGCTTGTTCGGACCGCTCGGCGCCGGCTGGCACACGATCAAGCTGACCGCGACCCTCGAAGGCGGGAGCACGGGCAAGGCGGTCCTCGAGGTCGACGGCACCACCAAGGAGTTCGTCCTCGGGCCTGTCCTCGACCGCGGCACCAGCGCGGTTGTCTACCTCGGCGCCGCCTACCTCCGTGGCGTCCACAGCGGCTGGTCCGTCGCCCTCGACGACGTCGTGGCCTCCGCCAGCGACTGACGGCCCACGGCCGCACGTCACGAACGGCGAGCGCCTTTGGGCGTTCGCCGCTCGCGTGCCGCCTCAGGCGAGCTCGGCTTCCTTCTGGTAGACGATGAGGGGCGCGTCGCCCTTCGTGATCACCTCTTCGTTGACCACGACCTCCTTGATCCCGGAGCGCGACGGCACGTCGTACATGATCTCGAGGAGGGAGCCTTCGAGGATCGCTCGAAGACCGCGAGCGCCGGCGTTGCGAGCGAGCGCCTCGCGGGCGATCGCCGAGAGCGCGGACTTCGTGAACTTCAGCTTCACGCCGTCCATCTCGAAGATCTTCTGGAACTGCTTCACGAGCGCGTTCTTCGGCTTCGTGAGGATGTCGATCAGCGCCTCTTCGTTCAGCTCGTGGAGCGTCGCGATGATCGGCAAGCGACCGATGAACTCGGGGATGAGGCCGAACTTGAGCAGGTCCTCCGGCTCGACGCGCGCGAGCAGCTCGCCGAGCTTGAACTCCTTCTTGCTCTTGATCTCGGCGCCGAAGCCGAGCGTCTGCTGGCCGGTGCGGCGCTGGACGATCTGGTCGAGACCGACGAACGCCCCGCCGCAGATGAAGAGGATGTTCGTCGTGTCGACCTGCAGGAAATCCTGCTGCGGGTGCTTGCGTCCGCCCTTCGGCGGGACGTTCGCGACCGTGCCCTCGATGATCTTGAGGAGCGCCTGCTGCACGCCCTCGCCCGAGACGTCGCGGGTGATGCTCGGGTTGTCGCTCTTGCGGCTGATCTTGTCGATCTCGTCGATGTAGACGATGCCGCGCTGCGCGCGCTCGACGTCGTGGTCGGCGTTCTGGAGCAGCTGGACGATGATGTTCTCGACGTCCTCGCCGACGTAGCCGGCCTCGGTGAGCGTCGTCGCGTCCGCGATCGCGAACGGGACGTGGAGGATCTTCGCGAGGGTCTGCGCGAGGAGGGTCTTGCCGGAGCCCGTGGGGCCGAGGAGCAAGATGTTCGACTTCGAGAGCTCGACGTCGTCGCTCGAGACACGCGAGTCGATGCGCTTGTAGTGGTTGTGCACCGCTACCGCGAGGACCTTCTTCGCGCGGTCCTGACCGATCACGTAGTCGTCGAGGATCGCCTTGATCTCCGACGGCTTCGGGATCGGCGCCGAGCCGGCGTACGGCTCGTCCTTCTCGACCTCCTCCGCGATGATGTCGTTGCAGAGACCGATGCACTCGTCGCAGATGTAGACCGTAGGTCCTGCGATGAGCTTCTTTACTTCCTTCTGCGACTTACCGCAGAAGGAGCAGCTCAGATTGCCACTGGTGTGATCGTCTCGCCGCCGCTCCAAGACCCGCCTCGTCTTTTCGGAAGCTTATTCCCGTCGAAGCGTCATCGCAAGCTTGTGGGCCTGCGCGACCACGGGACCTCCGCTTCATCCTTCGGATGATGTCGCCTCCACACCGTCGTGGCGACGAGCACGGAAGCGGGGCCGACTCCGGTGTCCGGGTCGACCCCACCCCATCCGCTCTACTTGTCCTTGCTCCCGTCGCTCTTCTTCTTCGGCGGCAGCATGACGTTGTCGATGAGACCGTACTCCTTCGCCGCTGCGGCTCCGAGGTAGAAGTCCCGGTCGATGTCCTTGAGGATCTGATCCTTGTTCTTGCCGGTGGCGTTGGTGAGGATCTCGGTCAGCACCTCCTTGAGGTGCCGGATCTCGCGCGCCTGGATCTCGATGTCGGACGCCTGACCACGCGCACCGCCCATCGGCTGGTGAATCATGATGCGGGCGTTCGGAAGCGCGTTGCGCCGGCCCTTGGCGCCGGCGGCGAGCAGGACGGCGGCCATCGACGCGGCCATGCCGAGGCAGGTCGTCGAGACGTCGCAGCGCACGTACTGCATCGTGTCATGGATCGCGAGACCGCTGGTCACCACGCCGCCGGGGCTGTTGATGTAGACCATGATCTCCTTGTCGGGATCCTCGCTCTCGAGAAAGAGAAACTGAGCGATGATCACGTTGGCCAGCATGTCGTGGATCTCGTCGTAGAGAAACACGATGCGGTCCTTGAGCAGGCGGTCGAAGATGCTCCACCCGCGCTCGCCCCTGTGCGTCGTCTCGACGACGTTGGGGATCAAGACGTCCTTGTGGCGCTCGAGCACCTCGAGCGCCTGAGCTCGCGTCTCCGGCCTTTTCATGGGTCAGCCTTCCTTCTTCTCTTCGGACTTCGTCTCTTCGGGCTTCGATGCCGCCGCGGCGGGCTCGGCTTCGGGCTTGGGCGGCTCGCCCTCGCTGATCTTGGACTTCGACTCGATGAAGTCGAGGATCTTGTCCTCCAAGATCATGCCGATCAAGATGTCACGCTTCGATTTTTCACGATACTCGACGCGGAGCTTGGCGACGTTCTTCCCCGTCTCGGCCGCGAGCTCTTGCATGCCCTTCTCGAGGTCCTCGTCGGTGACCTTGAACTCGTTCTTCTTCGCGATCGCGGCCATGAGGAGCCCCGCGCGCACCTTGCGCTCGGCGTCGGCGAGGATGGCGTTGTGGAGCGTCTCGGCCTGCTCCTTCGAGAAGCGCTGACCCGCGCGGCGGGCCTGCATCACGACCTCCTGCTCCATGATCCGGCACTGCTGCTCGACGAGCGACGGCGGAACGTCGCACGGGTTCAGCTCGTTCAGCTTGGCGACGATCTGCTCGGCGAGCACCGTCTCCGAGCGGTCCTTGAACGCCTTCTCGAGCTTGGTGTGCACGTCGGCGCGGAGGGCGATGAGCGTGTCGAAGCCGATGTCCTTGGCGAACTCGTCGTCGAGCGCCGGCGGGACGCGCTCCTTGAGGTCCGCGATCGTGATGTCGAAGACGCCCTTCTTGCCGCGGAAGTCCTCGCGCGGGTGCTCGGCGGGGAACGTGTGCTCCGCCGTCGTCTTGTCGCCGTTGTTCTTGCCGATCAGCGCCGAGTCGATCTCCGGGAGCGCCTGACCCGCGCCGAGCTCGAGCTGCACACCCTGCCCGCCGCCGTCCTTCACCTCGTTGCCGTCGACCGAGAGCGTGAAGTCGATCGTGACGACGTCGCCGGCCTTCGAGGCGCGCGCCGGCTCGGGCGCCTTCAGCGCGGCGTTGCGCTGGCGGAGCTGCTCGAGCTGCTCGTCGATCGAGGCGTCCGGCACCTCGGCCTTCGGCTTGTAGAGCTCGAGGCCCTCGAACTTCACGTCCTCGATCTCCGGCTGGACCTCGAAGCGCGCCTTGTACGAAAACGCCTTCTTCGGGTCGACGCCCTCGCCGGCCTCGACCGACGGCTGGTTCACCGGCGTCAGGTTCTTCTCGCTGAGCACCTTCGGCAGCGTGTCGTTGACGATCGCGTTCGCGACGTCGTTCGCGACCTGCAGTCCGAACAGGCGCGAGAGCACGTCACGCGGCGCCTTGCCGGGACGGAAGCCTTTGACGTGCGCCTTCTTGCCGAGGTTGAGGTAGGCCTTGTCGACTTGAGCCTTCACGGAATCGGCGGGGATCTCCACCGAGAGTTCCATGACGACAGGCGAGATTCGCTGGACGGTGACTTCCACGTGAGTCGCGTCGACCGAAGGTCGACCTCCAATAGAGGGGGTTGGGGGATCTCCCCAAGTTGAGGGCGGCCACAATACTTTCTGAGCGTTAGGGGTCAAGGGTCGCGACTCCACCTACCCGTCGAGCGGAAGAGATGGCCGCGAGCCGCGACCGCCGTCCGGATGACGGTCGGCCCATCGCGCCGACGGCGCGCTGACGCCGCGGGGCCTCGGCGCGCCGGTCGGCCGTCGTCGAGCGCCGGAGGCGTGACGGTCACGAGCGTCGACGGGGCGGCTCGACCCGCAGACCGCCGTCGCCACGCGCGGATCCTCGACGAAACGACTGCGGCACGCAGGCTGCACTACCAACCACCATGACCAACGCCGCCGCGCCCGCCACGCTCCCGCCGCCCGACGACTACGATCGCGCGCTCCAGCGCGAGCGCCTCGACGCCCGCATCCTCCGCTCGCTCGGCGAGCGGCGCGCGCACCGCGAAGCGCGGATGAACGAGCCGAGCGGGACGTGGGACAGCCTCGAAGCGCAGGTCGAGCGCGCGGCGACGCTCCTCTGGGACATCTCCGCGGCGCCCGCCGATCTCTCCGACGATCTCCTCGCCTACTGCGCGTACCTCGCGCGCGAGATCGAGGTGACCGAGAGCCTCGACCTGACGGCCGAGGAGGAGTGGTCACGCCTCGAAGCGATCGCGCCGGGCGCGCTCACCGCCCTCGACGAGATCGGGGGCGAGCTCGCCAGCCCGGCCTCGGAGTCGAACCCGGTGACGCGGCGCCTCGCGTCGGCCTTCGGGACGATCCGCGCCGAGCTCGCGGGCGCCTGCCGCATCGAGTGGGATCAGGCCGCGTGAGCGAGCGCGCGCCGGACGAACCGAGCGCACAAAACAGAGCCTCCGGACGAGAGGCGCGTCCGGAGGCGGATTCCCGGGAGGGAACAAGGTAGGTCAAGCCGCGGCGAGCGCACCGGACGACGCGAGAGCGCGTCCGGCGCCCGATCGCGTCCTAGTAGTCGTCGTCGTCGTCTTCCTGGTCCGGATCGTACTCGTCGACGGTGTCGTCGAAGAGGAGGTCCGATCCCTCGAAGGTCGTGTCCTGCATCAGATCGTCGAGGGAGAAGCCGTACTTGAGGTCAGGCCGGATCGCCTCACGCTCGAACTCCTCCATCGTCCGGTAGCTCTTCGGAACTCCGCTCATCGTCGTCCTCCGCGCACAAGAAAGCCGTTCGTCATCTCCCGCGGAGTCGTCGCGCCCTTTCCGAGCGCGCGGCGGTCCGCGAGAAGAACCACATGGGCCGAGGAGCCCGCCTGGAGCGGCCGCTTACGGAAGAAGGCCGCCGCGAGGATGCGGTCGACACCCGCCTCCTCTTCCTGATCACCGAGCACGTTCGAGAGAGCGTCGCGCATGGTCTCCTCGGTCGACGGCCGCGCAAGAAAGCCCCTTGCAGCAGCGCGTCCTTCGATGTAGCCTACGTTTGCCTACATCTGGACACACCATACTACGTCCGGATGGAGCGTCAAAAAAGCGCCCCCGATTTCGAGCGTGTACGAACCGCGAGGTGCGCGGGGCCGTCGGATCGGCCGCCCCTCCGGCCGGAGCGGGGGCCGGCGGGCGAGGACGGGCGACGCCGCGCGCCCGACCGGCGATCGCGCCCCGGCGTACGCGAAGCGTTGCGGTCGTCGGTCGCTAGGGTCTAAGAAGGTCGACGAGCGCCCCGCGTCTGCCTCCGCGCGCGCGACCTTCATGGCAAGAGCGAACGAGCCCGCCGGATCCTGTCGCGTCATCTGCGTCGTCAACCAGAAGGGCGGCGTCGGCAAGACGACGACCGCGGTGAACCTCGCCGCGAGCGTCGCCGCCGCCGAGAAGCGCACGCTCCTCGTCGACATGGACCCGCAGGGCAACGCGAGCTCCGGCGTCGGCGTCCGCCCCGGGTCGCGCGAGCGGACGATCTACGACGTGCTCATCGGCGAGGTGTCGCTCAGCGACGTGATCGTCGAGACCGAGGTGGCGACGCTCGCCGTCGCGCCGGCGACGCAGGACCTCGTCGCGGCGGAGATCGAGCTCGTCGACGATCCGAAGCGCGCGCTCAAGCTGAAGAACGCCCTCCTCCCGGTGCTCGGGCGCTTCGACTACGTCTTCATCGACTGCCCGCCGTCGCTCGGCCTCCTCACGCTGAACGCGCTCGCCGCGACCACGAGCGTGCTCGTCCCGCTCCAGTGCGAGTACTTCGCGCTCGAGGGCCTGACGCACCTGATGGCGACGATCGATCGCGTCAAGAACGGCATGAACGACGCGCTCGAGGTGGAGGGCGTCGTCCTCACGATGTTCGACCCGCGCAACAACCTCGCGCATCAGGTCGCCGACGAGGTGAAGAAGCACTTCTTCGTCTTCGAGAGCGTCATCCCGCGCAACATCCGCCTCTCCGAGGCGCCGTCGCACGGCAAGCCGGTCATCCTCTACGACATCTCGTCGAAGGGCGCGCAGGGCTACCTCGCGCTCGCCAAGGAGCTCATCACGCGCCAGGCGCGGGCCGGCCGCGCGAAGCCGACGAAGCGCGCCGGGGGCGCTCGCTGATGGACGCGAAGCGTCGCGCCCTCGGCCGCGGACTCGACGCCCTCCTGCCCTCGGCGCCGAGCAAGTCCTCGCAGGCGTACGGCGACAAGAGCGTCTTCACGTGCCCGATCGAGAAGCTCGCGCCGCAGAAGGGCCAGCCCCGGCAGTACTTCGCGAAGGACAAGATCGAGGAGCTCGCCGCGTCGATCCGCGAGCACGGCCTCCTCGAGCCGATCGTCGTGCGCCGTGTCTCGGGGCAGGACAAGCTCGAGATCATCGCCGGCGAGCGACGCTGGCGGGCGTCGCAGAAGGCGGGCCTGAAAGAGGTCCTCGTCGTCGTCAAGGACGTCTCGCCGAAGACCGCGTTCGAGCTCGCGCTCATCGAGAACGTCCAGCGCGAGGACCTGAACCCCGTGGAGCTCGCGGAGGCGCTCGACCGCCTGACGAAAGAGCACGGCTACACGCAGGACACGCTCGCGGAGCGGCTCGGCAAGGACCGCACGACGATCGCCAACTCGCTCCGCCTGCTGAAGCTCCCGGCGACCGTCCGAGCCCGCGTGATCTCGGGCGAGCTCACCGAGGGTCACGCGCGCGCGCTCCTCGGAGCGCCGACGGCGTCGAAGATCGAAGACCTCGCCGAGAAGGTCGTTCGAGGCCGGCTCAGCGTTCGCGCGGCCGAGGCGCTCGTCCGTCAGGCGAAGGCCAAGGCGACCAAGGGCGGCGCCGTCGAGCGGGGGAAGACCGCGCCGGGAAAGTCGGCTTCCGTGCGCGACCTCGAGGCGCGCCTCACGCGCACCGCCGGGACGCGCGTGCTGCTGAAGCAGGACGGCAAGAACGACAAGAAGGGCGAGATCGCGATCCCGTACGAGGACCTCGACCACCTCGACCGCATCCTCGCGCGCGTCTTCCGTTTCAGCTGACCGCCGCGAGCGCGGCCGCGCATCGAGATCGAGACGCGGCCGGATCTCGAGTAGGCTGCCGCCGATGAGCGCCACGATCCTCGACGGAAAGAAGCTAGCGGAGTCGGTGCGCGCGGAGGTCGCCGCGGGCGTCTCGCGCTTCGTGGCCGAGCACGGGCGGCCGCCCGGCCTCGAGGTCGTCCTCGTCGGCGACGATCCCGCGAGCCAGGTCTACACGCGCAACAAGGAGAAGGCGTCGACCGAGGTGGGCATCCGCGGCAAGCTCCACACGCTGCCGGCGTCGACGACCGAGGCCGAGCTGCTTGCGCTGCTGGACCGCCTGAACGCGGACGACACGGTGGACGGGATCCTCGTCCAGCTCCCCCTCCCCTCGCAGATCGAGGAGCAGAAGGTCCTCGACGCGATCCGCGCCGACAAGGACGTCGACGGGTTTCATCCCGTCAACGCCGGCCTGCTCGCGTCCGGGCGCCCCGGGCTCGTGCCCTGCACGCCGCGCGGGTGCATGAAGCTCATCGCGCTCGCGGGCACGAAGCTCGAGGGCACGCGCGCCGTCGTCGTCGGTCGCTCGAACATCGTCGGCAAGCCGATGGCGCAGCTGCTCCTCGGCGCCAACGCGACCGTGACGATGGCCCACTCGCGGACGAAGGACCTCGCCGCGCGCTGCCGCGAGGCCGACGTGCTCGTCGTGGCCGTCGGGCGAGCCGAGCTCGTGCGCGGCGACTGGATCAAGCCGGGCGCCACGGTGATCGACGTCGGGATGAACCGCGTCGCCTTGCCCGACGGCGCCGCGGGCGGCAAGACCTCGAAGCTCGTCGGCGACGTCGCCTTCGAGGAGGCCTCCCAGGTCGCCGGCGCGATCACGCCCGTCCCCGGCGGCGTCGGCCCGATGACGATCGCGTGCCTCCTCGAGAACACGCTCCTCGCCGCAAAGCAGCGCCTCGCGAAGCGGGGCTGAAGCGCGTCGGATCGCGCGGCGCGCGTCCGAACCCCGAGACGCGCGTGCCGCCGCCGACGTCACAGGCCGTGCGTACGGAAGAGCTCCACGGCGGCGGCGGTGGCGTCGAGGTCCTTGGTGACGTGGCCCATCGCCGGGAGCGACGAGGCGCCGGGCCACTGGTGACCGCCGCCCGCGACGGTGCAGAGGCCGACGCTCGCGCCGCCGCGACAGCCGTCGTGGCGGACGCACGAGACCTCGCCCTCGGCGTAGTACGGCGCTCCCGCGGCGCCGCAACCGTTCGCCTTCACCCAGAACGCCGTGGTCGCCGACGGCGAGGCGAAGGTCCCGAACGACGTGCCGCGCGGGATCTTCGGCGAGCCGCCGGCGAACGGGACCAGCTCGTCCTCGGTCCCGTGGATCTGCAGCACGGGCGTCGGGTGCGGCGGCTTGCAGCTCGACTCGGCGATCCCGAGCGTGCCCGCGACGGGCGCGATCGCGCGAAGGCCCCCAGGCAGCTCGCACGCGAGCCGATGCGCGAGGAACGCGCCGTTCGAGAAGCCCATCGCGTAGATCCGGCTCCGGTCGACGCACCAGCGTGAGGCGACGTGCTCGACGAGCTCACGGATGAAGCCGACGTCGTCGAGGCTTCGGTCCTTCGCCTTGCCGCAGCACTCGCCGGCGTTCCAGCTCCGACCGACGCCGTCCGGGAAGAGCGCGATGAAGCCGTGATCGGGAGCGTCGGCGAAGCGCTCGACCTTCACGAGCTTCCGCATGTCCTTCCGCGTGAGCAGGAGCGGGTGAAGCACGAGGACGAGCGGCAGCGGCCGGACACCGTCGTGGACGGCGGGCACGTGGATCGAGGCCTCGCGATCGAGCCCGGAGGAGACGAGCGCGATCTCCTCGTCGCCCGCGCGGCCGACGGTGCCGCTGCACCTCGCCGGCTCGGGAGCGGCGGGCGCGCTCGGGGCCGCGTCGTCCTCCGCTTCGGGCGGAGTCGCGGCGCCGAGCGGAGGCGGCGCTCCGGGACCGCCGGCGGGGATCGGCGCGTCGCTGCAGGCGCCCGCCGTCAGCAAGGCCAGGATCGTCGTCCAGACACGCTCGTTCATCGTCGGCACCACCGGTGAAGAGGGCCGAAGCGGCCGCGCGCTCCCGGTGGTGCAGCGGTGATGCCAGGCGGCGCGCGCTCGCGATCCGACGCGAGATCCCGGAGAGCGGCCCGCGCGCGTGGCCGATCGGCCGGCGAGCGCGCGAGCTCGGCGCCGTCGAAGGCCGGCGTCGAGGGATCGGCGGCCCGAGGGTGGAGGCCGCGTTGCCCTGGAGCAGCCGGGACCGGCGTCGTTGCGGCTCGCCGCCCTCGATCGGGCGGCGCCGGCCGCGATCGCCTCAGGTCATCTCGTTCATCGGCCGCAAGATCACGTTCACCACGCGCGAGCGACCGCGCGGGAGGACGGCGAGCACGACGGCCTCCGCGACGTCCTCGGCGGCCGAGAAGCCCTTCATGTTGGCGCCGTCGTAGGTGCGGCCGTCGCCGATCGCGAAGTGCGTCTCGACGCCGCCCGGACAGACGAGGCTCACCTTGATGTTCTTGTCGTAAAACTCGCGATCGAGCGACTGCGAGAGCGCCACCTGCGCGAACTTCGACATGCAGTAGATGCCCTCGTTCGGATAACCCTGGAGGCCGGCGACGCTCGACACGTTGACGATGTTGCCGCCGCCCTGCTTCAGCATGTGCGGGATCGCCTCCTTGCAGAAGAGCCACGTCGACTTCGCGTTCGTGGTCATGATCCGGTCGTAGTCCTCCTCGGTCCAGTCGAGGAACGGCCGGTAGCCGCCGACGCCGGCGTTGTTGACGAGGATGTCGATCCGCCCGAACGCGTCGACCGTGCTCTTCACGACGCCCGCCACGTCGGACGCCTTCGTGACGTCGCCGGCGAACGTCTTCGCCTTGCCGCCCGCGGCCGCGATCGCCTTCTCGAGCTCCGCGAGGTCCTTCGTGTTGCGGGCCGTACCGACGATCGTGGCGCCCTCCGCCGCGAGCGCGAGGCAGCTCGCGTAGCCGATGCCTCGGCTGGCTCCAGTGACGAGGGCGATCTTGTCCTTCAGGCGCATCGTGAGCTCCTTGTCGAGAGGCACGCAGCCTACACGATCGGCGCGGCGGCACGAGCCACGACGGGCCTCCGGCTGCGACGCCGCGCCGTCAGCGCCGCGCGCGCGCGTGCCGGAGGCGGTCGACCGCGACCGCGAGCACGATGATCGCGCCGGTCGCGATCTCCTGCGTCCAGCTCGGCATTCCGCGATGCACGGCCCCCGTCTTGATGACGGTCATGAGGAGCGCGCCGAGCACCGAGCCGATCACGCTGCCCTCACCGCCGGCGAGCGACGCGCCGCCGATGACGACCGCCGCGATGACGTCGAGCTCGAGGCCGATCGAGTCGGTGGGATCTCCGACGGTGAGCGTGGAGAGCTCCATCACGCCCGCCACGCCGAAGAGCAGGCTCGAGAGCATGTAGACGAGGATCTTCACCCGCGCTGGATCGATCCCGCAGAGACGCGCAGCAGCCTCGTTGCTGCCGACGGCGAAGACGTGACGCCCGAACCGCGTGTAGTTCAGCAGGACGGCGACGCCGATCGCGAGCGTGAGCGCGATCCAGAGGCCGGGCGCGGTGATGTCGGCGGAGAGGAGCCGCTCGAGCCCCTTCGTGTCGCAGTCGATCTTCTGCTCGTCGGCGAGGCCCTTCGCGGCTCCGCGGAGGATCGTCATCGCGCCGAGCGTGACGACGAACGGCATCATCTTCAAGCGCCCGACGAGCGCGCCGATCGACGCTCCGACCAGCGCGGCCACCGCGAGCGCGCCGAGCACGGCGACGACGGGGCCGTAGCCGCTCCGGAGCAGGCGCGCGACGACGACCGTGGTCAGCGCGACGAGCGATCCGGTCGAGAGATCGATGCCGCCGGTAACGATCACCATCGTCATCCCGAGCGCGCAGATCGCGACCACGACCGTCTGCCGCGCCATCGTCAGGAGGTTCTGCGTCCGGAGGAACGTGTCGGGCGTCAGGATCGCGAAGACGGCGTAGACGACGACGACGGCGACGAGCGGCCCGAGCCACGCGGGGCGGCGGTCGCCGAGGAGCGAGCGAAGGTTCACGACGACGCCTCCAGGAGGAGCCTCTCTTCCGTCCACTCCGACGCGGGGCGGGGCGCGTCGAGCTCGCCGCGCCGGAGCACGGCGATGCGGTCGCACGTCGACACGAGCTCGTCGAGCTGGCTGGACACGAGCACGATCCCCTTCCCTCTCCGCGCGAGCTCGCGCACGAGCGCGAGGACCTGCGTCTTGCTCGCGACGTCGATGCCGCGCGTCGGTTCGTCGATCAAGAGGACGTCGTAGTCCTCGCGCAAGAGGCGCGCGAGCTGCACCTTCTGCTGGTTGCCGCCGGAGAGCTCGCCCGCGGACTGCGCGGGGGAGCTCGCCTTGATCGACAGCTCGGCGATCCAGCGCGCGCCCTCGGCGAAGAGAGCGCTCGGACGCGACACGAACGAACCGCGCCGCGAGAGCGTCACGTTCTCGGCGATCGAGCGCGAGAGCATGAGCCCCTCGCCGCCGCGGTCCTCGCTGAGAAGCCCGACGCCCTTGTCGGCGCGCACGCGGACGGTGCCCTGGATCGACGCGTCGAGGCCCGCGATCAGGCGCAGGAGCTCCGTCCGCCCCGATCCGACGAGGCCTGCGATGCCGAGCACCTCGCCGCGGCGGAGGACGAACGTGGCCGAGCGCGGCCGGTCGCACCCGCCGAGCGCGTTGACGTCGAGCAAGACGCCCTCGTCGTGCGGGGCGCCGCGGGCGTCGCCGCCCGGCTCCACGCGCGCCGCCTCGAGCTCCCGCCCCAGCATCTCTCGGACGATCTGCTCCGGCGGCGTGACCTTGGGATCGCCCTCGCCCTTCACCGTGCCGTCGCGGAGCACCGTGTATCGGTCGGCGTGCGCGCGCACGTCGGCGAGGAAGTGCGTCACCAGGACGACGGCGAGGCCGGCCGCCTTGAGGGCGTGGACGCGCGTGAAGAGGCGCGCGGCATCGTCCTGCCCGAGGCTCGCGGTGGGCTCGTCGAGGACGAGGACCTTGGCGGAGAGCCCGTCCTCGCGCGTCGCGGCGCCGCCTTGCGCGAGCGCCCGGGCGATCTCGACGAGCTGCTGGTCCGCGACGCTGAGGCTCCCGGCGCGGACGTCGAGCGGGATCCGGCGGCCGACGCCGGTGACCAGCCCGAGCGCACGCTCGGCGATCTCACGCGCCGCGCCGCGGCGCACGAATCCAGCGCGCGCAGGCTCGAGCCCGAGGACGACGTTCTCGAGGACGGTCAGGTGAAGGCAGAGCGTCCGCTCCTGAGGCACCATCACGACGCCCGCCCTCTGCGCCGCGCCGGGGCCCGGCGGCGCGTACGGCTCGCCCGCGAGCTTCATCTGGCAGCGATCGGCCGACTCCGCGCCGAGCAGGATCCGCATCAGCGTGCTCTTGCCGGCGCCGTTCTCACCGAGGAGCGCGTGGATCTCGCCGCGACGCACGCTGAGGCTCACACCCCGGAGCACCGCGACGGCGCCGAACGACTTCTCCGCCCCCGCGATCTCGAGCACGGGCGGCCCGGAAGCCGCCGCCTCCGGCGGCGACGAGGCAGCGCCGGGCGGGCTCGTCACTCCCCGAGCCACGGCTTGAGATCGGGCGACATGATCGCCTTCACCGCGGGATCGTCGAGGCTCTCCTTGTCGACGAGGCGCGCGCCCGTGTCGATGCGCTTTTCGACCGGCTTGCCGCGCAGGTGCTCGGTCATCGTCTTGACCGCGAGGTAGCCCATGTTGAACGGGTCCTGCACGACGAGGCCGTCGATGTCGCCGTCCCGGAGCGCGGCGACGAGCTTGTCCGAAGAGTCGAAGCCGTAGAACTTCACCTTCTTGTTCACGCCCGACCTCTTCAGGGCCTGGAGCATGCCGAAGGTCGTCGACTCGTTCGGCGTGAAGATGCCGCCGATCGCGCCCGTCTCGGCCTTGTGCGCGACGAGCAGGCTCTCGGCCTTCTGGAACGCGCTCTCGGTGGTGGCTCCGCCGTACTGGTTGTCGCTCACGAGCTCGAGGCCCGGCTTTCCCTTGACGGCGTCGAGGAAGCCCTTTTCGCGGTTCTGCGTGCTCGCCGATCCCTCCTGGTAGCGGAGGACGATGACCTTGCCCTTGCCGCCGAGCTTCGTGGCCATGCCCTCGGCGGCGAGCTTTCCGGCGGCCACGTTGTCGGTGGCGACGAAGCTCACGTGCTCGTCGCCCTGGAGGTCGGAGTCGAAGACGACGACGGGGATCTTCGCCTGCGCCGCGGACCTCACAGGAGCGCGGAGCGCGCTGTCGTTCAGCGGGGCGAGGACGATGCCGGACACCCCCTGCGCGACGAACGTGTTCACGACGTCGATCTGCGCCTTCAGGTCGTCTTCCTTGAGCGGCCCCTTCCAGACGATGTCGACGTCGAGCTCCTTGGACGCCTTGACCGCGCCGGCGTGGACGCTCTTCCAGAACTCGTGGGTCGTTCCCTTGGGGATGACGGCGATCTTCAGGCGCTTTACGCCTGTCGCGCGAGCGCCGCCGTCGCCGGAGGCCGCGGGATCGGACTTCGGCGGATCCTTGCAAGCTGCAAGGGTCAACGCGGCGATCCCGACGAGGAGCGCCCGGCGGCGAAGGACGGCCGGCATCTTCATCGGGCCGGATCCTAACACCGGACCGCGGCTCGCCCGCAAAAGCGCGCGCTTCGGGCGGCGCGCGAAGAGCTCGAGCGCGCGAGGCGCGCGGCCTCACGCGTCGTCGTCGCGGCGGACCACGGCGTCGGCGTCGAGCAGGTAGCCGTCGTCGCGCGTGATCAGGATCGCGTCGAGGCCGAGCCGGCGGAGACGCCGGACGGCGCTGTAGACCCGGAGCAGGCCGGCGGTGTGACGCATGCGCTCTCCCGGCCAGCCCGCCTCGATCAGGGCCTCGGCGCTCAGCGCGACGCCGGGCTCGGCGAGGCGCGCGGCGACGAGCCGCTCGAGGAGGCGCCGCACGGGACCGTAGCGGACGAGGTCGACGCGCTCGCGACGCGGCGGGACGATCCAGCGCGACTCGTGTCCGACGACGAGCGCCGGGCCGGCGGCGGACGCGCTCGCGGCGTCCCGCTCGACGCGCGCGGGCGTCGCGTGCTCCGAGAGGGCGGCCTCGAGGACGCGCGCGGCGACGGTGAGCGCGGGAGAGCCGATCTCGGCGCGGGCCGCGCGTTCGAGGAGCGTCCGCGCCGCCTCGGCCGTCGTGGCCTCGCCGGCGAGCAGCGCGGCCGCCGCGGCGAAGACCGCGACGACGAGCTCGGCGTCGGGATCGTCGTGGACCGCCGCGCGCGCGCGCTCGAGACGCGCGCGCGCTTCCTCCGGATCGCCCGCGGTGGCGAGCGCGGCGGCGGCGTGCGCGTGGACCGCCGCGAGGCCCCTCTTCACGCCGGCGTGCTCGAGCGCGGCGACGGCGCGGTCGAAGAGCGCGACGGCCGCGTCCGGATCGCGACGCTCGAGCGCCGCGGCGCCCTGACGATGAAGCTCGATCGCCGCCTGCCAGCGCTGACCGGCCTCGCCCTCGCCGCGCACGAGCTCGGCGACGTGCGCCGGGATCACGTCGAGCGACGACCGCGGCGCGCGCGCCAGCACCTCGCGCGGGAGGCCGCGCGCGAGGGCGCGGGCGTCGTGACCGACGAGCCCACCGAAGCCGAGGACCTTCTCCTGCCGGATGACGTCGCCGTGCTCCACGTGGATCGCGAGCGCCTCGCGGAGCGCCGCGAGCCCTTCGGCGGGCCGTCCCTGGAGCGCGCGCAGGATCCCGAGCGCGACGTGCGAGTCGGCGAGCCCGCGCGGGCTGCCCTGCGCGCGATGCGCGGCCGCCGCCGCGGCGATCGCGGCCTCGGCCTCGTCGGTCCGTCCGAGCGCCGAGAGCGCCCAGCCGAGGCTCCGCGTCGCCTCGGCCCGCGTCACGTCGTCGCCCGCGCTCGACGCGAGCTCGAGCGCGCGCCGGAGCTCGGTCTCGGCGTCGGCGATGCGGCCCTCCTCGAGGGTGACGCGCGCCTTGGCGACGAGCGCCCGCGCGAGGAGCCGCGGATCGCCCGCGCGCTCCGCGGCTTCGGTCCCGGCGGCGAAGAGCTCGGACCGGAGCTCGAAGAGGCTCCGGAAGAGCAGGAGATCCGACAGCGCGAGGACGATGCGCGCCGCGGTCTCCGGCGCCCTCGCCTTCGTCGCGTCGAACGCCGCGAGGAGCTCCGGCAAGAGCTCCGCCAGCGCGTCGAGCGCGTCCGTCGCGCGATCGCCGTACGCGCGCGCCGCCGAACGCTCGGCTTCGCCGAGGTGGTGCCGAGCGTGACGCGCACGGAGCGCCTCCGCGGCCCTGTCATCGAGCTTCTCGCGCGCCCACGCGCGCACCGTCTCAAAGCTCGCAAGGCGCACGCGCCCGTCCGCACCCGCGATGCGCACGAGCAGCGAGCGCTTGACGAGGCCCTCGAGCGCGTCGAGCACCTCCGCGCCGTCGACGAGGAGCACCTCCTCGGCCGCGTCGATCCCGAACGGCGCCGCGAAGACGCTCGTCTGAGCGAGCGCGCTCCTCTCGACGTCCGTGAGGAGATCCCACGACCAGTCGAGCGTCGCGCGCATCGTGCGGTGCGCGGCGGGCGCGGCGCCGGTCGCGTCCGCGAGCACGTCGAGGCGGTCGGCCAGCCGCGCGAGGAGCGCCGGCGGCGAGAGCACCTCGAGGCGCGAGGCCGCGAGCTCGATCGCGAGCGGGAGGCGGTCGACCCGCCGGACGATCGCCAGGGCGTCGGCGTCCGTCATCGCGACGGGGCTCCCCGCCACCGCGCGCGCGCGGTCGTGGAGGAGCGCCACCGCTTCGTCGTCGGCGAGCGGCGCGAGGACGAGCTTCTCTTCGGCGCGCGCGCCGAGCGCCTCGCGCGCCGTGACGAGGATCGACAGGTCCCTCGCGCCGTCGAGCAGCCCCGACGCGAGCTCGCGCGCGGCGGAGCCGAGCTGCTCGGTGTTGTCGAGGACGAGCAGCAAGGCCCCCCGCTTCGCGAGCGCGCTCGCCACGACGTCGAGCGCCGCGCGCGCCTGCGACTCGGCCCGGAGGGGCACCCCCGCGGCGCTCGCGACGGCGCGCACGGCGGCCTCGAGCGAGCGCGCCTCGCCGAGCGAGGCGTGGACGGCGCGCGCGGCCCTCGCGGCCGTCACCGCGGCGAGGCGGGTCTTGCCCACGCCACCGGCGCCCACGATCGTGACGAGGCGCGCGCCCGCCGCGAAGCGACGCTCGATGTCGGAGAGCTCGCGCTCTCGCCCGAAGAACGCGGTCTCGTCGCGCGCCAGCGTCATGCCTCTGGCGTAGCACGCGCGCGGGAAGCGCGATCGCCTCGCGCACGGCGGCGCGCTCTCACGCGCCCGGAGGGCCGAGAGTCGCCGCGTGGACGGCGCGGCGTTTCGTCACCGGAGCCCGTCAGTTGCCGCCGGCCGGATTGAGGACGACGACCTTCACCGGCATGCTGGTCGTCTCTTCGCCGCGGACGACCGTGACCTTGACGGTGTCGTCCGGCTTGTGCGCGTCGAGCGCCGTATAGAGATCGTCGAACGTCTCGATGCGCGCGTCGTCGACGCCGATGATGATGTCGCCGAGGGCGATCCCGCGGCCGGTCTGGGTGACGCCGCGCATGCCGGCCTTGGCGGCGGGGCTGTTCGGCGGGACCGCCAGGACGACGACGCCGCGGAGGCCGAGACGGCGCTCCAGTTTCTGCATCGGGTCGATGCCGATCCCGAGACCGAGCTGCTCGGCGCGACCGGTCTTGATGATCTGCGGGACGATGCGCTGGATCGTCGCGACCGGGACCGCGAAGCCGATCCCCGCCGACGAGCCGGACTTGCTGTAGATCATCGTGTTCATCCCGATGAGCTGCCCCGTCGAGTCGAGGAGCGGCCCGCCGGAGTTTCCGGGGTTGATGGCCGCGTCCGTCTGGATCATGTCGCGGATGCTGACTCCGCCCGCGCCCTGGACCTGCCGCCCGAGCGCGCTGATCACGCCGATCGTCAGCGTGTGGTCGAGCCCGAACGGGTTCCCGATCGCGACGGCCTTCTGGCCGACCTCGAGCTGCGTCGCCTTGGCGACCTTGATCGGGACGAGGAGCTTCGCCGGCGCCTCGACCTTGAGGACGGCGATGTCCTTGCGTGGCTCGAGCCCGACGACCTTGGCGTCGAACTGCTGCTGATCGTGGAAGGTCACGGTGAGCGATCGCGCGCCGTCGACGACGTGGTAGTTCGTGACGATGTGCCCGGCGTCGTCCCAGACGAAGCCGGAGCCCGAGCCCGCCGGCACCTCCTGCGCGACGCCCGCGAAGTAGTCCACCATCACGCGCGTCTGCGTGACGAACACCGTCGACGGCGCGCACGACTTGAAGACGCCGATCGTGTTGCGCTCGTCCTCGGTGCGCGCGCCGGGCGAGAGCGGCGGGACCGGCGGAGGTGTCGCGCTCGCCTGTCCGGGCGTCGCGACCGTCGCGTCGGGCGTGGCGGGCGTCGGCTGAGTCCGCTTGCAGCCGGAAGCGAGCGTAACGAGGGTCAGGAGCGTGAGGATTCGACGTGCTTCGTGGGCCATGGGCGCCGCGCACCTTAGCAGACGCCGGCGTCAGGCCTTGCGCGGGCGCGGCACGGCGTACTCGTCGAGGCGGCGGAGGAGCGTTCGCCGAGAGATCCCGAGCATCTCGGCGGCCTGGGTCTGGTTGCCGCCGCACTGGGCGAGCACGGCCAGGATGCGCTCGCGCTCGAGCGCGTCGACCTCCGCCGGCAGCGACGAGCCGAACGCCACCGTGCTCATGCCCGGCGGCTGCGACGGCTCACGGGACGGCGGATACGGCGGCGGCGACGACGGATGGTGATGCGGCGGCGGTGGCGCCGACGGGTGGTGATGAGGCGGCCGCGACGTGCGATCGAGCGGAAGGCCAAGGTGATCCGGCGCGATCGCGACCGTCCGGCAGAACACGATCGCGCGCTCCATCACGTTCCGGAGCTCGCGAACGTTGCCCGGCCAGCCGTAGGTCTTGAGGACCGCGAGCGCCGCGTCCGAGATCGGCAGCGCCGGGCGCTTCGACTCGCGGCAGAACCGCCCGACGAACTCGTTGGCGAGGCGCGGGATCTCGTCGACGCGCTCGCGGAGCGGCGGGATCGCGAGGCTGACGCCGTTGAGCCGGTAGTAGAGATCCTGGCGGAACGCGCCGCGCGCGACCATCTCCTCGAGGTCGCGGTGCGTCGCGGCGACGAACCGGACGTCGACCGCCTTGGGACGGAGGCTGCCGAGCCGGAGCACCTCGCGGCTCTCGACGACGCGGAGGAGCTTGGCCTGCGTCGCCGGCGGGAGCTCGCCGACCTCGTCGAGGAAGAGCGTGCCGCCGTCGGCGACCTCGATGAGCCCGGGCTTCGCGGCCGTCGCGCCGGTGAAGGCGCCGCGCTCGTAGCCGAAGAGCTCGCCCTCGAGGAGGTGCTCGGGCAAGGCCGCGCAGTTGAGCTTCACGAGCTCTCTCGTCGCGCGCGGCGATCGCCGGTGGATCTCCTCGGCCACGACTTCCTTGCCGGCGCCGGTCTCGCCGCGGACGATCACGGTGATGTTGCTCTGCGCGACGTTGTCGACGAGGCGGTAGAGGTGCTGCATCGCGGCCGAGACCTCGGGCCGCGGAGGCGCCGACGAGAGCCCGCGCGAGCCCGTGACCGCGCTCGGCCCCTCGACCTGCAGGACGACCATCGTCTCGCCGAGCTCCGCGATGGTGGCGATGCCGAGGGCGACCGGCGCGTTCGGCGCGATCTTCTGGCCGCCGATGCTCGTCCCGTTGAAGCTACCGTGGTCGACGATCGACGGCTCGTCGCCGAGCGTGATCGTCGCGTGCTTGCGCGAGACGGTCGCGTGATCGATGCGGACGTGCGCCTCTTCTCCGCGGCCGAGGACGAGCTCGCCGGCGCGCGGCACCGCGTGGGAGCTCACCTGACCGCCGCAGAAGACGATGAGCCGCAACCGGGCCGAGGGATCGAGGGCCCGCGGAGCGACCGAGCGCGTCCGGTCTTCCGACATCGCTCGCTCACGCTATCGCGGCGGGTCCGGACGCGTCCACAGAAGGCTGAGCGCAGATCCTGCGGCGACCTCAGTGAAGCAGGCGGAGGCCGACGAGCCACACGGTCCCGATCGCCGTCGTCACCACCGCGATCGGGAACCCGGCCCGGAGGTACTCGACGAAGCCGAGACCGCCGATCCGCTGGCTCTTCTCGGAGACGATCACGTTCGCGACCGAGCCGAGGAGCGTGAGGTTGCCGGCGAACGTCGACGCCATCGCAAGCAGCTCCCACGCGAGGATCGGATCGGGCATCCGGTTCATCTCCGGGCGGACGATGAGGATGAACGGGACGTTCGTGACGACGTTGCTCCCGATCATGAAGAAGGCGGAGGCGCGCGCGTACGACAGGTGGCCGAGCGCGCCGTCGAAGAGCGGGAGGCGGTCGAACACTGCGCTGACGGCGCCGCTCCGCGCGAGCGCGTCGACGGCGATGAAGAGCCCGCCGAAGAAGATGAGAATCGACCAGTCGACGCGCTCCCACACCTTCTCGGCGGGGACGCGGTGCAGGAGGAGCAAGAGCACGAAGCCGCCGAGCGCCGTGAACGAGAGGCTGCCGCCGGCGGTGTAGACGACGACGGTGCCGGCGATGACCGCGACCGTGAGCATCGTGCGCCGGGTGAAGACTCGGCCGGGGACCTCCTCGAGGTCGAGGTCGCCGGCGAGCTCCTTCCGGTAGAGCCAGGCGAGGAGGGCGTGGTTCGCGGCCAGACCGAGCAGCGCCACCGGCCCCATGTGAAAGAGGAACGTCGCGAACTCGAGCTCGCCGAGGCTCGCGCAGAGCATGTTCTGCGGGTTGCCGACGAGCGTCGCGACGCTGCCCGTGTTCGCGCCGGTCGCGAGCGCGAGGAGGAACGGCAAGCGCGGGAGCTTCCACCGCTCGACGAGCCCGACGACCAGCGGCGCGGCGAGCACGCAGACCGCGTCGTTGGTGACGAGCGCGGACAGCAGGCCCGAGCCCCAGACGATCGCGCCGAGCAGCCGGCGGCGCGTCCGCGCGAGCTGCACGAGCCGGGGCGTGGCGCGCTCGAGGAACCCGTCGATCGAGAGGAAGGCGCCCATCCCCATCACGGCGAAGAGCAGCGTGAGCGTGCTCTTGTCGACCGCCGCAGCGGCCTCGGCGGGCGCGACCGCCCCGACCGCGACCGCGAGCACGGCTCCGATGAGCGCACCGGCGGGACGATCGATCGGGAGCCACCGGAGACGGCGCCCCGCGACGAGGGCGTACGTCACTCCGAAGACCGCGAGTCCCTTCCACACGCGCGCGATGGTAGCCGCACGACCGTGGGCGAGGAGGATCGTCGCCGACGTGCCGCGGCTGGATCGCCCGGCCCCCCGTCGAGGCCCGGACCGGATCGGGAGGCCGTGTAAGTGTAAGAATCTCGTGGGGACGTCCACCTGGCACACCTTGTGCGACAACGTGCGTGTGCTCGGACGCTCCCTCCCCTGGATCGCCGCCCTCGCCGCCCTGAGCGCCTGCGCGCCCACGCCCGAGGAGGCGGAGACCGCCTCGGAGACGAGCGGCCAGGCCGTGAGCGGCAGCTACGACGACTACGCGGCGTTCGCGGCCCGTCACGGGAGCGCACCGCGCGCCGGGCAGCCCCTCGTGATCGGGATCCGGGGACGCGACCTCGCCGGCAACGTGCACGAGACGCGCGTCACGGAAACGCTGGACGACACGCTCGTGGTGTTGACGCCCGACGAGCGGGTCGTCCGCCTCGCCGTCTCGACCCACCCGTGGGAGACGACCGGGAACGTCCCCGACGTCGACGGCGACGGGCACGGCGACGTCGGGATGATCCGACCCGGGAAGTACCTCGCGGTTCAACGCGAGGCGAGCCGGGACATCGGCGGCGCGCGCACCTATCACGTCCTGACCGAGGGCGGCGCGGATCGCCTGCCGGGGTACCGCAACACCGACCACGACGACGCCTACTCCGCCGAAGAACGCGAGGCATCCGATTCGCGCGGCGACTACCTCACGGCCGTCCTGTTCCATCGCGGCGGCGAAGGCACGCCGCCGGCCGTCGGCTGCCAGGTGCTCGACGCCGACGGCATCCGCATCCTCGCGCGCGAAGGTGGCGCGCGCTTCGACTACCTGCTGGTTGACGCCAACGAAGAGGAAATCCCGTGATCACGACATCGACATCGCTCCTCGGTCGCCTTCTCCTCCTCGCCTCCCTCGCGCTCGCCGCCGGCCCGCTCGTCGCGTGTCAGGCCGACGTCGACGACGAGGAGAGCGTCGACGGCGTCGAGGAGCCGCTCACCAGGGTCACGGACGCGGAGAAGGACGCGGCGCAAAGCCAGTCGCTCGGCGATCTCGCCTTCGAGAACCTCACGCCCACGGGAGCGAAGCTGATGCGGGCTTCCCAGTGGTGGATGGACGCGCAGGACGAGTCCCCGCGGTATCCGCGCCCCCGCATGTGCGCCTCGAACGTGTCCAAGGTGCTCTTCTTGGCCGGCGTCACCCGCTACGACCAGGAAGGCGTCCGCAACCTCATCGCCGACGTCCGCACCGAGGGCGGCGCGGTCTTCAAGATGCCGCAGACGAAGAGGCCCTTCATCGAGAAGCTCGTCACGATCTACGGCGGCCGCATCCCGGCAGGGACGGTGGTCGCGGGGATGAACGTGCGCACGAGCGCGCCGGGCGATCAGCACGTGGGGTTCATCGGCCACACGGACCGCGACGGGACCGTCTGGATCTACCACAACAACTGGTACCGCCCGGCCAACGAGGGCGGACAGCGCAAGCCGTACATGGTCTCGAACGAGAACCTCCGTCGCGGCTTCGAGCGGCAATGGATGGCGACTCCGTGGATCCGGATCACGCGCGACAGCGCGGGCGCGATCACCGACGTCGCGTCGCTCTTGCCGGCGCTCGACGACATGGACCCGTTCAACCCGAGCTTCCAGGTCACGCTCGCCGTCCCCTCCGAGCTCGTGCGCGAGCTCCGCTAAGGCGCTCCGGCTCACGCGTGCCTGCGGGCCGGCCGGCGCGGCGTGTTGTAGCTTTCACGCATGAAGCGCGCTGAAGTCCATCGCGCGATCACGATCGTCGAGCGCCTCGGGATCGCGCTCGTCTACCCCATCGACAACAAGGCCGAGCCTCGCTCGCTGTGGAGCGAGCTCTACCCCGGCACGCGGATGGAGTGGTCGTGGGACGCGGACGCCGATCCGCGGGTCGCCGAGGTCTGGCACCTCCGCGAGCGCCTCGCCCGGTCGAACGACGTGGCCTACGCGAAGTGGTTTCGAGGGCGCGCGACGTTCTTCGCGCTCCCGGTCTTTCACGCGCTCCTCGGCCGCCTCGCCGCGGCGGGCGACGTCTTCGCCGGGCTGCCGCCCGAGGCCCTCGCCATCCTCGACCTGCTCCGCGAGCGCTCGCCGCTCTCGACGAAGGAGCTCCGTGCCCTCGCCGACCTCCGGGGCAAGGAGCACGAGGCGCTCTTCAACCGCGTGATGAAGGCGCTCTGGACGCGCCTCCTCGTCGTCGGGACAGGCGAGGTGGAGGACGGCGCGTTCCCGTCGCTCGCGGTCGGCGCCACCGAGCTCCTGTTCGAGGATGTCGTCAACGCCGCCCGCCTCGGCGTCCCTGCGTCCGCCGCGGCAGAGCTCGACGCGGTCCTCGCGCGGAGCCCGGCCTATGCGCGCGAGCTCGATCGCGCGCTGGCGGAGATCTCCACGGACACGCCGAAGAAGCGCGCGCCGGGGAAGGGCTCGCCCGGGCGGTCGCGTCCGGCGAAAAAGCGCATCACGCGCCGCGACCCGCGCGATGTTCCGTTCTCCGAGCCCTCGCCGTCCGAGGTCTTCGGCGAAGATCGATGACGCGCGAGTCGCGTCGAGCTCGCGCCCGACGCCACGCGGTCGCCTAGACTGTCGGCGTGCGCTCGGAGCCGGAGGACTGCGTTCGCTGCGGAGCCTGCTGCTTCTCGGAGTCGGAGCGGCACGCGCGCGTCACCGGCGACGACTACGCGCGTCTCGGCGACGACGCGGCTCGGCTCGTCGTGTTCCACGGCAACCAGGCGTTCATGCGGATCGAGCGCGCGGGCGAGACCGGGCCGATCGGGCGCTGCGCGGCGCTCGTCCTCGACGCCGAGGCCGGCACCTTCCTCTGCGCGATCTACGAGCGGCGCCCGGACGTCTGCCGCACGCTCGAGCGCGGCTCCCCCGCGTGCGCCGGCGAGCGCGCCACGAAAGGCGACCGCCCGCGCCGCGCCCTCACCGTCCTGACGCCCCCGCGTCGATGAGCCTCACCTTCCCCGCCGCGCCGCCACGACCTCGCGCACGGCCGGAAGCTCGACGCCGGCATCGCGTGCAATCGGGGCCGCTGCGCCATGCTTCGAAGACAACGCCATGGCCCAGGCAGCGCGGCAGAACGCGACCTACGAAGACATTCTCGCGCTGCCACCGCACGTGACCGGTCAGATCGTCTTCGGGGTCCTTCACGCCCATCCGCGCCCGGCCCCCAAGCACGCCCAGGCGGCGACGACCCTCGGCGAGGAGCTCGGCCCGCCCTTCAAGCGCGGCCGCGGCGGCCCAGGCGGGTGGCTCATCCTGTTCGAGCCCGAGGTTCACCTCGGCGCGAACGTCGTCGTGCCCGATCTCGCTGGATGGCGGCGCGAGCGCATGCCGGAGATGCCCGTGGACAAGGCGTACTTCGAGCTGGCGCCCGACTGGGTGTGCGAGGTCCTCTCGCCGAGCACCGCGTCGCTCGACCGGGGAGACAAGCTGAAGGTCTGGCGGGCCAACGACGTCTCCCACGTCTGGTTCGTCGATCCCGAGGCGCGCACGCTCGAGAGCCTCGAGAAGGACGCGGCGGGTTATCGCTTGTTCGAGGTCGTCTCCGGGACGGAGAAGATCCGCGCCGTGCCCTTCGACGCGATCGAGCTCGAGCTCGGCGCGTTGTGGGCGCGCTGACCGTTCACCCGAGGCGAGCTCGCTGCGTCGTGGGCGCGCTGACCGTTCACCCGAGGCGCGGGCTCCGCGCTCGCGGCTACTCCGCCTGCATGAACGGGTAGCCGACGGCGGTCGGCGGGACGAGCGTCTCCTTGAGGACGCGCGGGCTCGCCCAGCGAAGGAGGTTATACGCGCTGCCGGCCTTGTCGTTCGTGCCCGAGGCGCGGGCGCCGCCGAAGGGCTGCTGCCCGACGACCGCGCCGGTCGGCTTGTCGTTGACGTACATGTTGCCGGCCGCCTGCCGCAGGCGCGTGACGGCCTTGGCGACCGCCGCGCGATCGCGCGCGAAGACGGCGCCGGTGAGCCCGTACGGGCTCGTGCGATCGACGAGGTCGAGCGCGTCGTCGACGCCTGAAGCCGTGCTGTCGTCGTAGACCTTCACCGCAAGGACGGGGCCGAAGAGCTCCTCGGCCAGCACCGGGTGGGCGCCGTCCTCGACCTCGACGAGCGTGGGCCCGCAGAACCAGCCGGTCTCGCGCGACCAGCGATCGCCCGCGAGCACGTTGGCCTTCGGATCGGCCACGAGGCGCTGGCGCCAGCCGTCGAGGCGCGTCCAGGCGCGCTCGTTGATGACGGCGCCCATGAAGTTGCGAAAGTCGGCGACGTCGCCCATCGCGATCGCCTTGATGTGGTCGAGCACGAGGTCGCGCACCTTCGGCCAGATCGATCGCGGGACGTACGCGCGCGAGGCCGCCGAGCACTTCTGCCCCTGGAACTCGTAGGCGCCGCGCACGAGCGCGACCGCGAGCGCCTCGATCTCCGCCGAGGGGTGCGCGAAGACGAAGTCCTTGCCGCCGGTCTCGCCGACGACGCGCGGGTAGCTACGGTAGCTCGCGATGTTCTCGCCGACCCCGCGCCAGAGCGACTGGAAGACCTTGGTCGAGCCCGTGAAGTGGATGCCGGCCAGGTCGCGGTGGCGGAGACACACCTCGGAGACCTTCGCGCCATCGCCGTGGACGACGTTGATCACGCCGGGCGGCAGGCCCGCGGCCTCGAGGAGGCGCATCGTGTGGTAGGCGGCGAGCGCCTGGTTCTCGGCGGGCTTCCAGACGACGACGTTGCCCATGAGGGCGCACACCGACGGGAGGTTGCCGGCGATGGCGGTGAAGTTGAAGGGCGTGACCGCGAGGACGAAGCCCTCGAGAGGACGAAGCTCGAGCGTGTTGAGCATCCCCGCCGGCGAGATCGGCTGCTCGAGCAGCCGCGACGCGAACGCGACGTTGAAGCGGAGGAAATCGATGAGCTCGCACGCCGCGTCGATCTCCGCCTGAAACGCCGTCTTGCTCTGCCCGAGCATCGTCGCGGCGTTCAGCGTCTGCCTCCACGGTCCGGCGAGCAGATCGGCGGCGCGGAGAAAGACGCGCGAGCGCTCCTCGAACGAGGCCGCGGCCCACGCCGGCGCGGCCGCGAGCGCGGCGCCGATGGCCTTCTCCGTCACGGCGTGGCCGCCGTCGTGCGCCGTCGCGAGCACGAGCGCGTGGTCGTGCGGAGCCTTGACCTCGAACGCCGCGCCGTCGCGTAGCTCCTTGCCGCCGACGACGTGCGGGATGTCCGGGCGCTCCTTCGCCATCGCCGCAAGCGCAGCCTTGAGCGTCGCGCGCTCGGGGCTGTTCGGCGCGTAGGAAAGGACGGGCTCGTTCGGGGGGAGCGGCTTCGGCGTGGGCAGATCGAGCATGGCGTCGCGACCCTAGTCCGGGCGCGAGCGCGTGCGAAGCATGAGCGGTCCCCGGCGCCGCCTCCGGTGCGACATTTCTCGCGGGATGGCCGTTTGCTTCTTTGGCCTCCTGCGTTATGTCGAGCCCACAAACCCATGGCCCGCATCTTCCGCAAGCTCCCCAGCGCCGGCGAGTCCGTCGCCATCGCGTTCTCCGGCGGTCTCGACACCCGCTGCGCCGTCGCCTGGCTCAAGAACAAGGGCCTGAAGGTCCACTGCTACACGGCAGACCTCGCCCAGCCCGACGAGCGCGACGTCCGCGACATCCCGAAGGAGGCGCTCCGCCACGGCGCGGTCAACGCGCGCCTGCTCGACTGCCGCGAGGCGATGGCGAAGGAGGGCGTGATCGCGCTGCAGTGCGGGGCGTTCCACCTGACGACCGCGGGGCGCAAGTACTACAACACGACACCGCTCGGCCGAGCCGTCACCGCGACCGCGATCGTCCGCGCGATGCGCGAGGACAAGGTCAACATCTTCGGCGACGGCAGCACGCACAAGGGCAACGACATCCACCGGTTCTACCGGTACGGCGTGCTCGTCCAGCCCGAGCTCCGCGTCTACAAGCCCTGGCTCGACTCCGCGTTCGTCGGTGAGCTCGGCGGGCGCGCGGAGATGAGCGCCTACCTCGAGAAGGAGGGCCTCCCCTACTCGATGAAGGCCGAGAAGGCCTACAGCACCGACAGCAACATGCTCGGCGCGACGCACGAGGCGAAGGACCTCGAGCGCCTCGACGTCGGCGTCGACATCGTCGATCCGATCATGGGCGTCGCGTCGTGGCGTCGCGACGTGGCGGTCGAGCCCGAGCGCGTGCGCCTCCACTTCGAGCGCGGCGTCCCGGTCGGCGTCAACGACACGAAGTTCACGTCGCTCGCCGACGCGATCCTCCAGGCGAACGCCATCGGCGGACGCCACGGCCTCGGCGTGAGCGACCAGATCGAGAACCGCGTCATCGAGGCGAAGAGCCGCGGGATCTACGAGGCGCCGGGGATGGCGCTCCTCCACATCGCCTACGAGCGCATCCTCAGCGCGATCCACAACGAGAACACGATCGAGCAGTACGCGAACCTCGGTCGCCGCCTCGGCCGCCTCCTCTACGAGGGGCGCTGGTACGATCCCGAGGCGTACGTCCTCAAGCAGGCGCTCGTCCGCGGCGTCGCGATGCACGTCACCGGCTCCGTCGAGATCGAGCTCCGTCGCGGCGACGACTACTCGCTCGTCGACACGAAGGCCGTCGCGGCGACCTACGACGCGCACAAGCTCTCGATGGAGCGGACCGAGTCGGCGTTCACGCCCGAGGACCGCATCGGCGCGCTCGAGATGCAGTCGATCAGCGTCCTCGACAGCCGCGCGCTCACGCTCCACCTCGCCGATGTGAGCAAGACGAGCGAGCCGCTCTCCACGGACGTCGAACTGTGAAGAGCCGTCCAAGGATTGGACGATTCGGAGGGGTGAGACCCCTCGAGAAAACGATGATGCGAGCGAGCTGTCCAACGAAGC
>JAHBWC010000026.1 GCA_019637225.1 Labilithrix sp.
GCGCCCTCCTCGTCGCCGCCGCCCGCGCGCGCCCACGCGGGCGCGGTGTAGCCGCCGAGCTTCGCTGCCTCGAGCGCGCCCGCGACGAGCAGCTCGGAGAACGCGTCGGTGCGCGTGTAGATCGCGTCGACGCAGCGTGACCTGTCCGCCGACGCGCGCGAGAGGACGCCGATGACCTCGGGGGCGCCGGAGGCGACCGTCGCGGGGAGAAACGCGCCCGAGCCCGAGTCGCCCTCGCAGAGTCCGTCGCCCGCGGCGAGCTCAGTCGCGGTCATGTCGTGGTCGGCGGGGTCGCACTCGCTCCCGTCGTTCGGGACGCAGACGAGGGGGACGCCGTCGAGCCGTCGCCGCGAGCCCTGGTCGCTGCCGCCGGGCGAGCTCGTGCCGTAGCCGATGGCGGTGATCGCGGTGCCGTAGTCCGCGGCGTTCGGATCGAGCGCCGGCGTCGCGTGCGTCGCCTGGCTCTTCGGGACGAGCATGTCGAGGATGAGCAGCGCGATGTCGTTGCCGCAGAACTTCCCGCCCTTGGGGACGAGGATCTTCGCCACGTGGTACGGCGAGGTCGCGAACGTGGCCGTCGCCGCCGTCGACACGCGGAAGAGGCCGACGTCCCTCGCCTCGGTGAACTCGTCCGAGGCGCAGTCGACGAACGAGCCGCCCGAGTCGTCGGAGATGCAGTGGCGCGCCGTCAGGACCAGGTTCGGGGCGAGCAACGTCCCGGAGCACGTCTCCCCGATCGAGTCGAGCACCGCGACGACGAAGCGGCTCGTCGTATCGGCGGAGCCGCCCTGGATGGCCGCCGTCGTCGAACGGACGCGCGCCCCTCCCGCGCGCTCCCCCGCCGGCCGGCATGCGGCGAGCAAGAGCGCGCACGAGGCGGCGGCGAGCGCTCTCCGACCGTGGAGCCTCAACGTGACCTCCGGCCCTTCGCGATCATCGCTGGATGCGGATCGGCGTCCGGTTCGGATCGAAGCGGTTGTCGATCTCGCCGTCGACGACGCGGAGCGCGTCGGTCGCCTTCGCCGCCGCGAGGAGCGTCTGGTAGCTCGGCATCGAGCCGCCGATCAGCTTGTTGACGAAGTACCCCTGGGCCTCGCCGCTCAGGTACTCCGGCGCCTCGAGGCCGTTGGTGACGAGATCGAGCTCGCGCGACCCGCCCTGCTTCAGCGTGAAGAAGTCCTTCTCGTAGTAGTTGTACGAGACGCAGCTGTCGAACCAGAGCAGCTGGTATCCACGCGAGAAGCTCTCCGGCTTGAAGTGCGCCGGATCGAGCGGCCCTTCGCCGATGTACGAGTGGCCGTTGTAGATGAAGACGTCGCCGTTCTTCAGGCCGCGCCTGTGCGGGGTGGCGTCCTCTTCGGCGCCGAACAACGTCTCGATGCGGATCGTGAGGTCCTTCGCTTCGGCCCCGCCGATCGACACCTTCACCTTCTTCTCGAAGGTCACCCAGTGCATGTCGAGCTTGTCGGCGACGGTCTTCGCGATGTTGTCGCGGCTCGACGGCGGCATGCCCTGCGGCCACCCGCGGCCGTAGACGGTCCACTGGATGAAGTCCTTGAAGCCGAGGTTCGTGTAGCGCTTCCCTTCGGCGCTGATGGTCGAGAGGTTCTCGTTCGGCTCGATCTTCTTCAGCTCGAAGTCCGGATTCTCCGCGAAGATCACGTCGAGCGCCGCGAGCCACTCGTAGTAGCCGCTGTCCTTCCGCGCCTCGACGCGCTTGTGCGAGAGCCGGCCGCTCAGGAGGACCAGCGTGAGGACGCCCGGCTCCGACGCGCCCGCGAAGAGGCGATCGTACTCGGGGTACGTCGCGCGCGTGGCGTTGTCCGCGCGGGAGAGCTGCATCGTGACCGGCAGGAGCACGCGGTTCGCGCGCGACGCCGGGATCATCGTGCGGGGATCGGCGAGCGCTCCGGTCTCGCGATCGATGGTCTGCTGCTCGCGCTCCATCGCGCGCCGGCACGAGGCGCGCTGGGGATCGAAGCCGTACCAGAGGAGGCCGCTTTCCGCGTCGTCGCGGGCCTCCTTGTCGTTCTTCGTGCACGCCTCGACGATCGCCTTCGTCTTCGGCACGTGGCCCTGGCCGAGGAGCGCGAGCGACAGCGCCGTCTTGCGCGCCATCTTCACCGGGACGACGGCGTTGTCCTTGTACGTGTAGCGGACCTCGAGCATCTCGCGGCCGGCGTCGTTCGGCACGGCCGCGTCGACGACGAGCACCCTCCGCTTCTTGAAGCTCGCCGGATCGACGTTCTGGAACTCGCGCGTCTGCGCGGCGACCTCGGAGTGGAGGAGCGCCCCGAAGGCGCTCTTCGTCTGCGCGTGGACCGTCTCGAGCACCTTCGCGTCGGGCGTGTCCTTGTCGACGTAGACGACCCCCTCGAACATGAGCGCCCGCTGGCGCGCGGTGAGGCTCGTGAGATCGTCTTCGTCGCCGGCGGTGGCGTCGCTGCCCTCCTCGGAGGCGCACCCCGCGAGGGCGACGACGGCGGCGACAGACGCGAGAAACCGGAGCGAGCGGTGCACGTTCATGGGACTCGAGGCCCACTCGTGCAAGGCGCGCACCCGCCCACATCCGCCTACCTTCGCGACCTTAGGATGCGAGGTGCTCCTCGCCGGATCCCGCGCGGGGATCACGCGCGATCCGTCCTGGGGCGCCAGGAACGAAGAGGGGGAGCGCGACGAGCGCGCGGCGTGACCGCAAACGAGCGCGCGGCGCGGCGCGCCGAGCGTCAGCCCGTGGGATCAGCAGCCGGCGAGGGCGATCGGCGGGAGCCAGCCGTTCCAACGCTTGCGGCGGACTCGGCGGACGACGCTGGAGAGAAAGCGGTACATGACGGCGCCGAAGTACGCGCAGATGCGGCTGAGGTCAAGTTCCAGTGTTCCGGCGCCTCGGCGCTCGCCGCGCGGCTCCGGACAATCCGAGGCGAATCCAAGGGCTTGGAGCGGAGAGGCGGTGCGCGACGATCCGTCGGCCCGGAGCGCTGTGGCATGATGCGCGCGTGACCGAGCGAAGGGACGTGAAGCGCGCGCTCGTCGAGGTGCTCCTCGCGAAGCTCGACGAGGAGCTCGCCAACATGCGTCGCGCCGCGAAGGACGCGCGCGACGCGGCCACCCACGAGGAGGCCAAGCCCGAGAACGACAAGGACACGCGCGCCCTCGAGGCGTCGTACCTGGCGGGCGCGCAGGCGGCCCGCGTGCGGGAAATCGAGGGGGCCATCAAGGCGATCGGCGGCATGCCGCTCCTCGATCTCGCCGGGGGAAAGGCCATCCAGTCGTCCGCCGTCGTGACGCTCGAGGACGAGAACGAGCAGCAGACGACGTTCTTCGTCGCGCCGTTCGGCGGAGGCCTCGCGCTCGACGTCGCCGGGCTCTCCGCGCAGGTCGTCACGCCCCAATCGCCGCGCGGGCGGGCGCTCCTCGGGCGGACGGAGGGCGACGTCATCGAGGTCCGCGGGACGAAGCCCGGACCGGCGCGCGAGCTCACGATCGTCGAGGTCTGGTAGCCCGCCCCGCGCCCGAGCCGCGGCGATGGCCCGCGCCGGCGGCGACGGGACGCCGCGAAATCGGCGACACGCCGCACCTCACCCGAGAATCGACGCCGGGCTTCTCGGATTTCGTTGCGCGGTACCTACATGGTGCTACAGGGCCGCCACCATGAAGCTAGCCACCGCGCTCCTTCCGCTTGCACTCATCTCCTTCTCCTTTGCCGCTGCCGGCTGCGTCGCGCCGACCGACGGCGACGACGACGCCCTCCGCGACGACGTCGAGGTCGAGCTCGACTCGACCGAAGACGCCCTCACCGGCGCCCCGTCGAACCACGGCTACTTCCAGGCGCGCCGCGACGCCCGCAAGTGCGCCGCCCCGATGTGCGGCGGCTTCTTCGTGAAGCGCGTCAACGAGGCGAAGACCCTCTGCGCGGACGGCAGCCGTCAGGCCGAGTGCTACGTCGCGTCGATCACGCTCGGCGGCGTCGGCCTCTCGGCCCGCGAAGAGGCAGACTTCCGCACCGCGCTCGAGGGCGGCAAAGCCCTCGTCAAGGCGCGCACCTTCAAGACCAAGCACGCCGGCCAGACCCTCGGCGTCCTCAAGGCGAGCGAGGCGTGGCTCGGCGCGACCGGCTCGACCGCCGACGGCACGTTCTACCGCACGGCCGACAACGGGATCCGCTGCATCAAGGCGCCCTGCCCGTCGACGACGGCCTACAAGCTCAACGCGGGCGCGAGCGAGCGCCACAACGTCATCGCGGTGCACCTCGACAACACGGAGCTGCCCGCCGACGCGGGGACGCTGAACTCGGCGCAGAACGCGCTCGGCACGAAGGAGGGCATCCTCGTCGCCGGCGGCGTCGCGCTGCCGAAGTGCCTGCCCGGCAGCAACTGCGGGCCGTTCGTGAGCGCGTCGGAGTTCTACGTCCGCGTCACGCGCCGCGAGGGCAAGGCCTGCGGGTTCTGGACCACCTACCAGTGCAACGCCGGACAGTTCTGCAGCTGGGCGCCCGGGGACATCTGCGGGGCCGCCGACGCGTCGGGCAAGTGCTCGTACAAGCCCGAGGCGTGCATCCAGCTGTACGATCCGGTCTGCGCGTGCGACGGAACCACCTACGGCAACGCCTGCATGGCGGCGGCCGCCGGCGCGTCCGTCTTGAGCAAGGGTGAGTGCGAGCCCGCTCCCGCGGCCAAGTGACCGCCTAGCTCGGCGGACATTCCCCGAACGTCGGCCGAGGCCGGCACGCGCCCTCGCGCGTGGCCGGCCTCGCGTCGTCTCGGGCTCGCGCGCGCACGGCGGCTCGGGCGCCGGGGGCGTGATACGTATTCATGATGGGTTCGCCGAAGGTCCTCGTCGTCGACGACGAGCCGCTCATCCACTCTGCGATCCGAAGGGTCCTCCGGCGTGACTTCGACATCGTGGAGAAGACGAGCGCCGAAGAGGCCGTCGCGGAGCTCGGCGACGACCTCGCGTCGTTCGACGTCGTCCTGCTCGACGTGAACATGCCCGGCGTCCCCGACGGCGTGGACCTGTTCCGTCGGATCGAGCAGCTCGAGCCCAGGCCGGCGGTCATCTTCATGACGGGCGATCCGCACATCGCGAAGGTCCTCCCGAGGACGACCCGGGCCCGCTGCCTCGCGAAGCCGTTCGGAGGCGCCGCCCTCCGCGAGGCGATTGCGGAGATCCTCGAGGCGCAGGAGAGCTGAGCTCGTTTCGGCCGCTCGTCGCCGCGATCGGATCTACCCTGCGCGTCCCATGAAGTGCGCGGAGCCCCTCCGGGCGTGAAGTCGAGACGCAGACTCGGGCGCGTCTTGTTCTTCGGCGTGCTCGTCGCCGCCGCGTTCGCGCTGGTGGCCTTCGCGCGCCGCGGGCCGCGACGGTCGCTCGGCGTTCCCTCGCGCACGCCCACCGGCGGCGCGGCCCTCGCGGAGGACGCGCGCGCGACGCTCGCCTCGAACGACGCGGCCGCCGTCGCGTCGATCGTCGAGGATGCGCGTCGCTACCCCGTGCGCGTCTGGTCGTTCGAGCACGCCCGCTACGAGCTCCGGATCGAGGACGCGGCCATGACGACCGCGCTCGACGCGATCCTCGAGCGCTCCGGCGCGGACCTCGTGGTCAACGGCGGCTTCTTCGATCCGGAAGGCAAGCCCGTCGGGCTCGCGATCTCCGAGGGCGCCGTGCTCTCGCGCCTCGGGAAGAACCTCTCGGGCGGCGTCCTCGCGTCCGACGGCGCGCGCGCGGAGCTGTTCGCGGCCGAGGGGTTCGTCCTCCCGGAGGGCGCGAAGTTCGCCATCCAGTGCCGGCCGCGTCTCGTCGTCGCGGGCGACGCGAACGTGAAGAGCGACGACGGCAAGCGCGCCGAGCGCACGGCGCTCTGTACACGCGACGCGGGGCGCGTGATCGACGTCGTGATCGTCCGCGGGAGCGACGACGGCGAGAGCCCCGGTCCGTCGCTCTTCGCGCTCGCCCGGCACCTCGCGGACGCCGGGTGCGAGTCGGCGCTTAACCTCGACGGCGGTCCGTCGACGGGTGTCGCTTGGCGCGAGGCCGACGGCGTCAAGCTCCTCGCGCCGCGCGGTCCGGTTCGTCACGTGGTCGCGTTCCACGAGCGCCGCTGACGGATCGAGGCGCCCGGCACGCCTCGTGCCGCGCGTGCGGCAGGCTCGCGCGAGCGTCGAGGCCGCGCGTGGAGGTGGCCTGGGATCCCTGCTAGCAAGAAGAGAGTCGATGCGTCCCCTCCGGCACCTCGTCTTCGGCGCGTTCGCGCCCGTCGTCCTCGCGGCGTGTCCGTCCGACGACGGCCCCTCGGGCTCGGTGCTCGTCGTGGGCGTCCAGTCCGACGACTTCGGCTCGCTCGTCGGCTCGGTCCGCGTCGTCGTGAAAAAGGACGGCGCGATCCTGCGCGACGAGACGCTCGCGACCGTGAGCGGCCAGCCTTCACCGCTGCCGACGGAGATCGAGGTCACGGGCGATCCGGGCGCGCGCGTCGACGTGACGGCGGAGGCGCTGCCCCCGGGCTCCGGCGAGCCGGTCGTCTCACGGCTCGCGTCCGCGCTTCTCCCTCCGCGCGGCACGCGGGAGCGGAAGCTCCTCCGCGTCCACCTCGACAGCCGATGCGTCGTGCTCCCGTCGGTCCCGGCTTTGCCCGGCACCGTCTGCGCTTCGCCGCTGACCTGCATCGCCGGCGCGTGCCTGCCGAGCGAGGTCGCCGGCGACGCGCTCGAAGACTACGAGCCGGGCTGGGCGGCGGCGCCGCCCGACATCTGCCGCCCGGCCAAGCGCGGCGAGCCCGAGGTGATCCTCGGCACCGGGCAGACCGACTACACGAGCCTCGTCGACGGACAGGTCCTCTCGCTCGAGAAAGGGCCGCAAGGCGGCCACCACATCTGGATCGCGGCGCGCCTCCGGAACCTTCGCCAGTCGGGCTCGACGACGACGATCACCTCGAGCCTCGAGGGCGATCCGGCGCCGGTGCCTCCGGTCTCGTTCGTCTTCACGTTCGATCGCGATGAAGGGTCGTACTGCAAGGTGTGGGGCCTCCGGTATCAGGTGGACGCGGGCGCGGGCGATCTCCGGAGCGCGTACAAGCGCTTCCTCGGCAAGCGCCTCGCGGTGACCGTCGAGATCGCGGACTCGACCGGCGCGAAGGCGAGCTCCACGCGCGTGGTGCAGATTGCGGACAAGCTCCTCTGTCCCGACGGGACGGACGCCTGCAACACGCCGTAGCGGGCGGATCGACCCCTGGTCGGTTTCGTGTCCAGGACCCTGGACGGTTCTGCGACCGATCGCGATCGCCCGGTGATCTCGGAGGCGCGCGGGCGCCACTTCACGGTCGAGAGCGCGATCGACGCGCCACCCACCCTGGAGCAACCATGAGAACCGACGAGCTCGAGATCGTGTCCTTTGCCCTCGCCCTTCACCTCGGGATCGATCCCGCCGAGGTCGAGGTCTCCCACCGGCTCGAAGCGGACCTCGGGCTCGACCCGCTCGATCTGGTCCTCGTGGTGCTCCGCCTCGAGGAGCTCGGCGAGGTCGAGTTCCCGGTCGCCGAGCTCGAAGGCCTCCGCACCGTCGGCGATCTCGTCGACGTCGTCCGGCAGTGGGTCCACGGCCCGGACACGTTGCGGTCGGAGCTGCTCACCGCGCCGCCGCCGCCGCCGCGCACCGAGTCGGGCTACCGGCTCGCCGCGGGCGCGTGGGAGCCCGCGGACGACGAGCGGCGGAGCGTGGGATGAGCCGCCGGACCGCGCGCCTCTCCCGCGCGCCGCGGCCCGAGGCCCGGAACGCGAAAGGGCCCGACGTCGCCGCCGGGCCCCTCGTGGATCGCGTGAGCGCGCGACGTCAGCGCATGCCGACGGCTTCGTTCTTCGTCGCGCCGACGTTGCACTTCATCGCCGCGTAGAACTGGTCCGGCTTCACGAAGTCGTTGAAGCGCACGACCTCCTTGCCGGTCTTGTCGAGCATGATGACGGTCGGGAGACCGACGACCTTGTACTTGTCCTTCAGCTTGACGATCGCCTCGTCCTCGTCGTCCGTCGCGTCGACGCGCAGCGTGACGAAGCGCTGCGCCTCGCTGCGGACGTTCGGGTCGGGGAAGGTCTGGTGCTCGAGCTTCTTGCAGGCGGCGCACCACTCGGCGCCGAAGTCGATGAGGACCGGCTTGCCCTCCGCGTTCGCCTTGGCGAGCGCCTCGCTCTCGTTCGTCATCCAGACGATCTCGGGCGCGTTCGTGTCGACGCTGTGGTTCAGGCCGAGCCAGCTGAAGAGCATCGCCGCGCCCGCGACGGCCGGGAGGATCGACGCGAGCTTCATCGGCTTCGACAGGTGCGCGATCGGCGACTTGCGTCGCTCGGCCATCACGTGGACGACGCCGAGCACGACGCCGACGAGGAGCACGCCGCCGGCGATCGCGCCGAACGTGTAGCTCGGGTGATCGACGAGATTGCGCACCGGCTCGAACTTGTCGCGGAGGTAGGAGAACGCCATGTAGGCGAGGCCGACGCCGCTGACCCACTTGATGCCCATCATCCAGGCGCCGCCCTTCGGCAGGTTCACCGCGAAGGCGCCGGCGACGAAGAAGACGACGCCGAGCCCGAGCGAGAACGCGAAGAGCGCCGCGCCGCCGAGGACGAGGTCGTGCTGCTGCTGGATGACGACGAGGATGCCGGTCAAGAACGGGCCGGTGCACGGGGCCGCGATGAGTCCCATCACGAGACCCATGACGAACGCGCCCTTGAAGCCGACGCCGCCGACGGTGGAGAGCTTGTTCGTGAGCCCCGACGGGAGCGCGAGCTCGAACGCGCCGAACATCGACGCCGCGAGCGCGGTGAAGAGCGCGGCGAGGCCGAGCATGACCCACATGTTCGACAGGGCGCTGCCCATGACGGCGCCCGTCGCGCCGCAGATGACGCCCATCGGCGTGAAGAGCGTCGCGATGCCGAGGACGAACGTGCCCGAGAGCGCCGCGCCGCGGAGACGCGACTTCGCCTCCGTCGCGCCGAAGATCGAGACCGTGATCGGCACCATCGGGTAGACGCAGGGCGTGAGGCTCGCGAGGACGCCGAAGGCGAACGACGCGAGCACCGCGACGATGGCGCCCTGCGACTCCAGGATCTGCTGGAAGCGCCCGGAGTCGGATCCTCCTCCGGCGCCGTCGGCGCAGTCTCCGGCCCACGCCATGGCGGGGACGAACACGAGCATCATCAGCACCAGGGACTGCGTCAGGCGACGGTTCACGGATCCTCCTCGGAGTACGCCCGGCTCATCGGCACCGACGAGACGGCGGAGTCACGACGAATGGTAGCAAGGCTGGGACCGCCCTTGCGACAACCTCGAACGCGCGTGCGTGTCGTCTCCTCCCACCACGTCGCACCATCGGTTCCACGAGGGTTTTGCGGCCGAGCTCGGTCGATCGGTTGCGCAACGATCGAGTCGGGTGGATCGCGACCGGCTCAGACCTGAGGTGGGCCTCCAGCGACGTTGGGGGGCAGGACCTGCGATGGGGCCTCGGCTCGCGCTTCGACGGCGCTCTCGGACCGCGCCGTACGGCTCAGTTCGCGCTCATCTTGGCGAGGGTCGCGCGTGTCATCCGGACCTCGCCTTCGAGCGCGATGCCGAGCGCGGGACGGGATGCGGTCGTTCGCCGGAGGAAGGCCTCGAGGTAGCGCTTCGCCGCGGTCCATTCGCCCGCCGCGTACGCGAGGTGACCGAGCACGAAGCGACCGTAGCCCTGGCCGCACGGCGCCTCGGCGAGCTGCGTGATCGTCTCCTGGAGATCGTCGACCTCTTCGCCTGCGGCCATGCGCGCGAGCGCAAGGTGCGCGCGGTAGAGCGGCTTGTCCTTCGTGCCCCAGCGGGCGGCGCGGGAGAGCGCCGCGGCGGACTCCGCGTAGCGCTGCGCGAGGAAGAGGGCGCCGCCGAGCGTCCAGAGGTGGAAGGGCCGGCGCGACGCGGGGCCCCTCCGGGCGGCTGCGCGGAGGTGAGCGAGCGCGCCCTCGAGATCGCCGCTCGCGAGCGCCGCGCGCGCGGCGTCCTGGTTCAGCACGTCGGCGAGGACGTCGAGCTCGAGCGCCTGAAGCGCGACCGTATGCGCCTGCTGGAAGCGACGCCCCTCGAAGAGCGAGAGGTAGAGCTGCCGGAGCAGCATCGCGTGGGTCGTTCGATCGAGCGTGGCGCGCGAGGCGAGCCCACGCCGCGCGTACATCGCGCGGGAACGGGCACTCCGCGCGGCCATCGCCTTGCGCAGGAACTCCTCGGGGTCTGCCGAGCTCGCTCTCGGAGCCGTCGCCCGCACGGGCGGCTTGCTTGGCACTCGAAAAGTGTAGCACGCACGCTTTTTGGCGGCCAAAAGCCGCTGGCGCTTGTGCCGCGTTTCGCGACGCCTCGACGTTTCAGGTGCGCCGTGTCGGAAGACCTTGGGAGAGAGCCGGCGGCCGTGCTACGCGTTCGCCCGCATGCGTTGGTTGTTCGGAGCCTGTCTCCTCTGCTGCGTTGCCGGTTGCGGCCGCAAGGCGACGCGTGCCGACTGCGAAGCCGTCGTCGACAAGAACGTCGAGGTCAAGCTCCGAGCCGACGGCGTGACCGACCCGTCGCTGGTCCAGAAGCGCAAGGACGAGCTTCGCGAGTCTCTCAAGGAAGACATCGACAAGTGTGTGGGCAAGCGCGTGACGGACGGAATGTTGTCCTGCGTCAAGGGCGCAGAGACCGCCGAACAAGTCGACAAGTGCCTTCGATGACACGACCTCCGGGGGGAGGCAGCCGCGGGCGTGCGATCCTCTTCGCGCTCCTCGGGGCGGCGTGCGTCTGCTCGCTCGGCGCGTGCAAGAAGAAGATCTCGCAGCCGCAGTGCGATCAGCTGCTCGACCACTTCGCCGAGCTCGTCGTGAAGGAGAGGTACGCGGACGCGGGCCCGGAGGCGATCGCCGCCGAGCGGGCGCGCGAGCGTCAGGAAGCGAAGAACGCGGACGAGTTCAAGAACTGCACGACGGCGGTGCAAGCGAACGAGCACGAGTGCGCGATGAAGGCCGAGTCCTCGGACGCGCTCATCAAGTGCCTCGAGTGATCGTCCGCGCTCGCGCGGCCGCGCGATAGCCGTACCTCGCGCTCATCGACGATGAGCGCGAGACGCCGAGCGACCCGCGCGCGTCGTGACGCGGATCACTTCTGGTGGGCGGCGCGGCCGGAGAGCTTCTTCTTGCCGGCCTGCTTCGTCGGCTCGTCCACGCCCCAGAGCGTGTCCGCGCCGAGCTTGCACGCCTGGTCCTTCAGCTCGCGCATGCACTCGTCGTCCGAGATCGACTCGTCGCAGCTCGCCTGCACCGGGCCGATGTTGTCGGTCTGGTACGTGGGCTCCTCGGGGAAGACCTGGATCTCGCAGCCGGGCTTTTGCGGCGGGTATTTCCCCGGCTTCTTCGGCTCGGAGCCGCAGGCGGCAGAGGCGAGGCCCGAAGAGAGGAGGAGCGCGGCGACGACGCAAGGTCTCCAGATCGACACACCGAGAAGCTATCCGGTTTTTTCCGCCTCCGCACGCGCCAAGCTCGCGAGGTCGATCGCGCTGAACGGCGTCACGCAGGGCGGGCCCTCGGCCCAGAGCATCCGCGCGCGCTCGAGTGGGCGCCGCCCGTCCGCGGCGTCCGCGAGCGTGAGCACCATCGCGCTCCGAGTGCCGTAGCGGAGCTCGTCGAGATGGATGCATGTCGCGCCCAGCGGATCGCGCGCGTCGTGCTCGGCGAGCAGCGCCGTCGCGCGGGCGGCGTCGAAGGGGCGGGCGTTTCCGAGCTGGCTCCACCGCGCCATGATCTTCCGGACGCGCTCGTGAGCGCCGTCGCCCTCGCCGGCGCCGAACGAGCGCTCCGTCACGACGGCGAGGCCGTCGCCGAGCGTGAGCTTGGCCAGCTCGCGGCCGTCCGAGACGGTCGCGAGCACGTCGCGGTCGTCGGCGTAGACGAGGTGGAAGCCGTTGTGGCGCGTCGGATCGAGGCGGCTCATCGCGTCGTGGATCGCGCGCGCCGTCGGGAGACGAAGCGCATCGGTCACGAGCGCCCCACGCGAGACCCGCGCGGGATCGCGCAGGCCGAGGTAGCGGTTCGTGATCGCGACGAACACGCCGTGCTCGTTCAGCCCGAGCCAGGTGCCCCCGGCGACCTCGTCCCTCGGGGCGATGAAGCCTCCGTCCCAGCGCAGCGGCGGAGAGGACGCGCGGTCGCGCTGCTCGTCCCGGTTCGCCACGACGACGAGCGACAGGCCGGGGACGGTCCTCGCGGCGATGAACAGGGTGCACATGCCCGGACCATAGGGCCAAACGCGGCGAGTCGGGGCGCGGAAGACCTCGCCGCCAGCGGCCGCGCTCGCGCGTTACCTCGTGCGCCGAGGCGCTTGCTCGAGGCGGCGGCGCACGCACTCGAGCAGATCGCGCGGGAGGCACGGCTTCGTGCAGACGTCGTCGGCCCCGGCCGCCCGCGCGGCCTCGACGTTCGCCGGAGTGCTGTTGCCGGTCACGACGATGACGATCACGTGGGTCGTGCGCGGGTTCGACTTGATGAGGCGCGTCGCCTCCCAGCCGTCGAGCTTCGGCATCGACAGGTCCATGATGACGACGTCGGGAGGGGCCTTCGCGATCTTCGCGAGCGCCTCTTCGCCGTCGCAGGCCTGGTCCGCGTCGAACCCCGAGTGCTCGAAGTACGTCGCGTACAGATCGCGGTTGTCTTCGACGTCGTCGACGATCAAGACGCTCGCTGCGACGCGGTCCTCGGCGCTCCGGCGTGCTCCGCCTCCACGAACCGGCTCGTCGGCCGACCCGTGCTCCCGACGGGCTGCGCGCAGCTTACCGTCAAACATCTCATGGAAACCGTTGCAGGCAACGCCGGGGCCGACAAGGTGGCGGGTCGTCGCATCCCGATCGGTTTGTAGGCGCCGCACCGCCGCTCGAGCCTCGCGGCGACGGCGCGTTCGGCGCCCGCTTCGATTTGCGGGTCTTCTGCTGGCGCGCCGTGACTCGCGCTGCTCAGCGTCGCGGCCGGGCGTCGCCCCGGATCACTCCGCCGCCGCTGCGGTCTTCGGGAGCAGCGGGAAGCCGAGGGCCTCGCGCTGCGCGTAGTACGCCTCCGCGACGCCCTTGGCGATCCCGCGCACGCGACCGATGAAGCGCGCGCGCTCGGTGACGCCGATCGCCCCGCGGGCGTCGAGGACGTTGAACTGATGGGCGGCCTTGACGACGAAGTCGTAGGCCGGAAGAACGAGCTTCTTCTGCGGATCGTCCGAGAGCGCGAGGAGCCGCTTGGCCTCTTTCTCGTACTGGTCGAACGCGGCGAAGTGGGCGGGGACGTCGGCCTGCTCGAAGTTGTAGGTCGACCACTCCCACTCGGCGCGCTTCGCGATCTCGCCGTAGGAGATGCCGGGCGCGTACGCGAGGTCGTAGACGGTGTCGACGTCCTGCAGGTACATCGCGATGCGCTCGAGCCCGTAGGTGAGCTCGCCCGAGACGGGCCGGCAGTCGATGCCGCCGACCTGCTGGAAGTAGGTGAACTGGCTAATCTCGAGACCGTCGAGCCAGACCTGCCAGCCGAGACCCCAGGCGCCGAGCGTCGGCGACTCCCAGTCGTCCTCGACGAAGCGCACGTCGTGCTCCTTCGGCTTCGTGCCGATCGCGAGGAGCGACTCGAGGTACTGGTCCTGGATGTCGAGCGGCGAGGGCTTGAGGATGACCTGGTACTGGTGAAACTGCTGCAGCCGGTTCGGGTTGTCGCCGTAGCGCCCGTCGGTCGGCCGGCGTGACGGCTCGACGAACGCGACGTTCCACGGCTCCGGACCGATCGCGCGGAGGAAGGTCGCCGGGTTGTACGTGCCCGCGCCGACCTCGGAGTTGTACGGCTGAACGATCACGCAGCCGCGCTTCGCCCAGAAGGCCTGGAGCGCGATGATCATCTCCTGGAAGTACATTCCCGTCGTCTCCTGCCCGCGCCGGGCGCGGGTGCCTCCTTCGATACCACGCTCCGGGCGCGCGCGAAGCCCGCTCGTGCGGTCGTGTTCGCTCGCGCGTGTTCGTCGCCTTCCTGTAGGCTCGGGCCCAATGACTCGAACGAGCGCATGGGTGGTCGCGGCGACGCTGGCGGCGGTGGCTGGGATGTTCGCCGTGGCGTGCGGCGACGATACGGAGGCCACCGAGGGCCCGGGCGGGGCCGACGCGGCGTCGCCGGGAAATGACGGCGGCGGCTCGTCGGGCGACGACGACGACGACGACGATGACGCGGGCCGCGGCAAGCCCGACGCCGCCGACGAGGTCGACGCCGGCGACTCGTGCGTCGGCAAGTACACCGCGCCGAACATCCAGAATAGCGGCCCGTGCGGGACGACCCCGTTCGGCGAGCCCGCCGCGGCGTTCGGCCCCGTGGACGCCACGGATCCGGACTACAAGGGCACGACGCTGGCCGACGGCATCTACGACGCGATCAACGCGGAGCGCGCGAGCGCCCTGTCCGGCTCGTGGCGCGAGACCCTCGTCGTGAAGGGCAACCGCTTCACGCGCGTGCGCCAGGTCGACACGGGCAGCGGGAGCGGTCCCGGCGCCATCTCGTACCGCGCCGGGACGATCGAGTACGGCGCGAGCGGCACCCCGCAGCAGGTCCGGTTCACCTACGACTGCGCCCAGACCGGCGACAACCCCGTCGACGCGGGCGTCGACAACCTCCCCTCCGACGCGGTCGTCGAGACGGACTGCAGCGCTCGGATCCGCTACGGCGCGTCCGGGATCCGAGTGTCGCTGCGGCGTCGCGCGAGCCTGTAGGCGAACCTCGAGCGCGACCCGGCTTCGGGCGCGCACGGGCGCGCACTCGAGGCTCGGTGCTCGGCCGGTTGGGGTCGCGGGGGGCGCGAGATGAGCTATGAGAAGGCCGTGCGTCGTCTCGAGCTCCTCAAGCAGGTCCACGCCGACCTCGACGCGTGCACCGCGTGCCCGAAGATGATCGGGCCTGTGGTCCACGGGCCGCCGGTGCTCGGCCGCGTGATGCTCGTCGGTCAGGCGCCGGGACCGCGTGAGGGGAGCTTCGGCCGTCCCTTCGCGTGGACCGCGGGGCGAACGCTCTTTCGCTGGTTCGAGGAGGCGATGGAGGTGAGCGAGGACGACTTCCGCGCGAACGTCTACATGGCGGCCGTCGCGCGCTGCTTCCCCGGCAAGGCAAAGGGCGGCGGCGATCGGAAGCCGGACGCGGAGGAGATCGGCCGGTGCAAGTCGTTCCTCGCGCGCGAGGTCGCGATCCTCCGGCCGGAGCTCGTGCTCGCCGTCGGCTCACTCGCGATAAACGAGGTCCTCGGCGAGCTCGCGGCGAAGAAGAAGCTCGACGCGCTCGTCGGCGGCGCGATGCGCGCCCGCTGGCACGAGCACGAGACCGACGTGGTCGCGCTGCCGCACCCGAGCGGGGCGTCGCCGTGGCACAAGATGGAGCCGGGCAAGACGCTCCTCGCGAGCGCGCTCGACGAGGTGAAGCGGCACCCCGCGATGGCCGCGATCCTCGCGACGCTGGGCCGAGGGCGCGCGGCGGCGGGCGCCGCGTGGGTCGCGCCGTGAAGGCGGCCCAGCCCCGCGCGCGTCGCGTCGCGACCGTCGTCTCCGTCGTGGTCGCGCTCTCGCTCGCCGTCGCCGGTCAGGCTGCGGCGGCGGAAGAGCCGATCTTCGGCCTCTCGATCGCGATCGCGCGGGACGACAAGGGCGAGCGCGTCGTCGACGACGCGTGGGTAGAGCGGCAGATCGACGACGCGAACGGGTTCTTCGCGCCGCTCGGCACACGCTTCCGATGGACGATCGAGAAGCCGCTCGCCGAGCCGCACGGCGAGCTCCACACGCGCGCCGATCGCAATGCGCTCACGCCGCTCACCGAGACGAACGCGATCGACGTGTTCGTCGTGCGCGCGCTCGAGGACGTCGACGAGCCCGGACGCTACCGGATGGGCGTGTGCTGGACGGGCCGCGGCGGCAAGCGCTTCATCGTCGTCGCCCGGACGGCGCGACCCACGGTGCTCGCGCACGAGCTCGGCCACTTCTTCGGCAACCGACAGCACAGCGAGGTCGTGAACAACCTCATGAGCTACTCGCGGGACGGCGGGACGGTGTTCCTCGACGCGCGCCAGAGCGAGACGATCCAGCGCTCGACGAGGTCGTTCCTCGAGACGGGCCGGCTCTTGGACGTCGGACCGCCGCGCCGCCTTCGCTGACGCGCGCCGCGCCGAGAGGTGCGGGTCGAGTCCTGCAAGTGCCCGATATCGTTATGTTGTAGCGAAGCGCACAGCGTCGCGCTTTTTCGCGGAACCTTCTCGGCGGCCGCTCGTGTCACTGGGCGATGATGGCTCTGGCCATGAGCGCGGCCTTTCCGCCTGCACCGAGCGAGGCGCCCGCCTTTCTCGACACCGCGCTCGTCGCCCGGTGCCGCGCGCAGGACCCGGCTGCGTACCGCGCGTTCGTCGTGCGCTACGAGCGGATGGTCTTCGCGCTCCTCTCGCGGATGCTCGACCGGAGCGATCCCGACGTCGAGGATCTCGCGCAGGAGACGTTCGTCCGCGCGTACCGCGCCTTCCCGAGCTTCGACCCCTCCGGCCCGGCGAAGGTGTCGACGTGGCTGCTCACGATCGCCACGCGCCTCGCGCTCGACTCGCGCAAACGCCGCCGGCTCGCAGTTCGAGAGATCGACGAGGCGCTCGACGCGACGACCGGGTCGACCCCCGAGATCTCGCTCGAGCGGCGTGAGCTCGGCCGCGCGATCGGAGACGCGGCCGCGAAGCTTCCGGACGAGCAGCGCGCGGCCTTCGTGCTCGCCGAGCTCCACGGGCTCGGCATCGCCGAGATCGCCGAGGCGCTCGGCGTCCCGGAGAACACGGCGAAGACGCGCCTCTTTCGCGCGCGCGAAAAGATGCGGGCGTTCTTGGCGAGCGAGTGGAGGCACCAGTGAGAGACGTCGACGACGGGGCCAGTCCGCCGAAGCCCGACGGCCACGAGGACGCCGGCGAGCCGCTCGGCGCGAGCGTCGACCTCGACGCGTGGGAGCCGCGCCTGCCGCCGGACGACTTTGCGGACCGCGTGCTCGCGCGGATCGCGAGCGATGGGACAGAGCCGGGCGCGAGCGATCGGACGGAGCCGGGCGCGAGCGATGGGACGGAGCCGGGCGCGGGCCATGGGACGGAGCCGGGCGCGAGCGACCGCGCCGAGGTGGGCGCAGTCGAGCATCGCGGCTCGCCCGCGGTGACCCGCGTCGGGTCGAAGCGCGCTCGCCGCTGGGGAGCGCTCGGCGGCGGCGCGGCCGCGCTGGCGCTCGCGGCCGCGATGCTCCTCAAGGTCGCGACGCCGCCCGCACGCGGCGAGGCGATCGCCAAGGAGCGCGTCGAGGTGGCGATCGGCTCGCGCGCGCTCGCCGTGCTCGAGGCCGGCGCGAGCGTGCGCTGGGACGGCGACGACGTCGTGCAGGCGCGCGGCGACGTCTTCTACCGCGTCGAGCCGGGTGCGCGCTTCACCGTGCACACGCCGGCGGGCGACGTCGTGGTCGAGGGAACATGCTTCACCGTGAAGGTGAGGCCGGTCGGTGGACATGCGGAGCGAGAGGAACGAGACATGGTGAAGCGGGACGTGAAGGCAGGCGCGGTCGGCGCGGCGCTCTCGGCGCTGGCGTTCGTGGCGGTCTACGAGGGCAAGGTCGCGGTCTCCCACGCGCACGATCGCGTCGAGCTTCGCGCCGGCGAGAGCGCGCAGGCGGGCCCCGACGGCGTGAAGCGCACCGGGTCGACCGCCGACGGCGAGAAGTCCTTCGACGCGGACGTGGCGGCTGCCGGTGAGGGCGATCCGTTCGGCGCGGCCAACCAGAACCTCGTGCGTCAGGTCGGTGAGTACCGCTCGCGCCTCGAGGCGATCACCGCGCAGAAGACGGAGCTCGAGGCGAAGCTGAAGAAGAGCGAGGAGAGCCTCGCCGCTTCGCAGGACGGCGCGCCGTTCGTCGCGAGGCACGACTTCGACCTCTCACAAGACGACTGGAAGGAGCTCGCCAAGGACGGGACGATCAAGTTCCAGATGCCGTGCCTCAAGGTGAAGGGCGAGCCGTGGTCGCCGAGCCCGGAGAAGCTCAACGCGCTCGGCCTCGCCCCGCAAGACGCCGTGACCCTCAAGGACGCCTACGGCCGCTCGACCCAGCGCGTCTGGAGCGCGTTGAAGCCGCTCTGCGCCGCGGCGATCGGCAGCGCCGAGGTGGCGGAGAAGCTCGGTCCGGACACGTGCATCCACCTCGTGCTCGATCTCGAGAGCGATCGCGACGGCGACGCGGCGAGGCAGGCGAGGAAACAGGTCGGCGAGATCCGCGCCGGCGCCCGTCCGATGCCCGGCCCGAACGAGGCGGTCCACCCGGTCCTCAAGCTCTTCCTCACCACGACCGGCGAGAACAGGAACTTCGAGGCAGACCTCGCGCAGTCGTTTGGTCCGGAGGAGGCCCATCGCATCGTCTACTCCGACGAGCTGTGCATGGGGGCGAGCGTGTTCGGCGGCAGTCGGCCGAAGAAGTGAGGCCCCGCGCCGGGCGCCTTCGTCGCGCGCGTCGCCCGTCCACACGCCCGACGAAGCGCGGCAGCGCCCGCTCCGGCGATGACCGGGTGACGTAGGCCGTCGATGGTGGTGTATTGCCGCCGGCCGTGAGTCTCTCGACCGGGGGCACTGCAGGATCCGTAGCCGCGCACGACGCCGCGTCACGTCCGAAGGCCCCCGCGATCGCGCACGTGCCCGCGCTCGACGGGATCCGCGGCCTCGCGGTGCTCGCGGTCGTCGCGTTCCACGCGGACGCCGCGCTCCCCGGCGGCTACCTCGGCGTCGATCTCTTCTTCGTCCTCTCCGGCTACCTCATCACGAGCATCCTCCTCCGCGAGGTGGAGCGCACCGGTCGGATCGATCTGCGCGCCTTCTGGGTGCGGCGTGCGCGACGGCTCCTTCCCGCGCTCCTCGTCTTGATGCCGGCGATCGCCGTCTACGCGCGGGTCTGGGCGCGGCCGGAGGAGGTCCGAGCCCTCCGCGCCGACGCGGTCGCGACCCTCGGCTACGTCGCGAACTGGCGCGCGATCTACTCCGGCAAGAGCTACTGGGAGATCTTCGCCGCGCCCTCTCCGCTCGAGCACACGTGGAGCCTCGCGATCGAGGAGCAGTTCTACGTCGTGTGGCCGCTCGTCGTGGCGCTCGTCGTCGTGCACCTCCGGAGGACACGTCGGACGCTGCTCGTGGTGACCGCGGCGCTCGCGGTCGCTTCCGCGGCGCTGATGCTCCTCTTGTGGCAGCCGGACCGGACGTCGCGCGTGTACATGGGGAGCGACACGCGCGCCGCCGGGATCCTCGCCGGCGTCGTGCTCGCGACCGTCCTCGCGCCGGGCGAAAAGCTCCGGAGCGGCGTCGTCCGCGCGCTCGACGCCGCGGGCCTCGTCGCCGCCGTCGGTCTCGGCGTCGCCTGGGCGAAGCTCGATGGCCAGAGCCGCTTCCTCTACCACGGTGGCCTCTGGCTCACGGAGCTCGCCGCGCTCGTCTTGATCGCCTGCGCGGTGAGCCCGGCGAGCGTCATCGCGCGGGCGCTCTCGCTCCGTCCGCTCGTCTTCATGGGGACGATCAGCTACGGCGTGTACCTCTGGCACTGGCCGGTCGACGTCGTGCTCACGCCCGAGCGCGTTCACGTGCCCGCGATCGCGCTCGCCGCGATCCGCGTCGTCGTGACGCTCGCCGTCGCGCTCGTTTCCTACTACGCGATCGAGCGGCCGATTCGCGCGCGCGGCGTGTTCTTCGGGCGGCCGCTCGTCGTCGTGCCCGCGGCGTTCGCGGCGGCGCTCGCCGTCGTCCTCCTCGGGACGCGGGCGCGGGCGCTCCCGCCGCCGGTCGCCGTTCCGCCGGCGCCCGGGGCGGTGCGGTGGCCCGACTTCAACTCCGTCAAGAGCGATCGCCTCCCGCCTGCGAGCGAGCTGCCGCCGGGCACGCGGCGCATCCTCGTCATCGGCGACTCGGTCGCGCAGTACCTCGGCGAGGCGATGCGCTTCCATCAGGCGGCGGCGTCGTCGTTCGTCGCGCAGCGTGGCGTCGGCGCGTGCAGCATCCACGAGGCGGAGGTCCGCTACGTGAAGGGCGAGCGGATCGAAGGAACGAGCTGCGCACAGAACTGGGTGACCGACGTCGCCGAGCTTCGGCCCGACGTCACGTTGATCGTCCTCGGCGGGGCGTACCTCGGACCACGAACGTGCCAGCCCGACTGGCGCCAGGCGTACAGGCAGCGCCTGACGTTCCTGCTCCACGCGATGGGGAGCAGCGCTGGCCGCGTGATCCTCACGCTCGTCCCGTATCCCGGCCAGCGCTGGCGCACGGCGAACATGGTGGAGCTCGTGGACTGCTTCAACGACGAGCTGACGCAGATCGCGGAGATCGAGCGGCTGCCGACGATCGATCTCAAGACGCACGTCTGCCCGACGACCGACTGCACGCTCCTCAGCAACGGTGCGGCGATCCGTCCCGACGGCCTCCACTTCGACGGGCCCGGAGCGGTCGAGAGCGCCCAGTGGACGCTCGGCGAGGTGCGTCGGATCGCGCTCGGTCCGCAGCCTGGCGATTGAGCCATGGGACGGCGCGCCCTGAGGCGCGTTGCCCGAGAGGTGCTACACTCAGCTCGGGAGCGGGGTGATGAAGAGAGCTTGGGTCACGTGCGTCGTGGTGGCGTCCGGCTTCGGGATCGTCGTCGCCTGTTCGGGATCGGCGGAGACCAACATCCCCGCGTTCTCGGGGTCGAGCGGCTCGAGCGGCTCGTCGGGATCGAGCGGCTCGTCGGGGTCGGACGGCTCGTCGGGATCGAGCGGAACCTCGTGCCCACCGTGCGGGCCGCCTCGCGGTCCAGGGTGCACGAAGGGGACGCCGCCGTGCTTCTGCGACTGGGTGTGTCCGGACCCCGGCCCCACCGACGCAGGCGCTGACGCGAAGCCCGACGCAGGAGCCGACTGCGAGTGGTCCGAGGACGGCGATTCGTGCGGACCCGGCATGTACTGCGCGACGAAGAGCTGCGGCAAGGGCACGTGCGCTCCCATCGGCGCGATCGAGACGTCGGCGCGAAAGCCCGTCTGCGGCTGCGACGGCATCACCTACTGGAACGAGTCGCTCGCGGCGAAGCACGGGATGAGCGTCGCCAAGGCCACCGCCTGCGGCAACAACGAGAGCGTCAGCTGCAACGAGGGCGACCCGTGTCCCGCCGGTGTGAGCTGCAATCGACGCGTCGGGAGCGGAGCGGGGTGCGCGCTCGGCGAGCAAGACGGCACCTGCTGGAGGATGCCGGCGACGTGTCCGCCCGTCGCGGTGGACTCGAAGGCGCGCTCGTGCGCCTCGGCCAAGTGCTCCGACGAGTGCCCGCTGATCAAGGCCGAAGCGCCGTGGTACGTCGCGGCGGTCTGCTCGCCCTGACGCGCGCGCGCGCTACTTCATCACGAGCTTCATCACGAGCGCCGCGAGGACGGCGCCCACGACGAGGAACGCCACGGCGACGCCGACGAGCAGCCCGACCGACGGCTGCTTGCCCCGGCGGCTCGCCAGGCGCGGGAGGGGCGACGAGCGCGGCGGTGCGGTCGGAGCCGCCGGCGCCGGCTGGGCGGCCGGCGGCTGCGGAGCCCCCGGCACCGAGGCCATCACCGGGCGCATCGCCTGGCCGTTCTCGTAGGGCGGCACGTGCGGGAGCCCGTTCAAGACCGCGCCGAGGGCGTGCGCGAACTCGCCGCCCGACGCGTAACGCTCCTCGGACTTCTTCGCGAGCGCCTTCTCGAGCACGGACCACAAGAGCGGCGGGAACGTCCTGCCGGGGACGCGCTCGTTGATCGGCTTCGGCTTCGCCGTGACGTGGAGCTGGATGTACTCCATCGGGTTCTTGGCCTCGAAGGGCAGCTTCCCGGTGAGCACCTCGTAGAGGATGATGGCGAGCGAGTAGATGTCGCTCGCGGGCGTGAGCGTCTTGCCCTGCGCCTGCTCGGGGCTCATGAACTCCGGCGTCCCGAAGACCATGCCCTCCTGCGTGAGGATGATCGAGCCGGGCCGCATCTCGCGCTCGGTGACCTTGGCGAGGCCGAAGTCGAGGACCTTCGCGTAGTCCTTCATCCCGCCTTGCTGGCTGAGGAAGATGTTCTCCGGCTTGAGGTCGCGATGGATGATGCCGGCGCGGTGCGCTTCTTCGAGCGCGTTGCTCGCCTGGATGAGGATCGGCAAGCCGCGCTCGAGCGTCATCGGGCCCTCGGCGCGAACCGTCTGGTTCAGGTTCTTGCCGTCGAGGTACTCCATGACGATGTAGAGCGAGCCGTCCTCGAGCTCGCCGTAGAGCAGCACCTTCACCGTGTTCGGGTGCGTGAGGTGGCTCATCGCGCGCGCCTCGCGGCGGAAGCGCGAGACGAGGTCTTTTCGGTTCGCCAGCTTCGGATGGAGGATCTTGACCGCCACCATCCGGTTCATCGCCGGCTGGAGCGCCTTGTAGACGGACCCCATCCCGCCCGAGCCGATCTTCTGCAGGATCTGGAACTGACCGTTCAGGATGTCCCGGCCAATGAACGGATCCTGCGGACGCGCCATCGCGGGTACCGTGATATCACGAAGCACGGCCCCAGGTCTTTGGGCCACGTGAGCATGACGTTTCCGCTCCTCACGTCGAAGGCGCTCTCGCAGGCGGGCTTTTCGCACGGGTTCACGACGCGGCTCGGCGGGGTAAGCCCGCCGCCGTACGACGCGCTCGACTTTGCGGTCCTCCGCGACCCCGCGCTTCTCCGGGAAAACCAGGCCCGGCTGGCGGCGGCGGTGGGGTTCGACGCCGGCGTCCTCCACCAGGCGATGCAGGTCCACGGGGCGACGCTCCTGGTCGCCGGCGGCGATCCGGCGGCCACGCTCGCGCTCGACGCCGACGCCCTCGCGGCCGAGCCGGGCACGGGCCACGCCGTCGCGGTCCGGGTGGCCGACTGCGTCCCCGTCCTCTTGGCCGACCCGTCGACCGGACGTGTCGCCGCGGCGCACGCGGGGTGGCGCGGGGTCGTGGCGGACGTCGTCGGGGCGAGCGTGCGGCACCTGCTCGCCGCGCCGGGCGCGGGGACGGCCTCCGGGCTCGTGGCGGCGATCGGTCCGAGCATCGGCCCGTGCTGCTTCGAGGTCGGCGCCGACGTGGCCGATCGGATCGTGAGCGCGTCGAGCCCGAGCGCGCGCGACCGTCGCGTGGGCGACAAGGCCTTCGTCGACCTCCGGGCGGCCGTGCGCGCGCAGCTCCGCGCGCTCGGGCTCGCCGACGACGCCATCGACGACGTGCCGGGCCGCGGTCCGAGCGGCTGCACGCGCTGCGAGCGTGAGCGCTTCTACTCGTACCGCCGCGACGGCGACGCGAGCGGGCGGCTCCTCGGCGTCATCGTGGCGCGCTGAGCGCGAAGCGCCGGCGCGTCGCGCTCCGCGCGAAGCCTCAGTCGGGCAGCGCGGCCGGATCGGTGAGGAGCGCGCCGGTGAAGCGCGCGCGCAGGTAGAAGCCGCGCGGGACGGTCGCGATCGCCTCGCCGTCCGAGCCCCACGCGATCGCGCGCGCGCTCCCGTCGCGCGCCTTCGGGCGAACCTGGAGCCAGCGGCCGCGGTGGGCCGTCAGCTCCTCGATGCGCCCGACGCCGATGAGGCCGACGACGTCGTCGAAGTCGCCGCGAAGGACGTCGTCTTGCTCGTGGGTCGGGCTCCACAGGAGCGGCGCGCCGACGACGCGCTCCTGCCACGCCAGGCCGTGCGCGCCGACGAGCGGCACGAAGAGCACGCGCGCGAGCTTGGCCCGCACCCAGGACGTGTCCCACTCCTGGAGCTCCGCGTCGGCGAGCGAGAGCGTGCAGACGTACGTCGACTCGAGCGGCGTGCCCTCGGCCGTCACCGGGATCGTCTTGAGCTCCACGCCGAGGTCCGGGAAGTCGAGCACCTGCGCCGAGCCCCCCGAGGCGCCGAGCGCGCGCTCGAGCGTCTCGCCGGCGGACCCCTTCGTGCGCACCGGATCGGCCGACGCCGTGAGGCCGAGGTCGCGGAGCACCTCCCCGAGCGTCAGGCCGGCGAGAGAGCGCGCGCGTGCCAGGAGCTCGTCGAGCGTCTCCGGCGGAGGGCGGAGCAGGGGCGGCGCCATCGCGCGATCGCTTGCCAGGGCCGGCGCGGCGCGGCAAGCGCCGCCGCGCTCGTGTTGGCTCGACGGCCTCGACGCGCTCGGCCGCGCGCCCGAGGGTCACTTCTTGGCGGGATGCTCCTCGCGCCAGCGCGCGGCGTAGCGCGCCGCGAACGTCTCGGGCGCCTCCGCCCCTGCGCCGCGCCACTCCTTCGCGAGCCACCCGAGCATCGGGAGCTCGACCGCCTCCGCCGAGCGCCGGTACACCGATCGGTGCTTCGGCTCCCACCCCGTCACGACCGCCGCGACGGCGTGGATCGCGAGGAGCGCCCACGCGCGCTCGCCGTCCCGCGCGCCGAGCTCGCGCGTGAGCGCCGCGAAGAGCGCTCCGGTGTGCGCCGGCGCCTCCGCGCGCACCGCCGAGAGCGCGTGCACGAGCAGGCAGTCGAGGACGCGCGCCTGGTCGACGCGCTCGTACGGGCGGCGCGACGCGGAGGCCTCGCGCGCGAAGCAGCGGCCGCGCGTCGCCAGCGCGACGGGCGCGAGCGCGGCGGTCCCGACCGGCGGCGCCTCCGACACGACGGCGATCGTCACGGGCCGCTCGGGCCACGCGACGGCGAGATCGCTCGCGGCGCGCATGACGAGCGCGTCCGCGACCGGGCCGAGCTCGCCGAGCACGGCGCGCGCCGCCTCGAGCCCGATCCACGCCGTCGTCGCGCGGCCGAGCCATGTGCGGGCGACGAACGCCGGCAGCGCACGCTCGTAGGCGCTCGCGAACCCTTCGGCCGCCAAGGCTGAGCTCGAGCAGCGATCGTCGGAGCAGACCGACAGCGCGCGCGTCGTTCGCTCGAGGAGCGCGTCGGCGTCGTCGTCGCGCAGCGAGCGGGCGTACGCGCGGCGCGCCGGCTCGAGCGCGGGCTCGAGCGCCTCGTCCGTCCGGGCCGCGCCGGCGAGCCAGGTGTGGAGCTCGACGTAGGCGCTCGCCCGGAGAGAGACGCGGCCGTCCGTGACCACCAGCGCGCGCGCCGGAGGTTCCGTCGGCGGCGGACGAGTCGGCCGCGGAGCGCACGACGCACCGCAGAAAGCGGCGATCGCGGCGGCGGCGAGGGTAGTCGTGCTTGCGCGAATGCCGTGCCGCATCGTATGCCCGTCCCCCATGATGCACGGCGCGCTCGAGGACATCACCAAGACCGTGGGCAACACGCCCATCGTTCGGCTCAACAAGGTGACGCAGGGCCTCCCGCCCGGCATCGAGATCTACGTCAAGTGCGAGTACCTGAACCCTGGCGGCAGCCACAAGGATCGGCTCGCCTGGAACCTCCTCCGCAGGGCGGAAGAGGCCGGCCTCCAGCCCGGCGGCACGATCGTCGAAGCGACGAGCGGCAACACCGGGGCGTCGCTCGCGTTGCTCGCGACCATCCGCGGCTACAAGTGCGTCTTCGTGATGCCCGACAAGATGAGCCAGGAGAAGGTCACGAACCTCCGCGCGTTCGGCGCCAAGGTCGTGATGTGCCCGACGGCCGTCGATGCCGACGATCCGCGCAGCTACTACAAGGTCTCGCGTCGCATCGCCGACGAGACGCCGAACTCGTTCTACGCGAACCAGTACCACAACCCCGCCAACCCCGAGGCGCACTACCTCTGGACGGGACCGGAGATCTGGAAGCAGACGAAGGGCGACTTCGACGCGTTCGTCGCGGGCATGGGCACGGGCGGCACGGTCAGCGGCACCGGCAAGTACCTGAAGGAGAAGAAGCCGGAGATCCAGATCGTCGGCGTCGATCCCGTCGGGTCGCTCTACTACGACTTCGTCAAGACCGGCCGGGTGACGAAGCCCTTCTCGTACAAGGTCGAGGGCATCGGCGAGGACTTCTTCCCGACGACGATGAACCTCAAGATCCTCGACGATATCGTCCGCGTCGACGACAAGGAGTGCTTCCTGATGACGCGCTCGATGACGCGCGAGGAGGGCCTCTTCGTCGGTGGCTCCGGCGGCGCCGCGGTCGCGGGCGCGATCAAGTGGGCGAAGGCGGTGGGGCCGCGGCTCCTCGCCGCGAAGAAGGGGCAGGGCCCCGTGAAGATCCTCGTCTTCCTCTGCGACGGCGGGCAGAAGTACGTCTCGAAGATCTTCAACGACGACTGGATGCGCGAGAACGGCTTCCTCGCCGACGAGCCGGGCATCGGGACCGTCGCCGACATCCTCCACCTCCGCAGCAAGCGGAAGATCGTCACCACCACGTCGAGCGCGAAGGTGAAGGACGTCATCGCCACGCTGAAGCAGCTCGGCATCAGCCAGCTGCCGGTGGTCGACAAGGGCAAGCTGAGGGGCATCATCAGCGAGGTCGATCTCCTTCGCTACATGGTCTCGGGTCCGAAGACCGCGAGCGCGTCGATCGCGCCGCTCCTCGAGAGCGACTACGCGACGGTGACGCCCGACACGAAGATCGAGCTGCTCCAGGGCGTCCTCGCCGACGCGCGCGCGGCGATCGTCACCGAGGGCGACGCCGTCGTCGGCATCGTGACGAAGATCGACCTCATCGACTACCTCGCGAAGAAGAACGTCGAGGCTTCCTCCGTGAAGGCGAAGCCGGCCAAGAAGAAGCCGGCCAAGAAGTCGAACGGCGCCCGCGAACGCCGCGCCTGATCGCGCTCGGCGAGCTGGCTGACGCGCCTCGCGCGCGCGGCGGCGCCCTGACGCCCCTCTGAGTCGCGCGGGCCTCACCTCGGCGATCCAGGGTGTCCCCGCGCCATCTCCGTGCGAATTCTCGCTGCGAGCATGAGCTCGAGCGGGTAAAAAGCTCAGGCTGTCCGTATACCGAGGCACCTGGAACGGAGTCGTTGATGCTGCTTTCGCCGAAGATCCACGTCGGGCTCGTTGTCGTTGGTTCCGTCGCGGCGCTCGTCATCGCGTGCGGCTCGGACTCGGGGAGCGAATTCGGCGGCGGCGAGGCTGACGCGGGCTCGTCCGGGATCGTCCCCGACGGCAGCTTCGGCTCCTCGAACGGCGAGCCGGAGGGCGAGGACCTCTACGCGAACGATCCGCCGCCGAAGTGGTGCGGCCCCGGCGGCGATCCGGCGCCCCCGCCGCCAGGCGGCACCGAGCAGTGCCCGGACGACAAGAACAAGCCGGGCTGCGGCTGCACGAACCTGAACGAGAAGGCGGCGTGCTGGACGGGGCTCCGCAAGCACCGCAACCTCGGCATCTGCAAGGACGGCCAGACGACCTGCACCCAGAAGAACGAAAACTCGCTCGTCTGGGGACCGTGCGAGGGCGAGGTGCTCCCGGCCGCGGGCGCCACGAAGGGCAAGGAGGCGTGCGGCTGCTTCTCTGCGGGCCAGTGGAAGATCGCGAACCTCTCGCCGTGCACGATCTCGTCCACGTCGGGCAACGTCACGACGGTGACGGCCGTCTCGACCATCCCCAACGGAAACACCGCGGCGTGCCCCAGCCAGACGACCAGTGCGCCCGCGCAGGCCTGGTCGACGAACACGCTCAACGTCGACTGCGCCGGGCACTTCAAGCTGTGCCTTCGCATCCGGCAGGGCGTCTTCGAGACGCCGAGCGCGAACGATTGCATCCTCGCCGAGGTCTGCGCGGAGAGCGACTACAAGACGGCGAACGTCGAGCAGGCCTGGCCGGACCTCCCCGGCTGGCTCGGCAAGGACGCGGCGTGCGCCGCGAAGTGGCACAACGTTCCCGACAGCCAGAGCGCCGGGTACGCCGAGATGATCGTGAAGGGTCAGTCCGTGCGCTGCGACGCGATCGACGACGGCAAGGGCGGCGACCTCGTGTTCAACCGCACCAAGTACTGCCCGCGGTCGTGCAACGAGCCGGCGAACGCCAACAACCCCGAGTGCGTGAGCTGCCAGCAGAGCGGTCAGGGCCAGTTCTGATTCGAGGCGGCGCGATCGCGGTGCTCGGCGATGCCGGCGCCGCGACGCCGCGCGCGAAGGAGCGGCGCCGAGCCGTCAGTCCTTCTTGATGATGTTGTAGACGCCCTTGCCGGTGGCGATCGTGTCCGCCTCCGACGAAGGGTGAAAGAGGCGCACGTCGGCGACGCCGACGCGGTTGCCGATCCGCACGACGCGCGCCTCGGCGACGACGAGCTCGAGCTTGGCCGGTCGCAGGTAGTCGATGCGCAGATCGATCGTCGAGACGCGCGCGCGCTCGTCCTCGATGCCGGTCCACACCGCGGCGCCGCCGGCGGCGTCCGCGAGCGCCGAGAGCACGCCGCCGTGGAGCGCGGGCCTCAGCGGATCGCCGACGAGCTCGTCGCGAAAGGGGACCTCGAGGCGCGCGAAGCCGACGTCCGCCCCCGCCATCCTCACGCCGAGGTAGCGATTGAAGGGGATCAGCTCTTCCATGACCTGCTTCAGGACTTCGGGCTTCATCGGCATCGTCTCGCGGGGTGTCGTTCGAGGCGGCGGGAGTGGCTCGGCGCGCGGTTAGCCCGAGCTCGGCGAGAGGTACTGCATCTCGACCCAGTGCTGCTGGCCGTCCGGAAAGACGACGAGGCACCGCGAGCCGCTCACCTGAGTCACCGTCGCGGGGTAGCGCTGGCCGTTCGACCACGTGACCTGCACGCGCGAACCGGGGTTGTAGTTGAACGGGTACGAGAACCCGGCGGCCTGCGGCGGCTGCGGCGGCTGCGCGGCCGCGGGGGCGCCCCATCCCCAGGCGCCCGGTCCCGCCGGAGCCGCGGGCTGGGCCGCGGGCTGCGCCGCGTACTGCTGCGGATACGCCGGGTTGTATGGCGCGCCTGGCGTCATCGCCGGCTGGCCCATCGCGGGCGCGTGCACGGCGCCCGGCTGCACGCCGCCCGGCTGCACGCCGCTCGGCTGCACCGCGCTCGGCTGCGCCGCGCTCGGCTGCATCGCGCTTGGCTGCACGCCGCTCGGCTGCACGCCGCTCGGCTGCACGGCGCTCGGCGGCTGGAGATGGCCGCTCGGCTGGACGACGCTCTGCGGAGCGACGCCGCCGGAAGCTGCGCCGCCGCTCGGCGGCTGAAACCCGCCCGGTGCGCCGGCGCTGAAGTTCATCGCGACGGTTCGCGGCGGCGCCTTCCTCGCCGGGGCTCCGCCCGACGCGTCCTCGCCGGCGGCGGGCTCGCCCGGCTTCGGGAACGGCCGCGCCGGCGCGCTCTGCATGACCTGGGTGCCGGGCTTCTTCGCGCGCGGCGGCGCGGGCGAGTCCGCCGACGCCTGCGGCGCCTCCGGCGGGACCGACGCGCGCGCCTTGTCCTGCGCGCTCTCGAGCGCTTGCTGGAAGGCGCCTCGCTGCGAGAGCGCGTTGCTCACCGCGAGCGGCGAGACCGGAGTGCCGTCGGCGCCCGCCGGCGGCTTCGACTCCGACCGCGGCGGAGCGGCGTCGGACGCGGCGCTCGCCGCCGGCTGAGCCGACTGCGACCCGCGCGCGGCGCTCTCGCCGGCCGCGACCGACGGCTGCGAGGTCGGCGCCGCCGTGGTCGCGAACGGGTTCACCTCCTCCGAGGGTCCGTTGGGCAGAGCGGCGCTCGCCGACGCGGACAGCCCGCTCATCGTGTTCGGTCCGCGCTCGCTGACCGACGTCGGAGCGGCCGGAGCCCCGCAGGCCGCGCAGAACTTCGCGGACCCGATCAGCTCAGCGCTGCATTTCGCGCAAATCGCCATGGCAAAGGTCCATGTTGGGTCACCTCGTCCGATCGCACAAGTGGACGGTCCGCGAGTCGGGCGTCCGCGGCGCGCGGGCCGCATTTTTCCGGTTCACCGGGATCCGCGCTTGCGTTTTTCGCGGAGCTTCGGGCGTTCCGCGTCGGCTTCCGGCCCGCGCACGATCCGACGCTTGCCCGCGGCGCGCCGCATGTAGACGGCGAGCTCCGCCGAGAAGCCGCCCATGTCGACGCTGAACGCGCGCACGAGCTCGAGCCCTGCCGCCGCCGCGCGCTCCCGGATGCGCCGCGGCTCCGGCACGAGCCACACGAGCGCGCCGCCGGGGACGAGCACGCGCGCCGCGTGGGCGACGAATCGCTCGAGGAGATCGCCGTGCGCGCCGCGCTGCACGCGCCGTCCCATCGGCGGGTTCGTCACGATCAGCGTCACGCCCTCGGGCGAGTACGCGGTGGCGTCGGCTTCCACCAGCGAGGCTCCCGCGGGCGCGATCCCCGCGCGCTCGAAGTTGGCGCGCGCCGCGCCGATCGCTCGAGGATCGACGTCGGTGCCGACGAGGCGCGCGTACGGACCGAGGCGCGCGCGCTCGATGAGCTCGGCGCCCGCGCCCGCGAACGGGTCCCAGACGACGTCGTCGTCGCTTCGCGGCGCGACGCGCGCGAGCGCCGCCGCGATCGCGGGGTGCGAGGACGCCGCCACGAGGTCTCTCCTCCAGACGAAGCGCGCGTCTTCGTAGCCGCGCGGGACGAGCTCGACCTTCACCTCGGGCCCGGCGTCGTCGACGTGGACCTCCCAGGTGCTCGCCTTCGGATCGTTGACGAGGACGCGCGTCTCCGCGCGCACGAGCTCCGCGACACGCCACGCGACCGCGCGCCGATGCCCGCCGCGCGTGAGCTCGAGCCGGAAGCGGATCGCCGCGTCCTCCGGCGCCTCGGTGAAGGCGCGAAAGATCGCGAGCGCGTCCGCGGAGCACACGGCGCGGACGATGTCCGCGGCGAGGTCCTTCCCCTTGGCGAGCGGCGCGAGCGGAAAGCCGACGTGCGTGGCGGTCCGGATCGCGAGCGCGCTCGCGAGCGGGCCCGCGAGCTCGGCCTCGACAACGCCGGGCGCGACGAAGCGCGGCTTCGCGAACGCCGTGCCGAGCTCATCCTTGACGACGTCCTCGAGCCCCGACCGCGTGTGGAACCACACCGCGCGCGGGCGGCCGAGGGCGCGCTCCGGGACGATCGCGCCCGGCGCCTGCCGCGCGAGCTCGCGATCGACGATGACCGAGGCACGGCCGTGATCGCCGCCCGCGAGCCGGGTGGCCGCGGCCCGGCCTCCGAGCTTGCCGAGGGCCATCGCGAGCACGCGCCGGTCGTCCTCGCTCGCCGCTCGATCGAACGCCTCGGCGAGCGCGGCCTCGATCGCGTCGGTTCGCTCGACCTTGCCGAGCGCGCGGGCGGCCGCGCGTCGCGTCTTGGGATCGGGATCGGCGAGCACCTCGATCAGCCACGCGCGGGACTCTCCGTTCGGATCGCGCCCCTCCTGCGCGAGACGTCCGACGAGGTCCGCCAGGCGTCCGCGCGCCGGCCGCGCCGAGGTGCGCGCGCGGGCGACGCTCTCCGCCGCGACGCGCGCGGCGTACTGGGCCTCGATGCGGAGGACGGCGCGCGCGGCGTCCTTGGCGACGTCCTCGTCGTCGTGCCCGAAGAGGTCGAGCAGCTCGCCGAGGCGACGGACCGAGGGCGTGAAGCCCGGATCGGCGAGCCGCTTCGCGAGGTCAGCCGTTGCGTCCGGCGTGCCTGCTGCTCGGCCCGGCTTCGAAGTTGCCATGATCGCTCTGCTTTACACGACCTCGCGGGTCGCGTGTGAAGCGGCGTAAACGATCGCGGCGCCGGCCGCGATCAGCCGTAGCGCTTGCGGATCGTCGGGACGAGGTACTCGTCGAACGCGCGAGCGAAGTCGTACGCCGGCTTCCAGTCCCAGTCGGCGCGCGCGCGCGCGTCCTCGATGTCCTCCGGCCAGGAGTCGACGATCTTCGAGCGGACGGCGTCGGGCTCGAACGAGATGTCCGCGCCGGGGAAGCTCTTCTTCACGCGCTCGGCGATCTCCTGCGCGCTCACGCTGAAGCCGCTGATGTTGTAGACGGTCTGCGTCAGCCGGCTCTTGTCCGCCTCGAGCAGGCCGACGAGCGACGTGACCGCGTCGGGCATCGCCATGAAGGGGATCTTCGCGTTCGGTCCGACGAAGCTCCGGTAGGGCTGCTTCTGCGCGGCCGCGTGGAGCATCTCCGGACCGAAGTCGCTCGTGCCGCCGGTCGGCGCCGTCTCCGCGGAGATGAGGCCGGGGAAGCGGAGCGATCGGAAGTCGAGGCGCGCCGCGTTCGCGAGCGCGCCGAGCTGGCGGAAGTAGCTCGTGAAGTACCGGCCGAGGTGCTCACAGTAGAGCTTGTTGCAGCCGTACATCGTGATCGGGACGTTCCAGTCCTCTTCGTTCACGCGCCCGGCCTTCGTCTTCTCCTCGAGCGAGGGCAGGCCGTAGACGGCGATCGAGCTCGGGAAGATGAAGCGCACCGCGCGGCCGAGGCGGCCCGACTGGTTCTGCGCCATGCGGAGCAAGTGGAGCGTGCCCTCCACGTTCACCTGATGCGCGAGCTCGGGGTCACGCTCGCCGCGGGTCGAGAGCAGCGCCGCGAGGTGGAAGACGACCTCGATCTCGTGGTGCGCCGCGATCTGGTCGAGCAGGTAGCGGTCCATGATGTTGCCCGCGTACGTCTCGAGGCAGAAGCCTCGGTACTTCTCGGGCAGCGGCGTCAGGTCGACGGTGACGACGCGGTAGCGGCCGTCCGTGTGAAGACGCTGAAGCAGGGAGCGGCCAATCTCGCCATTGGCTCCGGTGACGAGGACGACGGGTTTGCTCATCGGCGGCGCACGCTAGGCGCGAGCGCGTGCGCGGGCAAGCGCCGCTCTCGTCGTGACGCGCACTCGGCTCACGACTCGGCGCGTCGTGACGCGGGTAGCGTCCTAGTGTCGAGCTTGCGGTCCGCCGGCAACCGGCGCATACGCTCTCGTCCGATGCCGACCACCTTCGTGAAGGGCGATCTCTTCGAGGAAGCCAAGATGGTACCGCCGCCGCGGGCGTTCGCGTTCGCCGCCGACTGCTCCGGCGCGATGGACAGGGGGATCGCGGTCGCGTTCAAGAAGCGCTGGCCCGCGCTCGCCGACGCGTATCGCGCGCGCGCCGAGGGCGGCAAGATGCAGCTCGGCGACGTCTTCATGTGGCGTGACGGTGACGGCGAGCACGTGGTCTACGCGCTCGGCATGCAGCGCGGCGACAAGAAGCCGAAGGTCTCGACGCTCGCGCGCGCGCTCGAGACGATGGTCGCGCGCGCCTCCGACGACGGCGTCTCGCGGATCGCGCTCCCGCGGATCGGGGCAGGGAAGGGCGGAATCGATCGCGTCCGGGTGAAGCGCGTGCTCACCGAGGCGGGCGAGAGGTCGCCGGTCTCGCTCGTGGTCTTCGAGCAGTTCATCCGGAGCTCCGAGCCTTCCCCATCGGCGTGACGGGGCTTCGAGAAATCCCGATCCATGTAGGACAGAGTCGTCTCATCCCAGGAGAACGCGCCCAACCTATCGAGATCTCGGCTCCCGCAGGCCGGTATGCCGGGTGCAGTACCTCTCCGCGGAGGTCGGGACGACATGCGATTCCTTCGGGCGGGGCTGGTGTTCGCGATGGTGTCGGGCGTGTTCGGAGGGTTCGGCTGCGCCGCCGCGCCGGAGCCGGTGAACGTCCAGAAGAAGTACGACGCCGTGACGATCTTCCGCGCGGTCTACTTCGACGAGGGGCCGGCGACGAGCGTCGTGAAGGCCTGGCGCCTGCCCCGCAAGGACGCCGTCGTTGCACGCGCGAAGAAGCCGCAGCCGGGCGTCGCCGCCGAGCAGCTGCGCGATCTCGCGAGGCAGTACGACGCGGCGAAGCTGAAGGCGACCGCGTCGAACCTTCGCCAGCTCGCCGACACGATCGAAGAGACGGGCGCCGCGCCGCGCGCGTTGTCGAAGAAGCAGCGCACGGCGGCGACGAAGCTCGTCATCGCGCGCATCCGCGCGGCCGACGGTACGTTCTTCGCGCGCTTCGGCAAGAGCGTGAGGAGCGGCTCGCACGTCAGGGTCGAGAAGGTGCTCAAGGAGGGCCTCGCCCGCATCACCCAGGCGGCGTCTCAGCTCCCGAAGAACGGCACCGCGCGCGAGCTCGGCGGCGACTACGACGACTTCAGCGGCTACAACGACAGCGGCAGCTACGACAACGACACCAGCGGCGGCGGCTACGAGGACAACAACAGCAACAACGGCGGCGGTTACGACGACAACAACGGCGGTTACGACAACGACAACGGCGGCTACGACAACAGCGGCGGCGCGAACAACAACGGCGGCTACGACAACGACAACAACGGCGGCGCGAACGACAACGGCGGCTACGACAACGACAACAACGGCGGCGCGAACGGCAACGGCGACGGTACGGACAACAGCAACGGCGGCACGAAAGACAACGACGGCGCGAACGACAACGGCAGCGTGGGCAACGACAACTCCAAGGACGGCCCCGTCGGCGATCAGGCCGCGCTGCAGGTCAACGTCACCGTCTACTGGGACACCGCGGTCGTCGTCGACAAGGTCGTCGGTGCCTGGGCCACGATCGCCTTCGGCGCCTCGGACGACGGCTCGGTGCAGACCGCGTCGTTCGTCAATCACATCACGACCAGCTTCGAATGAGCGACGCCGACGCGCGGCTCGGTGGAAAGGCGCTCGGCCTCGGGCTCCTCGCGACGGCGCTCGTCGCGGTCACGGTCCACGGGTCGATGCCGGCCAACGCCATCGACTCGAACCTCGATCGCGACCTCCAGACGACCGCGTGGGCGCCCGAGTCGTGGCGCTTCTTCACGAGGAACCCGCAAGAAGAAGAGACCACGCCCTACGCGATGCAGAGCGACGGGGCGTGGAGCTCGGCGGCGTCGCCCGGCGGCTCGCCGCGCTACTTGTTCGGCGTCGATCGCGCGGGCCGAGCGCAAGGCGTCGAGCTCGGACGCCTCCTCGACGGGATCCCGAAGGGGTCCTTCCGCGCGTGCGACGACGACGAGTCTCCGGAGCTCTGCCTCTCGAAGACCACGAAGGTCGTTCGCCTCGACAACGAGATGCCGCGTCCGTCCCTCTGCGGGCAGATCGGCATCGTCACGAAGCGGCCCGTGCCGTGGGCATGGGCTCGCTCGGGCCGCACCATCCACATGCCGGCGCGCGTGCTTCGGCTCGACGTCAAGTGCTGACGCGCGTCGGGGCGCGTGCGCGCGCGTGGGTCGACGCCTTCGACCCGTTCACCAACGTCTACGGCGTCGCGCGCTCTCTCATCGCGCTGTCGTTGCTGCTCACCCTCGTCTTCTCGCGCACCGACGTCCTCTTTCGTCCGGCGGCCGGTGTCGACGACGTCCCGGTCTGCATGGGCGTGCGCGCCCTGGGCACGTTCTGCGTCGGCGCACCTCACCTCGATCTCGTGCGGTGGCTGTCCGTCGCGGTCCTCGCCGTCGTCGTCTCGGGTTGGCGTCCGCGGTACACGGGCGTCCTGCACGCGTGGGTGGCCTTCGGCTTCCAGGCCAACGCGATGATCGTCGAGGGGGGCGATCAGATCGGCTCGATCCTCGCCCTCTTGCTCGTCCCGGTCACCTTGCTCGACGATCGCAAGTGGCACTGGCTGCCGCGCGCGCCGCGCCCTCTCGACGAGCGCGAGCGGACGTTCCGGCTCGTCGCGCGCGTGTGCTTCGCGCTCGCCCGCCTGCAGGTGGCCGGCATCTACTTCCACGCCGCGATCGCGAAGTTCGCCGTACCGGAGTGGACCGACGGGACCGTCCTCTACTACTGGCTCAACCACGGAACGTTCGGCGCGCCGGCGTGGATGATGCCGGTCCTCCGGCCTCTCCTCCTCAACGGCGTCATCGTCGCGACGACCACGTGGGGTGTGCTCCTCGTGGAGTACGCGTTGAGCGCGGGACTCCTCGTCCACCGCAAGTACTGGCCCGTTCTCCTCGCGCTCGGGATCGGCCTGCATGCGGGCATCGCGCTGCTCCACGGCCTCGTGACGTTCGCGATCACGATGTTCGCCGCGCTGATCCTCTACCTGCGGCCGCTCGACCAGGCGTTCGACGTCGCGCGGGCGACGGCGCTGGCCGCTCGTCTACGCGGGGCGATCGGGCGTCCGGCTCGACCCACGCGCGTCGAGCGAGCCACGCTCGACACGTGACGCAGGCGATCAAGCGACGTTGTAGCGGTACTCGGGGGCGGCGGCGCGGGGGCGGGCATCGCGGAGCTTGCACTCGCGCATCGACGCCGCGAGCGCGAAGCCGGAGAGCGTGAGCTTCATCCGCTTGGCGTCGACGTGTCCCTCGGCGTGCAGGCTCGTCACGACGTGACGAAGGTCCTCATGCCGAACGCCGATCTCGGAGGCGAGGTCTTCGAGGTGCACGAGCCGGCCGCGCGACTGGGCGCGCGCGAGGTGACGAAGGACGTGGGCGGCGACCGCCTTGCGATCGAGAAGGTTCGAAGCGTTCATGAAAGAGTCTCCTTGGAGGAAGCGAGCGGGGTGTGTGTAGTTCACAACCATGTAGGTTGCAATCCATGGACCGCGCCTGATGTCGCATTTTTCCCGGCAAGTCGCGGGGTTTCACTTCGATAAGTGCCCGCCGGGGCCGGCCTCGTTGGTGGACGCTTGATCCATCCATCGAGCTCAGCAAGGCGGGTGAATTCGCGGCGATGGCGGCGCTCGCCACCTCTTGCCAGCGGGTGCCGCTCGACTAGAACGGCGTCCATGTTCGGCCGAGCGAAAGAGATCTACGAGACGACCCTGAACGAGATCCGCGAGGCGGGCCTCTACAAAGACGAGCGCATCATCGTCACACCTCAGGCGGCGAGCATCGGCGTCGGGACGGGCGCGGCGCGGCGCGACGTCCTCAACTTCTGCGCGAACAACTACCTCGGCCTGTCGTCGCACCCGCAGGTCATCGCCGCGGCGCACGCGGCGATCGACTCGCACGGCTTCGGAATGAGCTCCGTGCGCTTCATCTGCGGGACGCAGGACCTCCACAAGGAGCTCGAGACGAAGATCAGCGCGTTCTTCGGGACCGAGGACACGATCCTCTATTCGTCCTGCTTCGACGCCAACGGCGGGCTCTTCGAGACCTTGCTCGGCGAGGACGATGCGATCATCTCGGACGCCCTGAACCACGCGTCGATCATCGACGGGATCCGCCTCTGCAAGGCCGAGCGTCACCGCTACCCGAACGGTGACATGGCGGCGCTCGAGGAAGCGCTCGAGAAGACGCAGGGCAAGCGCCTCCGGATGATCGCCACCGACGGCGTGTTCTCGATGGACGGCTACCTCGCCAAGCTCGATCGCATCTGCGAGCTCGCCGATCGCTACAAGGCGATGGTCATGGTCGACGACTCGCACGCGAGCGGCTTCATCGGCAAGACCGGCCGCGGGACGCCGGAGCACTTCGGCGTGCAGAGCCGCGTCGACGTGATGACGTCGACGCTGGGCAAGGCGCTCGGCGGCGCGGCGGGCGGCTTCACGACGGGCAAAAAAGAGATCGTCGCGCTCCTCCGCCAGCGGTCGCGGCCGTACCTCTTCTCGAACTCGATCGCACCGGCGATCGCCGGGGCCTCGGTCGCCGTGCTCGACCTCCTCGCGAGCACGACGGAGCTCCGCGATCGCCTCATGGCGAACGCGGCGCGCTTCCGCGCGGGCGTCGTCCTTGCGGGCTTCCGCGTGAAGGAGGGCGAGACGCCCATCGTCCCCGTCATGCTCGGCGACGCGCGCCTCGCGGCGGAGCTCGCGAAGGGCCTTCTCGACGAGGGCATCTACGTCATCGGCTTCTCGTTCCCCGTCGTTCCGAAGGGCGAAGCACGCATCCGCGTGCAGCTGTCGGCGCAGCACACCGACGCGCAGATCGACAAGGCCGTCCTCGCCTTCGCCACGGTCGGCAAGCGCCTCGGCGTGCTTCCGTCGTAAGCGTCGTCGCGACGCGACGCGCACGTCGGCGACCGCCGACGGCCGCGCCGAGGATGGCACTCCGCCAGCCTTGCCCCTATGCTTCGCCGACTTCCAACGAACCTCCCGTCGCGGGGATACGAGGTGCGCCGATGTCGATGAACGCGTACGAGACCACCAACACGTTCCTCAAGCGCGCGATGACCGCGCTGAACCTCGACCCGAGCTACGAGACGTTGCTCCTGACGCCGCGCCGCGAGGTCCGCGTCGAGCTCACGATCCGCATGGACGACGGGTCGATCGGCAACTTCATCGGCTACCGCGTGCAGCACGACCACTCGCGCGGGCCGTACAAGGGCGGCCTCCGCTACCACCCCGAGGTCGACGTCGACGAGGTGCGCTCGCTCGCCAGCCTGATGACCTGGAAGACCGCCGTGATCGACGTGCCGTTCGGCGGCGCGAAGGGCGGCATCCAGGTCGATCCGACGAAGCTCACCGAGCAGGAGCTCGAGCGCCTCACGCGCCGCTTCGTCGATCAGATCCACGACTTCATCGGCGAGCGCGTCGACATCCCCGCGCCCGACGTCAACACGAACGCGAAGGTGATGGGCTGGTTCTTCGACCAGTACACGCTCCATCACGGCTTCGCTCCCGGCGTCGTCACGGGCAAGCCCGTTTCGCTCCACGGCTCGCTCGGCCGCGAGTCCGCGACCGGACGCGGCGCGCTCTTCGCCATCCGCGAGGCGCTCGCCGCCGACGGAAAGAAGCTCCAGGGGACGAGCTTCTCGGTCCAGGGCTTCGGCAACGTCGGGAGCTGGTTCGCCCGCCTCGCGCACGCGCAGGGAGCGAAGATCGTCGCCGCCAGCGACGTGAAGGGCGGCATCTTCGTCGGCGACGGCATCGACATCCCGAAGCTCCTCGAGCACGTGAAGGCGACCGGGAGCGTCGTCGGGTTCGCCGGCTCGCGCTCCGTCACGAACGACGAGATCCTGACGGTCGACTGCGACGTCCTCGTCCCGGCCGCGCTCGGGCACGTCATCACGGACAAGATCGCCGCGGAGGTCCGGGCGAAGTACGTCGTCGAAGGCGCGAACGGCCCCTGCACGCTCGAGGGCTCGGACGTCCTCGACCAGCGCGGCGTCCTCTGCCTGCCCGACATCTGGGCCAACGCGGGCGGCGTCACGGTCAGCTACTTCGAATGGGTCCAGAACCTCCAGCAGCACCGGTGGTCGGAGGACAAGGTGAACGAAGAGCTCGAGCGTCACATCGTCGCCGCGCACAAGGAGATTCGCGCGGCGATGGCGCGCTACAAGTGCTCGATGCGAACGGCCGCGTTCGCGCTCGCCGTCGAGCGCGTCAAGGCGGCGACCGATCAGCGCGGCCTCGGCTGACGCCCACCCCGTCGTCCCGGCGCCTGCGCGGGCCTCGCGTCAGAACGCGAAGCCCTTCACGCGGATGGGCGTCGGGTCGAACGATCCTCGCTCCGGCGCCTTTTCCGAGGTCAGCGCGATGACGCCGACCGTCACGCCCCCCGCGGCGAGCACTCCGAGGGCGGTCCAGAACCACCACCTCGACGTCAGCGAGCGGCTCTCGTGCGGCGTGGTGCCTCGAGCCCGCGCTCGCTCGAGCTCTGCGTTGACGTCGACGCTGCCTCCTCCGGGCAGCGCGAGATCGCGCGCGAACGGCTCGTAGCCGTCGGCCTCGACGCGGACCACGGCGTTGCCCGCGCGCGCGCGCACCGTCGCCTCCCGCTCGATCGTCCCCGAGTCCTTGCCGCGCACGTAGAGGCGCGCCATCGGCACGTTCGTCGTCACGTGGATCGTCGCCGTGCGCGCGCGGAGATCGGCCGTGAGCTCTTCGAGCCTGGGGACCTTCGCGCGGACGTCGGGCGGCGCCTCGCGTGAGAAGGCCTCGAGCTGATCGAGCGCCTCGGGGTAGTCGCCCATCGACTCGAGCGCGCGCGCCTGGTTGTAGAGCAGCGCGGGATCCGCCGACGTCGCGTAGGCGCGCTTGTAGAGATCGTTCGCCTCGGCGTAGCGACCTTGGTCGAACAGCTCGTCGGCCGTCGCCTTCAGCGCGGCCGCATCCTCGGCGGCGTCCGCCCAGGCGGCGGGAGAACGCGTGAGGACGACGGACAGGACCAGGAGCAGGACAGCGATACGCTTCATCCGTCGTTCAATCGCACTGCCCCTGACACTTGAAGACGCTGGGGACGGTACAGTCGTCGGCGCAGCACGCGACATTCCGGGACTCACAGTTGTTGCTCGTGCACTTGACGTCACAAGGGCCCTGGCAGGTGCATTGGACGTCCGTCCCGCATGCCTTCTTCGTCTTGCACGTGACCGTGCATGCCGCTCCCGTCCCGCACTTGATCGCGTTCTTGCCCTTGCACGCGTTCTCGACGTTGCAGTTGACCTCGCACGAAGAGGCGGCGCCGCAGTCGATGTCCGAGCAGGCGTCCGCCGCGTTGCAGTTGATGACGCAAGGCTTTCCCGGCTGGCAAGGCGGCGTCTTGCACTCCTTCGCGACGTTGCAGTCGAAGACGCAGCCGGTCGAGCTGCACGCGCCGCCGTCCTCCTCGACGTTCGCGTTCGCGTCCGGTTCGCCGGCGTCGGGCTGCGGAGGGGTGCCTTCGCCGCCGCTCTCCGCGAGGCCGCGGCACCGACCCGTGACCGGATCGCACGACTCGCCCGCGGCGCAGACGATCCGCTGGCAGGTGAGGCTCATCACGACCGAGACGTTCACGACCTCGTTCGGGACGAAGCGCGCGCGGCGGCGCGCGACGATGCAACCGTCGTCGCCCTCGCGGCAGGAGCTCGCGGGCTTGCCGAGGCCGCTGACGATGCGGATGACGACCTCCATGTCGTCGGCGCGGTCGGGCACGAGGACGACCTTCCCCACCTGCGGCGACGACACGCACCCGACGCGACTCGCATCGCTGATGGTCTTGGTCGCGAGCGTGGTCTCGTCCCCCGCGACCGTTACGTCGGTCGTCCCGATCAGAGCACACTGGTCGGACGAGACGTCCACGATGATCTGCGTCGCGGTCCTGCAGCTCGAGCTGACGAGCAGGAACAGGAGGGTCGGCGCTGCCATCGACAGCGCGAGCCCCAACCGTGAGCGCACCCGCGGAAGGTACATCGAGGGAAGAATAGCGGTTCGCGGCCGCACAAATCGAGGCCTCGTCGGGCTCGGGAGCGGGGTGCACGGTGAGGACGCGGGTCCTCGCCCTCCGCCGCGTGCTCGCGTCGCGACGACACGCCCCGACAACGACGAGCCTCGGACGCGAGCGTTGCGGCGCGCCTACGCGTTGTCGAACGCGCTCCCGGACCGTTAGACTCATGGGGCAGGATGGCGCCGCCCGCCCCAACGCTCCCCGAGGTGGGAGACACGATCGCCGGGAAGTACCGCATCGTTCGGGTCATCGCCGAGGGCGGGATGGGGATCGTCTACGAGGCCGTCCACAAGCGCCTCGGTCAGCGCTTCGCGATCAAGGTGCTCTATCCGCACTACTCGTCGAGCCCGGACATCCTCGCGCGCTTCGACCTCGAGGGGCGCATCGCCTCGCGCCTCGAGGGGCTGAACGTCGCGCGCGTCTTCGACATCGACGTGCTGCCGAACGGCACGCTCTTCATGGTGATGGAGCTGCTCGTCGGGCACGACCTCGAGACGGAGCTCCAGAGTCGTCGTTCGCTCGGGATCGCCGAGGTCGCCGACGTCGTCTCGCAGGCGGCTGCCGGCATGCGCGAGGCGCACGCTCTCGGCGTCGTGCACCGCGATCTCAAGCCGGCGAACCTCTTTCTCACGAGGGTGCCGGGGACGGATCGCCACCTCGTGAAGGTCCTCGACTTCGGCATCTCGCGCGTGATGCACGACAGCCAGAAGCGCGTGACGGCCGACTTCGCGACGCTCGGCACGGCGCTCTACATGTCGCCGGAGCAGGTGCGCTGCGCGGCCGACGTCGACGCGCGGACGGACATCTGGGCGCTCGGCATCATCATGTACGAGCTCCTCACCGGGGTCCCGCCGTTCGAGGGTCAGATCACCGACGTCCTCGTCCAGGTCGCGACCGCCGAAATCGTCCGTCCGCGCCAGCGTCGTCCGGACATTCCCGACGAGCTCGAGCGCGTCATCATGCGGGCGCTCGAGCGGAAGCCCGCCGCGCGCTTCCAGACGATGGGCGAGCTCATCGATGCGCTCCGCCCGTGGGCGCCGGCGGAGAGCGTCGAGGCGCTCGCGCTGCGCGTCCCGCGCGCGGCCACGCCGACGCAGATCGATCTCGATGCCCGGCCGTCCCTGTCGCTCGGGAGCAAGCGCGTGACGGCGCTCGCGCTCGCCGCGGGAGGCGTGGCGCTGCTCGGCGCGAGCCTCATCGTCGTCAGCGTCGTCGCGCGGGCGCGCGCGTCGGACGACATCACGGCGGGCTTCGACGAGCCCGCCGCCGCCACCGCGCCGTCGCTCGCGGTCCCCGCCGCGACGTCGACGGCGGCGGCGCTCGAGCTCGACGACGAGCCCGCGCTCGCCGACGAGCTGCCCGGCGACGCGCCGGCTTCCGCTTCGAGCGCAGGGCCGCGCCGTCCAGCGGCGTCCCGCGGGCCTCGCCGCACGCAGGGCCCTCTGCCGCCGCCGCCGGCCGTCAACCCGCCGCGCCTCTGAGGGCGCGACGCGCCGCGCTCGGCAGCGCCGGGGCGAAGGTCAGCCTCGGCGGACGAGCTCGTCGAGGATCGTGTCCGACTGCTTCTTCGCCCACGTGGCGAAGTCCTGCATGTACGTCGAGACCTGGCGGAACCGCCGGATGATCGTCTCGCGATCGCTCATCGCGACGGCGCGCGCGAAGTGGCCCGCCTCCTGTTCGAAGACGCTCGAGAGGCGGAGGGCGTCCTCGTTCGCCGTGAGGATGTCGGCGTAGAGCTCGGCGCGCTGCGAGAAGATCCGGCCGACCATCGCGAGCTCGGTCCGGTAGATCGGGCTCGCGAACTGGAGGCTCCGGCCGAGGTCGGCCTTGAGCCGCTCGAGCACCGATCCGAGCACCATCGTCTTCTCGTGCACGAGCACCTGGATCAGCGCCATCTGCGCGTCGTGCTCGTCGGCGGTCGCCTCGATCGTCTCCGCGCCGAACGCCTCGTAGAGCTTCTTCACGCGGACGAACCCCGCCTCGCCGCGGCCGCGGCAGAGGACGACCTTCTGGCGATCGAAGTCCGTGCCGTGCGGCCCGAACATCGGGTGCGTGCCGACGACGTCGACGGTCTCCGGCGTGCTCTCGAGCATCGCGGCGAGCGGCTGGCGCTTGATCGACGTGATGTCCATCAGACACGCGCCGGCGCGCACGCTCGGGCCGATCTTCCGCGCCATCTCGACGGTCGCCGCGATCGGTACGGCGAGCACGACGAGATCGTGCGAGCCCGCCACCTCCTCGGCCGGCCGACCCTCCTCGAGCCCGGTCGTCTCGACCTCGTAGCCGGCGGAGCGGACGACGTTCGCCATGAAGGCGCCCATTCCTTGCGTGCCGCCGATGACGCCGACGGAGAACTTCTCCGCGCGCGTCTGCAAGAAGCGCCGCTGATCGAGGCGAGACGCCGCGAAGAGCGTGGCGAAGACGTCGCGGACGACCTCGCCGGGCAGGCCGGTCTCCGCGGCCTTCGCGAGCAGCGCGTCGAGCAGCGCGCCTTCTCGCTCCCGGTCGAACGACGGCAGCCCCTTCTCGGCCTTGTACTTCGCCACCTCGCGGATGAGCCCCATCCGCTCGGCGAGCAGGCGCACGAGCTCGGTGTCCTTCTCGGCGAGCTCGCCCCTGAGGGTCGCGAGGTCCTTCGTGGGCACGGTGTTGTCCGTCATCGCGCGCTACTCTACGCGTTGGTGGACGCCGCACAACCGACGCCGTACGAGAACGGCGACGGTCGAGCCGCGACCCGCGAGCCGAACCTTGATCGAGATCGACGTCCACTTCTTCCGGCTCCTCCACCACGCCCTCGCGGACTGGATCGGGCCGATGGTCGTGCTGAGCGCCATCGGCGGCGGTTGGGGCTCGCTCGCCGTCGTTCCTCTCTTTGCCTCCGCGCGGACGCGGCGCTTCGCCCTCTCGCTCGCGGCGGTCCTCGGCGTCACGGCTGTCCTCGTCTTCTCGTTGAAGCGCGTCGTCGGTCGGGTTCGTCCGTGCAACTGCCTCGCGGACGTGAAGGCGCGCGTCTTCGACGCGCCGTCCGATTTCTCGTTCCCGAGCGGACACTCCGCCGGGAGCTTCGCGTTCGCGGTCTTCGTCGCGATCGTCCTCTACCGGACGATCCCGGAGGGCGCGCCGGCACGCACGCGTCGCCTCCGCCGGCTCGCGGCCTTCTCGCTCCCGCTCGTCGCGGCGCTCGTCGGCCTCTCGCGGATCGCCCTCGGCGTGCACTTCCCCGGAGACGTGCTGGCGGGTGCGGTCCTCGGGACGACCGTGGCGGTCCTGGGCGCGCATCGTCACCTCGCCGGGCTTCGCCGGCGCGAGGCCCTGACGGCTCGAGGCCCGGTGCGGCACGACGACCCCCCTTGAGACCCCGGCGATTCTGCGGCTGTGCTTGCGTCGAGCGACCCTTCCGGGCCAGACTACGCCCGTTGATCCGGCGGAAGCTCGTCAGCACGATCGTGGCCCTCGCGACCTTCGCGGTCGTGTGGCTCGTCGTGTCTCCCGCGAGCGCGACGACGTCGGCTCTCGGCGCGGATCCGCTGCGCGCGGCCGACCTCATGTCGTTCGTGGGGACCGCGGAGTCGCCGAAGCCCGCTCCCGTGGGGCGCGAGGCGTCGTTCGCCGGCGTGGACGCGGCGCCGAAGCCGGTCCGCGCGATGGCTCCGGTCTGCGATCCGCGCGGCGCCATCGGCTTCGCGCCCCCGCCGCAGATCCAGGACCTCGAGCTCTCGCTCGACATCCCCGCCGACTGCTTCGAGGTGAACCCGCTCGAGACGAAGAACTACGTCCCGGGGCACCACCTCCGGATCGATCTGTCGTCTTCGCAGGAGCCCGTCGCGCCGACGCAGGCGGTCCTGCCCCCCGTCGAGCTCTCCGAACGGCTGCCCGTTCGAGCCTGTGTGGAGACCCGGCCGTCGCCGGGCGTCCGCGCATCGCTCGATCGACCGCCGCGCGTCTGACGCACGCCGAAGGCTCCCTCGCATCGCGGTCGCGGCGCTCGTCGCGATCACGCGCTCGGTCTCACGGCCGAGCGCGGTGCGCACGACCTTCGACGTGCTCTCCGTCTCTCGGGTCTTCGCGCGCTCTCCGCCTCTCGGCGGCGACGTGACCGTCCCCGTCGAGAGCGACGCGCGCGTTCGTTGTAGTATGCATTCATAGTAGGAAGGCAATCATGGCCAAGGACAAAGAGCACAAGAGCCACGCGGCTGACGTGCGGCCGCCCCCCGACGCGGGTGGGATGAGCACGGGCGTGGCGATCATCGGTTTCATCCTCTGCTTCCTCGCCGGCGGCGCGGTGATGTGGGGCTACGACAGCCACCGCCTCAAGTCCGGCGGCATCGTCGCCGAGAGCGGCGGCGCGGGCGGTCCGGCGTGGGCCGACAAGGACTCGCCGATCCCCGTGACGAGCGAGGACCCGATCTGGGGCAAGCGTGACGCCCCGGTCACCATCGTCATCTTCTCCGACTTCCAGTGCCCGTTCTGCTCGCGCGTCGAGCCGACACTCGATCAGGTCAAGACGACGTACGGTCCGGACAAGGTCCGCCTCGTCTGGAAGAGCCAGCCGCTCCCGTTCCACGACAAGGCGAAGCCCGCCTCGGAGGCCGCGCAGGCGGTCTTCGCGCTCAAGGGCAGCGACGCGTTCTGGAAGTTCCACGACCTCGCGTTCAAGAACCAGAAGGACCTCTCGCCCGAGTCGTACGAGAAGTGGGCGCAGCAGGCGGGCGTCGATCCGGCGAAGTTCAAGGCCGAGATCGCGTCGAAGAAGCACGCCAAGAAGGTCGAAGAGGACCAGGCGATCGCGAACAAGGTCGGCGCCAACGGCACCCCGGCGTTCCGCATCAACGGCGCGGAGCTCTCGGGCGCGCAGCCGTTCGACAAGTTCAAGGAGCTCATCGACAAGGAGCTCGGCAAGGCCAACGCGAAGATCGCCGCGGGTACGCCCAAGGACAAGATCTACGTGGAGATGTCGAAGGAGAACTTCAAGGCAGCTCCGGCGAAGCACGACGACGAGGACGAGGGCGAGAAGGAAGACACCAAGACGGTGTGGAAGGTGCCGGTCGGCAACTCCCCGCAGCTCGGCCCGAAGGACGCGATCGTCACGATCGTCGAGTTTTCGGACTTCCAGTGCCCGTACTGCAAGCGCGTCGAGCCCACGCTCGAGAAGGTGCGTGAGACCTACGGCAACAAGGTCCGCATCGTGTGGAAGCACGAGCCGCTTCCGTTCCACCCGCGCGCCGTTCCCGCGAGCGCGCTCACGATCGAGGCTCGCGCTCAGAAGGGCGACAAGGGCTTCTGGGACGCGCACCACAAGATGTTCGAGATCCAGCCGAAGCTCGAGGACGCAGACCTCGAGGCGGCCGCCGGCGAGCTCGGGCTCGACGTGGCCAAGGTGAAGGCCGCGATCAAGGACAACAAGTACAAGAAGGAAATCGACGCGGACATGGAGCTCGGCGAGGACGTCCAGGCCTCCGGCACCCCGCACTTCTTCGTCAACGGTCGTCGTCTCGTGGGCGCGCAGCCCTTCGAGAAGTTCCAGAAGATCATCGACGAGGAGATCAAGAAGTTCGACGACCAGAAGGGCAAGGTCGCCGCGGCGGCCTACTACGACTCTCTGATGAAGGACGCCAAGGGCGCTCCGGAGCCGGAGAAGAAGCAGGCGCCGGCGGTCCCCGCGGGCTCGCCCTGGAAGGGCAACAAGGACGCGAAGGTCGTCATCCAGGAGTGGAGCGATTTCCAGTGTCCGTTCTGCAGCCGCGTCGAAGGCACCGTCTCCGAGGTCATGAAGAACTACGGCGACAAGGTGAAGTTCGTCTGGCGTGACAAGCCCCTCCCGATGCACCCGGACGCGCCGCTCGCGAGCGAGGCCGGGCGCGAGGCCCTCAAGCAGAAGGGCCCCGACGGCTACTGGAAGATGCACGACAAGATGATGGCGAATCAGCAGAAGCTGAAGCGCGAGGACCTCGACAGCTACGCCAAGGAGCTTGGTCTCGACATGGACAAGTTCAAGGCGGCGCTCGACGGTCGCGTGCACAAGCCCGCGGTCGACGCCGACGACAAGGCCGGCTCGGACATCGGCATCAGCGGTACGCCGGCGTTCCTCATCAACGGCTACTACATCAGCGGCGCGCAGCCGTACGCGAAGTTCAAGAAGCTGATCGATCGCGCGCTCGCCGAGTCGAAGTGACGTAGCGTCACTTCTCGGTCGATTCCCACGAGGCCCTCCCGCGGCGACGCGGTGAGGGCCTCGTCGTATTTCGAGCGAGGGCGCGCGTCCGTTCGCGCCGCCTCGCGTGGCTGGGGACGCGCTCGCTCAGCGGATGGCGCGGCGGAGCGGGAGGATCGGCCGCTGGACGAGCCGCATCGGGCGCGACGAGGGCGCCGTCGAGAGCGCGGCGCGCGCCGACGACGCGATCGCCGGTGAGCTCACGGCCGGGCAGCGCTCGAGCTCGCGCGCGAGATCCATCGCGTGGAACGCGCGCCAGCAGGTCGCGTTGTGCGCGTCGATGAAGCGTCCGTAGCGAGGCACCTCTCCGCCGTTCACCTCGCGAAGGCAGGCCGCGGGATCGGGCATCTGGCTGACGAAGAGGTGCGCTGCGCCGAGCGAGTCGTCGCCGATCGCCCGTAGGATCCGGACGGCGGCGTCGTCGGCGTCCTCCTCGAGGTCGAACACCCGGAGCTCGTCGATCGGGAGCGCCGTGCTCGCGGTGAGCATTGCGGCGCGGCCGTGCAGCGTGGCGACGACCTCGAGGATGCGCTCGATGGTCGTCTCCTCCACCTTCGTGTCGACGTCGCGCTCGACCGCGTTGGCCATCAGCGCGCCGTAGGCGAGCTTGTGCTCCTCCGTCGTCGGATCGAGGATGGTCTGGAGGCTCGCGGGCGTCCCGTTGACGAGGACCTGCACCGAGCGGTCCTCGAGCTTGAGCTCGAAGATCGATTTCTTCACGCTGGCGTAGCAGCTCCGGAGCGCCGCGGTGGTGGCGCGCTCGAGCGTCGCGAGGTCGGCGGTCTGCTGCGGCGTGAGGTCGAGCGTGAGATCGTGGACCGACACCGCGGCCTTGTAGAACTCGCGCGCGCGCGCGAGCCCCGCGTCCGCCGTCTGACACGTGCGCGTGTCACCGCCCGCCGGGCGGTTCTTCGCGAGCGTGGCGAGGAGCGACTGGTACTCGCTGTCCTCGTAGGCGGACAGCGGCATCGACCCGAAGGCGTACTCGCGTCCGACGAGCGCGCCGATCGTCCGGAGCTCGTCGGCGTGCGGGCGCACGGCGGGATCGTCGTCGGCGAAGGCGCCGATGACGCCGCGCTCGGCGCGCCCAGGGACGCGGTAGTGCGTGCGGATCTTCGCGCGGGTCTCGGGCAAGAGGTTGCGGAGAATGAGGTGAGCGAGCTCGTGGGCGTAGAGGCCCTCGAGCTCGGCGTCCGGCCGTGAGCTCGTGACGGTCGCCTGGTGCACCCAGAAGAGCCACGGGGCCTTGTCGACCTCGCGCCGCTCGTCGTAACCCGCGAACGCGTTGAGGCCGCTCTCTTGCACGACGATCACGCGCGGAGGGGCGTCCATCCCCGCCGTCTCGCGAGGAAAGACCTTCTTGAAGCCGTCGAAGACGCGGCCAACGAGACGGATGAGGCGCGCGTCGGTCGCGATCTCGGCCGAGCTGGTGATGCCGCTCGATGCGAGGAAGCCTTCGGAGTATTTCAGCGCCGCAGCGTCGTCTGCGAACTGGAGGTAGTAGTCGGCGTTCGATCGCTCGTGGCCATAGTCGAGCGTGGCGCAGATGTTCTTCCTCGACGCGCCCGTGGCCGAATCGCCCGGAGCGGCTCCAGTGCCAGGCGCGGCGCCCGGCTCCGCGTCCGGCGCGCCGCCGGTTCGACGCCCGCCTCCGGACGAATCCGAGCACGCGACAGCGATCGAGAAGAGCGGCACGAGCAGGGCAAAGCTACGGCGGAGCATGCGTCACCGTGTGCAACGCGCGCACCCGCCCGGACGCCTGCGTCACGGCGGGGCGCGACGCTCCGCGGCGCCGCGCGCCGTCGGATGCGCGCTCCGGCGTCGCGGCGTCGCGGCGCCTCTTCCCGCCGACGCTCCCCTCGCGCGCCGCCGTCGGCGCGCTTCAGGGGCTGCTCAGCCGAGCCACTTCGCGCTGGGGCGCTCCGCGTGCGGCGTCTGACTCAGCTCCATCAAGAGCTCGCGGACGACCTTCAGATCGACCGGCTTCTCGAGGTGCGGTTGTCCGACGGCCTCGAGGAAGGTCTGCGCGCGGCCGCTGAACGCGCCGCCGGTGAGGAAAACGGTGCGCTTGGCGAGCTCCGGATCGTCGCGTTCGAGGAGCTCGTGGAGCTCGATCCCGGACAGCTCGGGCATCATGAGATCGCAGAGCATCGCGTCGAAGGTGCCGCCGGCGCGCACGAGGTCGAGCGCCTCGCGGCCGTTCCGCGCGGAGGCGACTTCGAAGTCGCGCGCGAGGACGCGCGTGAGCGAGCGGAGCACCAGCGGATCGTCGTCGACGACGAGGACGCGACGCTGCTGCGGGCCTCCCTCGGCTTGGCCTCCGAGCGGGTTCTCGCTGACCTCGGCCTCCAGCGTCGGGAGGAGGAGGCGAACCACGGTGCCGCCGCCTTCGCGCGGTCGGATCGAGATGTCGCCGCCGTGCGCGGCCACGGTGGCCTGGCAGATCGCGAGCCCCATCCCTGGGCGTCGCGGCTTCGTGGTGAAGAACGGATCGAACACCTGGCCGGCGTTGGTGGCAGAGATGCCGCTGCCGGTGTCCGACACCTCGACGACGATCGCCGTTCGGCCCTGCTGCGTCGTCGTGATCTGGATCTGGTTCCGCTCCACGTCGCCTTCGGGCATCGCGTGGGCCGCGTTGACGAGGAGGTTCAGGAAGACCTGCGCGAGCTTCGCCTCGCTCCCGAGGACGGGGATCGTCGCCCTCAGGTCCTTCGCCAGGCGCGCCCGGTGTCGGATCTCGGCAAACGCGATGTTGCAGCAGGCCTCGATGACCGCGTTGACGTCGACGCGGCCGCGCCGATCGTCCGCGCACGCGAACGCGCGGAGATCGCGGACGATGAACTGCACGCGCTGGGAAGCCGCGAGCGCCTCTTCGAGCATGGTGCGGAGGTCGGCCAGGTCCACCTTCGCGGAGGCGGAGGCGCCGACCTCGAGATCGAGCGTGACGCGGCTCGCCTCTTCGACGTTCGCGAGGACGACGGCGAGGGGGTTGTTGATCTCGTGCGCGAGCCCGGTCGCCAGCGATCCCACGGCGGTGATGGCCGCGGCGGACGCGAGCTTGCCCTCGACGAGCTTCTGTCGCGTGAGATCGCGGACGAAGCAGAAGTGACCGCGCCCGCGCGCTCGCGCGACGACGGAGAGCTGGACGGGGACGATGCGCCCGTCCTTGCGGATCATGCGCACCGCGTGCTCCTCCATCCCCTGGGTGGAGAGCGCGGTGGCGACGCGCTGGCGATCGGCCTCGTGAACGAGATCGAGCAACTGTGTGGGCTCGACCTCGGGTGGCGCATAGCCGAGGAGCGCCTGGAAGGCCGGGTTCACCGCGGCGCAGCGTCCGTCCGCGTCGAGCGTCGCGATCGCGTCGACGGCGTTGGCGAGGGCGGCCGTCAGCTCCTGCACCTCGAGGTGATGCCGCTGGCGCTCGCACGAGTACGCGATCGTGAGCGGCAAGAGCTGGTAGGCGTGCTCCGTCTTGACGACGTACTCCTGCGCGCCGAGCTCGACCGCCCGGAGCCCGAGCTCCTCGCGGTCGTCGCCGGTGAGGACGACGACGGCTGCGCCGCTCGCCACGGCGAGGATCTCCGTGAAGCTCGCGAGCCCGTCGCTGTCCGGGAGCCCGAGGTCGACGAGGACGGCGTCGTGGCGCTGCTCACGGAGCGCTTGCCGAGCCGCGGCGATCGTCGCCACGCGCGAGACGTCGAACTGGATTCGCGTGAACCGAGACAGGACCCGAGCAATCAGCGCCGCGTCATCGTCGTCGTCTTCCACGAGCAACACGCTCGTCCGCATCAGCACCCTATCCTCCGACCGAACCGTTCGGCGCTTCCGCGACCCGCGGCGAGAGCGATTCACCTAGGATGTTATCAGGCCGTTTTTGGTGTCTCTATCTCAATGCGCTTCCCCCGCGCTTCGCCCCTCGGGTCATGCGTTCAGGAGGTGGGCAGAGTGGGGAGAGTGAAGGTTGCCGTCGTCCCGTTGCCCGGCGTGCTGTCGATTCGAAGCTCGCCTCCGAGCCGGCCGACGAGCCGCTTCACCTGCGCGACGCCGAGCCCGGTGCCCGCTTCACGCGTCGTGTAGAAGGGTGTGCCGAGCCGCGCGAGCACCTCGGCCGGGATGCCGGGACCGTTGTCGGTCACGCTCAGCGTCAAGCCGTCCGGATGGACGGCCGCGCGAATGATCACCGTGCCCTGACGGACGGCGTGCTCCTCGAGCGCCTGCTGCGCGTTGCGGACGAGGTTGACGAAGATCTGCATCAGGTCGGTCGACGTCGCCCGGACGCGCGGGAGGTCGGGCGGGCCGTCGTACGCGAGCTTGCTCCCCGACGACATGCTGCCTCCGCGGCACATCGTGAGCGCCAGCTTGATCACGGGAAGCGGCGCGACGTCCCCGCTCGCCGGAGGCGCGGTGTCGTGGCGTTGGAACTGCTTCATCTGCTTCATGAGGTCGCTCATGAAGCTGGCGCATGACGTCAGGCTCGACGCGAGCTCGGGGAGGTCTTCGCCGAGCTGTCCGAGCATCGCGCGCTCGTCGGGGGTGAGGGCCGTCGTGTCTCCCTTCGACAGACGCACGAGGGCGGGAGCGACGTGCGACAGCTCGGTGAGTTGCTCGGCGCTCATCGAGACGGCCATCACCGGTTGGTTCAGGTCGTGGAGAACGGCCGCGGACACCTGGCCCAGCGTGCGAAGGCGCTCCGTCTGCATCAGCCGGAGCTGGAGCGCGTTGTTCTGCTTGCCGGCGACGTACGCCTCGATCGCCCACCGCAGCGTCTCGTCGAGCTCGACGCGATCCCACGGCTTGATGACGTACCGGGCGACGAGCCCCGCGTTGACCGCGTTGAGGATCGGCTCGAGGTCGCTGTAGGCCGTCACGATCATGCGGATCGTGTCCGGAGACAGGTCCTTGACCTTCTTGAGCAGCTCGTCGCCGCTCATCCCCGTCATGCGCTGGTCGCTGACGATGACGGCGACGTGCTCCTGGGCGACGAGCGCGATCGCCTCCTCGGCGGAGCTGCTGCACTTGATCCTGAAATCCTTGCCGAACGTGATCTCGAACACCACGCGGTTCGCGTGCTCGTCGTCGACGTAGAGGATCAGATGGTCCCGCGGATTCATCGAGCGCGGATCTTCGTGGGGTTCGAAAAAGTCACTCCCCTGATTCTACCGGCTTCCCTGATTCGATGGGAACGCAGATTCTGCGCGATCAGGACTCGAGCGGCATCTCGAGGCGAAAGACGGTGCGACCCGACGCGTGGCGGACATCGAGGTTGCCACCGTGCCGGAGGATGATGTCTCGCGCCGTCGACAGCCCGAGCCCGGTGCCCTTTCCGGCGGGCTTCGTGGTGAAGAACGGCTCGAAGATGCGCTCCTTGAGCTCATCCGGTACGCCGGGACCGCTGTCGGTCAGCTCGATGACCACCCGCTGGTCCTCGACGGCGGTGTGCACCTCCACCCAGCCTCCCTTGCCCGCCGCGTGGGCGCCGTTCTCGATCAAGTTCGTTAGCACCTGCGCAACGAGTGGCTCCGCGCAGTGGATCGTGCCGCGGAACTCGAGGCGCTCCCGGACGTCGATGCCCTCGAGCGCGTGGCGGATGGTGGCCTTGACCCGGCGGAGCATCGTCTCGATCTCCACGGGCTTGCGCTTGACCTCCACGCCGCGCTTGAAGCCGAGGAGCTCGCGCGAGAGCGACGCGACCAGCCGGCTGCAATGTTCGATGACGTCGAGCAGCTGCGCGGCGGGCGTCTCGGGCGCGATCGCCTCCGGCGGGAGGAGCGCGCGGAGCGGCCCGACGGCGTTGACGATGCCGTTGGCCGGGTTGCGGATCTCGTGCGCGAGACCGGCCGACAGGGTGCCGAGGGCCGCGAGCTTCTCGGTCTCGAGGAGCTGGAGGGCCAGCGCCCTCAGCGCGAGCTGCGACCGCACGCGGGCGCGGAGCTCGACGGGCTCGAACGGCTTGTGGACGTAGTCGATCGCGCCCGCGTCGAACCCGGCGAGCTTGTCGCCGACGCCGCCGAACGTGGTGAGCATGAGCACCGGCGCCATGCGCGTCCTCGGGAGGGCGCGGAACCTCTTCGTGAGCTCGATGCCGTCGATGCCCGGCATCGCGATGTCGGTCACCAAGAGGTCCGGCGCGTGGATCATCGCGAGCTCGAGGGCGGCGAGGCCGTCGGGCGCGGCGAGCACGCGGTACTCCGCCGCGAGCACCCGCGCGGTTCGATCGCGGAGCTCCGGATCGTCTTCCGCGAGGAGGATCGTGGCGCGCGCGGTGCCGGGGGGCTCGTAGACCGACGGCAGCGCGGCCTCCGTCGCGGCGACGCCGTAGTCGCTCGGACGGAGCGGGGCTCCTCGCGCGACGAGCGGCGTCGCTTCGGCGTCGGCCGCCGTCAGCGGCAGCTCGACCCGGAAGGATGCGCCGCCGTTCTCTCCGTCGTACACGCCCACGCTCCCGCCGTGCGCTTCGGCGAGCTCCTTCACGAGCGCGAGGCCGAGGCCGCTCCCGCTGATCGCGGTGTTCTTGGACGCTTGCCCTCGCTCGAAGCGGCCGAACAGGCGCTGCCGGAGCTCCGGCGCGATGCCGGGCCCGTTGTCGCGCACCTCGATCACCGCGCGTCCGTCCCGCGACGAGAGCCTCACGTCGATCGCTCCCTGCCCGGACGCCGAGGGCGTGAACTTCACCGCGTTCGAGACGAGGTTCGCGAGGATGCGCTCGATCGCGTTCGGATCGGCGTGAACCACGAGCCCCTTCTCGACGTCGTGCTCGAGCGCGAGCCCGGCGACGCGCGCCGCGGGCTTCCACGCCTCGGCGACGGCCTCGACCATCGCGCCGAGATCGCAAGGCGCCATCGCGAGCCGGACGTCCGCCTCGCGCCCCTCGGCGAGAATGAGCAGCTCGTCGACCATGCGGAGGACGCGTCGCGCGCCGTGCTCGACCGCGTCGAGCGTACGGTCGGGCGTGGGCGCTTGGCCCGCGGCGCCGCGCGCTCGAGCCGAGCGCGCCTCGTCGATCGCGAGCAGGATGAGCGACAGCGGCGACCGGATGTCGTGGTTGATGTTGGCGAAGATGCGGTCGCGGACCTCCTTCGCCTGTTCGAGGTCGCGGACCGTCCCGGCGAGCTGATCGCGCGCCTGGCTCAGCTCTGCGGTCCGCTCGGTGACGCGCAGCTCGAGGCTCCGTCGGTACTCTTCGACGACGAGGTAGCTGATCGCGTTGTCGATCGCCATCTGGACCGACGGCACGATGAACGAGAGGAGCTCCTCGCGCTCGGCGAGGTTCGCCGACGCGTGGGCGAACACTGCGAGCTTGCCCGTCTTGTGCCCGCCGCGGCCTTCGAGCGCCCGCTCGAGCGGCGACGAGCCCCCCTCGCCATGCTCGGCGGCGCGCGCGATTTTCACGCCGTCGGCCTCCGTGTCGAGCTCCACGCGGGCTCGGGCGAAGCCCGCTTCCTTCACGAGCGCGCTCGCAATGGCCGCGAGCGTGAGATCGAGATCGAGGTTGCTCTGGATCAGCTCGTTGACGGTGTGGGCCGTGCGGAGCTGCGCCGCTTGCACCGCGAGCTTCGCCCGTGCCGTCTCGAGCTGCTCGTAGCGCGCACGAAGCGTCTCGTGGGCGTCGTCGAGCTCATTCGCTACCGCACGTGAGGACGTTAGCCAACGGATTGCGCGGTGCAGTCGGCTGACGCGGTCGCTGCCCGCGGGCAGCATGACATCGAACCGCATGCCTCGCGGTAGTGGCGAGAGCTCGACTCGAGCGACGGACTTACCGACCAGCCTGGGAACCGCCCGAAATCCACCTTGGCAGAGCAGATAGAACTCAGGGCACGGCGCGTAGCCCTCGTCGAGCTGTACATCGAGAGCTAGGCGGTCTGGCCCCAGGTCGATGAAGGTCGTCCGCATGCAGGTGAAAACCTGAGCGCCGCCGCCCTTGCCGCTCCGCGTCGTGTCGGACGACGACGCGAGCCATTGATAGAACTGCTTCGGAGTGAAGAGGGCACCGACGATGAGGCTCGTATGTCGGAGCAGCGGCGAATCGATCCACCCTGCCCCCATCTCGACGATCTCGTCTTCCGAACAGAGCTCGCGGAGGTTCTCCATCATCTGGACGAAGGCCGCCCAGTCGATGCGCTCGTGCTTGTTCTCGAGATGAGCGATTGAATAGGTGAGGCCAGCGGTCAGGGCGCTCGCCGGCAGCCCCTTGGCTTTCACTCCTCGGAACGGCATCTCGAGGATGCGGCACGAGACTTCTCTCATCGCGATGGGCGTCCGGTCGGCACTAGCGTCACCTCCCCCAACGTATCGTCATCCCCGACCATGTCATTCCCGTGCCTCCCTGAAAACATGAGACGACGTCGCCAGGCTTCAGGAGGCCCTCTCTCTCTCCAACGGCCATCTGGAACGGGAGATTTACCGAGCTGATCGTTCCGGTGAAGTGAAAGTGATCGACCGAGCGCGTGTGGGTGAGTGAGGCAGCGCGCTTGGTCACAGGGAGAAGCCACTTGAACCCTTGATGGGTCGCAAAGAACTGGACGTCTTCGTGAGTGAGGCCAGCGCTGACGAGCGACTCGTCGACGACCTGTTTCGCGCGGTCTGCGATCCGTACGACCATGTCTAGGTTGGCGAGGCGATCCTCCGAATAAATCACGCACCGATCATCCTGCCACCGGCCGCCTGGAACGCCGCACACCAGGGCCCCCCAGAGCTTGCCGGCGGTGTGATGGGAGTGAGACAGGATGCCGCGACCGTCGGACACCGCTCCGACGACGACTGCGGATGCCGCGTCGCCACCCCAGGCATCGATGAGCTCGCCGGAGGCTGGAAAACGCGTCAATGCGGATGACTGAGTCAGCAGTGCGTACTTGATCTGACCGCTCGCGATCATCCCCTGAGCGAGCGTGAGCTGCATCATGAACGAGTTGCACGCGGCGTCGACAGCTAGCGATGTGCATCGCTCACTGAGCTCGAGGTTGCCGTGGACGACCGCCGCGGACGGCACGTTGATGAAGTCGGGACAGATCTGATGACTGAGGACGAGGCCGATCTCCTCCTTCGCGATGCCGGCCCGTGCGATGGCCTCGCGTGCGGCGAACGTCTCCATGTCGGAGGCGGTCATGTCGTCGGGGATCACGCGCCTCTCGCGCGCGCCCTGAAAGGGATCGTTGGCGAGCTCGGCGAGCGCGGCGAGCGTCAGCCTCGCGCCGTCGGTGTTCTCCTTCACCAGTTCGGCATGAAGCTTGTCCACCCGCCGTGCGGCTTTTTCTTTCCAGTTCTGAACGACGTGATCAGGCCACCACGCGTTCGTGCGGATCTCCGAGGGGAGATAGGTGCCGATGCCCAGAATTCCAACCGCGTTTCTCATAGTACATCTCCAAGAGCCGTGCTGATGGCGCACCTCCGCGACACGTGCGCGAGCACGTTGGAGGCGCTGGTGGATCGTCGATGTGGCCGGTGACTCGGCCGTCGCAAGCGGAGCTAGTTCGTGTCCCGCTTGGCCTTCGCCATCTCCTTCAGGAACTCGAGGCGTCCGCTCTGCAGACGCACTTCGCGGTCGATCCGGATGTCGAGGACGAGCGGGCCGTTCGCCGAGAGCGCGAGGAGATCGTGCTTGAGGATGTCGCCGGGCTGCTCGATCACGATCGCCGCAGCGCCCACGCCCTCGGCGAGCTGCGCGACGTTCATCGGACACGCGAACGACGGCGTGCGGCCGTAGACGGCGTCGTTGCCGACCTCGACGAGGCCGTACCGCTGGTCGTTGAGCACCGCGAAGATCATCGGGATCCCCTCCTGCGCCGCGGTGCCGACGTCGCCGAGGCCCATCGAGAAGCAACCGTCTCCGCAGACGGCGACGACGGGCGCGTCGGGGCGGCCGACCTTGACGCCGAGCGCGGAACCGATGCCCGAGGCCATCGAACCGAGGCCGAACATGATCATGAAGCCGCGCGGCGACTTGATCTCGAGGTGGTGGAGCGCGAAGAACATGTGCGAGCCGATGTCCGACGTGAACAGCGTGCTCGCGGGCAGGGCGCGCTGGAGCTCCCAGAGCGCGCGCTGCGGAGAGATGCGACCCTCCGGTCCGACGAGGACCTCGGCGCCCGTCTGCTGGCGCCGGACTCCGAACGTGCGCGGCGCGCGCGGCGTCGGATCGAGCCGCTCGATGATCTGCGGGACCGCGCTCTCCACCGTGTCGACCACGCCGAGCGTGATCGGGTAGTTTCGGCCGATGCGCTGCGCCTCGACGTCGAGCTGGATGAAGTGCTCGGAGGCGGCGAGCTTCTTGCTCCAGCTGTCGGTCGCCGTCTCGCCGAGGCCGGTGCCGATCGCCATGAGGACATCGACGCCCTGCGCGAGGTAGTCCGACGCGGAGGGGTGACCACCCCAGCCGAACACGCCGAGGCTGAGCGGATGATCCTCCGGGAAGACGCCCTTGCCCTTCGGCGTGGTCATCACGGGCATCTGCAGGCGCTCGGCGAGCTCACGCACGAGCCGCGGTCCGTTTCCCCAGCGCGCGCCGGAGCCGACGAGCAAGAGCCCGTGCTTCGCTTCCGAGAGCGCGTCCGCCGTCGTATCGAGCGAGTGCGCGGACGGCCTGAACTCGAGCCGCGACGTCACCTCGACCGCCGGGGGCCGCGAGTGCGCGGTACCGACATCCATCGGGAGCGTGATGACGGCGGGACCGCGCCGGCCGCTGGTGGCCGTCGCGATGGCGCGCCGGAGGAGGCCCGGTGCCGTGTTCGGGTCCCGCGCTTCCGCGGCGAACTTGGAGATGCTCCTCACCATGTGGACGATGTCGAGCCCCTCGCTCGTACCTTCCTGCACGGCGCCCTGACCGAAGCGCTCGCGCGGCACCTCGCCCGTGATCACGAGCACGGGGAGCCCGTCGGCGTGGGCGGACGCGAGGCCCGTCATGGCGTTGAGGATCCCAGGGCCAGAGGTCACGACGACGACGCCGAGCTTGCCCGTGGCCTGCGCATAGCCGGCCGCCGCGAAGATCGCGCCGGCTTCGTGCCTCGTGGTGATCGTCCGGATCTCCGGGCGGTCGAGCAGCGCGTCGTGGATCGGGGCGATCGGGCCGCCAGGCAGGCCGAAGATCACCTCCACGCCCGCGTCGACGAGGATGTCGACCAGGACGTCGGCGGTCCTCGCGGTGGGCTTCGCCTCCCGCTTGACGATCATCGATTGACGCGACGACTCGTCGGCGGGGGGGGACGTGTCCGGTGTGACGAGGGACGCGTCCAAACTACGTGCTGCAAAGCCCATGGAGACCTTCTCTTCGTTATTGGGCGCGAGCTTCTAACTCGCTGCCGCGTGCTGGGAACATCAAGGACAAGAGGAGCCGAACGTCGATCGGCTTCGGGAGACACTTCACCGCGCCTGCCTCGAGCGCCTTCTGCTCGAGCGCGGACGTGAACGCACCGCTCACGACGTAGACGGCCACGTCCTTCGTCGCGGGGTTCTTCTTCAGGCGACGACACACCTCGAGCCCGTCGATGCCGGGCATGTACACGTCGAGGAGGACCGCGTGCGGGTGGAACGAGCCGACCAGCACGAGCGCGTCGATGCCGTTCGAGGTCGTCGTGACCTCGACGCGGTCGGCGAAGCGCTTCAGCGAGCGCGAGAGCGCCTTGAGCTGATCGACCTCGTCGTCGACGATCAGGAGTCGCTTCTTCGCGGCGTCCTGAAGGTCGGCGGGGATGGGCATGTCGTGGCGAACGAGGAACGTGACGAGGTCGGCCGCGCGGATGCGCCGGTGGCCGCCCGGCGTGCGGAATGCGATGAGCAGTCCATCGTCCACCCACTTCTTGACGGAGCTGGGGTTCACCTGGAGGAGCTCCCCGACCTCGCTGGAAGTCAAAAGTTGGTCGCTGACGATTTTCACGGATTTCTCTCCTTAGTCGTACTTGGCTGCTTCGTCAAAGTGAAAACGACAAATTCGTTCTTTACGCTATTACAGCTTCTGTCGGGATACAACGCGCTCGACGTGGTGCAGCCCAACCTTCAAGTGTACGGCGAGCCTCGAAAAAGCGCGGAGAAAGTCGCACCTGCGGGCCGAGGTCGCCCCACTGCGTGCGCGGGCGTGGATGGCGGGCTCCTCCCGAGGGACGAAGTCGATGATTCGTCCGGCGTTTCTCCGGCCTCGCCGGCGTGGGGCCGTCGCCTCGCCGTCGCCGCCCCTCGCGCCCGAGCTGGCCGGCGGCCGGCGCCCGAGCCCCGGCCGCGGGGCGGCGCGCGCCTCAGCCGCGGACCTCACGCTCCGTAATGGCGCGCAAGAGCTCGCCGACACGGTCGGCCTGGTCGCGCCGCGCGATGTCCGAGAGGCTGATCACCCCGACGGGCCTGCGCTCCTCGTCGACGCAGATGATCCGGCTCTTGTGGTAGCGGCGCATCAGATCCTCCGCGAGCTCGAGCTCGTCGTCCGGCGCGCAGGTGATCGGGCCGGGCGTCATCACATAGCGTAGCGGCGTGCTCGCGTGGAGGCGCGCCATGTTGGCCGTCTGGCACTCGGCGAGGACGCGGATCGCGAGGTCGCGATCGGTGACGGTCCCGACGACGCGCCCCCGTTCGTCGCAGACCGGGACGAAGCCGAGCTTCCGCGTTCGCATGAGCGCCGCGGTGTGCGAGGCGGGGGCGTCCAGGTGGGAAGAGACCACGGGGGTCCTCATCAGCTCTCGGCAAAGCATGGCTGGCACCTTCGATGGTCGACCGCGACGAGACCGCGACGAGGGGAAAAGCGATGCGTCTTCGCGGGGTGGAGCATCGCGCGTGCCCATCGAGAGCCCTCGACGTGGTAGAACTATCGATCACGTGATCCTCCTCGTCGAAGACAACGAAGACGACGCCGCGCTTGCGCTGCGTGCCTTCCGGAAGCACGAGCCGAACCGCGAGATCCACGTCGCGGAGGACGGCGTCGTCGCGCTCGAGTTCCTCCACGGGAAGCCCGGCGCCTCGCCGAGCGCGCCTCTCCCGCGGGTCGTCTTGCTCGATCTCAAGCTCCCGAAGCTCGACGGCTTTCAGGTCCTCGAGCGAATTCGTCACGAGCCGCGCACGTCGAACCTGCCCGTCGTGATGCTGACGTCGTCGGCGGAGCACACGGACATCGAGCGGAGCTACGCGCTCGGCGCGAACAGCTACGTACGGAAGCCGATCAGCTTCGTCGAGTTCCTCGACGCCGCCAAGCAGCTCGGCGACTACTGGCTCTCGCTCAACCTGACCGCCCCGCAGGGCTGAACCTCGCGCCGTCGCGCGAGGCGCCTCGTCACCAGCTCTGCGACGACGGGACGAGGGCGGGGCCCGGTCGACCCAGGAGGTAGCCCTGGAGGTAGTCGCAGCCGAGGTCGATCACGGTCGCCAGCTCCGGCATCGTCTCGATGCCCTCCGCAACGACGTGCATGTCGAGCTCGCGGCAGAGCCGGGTCATCGACTCGACGATGTGCCTCTTCACGGGAGAGCCCTCGATCCCGCGGATCAGCGACATGTCGAGCTTCACGACCTCGGGCTCGAGCGTCGCGAAGCTCGTGAGCCCCGCGTAGCCCGCGCCGAGGTCGTCGATGGCGAGCCTGAAGCCGCGACGGCGAAGCTCGGCGGCGCGGTGCTTCGTCTCCGTGACGTCGTCGAGCGCGGCCCGCTCGGTGATCTCGAGGACGACGTGGTCGGCGATCTTCGTGAGCGGCGCGTGCCGGTCGTAGAGGTTCGAGTCGAGCATGTCGGCCGGGTGGAGGTTCACGAAGAGCGTCATCCCGTCGTCCGGCGGGCGGAACGACGTCGCCGCGAGCTCGCGCACGCGGCGGCCGACCTCCTGGATACGACCGAGCCGCTCGGCGGCCTCGAGCAGCGCGCCCGGGTGGGGCATCGACGGCTCCTTGGTGCGCATCAGCGCCTCGAAGCCCATGGTCTTGCGCGCGCGGCGATCGACGATCGGCTGGAAGACGATCGACAGCGTCTCGAGCGCACGATCGAAGCAGGTGTGCAGGCCCGCGCGATCGCCCGCGAGGGGAGAGCCGCCGACGCCGGCCGCGACCGCCTCGCGCTTGGTCCTGGCGAGGCGCGCGAGCTTGGCGGCGCGGAGGAGCGTGCCGTGGAGCACGTCGTGCGCGAACGGCTTCTGGACGTACGTCAGCGCCCCGAGCTCGAGCGCGGCGATGGCGGTCTCGACGCTCGGCTGGCCGGTCATGAGCACGACGGGTACATCGAGGTCGTAGGTACGGACGAGGCGGAGGAGGTCGACGCCGGACATGCCCGGCAGGCCGATGTCGCTGAGGACGCCGTCGTACGTCTCCTTGACGAGGAGCTCCGCCGCCGCGGAGCCGTCCGAGACCGCCGTCACGTCGAACGTCTCGGAGAGTGTGCGCACGAGGGCGTGGCGGAGCCCGTCCTCGTCCTCGACGAGCAAGAGGCGCGGGCGCGCGCCGTCCGCGGGGGTATCCCGCCGCGCCGGGAGCTCTCGCGTCGGCTTGTTCATCATCGGGCGAGGCCCATCGGAACGAGGTCCATCAAAACGAGCTCCATCGGAACAGCGCGGCTGGCTCACGTCAACGTGGGAGTCCGCGGAATCGTGGAAAGTCGACTCACCGCGGACTTAACGGTCGCTCGCTCGCGACGTTCATCGAGTCCATGGATTCGTCCGATCGCCGCCGCGACGTCCGCGCGCACGCCTCGCCCCCCGCCCAGATCCTCCGCGTCGGCTCCGCCGAACGCATCGAGATCCTGAACGCGAGCTACCGAGGGCTCTTCATCCGCACGAACACGCCGCCCCCGCTGAACCAGCTCCTGCGCATCCGCATCGAGCTCCCGACGAAGACCGTCGAGCTCAACGGCGTCCCCGTCCGCGTCGTGGCCGACGGCAGCGGGCGTGCGGGGATCGGTGTGCGCTTCTTCGCGCTGAACGGCGAGGACAAGCGGTTCTGGGAGTCGTACATCACGAGCCTCCTGTCGCCGCGCCGGATGGCGGCGTGACGGTGTTTCCCGTGCGCGAAACGGCTGACCGCCATCCTTCTGACGAGCGCCACTTCCTTGGTGGTCGGCGCCAGGTGGATGACGCCGGTGTTTGCGGTCAATTCTCGGAAATGCACGATTTTAGCGCTGTCCACGGCGCGGCGGGGCGGTGGCACGGAGGGTGCTGAAGCACCTGTCATGGAAACGCAGCCCGCCCCGCTCACGCTCTCGAACAGCGACTTCGCCGCTCACATGCACCTCGTCCTCGGCATCGTCGCCGACTTCATGCGTCGCGTCCCGCGAAGCGTCCAGCGCGAGGACCTCGTCGCCGCCGGCTCGGTGGGCCTGCTCCACGCGCTCCGTTCGCAGAAGCACACCTGCCCGGAGATGCTCACCGCCTATGCGCGCATCCGCATCCGCGGCGCCGTGATCGACGAGCTGCGCCGCCACGACTGGTCTCCCCGCCGCCGCCGCACCCCGGCCGCGAGCGCCGCGCAGAGCGGCGCCCCCGTCATCAAGAACGCGCCGACGACGGCGTCGAACGGCGAGGAGAAGACGGGCGTCGTCGTGGTCGGCTTCGACGACCTTCCCCCGACGCACTCGCTCCGCGAGGAGGGGCCGTCGCCGTTCGAGCAGGTCGAGATCCGGCGCTCGAGTGTGGACGTTCGCCGCGCCGTCGAGAAGCTCCCGGCGCGCGAGCGCACCATCGTTCGGATGCGCTACTTCGACGATGTCTCGAGCAAGGCCATTGCGTCATCGCTTGGTTTGAGTGAAGCTCGAGTCTCGCAATTGCTTGCGCGTGCGACCTCGCAGCTCAAGCAGCTCCTGACGGAGCAGCCGGGAGAGCTGAATCTCGCGGCGTAGCGCGGAGGAGCACAATGACCGAGCCGGGGGCGGCTACCAACGCGGAAGACCGACCCTCCCTTCGCCCCGACGGCGAGGCTCCGATTCGTGTGCTCGTGGTCGACGACGAGAGCGGCGTGCGAAACGCCATCTCGCGCGTCCTCCGCAACGCGGGGATGCTCCCGTCCGCCGTCGAGAGCGGTGCGGGGGCGCTCGAGCTCCTCGAGCGCGAGCCCTTCGATGTTGCACTTCTCGACGTTCGCATGCCGAGCATGACGGGGCCGCAGCTCCTGTCGCGCATCAAGGCGGCGCGCTACCCGGCCGAGGTCATCATGATGACGGCGTTCGCCGACATCGCGACCACGGTGAGCGCGGTCAAGGAAGGCGCCTACGGCTTTCTGACCAAGCCGTTCGTCGCGAACGAGTCGATCGTCATCGAGGTCTTGAACGCCGCGGGCCACAAGCGCCTGCGCGAGCGTACCGAGCGGCTCCAGCGGGAGCTCGCCGACCTCCGCCCAGGCGAGATGGTGGGCCTCTGCGCGCAGATGCGCGAGGTGAACCGCATCATCTCGGGCGTCGCGAAGGCGGACTCGACGATCCTCGTGCTCGGCGAGAGCGGCACGGGCAAGGAGCTCGTCGCGCGCGCGATCCATCAGCGGTCACGGCGCGCGAGCAAGCCGCTCGTGGCGGTCAACTGCGCCGCGATTCCGCAGGAGCTCGTCGAGAGCGAGCTCTTCGGCCATACGCGCGGCGCCTTCACGACGGCGCTCTCCGCGCGCGCCGGCCTCTTCGAGGCGGCGAACGGCGGCACGCTCTTCCTCGACGAGATCGGCGATCTGCCGACGAGCGCGCAGGTGAAGCTCCTCCGCACGCTCGAGTCCGGCGAGGTGAAGCCCGTCGGGAGCGACTCGGTCAAGCACGTCGACGTCCGCGTGGTCGCGGCCACGAACGCGAACCTCAAGGCCGCCATCGCGGCCGGCACGTTCCGTCAGGACCTCTTCTACCGGCTCAACGTCATCGCCGTGAACCTGCCTCCGCTCCGCGAGCGCGACGACGACGTGCTGCGGCTGGCGCAGCATTTCCTCCAGAAGTACGCCGAGATGGCGGGGCGGCCGGTGCCGCGCATCGGGCCCGACGCCGCGAGGTGCCTCACGCACTACGACTGGCCGGGCAACGTACGCGAGCTCGAGCACGCCATCGAGCGCGCTCTCGTCCTCGACGAGAGCGACGTGCTCGGCGCGTCGGCGTTGCCGCCCGAGATCGCCAGCCGGGCGAAGAGCGGTCCGCCTCCGTCGGGCGCGATCCGCGCGGCGAGCACGGCGGCCGAGCCGTCCGCGTCGGACGTGCCTGCGCGGTCGTCCATCGAGGACGCCGTCGCGTCGCTGGGCCTCCACGAGCTCGCCTACGCGGACGCGAAGAAGCGTGTCGTCGCCGACTTCACCGAGGCCTACGTCGCGTCGATTCTTCGAATCACGGGCGGAAACATGTCCGAGGCGGCGCGTCGATCGGGCCTCGACCGGTCGAACTTCCGCCGCCTCGTCCGCAGCAAGCCGTCGTCGTCGTCGGAGTCACCGTCCGGCGACGACGACTGAGCCGGCGCGCACGGCCGGCTCGCTCGTCGTCGGACCTCGCGGCGGCTCAGAGGCCGCGGCGGCGGATCATCTCCACGAGCGTCGTGCGGTTCAGGCCGAGGAGCTGCGCGGCGCGGTTGCGGTTGCCCGCCGTGCGCGTGAGCGCCTGGCGGATCAAGTTGTTCTGGTAGCTGTCGATCGCGTTGAACAGATCGACGCCGGTGTCGGGGAGAACGCGGGGGAAGCGCGGGTCCGAGCCGCGACGGACGGCGCCCGCGGCGGTGTTGTCGACCGCCGGAGCGGGGGCGCCGGCGGGCGCGGTGGCGAGGTCCGCCGGGGTGGCCGGCGAGACGGCCGAGGGGACCACCGCCGGGAGGAACTGCGTCCGCGGCGGCGCGTTGGCGATCGGCAAGAGGGCGCGGAGCTCGCGCTGCACGTCGATGGAGGGCGGCGTGGGCTCGGCCGGCGCAAAGACCGGGGCCGGGGCGGTCGACGCCTCGGCCGCAGGCGCCGGCGTCGGCTTGTGGAGCGCGCGCGCGACGCGGCCGAAGACGTCCTCGGCCTCGACGAACGGGCCGCGCGCGAGCAGGACGCCGCGCTCGAGCGCGTTCTCCAGCGCGCGGACGTTGCCCGGCCACGGGTAGGCTTCGATCGCGGTGACGGCCTCGTCCGAGAGCCCGCGGAGGTCGTCGCGACCGGCGCGCTCGGCGAACACGCGGCAGAAGTGGCGCGCGAGGAGGCCGAGATCGCCCTTGCGCTCGCGGAGCGCGGGGAGCTCGACGTGGATCACGTTGAGTCGGTAGTAGAGGTCCTCGCGGAAGCGGCCCGCCTTCACCTCGGCCTCGAGATCGCGGTTGGTGGCGGCCACGATGCGGACGTCGCACTTCATCGCGCGCGTCTCGCCGAGCGGCGTGTATTCACGCTGCTGGAGGAGGCGGAGGAGCTTCACCTGCACGGCGAGGGGGAGCTCGCCGACCTCGTCGAGGAAGAGCGTGCCGCCCTCGGCCGCCGCGACGAGGCCGCGACGCGAGCCCTGCGCGCCGGTGAAGGCGCCCTTGGCGTGGCCGAACAGCTCGCTCTCGACGAGCTCGTTCGGGATTGCGCCGCAGTTGATCGTGACGAGCGGCGCGCTCCGGCGCGTGCTCGCGTCGTGAAGCGCGGCGACGACGAGCTCCTTGCCCGTCCCGCTCTCGCCCGTGACGAGCACGGTGCACGCCGAGCGCGCCACGCGGTCGATCGTCTCGAGCACCTGCGCGAGCCGGGTGTCCTGGCTGATGATCTTGCCCCGGCTCGTGGGGCGGAGGGTGTGAAGGTTGCGCCGCGGCTGGGCCTCGAACGAGTGGACGGGCTGAGGAATGGCAGACAGGCGCATGGACAAGAGGTCTCCTCACACTCCGGGGGGTGACGCCCGGACGTTCAGGTCTCAATGCAAACGCGAAGCCGACTTCGAGTCGGAAGCTGGGTCCTGGATTTTCGCCGTTTCGAGCGGTCGCCAGGAGCGGGCCGCGTTGTCCACGGCGACCCTGGGTCAGAAGAGACCCCGGCTCATGACCTCACGCGCCGAGCGGCGGGTAGGGCATGGTGGAGTGACGTCGGGGAGCCAGCGCGCTGTGCTGCATGCCGTGGCTGCAACCGCGGATCTTCGCCATCCCGTCGAAGGCGACGGTCTCGCACTGGCGGCAGACGCTGAGCTCGGTCTCGTAGTCGCCCGGACGCGCGAGGTAGTCGACCGCGAAGAGCGACAGGACGCGGTCGGCGAGGCGCGGCGCTTCGCCGGTCGGCGCCCACGCGGGCTCTCCCTGGCCGTCCTGGCAGCGGATCACGGTCCCCGCGATGAGCGCGCGAAGCACGAAGCTCGCGGAGTTGTCCTTCGCGATGGCCGCGAGCGTCTCGAAGATCTCCGTTCGCGCGCTCTCCATGATCCGCTCGATGAGTCGCGCGTCGATGTCGCGCAAGAGCGGCACCGGCCACACCTGGCCGGGGCTCTCCTTGGACGCGTGCTGGGTGAGCGCCGCGTAGGTCCCCGTGAGCCACATCCCGAGCTCGGCCTTCCCCCACGCCTTCGACTCGTTGATGAACGTGAGCGCCGCCTCGCGGCACGCCCCCGCGATCTCCGCCGCCGTCTGGCTCGGGAGGATCACGACCGTGTCGAGCGCCTCGGTCGCCTCTTCTCCTCCCTCGGGGGGGTCGAACTCGTTCTGCATGGCGGTGCATAGAGCAGCCTCCATACCAAGCGGGACCGAGCGATCGCGGGGCTCCTGGGCCCGCTCGGGGCGCGATCGCAGCGGTTGAGCGCGATCTTCATGACGGTACGAGCCACGCCGATGACGAAAGCGTCAACGGCCTGGCGAGCGCCGGCCTCCGGCTCCTCGCGACGGGAACAAACTGAAGAACGGGGCGGACCCGCCGTTGAAGCGGGGGAAGGGCGCACCCAACCAGCGTCCAGAGCGAGGGAGAACCGGGCGATGGGCGCTGCCATCAAGTTGATCGAGCACGAGAACGCGGAGCCGAGGACGCAGATGCGGAGGGCTCCGCGCGCGAACGCGTACCTCTGCATCGACCTCTGCAGCGAGCACAACTTCTGGACGGGGCTCACGATGAACCTGTCGGAAGGTGGCGTGTTCGTGGCGACGCACGTGCTCCTCCCGACGGGCTCGCTCGTGGCCATCCACCTGGAGCTCCCGCGTCACCCGGCGCGCATCATGACGCTCGGCGAGGTGCGGTGGAGTCGAGCGTACACCGGCGACGACGACGTCCCGCCGGGGCTCGGGATCCAGTTCGTCGGTCTCGACGAGCCGACGCTCCGGGCCATCCGGAAGTTCGTCACCACGATCCGGGAGCCGATGCTCTTCGAGCGCTGACCGCCCGCGTGTACACGAGGGCGATGTCGCGCTAGACCGTGCGGCGTGAAGCCGTCCTGGATCGCTCCGCGTCCGTCTTTCCCTCTCGTCGTCTGCCTCCTCGCGCTCCTCGCGGCACTCGCCGCGTGCGGAGCGGCGCCGAAGTCGTCGCCGGCGAAGCCAGCGGGCGATCTCGTGGTGGGCAAGGGTGGACCCCATCCGACTGCGCCCGCCGCGTCCGCGGAGGCCTCGGAGGACGACGCGTTGATCCCGATCTCGACGGACGACGCCGTCCGCGGGAGCCGGCTCGCGTACGTCACGATCGTCGTCTTCTCCGACTTTCAGTGCCCGTTCTGCACCCGCCTCGAGACGACGCTCGACCGCGTGCGCGAGGAGTACGGTAGCGACAACGTCCGGATCGTCTTCAAGAACAACCCGCTGCCGTTCCACGAGCACGCCCGCCTCGCGGCCGAGGTCGGTCAGGGAGTCCTCGCGCTCGCCGGGCCCGAGGCGTTCTGGCGTTACCACGCGACGGCGTTCCGCCGGCAGTCGGTGATGTCGCCCGAGGCGATCCGCGCGTGGGGCGTGGCGGCGGGCGCCGACGAGCGCGCTCTCGAGGAGGGCCTCGCGAAGAAGCGCTGGGCGCAGAAGGTCGACTTCGACGTGAGCGTCGCCAAGCGGCTCAACGCGAACGGTACGCCGATGTCCTTTATCAACGGCGTGTCGCTCTCGGGGGCGCAGGCGTTCGAGCGCTTCAAGGAGATCGTCGACGCCGAGCTCGAGAAGGCGAAGTCGCTCGTGGAGCGCGGCGCCCCGCGCGACAAGGTCTACACCCGCCTCGTCGCCGCGAACTTCAAGCCGTCGCGCGGCGACGATGACGACGACGACGACGACGACAGCGCCGCCGTCGCGCAGGTCAAGATCGTCCACAAGATCCCGGTGGGCTCGGCGCCCGCGCGCGGCCCGGCCACCGCCCTCGTCACGATCGTCGAGTTTTCGGACTTCCAGTGTCCGTTCTGCAAGCGCGTCGAGGAGTCGCTCGCGCGCGTTCGGCGGGAGTACGGCGACAAGGTGCGCGTCGTCTGGCGCGACATGCCGCTCCCGTTCCATCCGCGCGCCGAGCCGGCGGCCCAGCTCGCGCGCGCCGCTCGCGCGCAGAAGGGCGACGCGGCCTTCTGGACGGTCCACGACCTCCTGTTCGACAACCAGCAGACGCTCGAGGACTCCGATCTCGAGCGCATCGCGCGCGAGGCGAAGCTCGACGCGGCCAAGGCGATGGCCTCCGTGAAGGCGAAGGCGTTCAAGAAGGGCATCGAGGAAGACGTCGACCTCGGCGACGACTTCAAGGCCGCCGGGACGCCGCACTTCTTCATCAACGGGCGCCGCCTCGTGGGCGCGCAGCCCTTCGACAAGTTCAAGTCGGTCATCGACGAGGAGATCGCGCGGGCGGAGGCGCTGCTCAAGCAGGGGACGCCGCGCGCGGCGCTCTACGACGCGCTGATCAAGGACGGCACGGCGGCGGCGGAGCCCGAGAAGAAGGGCATCGCCCCCGCGGCCGCCGGCGCTCCGTTCCGCGGCGCGGCGAACGCGAAGGTCGTCATCCAGGAGGTGAGCGACTTCCAGTGTCCGTTCTGCAAGCGGGCCGAGGCGACGATGGAGGAGCTCCTCAAGGCCTACCCCGGCAAGATCAAGATCGTCTGGCGTGACAAGCCGCTCCCGATGCACCCGCGCGCGCCGCTGGCCGCCGAGGCCGCGCGCGAGGCGCACGCGCAGAAGGGCAACGACGGCTTCACGAAGATGCAGAAGCTCTTGTTCGACAACCAGCAGGCGCTCGAGCGGAGCGACCTCGACGGCTACGCGAAGTCGATCGGGCTCGACATGAAGCGCTTCGCGAAGGCCCTCGACGGTCGCATCCACAAGGCGGCCGTCGACGCGGACGAGAAGGCGTCGACGGAGGCCGGCGTGAGCGGAACGCCCGCCTTCTTCGTCGGTCCGTACTTCGTCTCCGGCGCGCAGCCGTTCAACAAGTTCCGCAAGCTCGTCGATCGCGTGCTCCGCGAGCCCGCGGGCGCCGCGCCGCTGCCGGCTGCGGCGCCGGCGGCTCCGAGCACGTCGCTCGGCATCAAGGACGTGACCGTGGGCTCCGGCCGCGCGGTGAAGACCGGCGACACCGTGAAGGTGCATTACGTGGGAACACTCGCCGACGGCACGGAGTTCGATCAGTCGCGGAAGCGCGGCCAGCCGTTCAGCTTCACGGTCGGCAACGGCACGGTGATCAAGGGGTGGGAGCAGGGCCTCGTCGGCATGAAGGTCGGCGGAAAACGGAAGCTGACGATCCCGTCCGATCTCGCATACGGTGACCGAGGTGTTGGAACGATCCCCCCGAAATCTACGCTCTTCTTCGAGATCGACCTCGTGTCGATCGACTGAGGAGGGGCCGCGATCGGGCGCGCGCGCGGCGACGAAGAAGGTCGCCGCCGCCTGCGCGGCAGCCGGCCTCGCCTCTACGCTCCTCGCGGCGCCGGACGCGCGCGCGATCGAGCGGCAGCATCACCTCGGCCTCGCGCCCGCCATCGGGAGCCTGCGGATCGAGGGCAAGTCGACCGCGAGCACCGGCATCGGTGGTGGGATCCACTACGCCTACGGTCTGACGGACCAGTGGAACCTGAGCCTCGAGGCGAGCAGCGTCGTCGTCGCGGCCAAGCAGAAGCAGGACTTCCCCGACAGCCCGCGGAACCGTCCCGCCGCCGTCGACCACGGCGCGCTCGGCGTCACCTACGTGATCGACATCCTCCGCTGGGTCCCGTACGTGGGGCTCGGCGGCGGGGTCTACCGGCTCGCGGGCGGAACGCTCGAGTCGCCGCTCATCCTCCCCGGCCTCTCGCTCGCCGCGGGGATCGACTACCAGCTCAATCGTCAGTTCGCCGTCGGCGTCGGCGTCCGGCAGCACCTGATGATCAGCAAGATGGACACGTACCCCTCGTACACGACGGCGCTCCTGCGCTTCGAGTACATGTGGGGCTACTGAAGAGTCGTCCGAGGATTGGACGATTCGGGGAGCTCGCGGGGTGAAACCCCTCGAGAAAGAGCCCCGGAGGCGCGCTACTTCGCGCTCTTGTCTTCGCTGAGGCCGAAGCCGTCATGGAGCGCGCGCACCGCGAGCTCCGTGTACTTCTCGTGCACCAGGCAGCTCACCTTGATCTCGCTCGTCGAGATCGCCTGGATGTTGATGTTCTCCGCCGCGAGGATGCGGAACATGCGCGCCGCGATGCCGGCGTGCGAGCGCATGCCGAGCCCGACGATCGAGACCTTCACGACGTCCTGGTCGTAGCGGATCTCCTGAGCGCCGAGGCGCTTGCCGACCTCCTCGATGAACGGCTTCGCGCGGACGAGATCGGTCGTCGCGAGCGTGAAGGTGACGTCGGCGCGGTCGGAGGCGCCGGTCGTCGCGTTCTGGATGATCATGTCGACGGAGACGTTCTTCTCCGCGAGCGAGCTGAACAGATCGGCGACGACGCCGGGCTTGTCGTGCAGGCCGATGACGTTCACGCGCGCCTCGGACTTGTCGTAGGCGACGCCCGCGACGACGACGTCCTCGAGCGACTTGTCCTCGCCGGTCACCCAGGTGCCGGGGGAGTCGTTGAACGAGCTTCGGACGTGGACGGGAACGCCGTACTTCATCGCAATCTCCACGCTGCGGATCTGCAGCACCTTCGCGCCGAGCGAGGCGAGCTCGAGCATCTCCTCGTAGGAGATCTTCGAGATCTTCCGCGCCGAGGGGCACACGTTGGGGTCGGTCGTGTAGACGCCGTCGACGTCCGTGTAGATCTCGCACGCGTCCGCGCCGATCGCCGCGGCGACCGCGACGGCCGTGGTGTCCGAGCCGCCGCGCCCGAGCGTCGTGATGTCTCCGTGCTCGTCGACGCCCTGGAAGCCGGCGACGACGGCGATCTGGCCCTTCTTGACCGTCGAGAAGATCTTCGAGCCCTCGATCGTCTTGATGCGGGCCTTGCTGAACGCGCCGTCGGTGAGGATCTTCACCTGGTGGCCGAGGAGCGAGCGCGCCTGGCCGCCCTCCGCGTGGATGGCGAGCGACAGGAGCGCCGAGGTGACCTGCTCTCCCGTGGCGGCGATGACGTCCATCTCGCGGGCTTCCGGGATCGCGATGACCTCGTGCGCGAGCTTGAGGAGGCGGTTGGTCTCGCCGCTCATCGCGCTCACGATGACGACGACGTCGTTGCCTTCCTTCTGCGTCGCGATCGCCCGCTTCGCGACGTTGCGAATGCGCTCGACCGAGCCGACCGAGGTGCCCCCGAACTTCTGGACGACGAGTGCCATTGGACCGTTTCGCCGCTCTCTACGGCCCCCGTCGCGATGCGTCAACAGCGGCTTCGGTCCTGCGCACGGCCGCGCTAGGCTCGAAGGATGCGCCGCGTCGTCGCCGTCCTCGCCGTCCTGTCGTCCTCGCTCGCCGCGTGCGGAGACGGCGGGCTCCTCTCGATCTTCGGCGGCGGCGACGACGACGACAAGGGCGGCTCGGCCGCCGGCCCGAACAGCGGCCCTTTCGGTGGCGGAGGCGGTGACGGCGACGGCGGAGCCGGCGAGGCGGGGCCCGGCGACGGCTGCAACCCCAACCTCACCGGCCTCGTCCGCGACTTCAAGGCGGCGAACGTCGCCGGCGGTCACCCGGACTTTCAGGCCTTCACCGGAGCCTCGCCGACGAAGGGGCTCGTGCAGGTCGAGCTCGGCGCCGACAAGAAGCCCGTCTTCGCGTCCACGACCGGCGACGGCACGCACGGCCAGCAGCTCACGAGCAAGGCGGCGTTCGACCAGTGGTACCGGAACACCGACGGGGTCAACCAGGCGTTCGAGTACGTCCTGCCGCTCCAGCCCAGCTCGGCGGGCGTCCTGACCTTCTCGAGCAACGCGTTCTTTCCGATCGACGGCAAAGGCTTCGGCAACTCGGGCGAGGACGCGAACAAGCAGCCGCACAACTTCCACTTCACGTTCGAGCTGCACCTCGAGTTCGTCTACCGCGGCGGCGAGACGTTCACCTTCACCGGCGACGACGACCTCTGGACGTTCTTCAACGGCAAGCTCGGGATCGACCTCGGCGGCCTCCACCCGGCGCACTCGGCGACGGTGAAGCTCGACGACGTCGCCGCGGAGCTCGGCATCACGAAGGGGGGCAAGTACCCGCTCGACGTCTTCCACGCCGAGCGCCGCACGAACGCCTCGAACTTCCGCATCGACACGACGCTCGAGTTCGTCAACTGCGGGGCGATCATCGTCCCGAAGTGACCGCGCCGCGTCGGGCGGCCTCGTTCCGGCGCGTGTCGTTCGGCGTGCTCGTCCCGGAGCGCGCCGTTCAGGCGGCCTCGTTCCCGCGCGCATCCCAGATTCCACGTTCCGGAGCGGTTCCGGGGTTGACCCCCGGCGCGCGCTCGTCGATGGTCTCGCGCGAGAGGGGTCGTGGGGTCCTACGCGGGGTACATCGTCCAGACCGTCGTGACGCTGCTCGCCGTTTGCGCGCTGGCGTTCGTCGTGTTGTACGGCGCGCGGCGCCTCGGCATCGGGCGGCCGCGCGGACCGATCGAGCTCGTCGGGCTCCTGCCGCTCGACGCGCGGCGCGCGATTTACCTGGTGAAGGTGGCCGGGCGGGTCATCGTTGTCGGCGCGTCCGAGGCCGGGTTCACCAAGCTCGGCGACCTCTCCGCGAGCGAGATGCCGCCCGAAGAAGCGATCGAGACGGCGGGGTTCTCCGACGTGCTCGCGCGCGTGCTCGGCCGCGACAAGGGCGGCTCGGTGCGCGCGAACGGCGGGAGCGCGAACGGCGGGGCCGCGAACGGCGAGGTCGCGAACGGCGGGAGCACGAACGGCGGGAGCACGAACGGCGGGAGCACGAACGGCGGGGCCGCGAGCGACGGCGACGCGACGACGCGCCGGGGCGACGAGGACGGCGCATGACGCTCGGGGCGCTCGCCTTCGGTGCGCTCGCGCCCGGCGATCCCGTGCGCGCCGACGATCTGCTCGGCAAGCCCATCGCGCTCGTCGTCGCGCTGGCGCTCGTATCGCTGTTGCCGTTCGTCTTCATGGGCGTCACCGCGTTCGTGAAGATCTCGACGGTCCTCCAGATCGTCCGCAGCGCGATCGGCGCGCAGAACGTGCCGTCGAACACCGTCATCATGGCGCTCGCGACCTCGCTCACGCTGATCGCGATGGCGCCGGTCGGCCAGCGCATCTTCGACAAGGCCGCGCCGCTCGCGCAGGGCGGCAAGACGCAGGACACGACCTACCTCGTCGAGAAGGGCATCGAGGCCGTGCGCGAGCCGATGCGCGAGTTCCTCGCGAAGAACTCCGCCGAGAAGGAGCGAGGCCGCTTCTTCGCCGTCGCCAAGAACGCGCGACCGGAGGCCGAGCGCGCGAGCGTCGGACCGGACGACCTGTCGGTGCTCGTGCCCGCGTTCGTCGTCACCGAGCTCACCGAGGCGTTCGCGATCGGCTTTCTCCTCTACTTGCCCTTCCTCGTGATCGACCTCGTGGTCTCGAACGTGTTGCTCGCGCTCGGAATGCAGATGTTGAGCCCCACGCAGGTCAGCCTGCCGTTCAAGCTCCTGCTCTTCGTCGCGATCGACGGCTGGGGGCTCTTGGCTCAGGCGCTCGTTGCGGGTTACAGATAGCGGCCCATGAGACCCCTCTCGATCGCTGCCATGGTCTCCGCCGCGCTCCTGACGACGCTCGCGCTCGCGACGGCCGCGTGCGATCAGCTGAACCGCCCCTTCGGGAGCCCGTCGAGCAGCAGCTCGTCCGGCTCGTCGTCGGCCGCGGGCGCGGACGGCGGCGACGAGGCGGACGACAGCGGCACGGTCGCACCGGCGATCACGGCTCAGCCGGGAGACATTCAGCTCTGAAGCGCCCGCCTACGTGCGACCGTACTTGACTTCTCTTTCGGCGCGCGTAGAGTCCGCGGCCCCTGCAACTGGAATTGGGGCAATAGCTCAGCTGGGAGAGCGCCGCGTTCGCAATGCGGAGGTCAGGGGTTCGATCCCCCTTTGCTCCACCCGATTCCTCGCTCGGCACACGCCGCGCGAAACCAAGAGGAGGTGGCCGTCTTCGAGACGCGCCACCTCTTCTCTTTTCAGCCTCCGCCGCGCGCGGCGATCGGCATCGTCGCGGGACGCCGCGGTCGTGTCGTCGCGCGTCATGCGTGCGTCATGCGTCCGAGCGTTGCAGAGCGGGGCGGCGTTGGTACTCTGGCTGTCCCCCAATGTTCAACCCGCGCGCCATGCTTCAGGCCGCTGTCGGTTATGTGAGGAAGAACCCCGACGAGGTGGTCCGCGCCGCGGTGAACGCGACCGGTCTCCGCTTCGGAGTCCCCCTCGCGACGCTTCGCTGGTTCGCCGGCCAGATCAAGGGATCGAAGGCGCCGAAGGACGTCGAGATCTCGAGCACGCCGCCCGCGCTCCGCTTCAGCGCCGTGGTCGACGCGATGGGCACCCCCGTGCGCGCCTCCGCGGCGATCAAGATCGACGAGGTCTCGATCTCGGAGGATTCGCTGCGCGTCGGCGTCCGCCTCCGCGACGTGAAGCTCGCGCTCGTCGGCGACAGCGACTCGCCCGTCGCGACGTTGATCAAGTCGGGCGCGCTCGATCTCTCGAAGCCGGGCAACCTCGTCAAGTTCATCCCGAAGCGCCCGCCTGCGGTCGTGGAGGCCGACGGCGATCGCGTCGTCGTCGACCTCATGAAGGTGCCGAAGCTCGCCGCCGATCCGCGCATCCGGCGCGCGCTGAGCGTGATCGCGCCGGTGCTCGGCATCCGCGCGATCGAGACGGATCGCGATCACCTCTACGTGAAGCTGCGCGCCACGCCGGCCGGGTTGCCCGAGGCGCTCGGCAAGCTGCGCACGCGCACGGCCTGATCGCCGCGGGCGCGCGCGGCCTGATCGTCGCGGGGCGTGCACGGCCTGATCGCCGCGAGGCGCGCGTGGCCTGACCGTCGCGAATTGCGGCGGGGTTCCGCCGTCGAAAGAACGTCCGCGTGCGGTCGAGCCGCGCTAACGTGGTGTCCCTCGCATGGTTCGATCGCGCACGCCCTCGGCCCAGACGCTCGCTGTCGGTTCGCTGCTCGCGGGCGTCGTGTTCCTCGCGGTCCTCGCGTCGTCGACCTCGACGACCGGCTGCTCCTCGCAACAGACCACCGAAGCGCCGGACGCCGCGCTCCCGCCGTGCAACCAGGGGCCGTTCTCGTTCTTCTGCGAGCCTCCCGCTCCCGGTCAGGAGACCTGCAACACCGCCTCGAACCCCTCGCCGTTCCTCGCGCGTCTGCCGCAGAACACCGACTACCCGGTCGGCTGCGTCGTCAACTTCGTCGGGGCGCGTGACGAGCAGGGCGACTGCAGTCTCGAGGCCGTGTGCAAATGCGTGATCGGCGAGATCCCCGGTCCGGTGACGCCGCTTCCGGAAGCTGGGCCGCCGGCCGACGGGGACGCGGGCGACGCGGGCGAGGCGGACGACGACGCTGGAGCTCCGCCGGCGCCCGCTCCCGGACCGCGCACGGGCCCGGTCTGGATCTGCTCGACCTGACGCTGCGCCTCCCGCCATTCAGCGCAAGCGCGTGTGTGCGTGACGGCGTCGGGCCCAAGATCCTCTCTTGGGCGTGACGGCGTCGGGCCCCAAGATCGTCCTCGTCGTCGGTTCGTAGGAAGCGTGTGCGGCGTGAAAGGTCGCCGCGCCTCCGGGCGTTCTCGGAGTGTCCCTCCCCACGACGATGCGCTTCTTCGTTTCAGCCAGCCTCACCGCCCTTCTCCTACTCCCCGTCACATCTCCGGCGCACGCCGCCGAAAAGACGCCGCGACCTCGACCGACGATCACGGCGACGATCGACGGAAGAGATCTCCGCGTCGTCGTCCACGGCGTCACGGACTACTGCTCGAGCGACGCGGACACGCGCATCTTCCGGACGAGCGACGCGATCCGCATCCTTCACGATCGGCCCTCGCGGGCGTCGAAGTGCATCTCGACGCAAGACCTCACGTTCGTCGTGAAGGACGTCGGACCGGGGCGCTACTTCATCACGTACGAGCGCATGCCGCTCGTCGCGCCAGCGCGGCCGCGCTCGGTCGCTTCCGCGATGGTCCAGGTGAGCTGAGACGCGGGCGACGCGCGCGTCAGTCGCGCTTGCGTACGGCGCGGGCCATCTCCGCGATGTGGCACTGCAGGCGCTGCAGGTAGGCGTTCGCCACGCGGCGATCGCCGGGCGCGTCCCGGTCGAGCAAGAGGAGCGCGAGGAGGAGGACATGGTCCGCCGTAGTCCGATCGCGAATCGCGCGCTCGACCAGCACGATGGCTTCACGCCGGCGACCTTGCGCGGCGAGGAGCTTCGCCGCGCGCGCGAGCGCCTCGTCGGGTACGGGACGGATGAGATGGGTCTGGGGCGGCATCGGGGGATGACGTGAAGCGCGCTGGCTTCTGACGGCGCGGCGTGCGCGTTTGGCGCGTGGGCGCGTGGCGCGTTTGGCGCGTGGGCGCGTTCGCGCTGCGGGCGCCCGCCGAAGGAGTGGCGCGTGGGCGCGGCGGCGCGTTTGGCGCGTGGGCGCGTGGCGTTCGGCGCGTGGGCGCCTGGCGCTCGGGTGTTCGGCGCTTGGCGCCGGCGCTCAGCGCTCGGCGAGATCGCCGAGCGCGCGCTCGAGGTCGATCTCCCGAAGGCCGGCGTCGAGCCGTGCGCGTTCGCCCCACCAGACGCGCGTGTTCGGCGGAGTCGCCGCGAGGGCCTCTTTGTAGTCCTCGGGCTCGAGCAGCAGCACCGCCTCGCGCGCCTCCTCGAACGACTCGTCGAGCCGCTCGAGCTCGACGGCGATCGTCCGCGCGCCGCTCTTCTCGGCGCGATCGAGCGTGGCCCGCGCGGCGACGGCGAAGAACACCCACTGCTCCGCGTCCGGCCGCTCGTCGAGCCCCTCCGCGAACGCGGTCGCCGCGTGCGCGAGCTCCATGCGAACCCGCGCGCTCCCGAGCGCGTGCATCAGCTCTCCGGCGGCCTGCACGACTGCCGGCGATCGGCCGCGCGCGAGCGCGCTCCGAGCCGCGTCGAGCTCGCTCCAGAGACGGGCGAGCGCGGTCTTCGAGTCGCCCTCGGAGCCGGGATCGAGCCTCGTCACGGTGGCAGGCATCGAGCTCATCGCAGGACCTCGGCGGGGGGAGGGGGCGTGCTCCGTTTCGCGACCACGCGCGCGCGAACCCAGTCACGCGCGCGCTGCAGCAGCTTGTCGACGCGCGCCCGAGCGCGCCGTCGCGCGGCGACAGGATCGCTCTCGTCGTCGTCGGAAGCCCACGGCCACTCCCGGAACAGCTCTTCGTCCACGAGCGAGTCGATCGGCACGCCTTCGAGATAGACGGCCACGAGCGCCTCGCGATAACGCTGCGGCGCGTCCCGGAGGACGAGCAGCACCCGATCGGCGAGCGCGCGCGAGTCTTCGGCGTCCTCGGCGAGCTCGAGCGCCATGTACGGATCGAGGTCCGGCGCGACGAGGAGGTCCTCGTCGTAGCTCTCGGTCTTCTCGTAGACGCCGCTCGACTCGCGATGCCAATCGCGCGCGCGATTCTTCGCGGCGACGGCGAGGTAGCCGTCCTCGAACCCCGGCTCGACGGCTCCGTCGATGATGCGTCCGAGCACGCTCAGCGTCACCGCCTGCGCGAGATCCTCCCGCGCCTGCGCCGGCACGCCGTTCGTCACCAGGACCCGGATCGCCTCATCGCGAAGCACGCCGGCCAGCTCGTCGCGCACATGACGAAACGCCGCCTCGTCGCCCGCCGTCCGCAGCGCGCGCGCACAGGTAGCCGCGCGGCCCACCGCCCGCGCGACGCTACTCATGACGACCTCGTGCTCCTCGCAGCAACGGCACCTCGCCGGATGGACGTTGGACGGCCGAGCTTCTGACACCCGATTCGTCCTCGCCCATGGCCAGAGCCAAAGAAAACGCGGCCTTCTGGAGGAGGTTCCACCACCCAGCCGCCGCGGAGCCCACATGCAGTTCGCCTCCCGCCGTGCTATGTCATCGGGCGTTTCGACCGGGGAGTCGCACAGTCCGGTAGTGCACAAGCTTTGGGTGCTTGTCGTCGCGGGTTCAAATCCCGCCTCCCCGACCAGTAACGCCGCGGAATCACACGACGGCGAGAAACCCCGGACGATTCGCCAGACGATTGCGGCGGGGGTTCCGGCTCGATCGGCTCGATCAAGGTCGACGGGAGCGGAGGAAACGGGACGCCGTAGCGACCTCCTCGGTTCTGAACCTCCTTCGCGTACCCGAGCGTCGTCGAGATGTGTTCGTGCCCTGCCTCGCGCTGCACGACCTCGGAACGATGCTCCGCGAGGAAGCGCCAGGTGATGCCCGAGTCGCGGAGGGAGCGGAAGTCGATCATCAGGTGCGTCGCCGTCTCGACGAACAACTCCGCGCGCTCAACCTTCGCGGCCCTGAGGAAGTCGCGGAAGATGCCCGCGCGCGACTTCTCCGGGGTCGCGGACACGATCGGCGCGACGAGGTCATCGTCCTCGCGCTCGTCGACGATGCGCTTCAGCAGAGGGAGGAGTGCGTCGGGGATCGTGACCGTGCGGATGCCCTCGTCGGTCTTCGGGGTCGTGACCTTGCCCTCGCGCTCGTCGTAGGCGCGGCAGATCCGGACCTCGCCGATCTCGATGTCGATGTCCTTCACGCGCAGCTCGTGCAGCTCGCCCGGTCGCAGGTGCAAGTAGCAGCCGATCGCGATTGCCTCGCGCCACGGCAGCGGGACGTCCGCGCAGGAGAGGACGGACGTGATCTCCGGCGGGCGGCACCAGTGCCTCCGCTTGCTCGCTCCGTCACGCGGCGGAGGGATGTCTCGACAGGGGTTGCCGAGGTCTTCGCGGCCGCGGAGCTCGCGTGGGCCCTTCTTCGTGCTCGCGTACTTCATCGCGACGGTAAGCGCGCTCCAGATGTGGCGCCCCGTCTTCGGAGCAAGGCGACCTTCGCCCTTCTGGTTGCCCGCCGCTTCGTAGGCGAGCACGGCGGCGTTCAGGTCGTCGCGGATGTTCTCGATGTCGTCGGGCGTGACGTCGCGGATCGCCTTCGTCCCGATTCGGGGCGAGATCCACTTCAGCCAGCGCCACTTGTCGTCGTCGGAAGAACCGACCTCGTTCTTGCGGTAGAGCGCGAAGCGTTCGTACCACGCATCGGACGTCTCGCCGGACGGGACGGGCGCGATCGAGTCGGGCACCGCGCTCCGCGCCTTCAGCCCGAAGTCGGACGCGATCATCTTCTCCGCGCGCGCGACGTCAGCTCGTTCGGCGAGCCATTCCGCGGCGCGTGCCTGTCCGCGCGCATTGTTCGGCAGCCCTTCCGGCGCGAGGACCCACGGGCGGCTCCCGTCGATCAGCGTGAGCCGTCCGACCCAGCGCCCTTTTCCCGCGTCCCACTTCGGTTTCGATCCGGTCGCGCGCCTCGCCATGGATCCAGCTCTATGCCGCCACCGCGACCGCGCCAACACTCGGGGTCGATCGACCTAAGATCGGCCTTGCCGACGAAGGCGGCATCCTAACGAGCGTGTCCACGGTGATCGTCGTCTCCCCCGAGGACCTCGAGAGGCTGATCGAGCGCGCCGTGAAGAAGGCTCTCGCAGAGGCCGGGGCGCTCCGCGCGCAAGACGCCTGGATCCCGATCAAGGCGACCGGGCTCCCTCCGACGACCGTGCGGAAGTTGATCAAGTCGGGGGCGATCCGAGCGTCGAAGATCGGGCGCGAACTTCGCGTGAACATGGACGACGTCCGGAAGCACGTGCAGTCGTCGATCGTCGAGCCGAAGGCCGAGGAGTCGAACGTCGTCGCGATGCCCGAGCCGGCGGATCCGTTCGAGGCGGCTCGCGCTCGCGCTCGCGCACGTCGAGCGGGGTGACGAACCAGACCATCGAGTCCCGCGATGTGTCGCCGTCGAACGACGTCGCGCCGTGGCGCACGATCTCGATCGCGATGCGGGGCAGGTAGCCTCCCGAGCAAAGCACGCTCATAGGCGAGCCTGGCGCGACCTACATTGCTGAGTCGATCGCGACGTGTCGTGCGAACGGTGCACTGAGAATCCGTTCGCGCGATCCCCCGGCCTCCCGGTTCTCGATCTCGGAGTGCATCCCGCTCCCGCCGTTCTCCCGTCTCCCGATCACGATCACAGGAGGTGCACTCGCTCTCCGAGATGATCCCCCGGTACACACGAGCGAGCGACGAGTCTCCGAGTCGCTCTCGAACCTCGCTTGCGAGGATCAGCTCTCCCCGGCTCTCTTGTTCTTACTCTCTTTGATAGTCCACCTATCCCGCACAGGCGCGCGCTTATAAAGAGTGGGCACCGAAGAGCAGTGCTTCGGATGCTGATTCGACGGGCGGGACACGTTGGCGCCCGGAAGGACGTGGCGGCATCTTTCGGGTCATGACTACGCCGAACGCTTCGACGAACCCGAGCCCCGTGAACGTGACCCCTGCATCGCGACTCGCCGCTGGCCTCGCGCGGCAGCTCGAAGCACTCGCAGCCGCTCCGTCCCTGCGGTTCGAGGATCTCGAAGTCCTCGTCGTGTCGTCGCGCGCGCTGACCCGGCAGCTCAACGCGGTCCGCTATCGGCTCGAGGGCGCTCCGAGACGGGACTCGACGGTCGAGGCGGTCCCGGTCGAGACGGATTCCCGAGGCTCCGTTCGAGGCAGGAAGGCGCGCGCGACGTCGTCGCGAGCCGCCTAGGCATCGCGGGCTTCGTCGACGCTCAATGCAACGTCCATCTCAACCGATCGGAACGTCCTCCCCGGCGACTCTTCGTGGGACTCTTGGACGCCTTCCCACGTCAGGTGGGCCGTGCCGGCGATCTTCACGCTCTCGGGCGTCGTCGTGCCCTTGTTCACTGCGCATCGCAGCGTGCCAGAAGCTACGCCATCGCGCGCATTCGCATCGGCGAAGTCGACGCGGAAGTCTTCGAGGATTGCGCTGAGCAACAAGTGGGGCGGAGTCTTCGCCGCGAGCCGCAGGGTGAGCCATGCGTGCGTCGCAGGAACGTGAAGGCCTCCCGGCTCGAGGGGAAGGAGCTTTCGTTCCCGTGGCGGTGCGGGAACGAGTCCCATGGGGTAGAGGAACTCCTGAGGACCCTTCGCAGAGGCGTCGGCGGACGAGCGATCTCGAGTCCGACGGATCTGGTCTCGGTCGTCGACCTGTTGCTTCGTGAGAAGCGTACCGAATAGTCCGGTTGTCGAGGTGAGCGGAAGGTCGGTCTTCGCCAACATGCTCTCGGACTGCTCGTTCCGGCGTTCGCCGAGAAGGACACTAACGGTCTCGCTGGACTGAGCTCGCTGGACGTATGCCACCAGCTGAAGCACGAGCTTGTCGCGCCCACGCAGGTAGTCGATCAGCACCTGCCACCCCGCATCGATCCGGCGCTCCAGTCCCTTCAGTTTCGACTCGATCTGCTCATCCCGCGCGAAGAGGCGCTCGGCCCAGTCGGGGGCGAATGCACGCGCGACGGACAAGAAGCGAGCGAACACCTGCTCGATCATCAGGAGGGCGGTTTCGGGATCCTCGTAGAGCTCGCCGTGCTGCGCGCGATGTCGGAACTGCACGAACGGTTTCAGAGCCTCGTCGAAGTCTCCGATCGCCCGGGGATCGATGCTCGGTGTACTCACCTGCTTTAGGACGGTCCACGTCTCCGACAGGTCGAGCGTTTCCAGACGTGGGGCTCCCTCAGTCCTGTTGACGCGCATCTGGAGCAACGATGCGCGCTTCGAGAACCTACAAGAAATACGATCCGACCTTCCGTGACGATGCAGTCAGCCTGG
>JAHBWC010000027.1 GCA_019637225.1 Labilithrix sp.
GGGCGCGGCGGCCGGAGCCACGACAGGCGCGGCGGCCGGCTCGGGCTCCACGACCGGAGGCGCCGTGACGGGGCTCGCGCCGATCAAGCCGGGCGGCGGAGCGTTCGGGTTCGCGACCGGCGGCTGCGTCGCCGGAGCGCTCACGGGGTTCGCGGTGCTCACGGCGACCGTCGTGGCCGGCTCGACCGCGGCGGGCTGCGCGCCCGCGCCTCGCGACGCGCGCGAGGGATCGACGAACGACGCCGTCGTGTCCGCGACCGAGTCGCTTCCCTGCATCACCGCGACCGCGGCGACGCCGACGAAGAGACCGCAGGCGAGGAGCGCGACCGCCCAGGACGTCGCCGGGCGACCGGACACCTTGTGCCCCGACGTCACCGTCGTCCCCGGAGGGTCCGCGTGCGGAGCCTGCGGCGTCATGAAGTGCGCGGGCACCGACGCCGACATCGCGACGCCGGGCACGCTCACCGAGGCGCTCGGCACCGCTCCGTAGCCGTGCTGCGCGGGGTATCCGCCGGACGCCGAGGCGGGCGCGAGGACCGCCGTGTGGTAGCTGAGCGCGTTGCTGCTCGGCGGCGGCGCGAAGCTCGCCGGCGGCGGGCGGTGGCTCGGCGGACCCTCGAAGAGCGGCCGGCGGGTCGGCGGGCCCTCGAACGGCGCGTGCGCCTGCACCGGAGCGGGCGTCGGCGGCATCGTGCGATCGTACGCAACGGACTGCTGCTGCAGCCCGAGGAACGGCGTGCGCGGCGAGCCGGCGACGTCCTGGAAGTCCGCGCTGTCCTCGAGCAGATCCGAGGGCGGACCCGGAATGAGCTGATCGCGACGATTCGAACGCGCCGACTCGAGCGTCGCCTTGATGACGGCCGCCGGGGAGATCGACGCGGGCGCGGACTGCGCGCCGATGTTCCTCTTCGAACGCTTGACGATCTTCGGAGCGCCGCGGACGACCGTGCGGCCGTCCTCGTCCTCCTCGTCCTCGTCCATCAACTGCTGCGACGACAGCGCGGGGCGGCTGCCCGGCGGCGGACGCATGCTCGCGGGCGGCGGACGAACGCTCACAGGACGCGAGCGCGACGGCGGCACCGTCGCAGGCCGTCCCGCCGCGGGCAGCGGGTTCGGCATCGGCAGGTTCGGCCCCGTCACGGATCGCGCGATGAGCGTCGTCATCTCGTCTTCACCCGCCGACTGCGCAGGCGGACGCATCGCGGCGGACGACGGAGGCGGAGGCACGCTCCGCTTCACGTGCGAGACGGGCTTGCCCCCTTCGCTGCTCGGCGACTGAACGAGATCTTCTTTCGTGACGACCTCATTGTCATCACCTCGTCCAGGGCGCTTCGTGAAGGGCAGCATGATCCTCCGCTGATCCTGTGGGTCACCTGATCCATGCAGACGCTGGACCAGGAGGGGCCGAGTGTTCTTCGAAAGTAACACGCTCTTCGCCGTTGAAAAACGATTGTTCTTCTGGGCGGTAGGTGCGCGCCGCACATGGTCCAGGGCCGGCCCACGGCCAAGGACTGCCCTGGCGCGCCTGGTAACCACCCCGGTCGGGGGGGTCCATTGATCCACCCCATGATCTGCTCTCTTGGGGCCGCTTTTTCGCAAGCGGCGCTCCGGCCGCCGCTCCTCTCGGGCAGCTCCTTTGGCCAGCTCTCCGCGCAGCTCGCCGGGGCAGCCCGTCCGGGCGTCCGCGGCCGCGCGGCTCAGCGTGCGAAGACGATCGCGAGCCCGACGCCGACGACGAGCGCGGCGAGGCCGACGGCGACCGCGATGAGCCACGGCGGACGTGACCCGCCGTCGAGCCCGGGGATGCCCATCGCGGGCTCGTCGTGGTGACCCCCCGCGTGCTTGAGCGCCGGCTGCCCGTGCATGTACGGATGCGCGGGCGCGGGCGCATGAACCTCCGGCCCACGGGGCGGCTGCGCGTAGCCTTGCGCCTGCGCGGGCGGCGCCATCGGGTTCGTTCCGCTCGGACCGCTCGCCATCGACGGCGCCGCGAACGGATCGGCCGCGGCCTCGAGCGCGAGAGGCGCGGGCTTGGCCGCCGGCGCGCGCGCGCGCCCCTCGGCGACGAGCCGCGCAAGCTCCGCTTGAGGCATCGTCGCCCACGCGCGGTGATCGCCCTCGAGCCCGTAGGCGTGTCCGACGGCCGTGGCGAGCTCGCCGACGGACTTCGTGCGGATGTTCGGGTTCTTCGCGAGCGCGAGCTCCATCACGTCGTCCATCGCCGGGGCGATCGGGAACTTCGCGCCGGCGCTCTTCGTGCTCGGCGGCTCCGGATCCTTGGTGAGGATGGAGAGGAGGATCGACGGCCCGTTGTTGCCGGTGAACGGGACGGTCCCGGTCATGCACTCGTAGGTGATCGCCGCGAGCGCGAAGACGTCGGCGCGCGCGTCGAGCGTCTCGAGCCCCTGCGCCTGCTCCGGCGCCATGTAGTAAGGCGAGCCGATCGTCGTGCCGAGGACGGTGAGCTTCTTCGCGTCCTTGTTCTTGTCCTTGACCGAGCCGAAGTCGAGGATCTTGACGACGTCGCCCTCGCGCGTGCCGCACAAGAACAGGTTGTCCGGCTTGAGGTCGCGGTGGACGATCTGACGCGCGTGCGCTTCGTCGAGCCCGATGGCGACGTGGGCGAGCATCCGGATGATCCGCTCGGGCGGGATCATCTTCTCGCGCTTCAGCACGAAGCGGAGCTCCTCGCCGTCGAGGAACTCCATCACGAGCAGCCAGACGCCCTGCTCCGGGTCGCGCTGAAAGTCGAGCACCTTGACGATGTGATCGTGCGGGAGCGAGCTCGAGATCCCGTACTCGCGCTTGAAGCGCTCGAGGCTGACCTCGTCCTTCGCGACGTCGGCGTGGAGGACCTTCACCGCGATGCGCGTCTGCGTCTGCTTGTCGATGCCCTCGTAGACGCGACCCATCCCGCCGTCGGCGACGACGCGCCGGATCTCGTAGCGGCCTCCGAGCTTCGTCCCGAGCCGAGGGTCGTCGCCCGTCGCGATCGGTACCATGCTCGCGAACTGCAGCGCGCTCCCGTCCGCGGGGCAGAAGCCCGCGTCGTCGGGGAAGACGCGCATGCATTTGGGGCAGCTCTTCATGGAAGCCGGGCGAGTCGCCCGTCAGTCGACCTTCGTGGCTTCTTGGGGGGGAGCGAAGTAGATGATGCGGTTGCACGACGGGCACTGCTCGATGAGCGGCTCGCGGCGCAGGCGGTGATAGAGCTGCGGAGGAAGCGCCATGTTGCACCGGTTGCAGGTGCCGTCGGCGGTCTGCGCGATCGCCGTGCCGCGACGACCGCGGATCATCTCGTAGCGCCGGTAGAGCACGGGCGGGATGCGCTTGACGATGACGTCGCGCCCGCCGCCGCGCGTCTCGCGATCGGACTCGAGCTGCGCGACCTTCGCCTGGATGTCGCCTTCCTTCGCCGCCAGCTCTTCGCTGAGCGCCTTGTGCTCGGCTTCGGTCGTCTCGACCTGCGCTCGCACCGCCGCGGTGTCGTTGTCGATGCGCTGGATCTCGTCCTCGCGATCGCGCACCAGCTTGCGGAGCTCCTCGAGCTCACGCTGCGCCGCCTGGCTCTCACGCTCGGTTCGTGAGCGATTCAGCTTCTCGCGCGAATGCTCGATCTGCTGGGTCATCGTGCGAATGTCGATCTGCAGCTCCTGGCGCTGCTTGTCCGCCGCCCCCACGGTCGCCCGATCCGTCAGCAGCCGCTCGTCGAGCTGCTTCAGGCTCTCCTTCAGTCCTCCGAGGACACCTCGCTCCTCGGCGAGCTTCTCCTCGAGAGCTTTCACTTCGGCATCCATCGCCGCCAGCTCTTCCAGCGCGCGGATCTGGTCCACGTTGCTCAACCGTGTGCTCCTTTGTCGTCGCTCGGGCCGCTCGGACGGCCTGCCTTCGTACCGAAATGCCCGTGTGGGCCCACCTGGATTCGAACCAGGACAAGCCCGGTTATGAGCCGGGAGCTCTGACCGATTGAGCTATGGGCCCTTCTCGCTCGATGCGGTCGCGCTATCGCGTCCGCCGACTTCGCTCGTCGTCGAGTCACGGCGAAAAACCTAGTCGAACCCGCGGCGCGGGGGAAGAGGCACGTGGCGTGCCTGATGGTCTTCCCGCGTTTGCTCGGGCGGATCACGGAGCCGGTGGTCTCGAACGCGGCGCCGTGGTCGGCTCCGAGCCGGTCGGACAGACGAAGCGTCGCAGCTCGGGCCTCCGGCGTTGCGGCGCCTCGCCCTCGCCCTCCGACGCTCCAACGAGCGCGTAGAGCACGTCGGGCGGATGGGCGGCGAGCACGCGCGCCCCGTCGAGCGACGGCTCCGTCGCCGCTCGGCCCGACGCGACGAGCCCCGCCGCGAGAGGCGTCATGTGCACGCGCTCCGACGTGTCGGTCCACGCGAGCCAGCGCGCGGCGTCGCCCGGCGAGCTCGTCGGAACGATCTCCGCGAGCGCCTGCCCGACGCCGCCGTCGACGACGTCGGACGACTCGACCCTGTCGCCGCTGACGAGGTGCCGCACGATGCGCGCGCCGGCGCCGTCCGCCGCGGCCGCCTCGTCTTGAACCATCACCACGAGGTCGGCCCCGCTCGCCGCGAGCTCGAACGACGCCGCCCTCCCCTTCTCGGACGCGACGCGCCGCACGGGCCCCGCCGCTTCGCCCTTCGCGTCGAGCGCGACGATCTCGACCCAGCGAAACGCGCGCGTCTCGCCGGGCGCTTCGACCGCGTACGCCGATTCTTCGGAGCGACGCGCGAGCCACCCCAGCCAGAACCCGCCGCCGGGTCGCGCGAGGAGCCGCGGCGACTCGGCGTCCGACGACTCGGGCGACGCCACGCGGCGCGCCTCGGAGCCGAGCGCCTGCACCTTCACGAACCCGCGCCCTTCGTATGCGGGGGCCCCGCCGTCGCGGTCCACCTTGAGCGGCGCGTCCTCGTCCCACGCGGCGAGGCCGGCGCCGGCCTCGTTCCACGCGACGTCGAACGCCGTCGACTCGTCGGCCTGCTGGAGCACGGTGGCCTCGAGCTTCCCGAGCGCGGTCGGCTCGAGCCGCGCGACGCGGAGCTCGCGGTGCTTCGCGCCGGCGTCGCTCGGGTGACGCGCGAAGAACGAGACGTACGCCGTCGTCCCGTTCCATCGCGGCGAGGGGGGCGGATCGTCGCCGAGCGGAGGTCCGACGTCGACGACGCTCGACTTCGCGAGGTCGAGCGACGCGCGCACGACCGAGGCGACGCGCTTTCCGCCGTCGACGCGGATCACGCCGACGAGGAGGCCCGCCGCGCCGATCGCGACGTCGCCGACGGTGACGTCCTCGCCCGGGATGGCGAGGCGCTCGGCCTCACCGCGGCAGCGCGGCAGGAGCTCCGCGACGACGGGAGACGGCGAAGCCGACGACGCCGAGGACGAAGGCGCTCCCCCGCCCGCGTCGCCTTTGCCGCAGGACCCGCAAGCCGCGAGTCCCGTGCAGAGTACAGCTATTCCGAGGCCCGCCCTCGACATCGGCTCAGGCCTTCGCCGCGAGGGTCCGAGGCGGCTCCGCGGCGGGCCGCGCCTCTTCGGAGAGGAAACCGTCGACGACCTCGAGCGCGAGCTCGTAGCGCTCGAGCGGCGGCATGACGTAGGCGCCGGCGACGCGCGAGCGCACGGCGGCGAGCATCTCGCGGGCGATCGCGACGCCTTCCTTGCGCGCGGCTGCGCCGGTGCCGGCCTTGCGCATGCGCTCACGCACGGCGTCGGGGACCTGCATGCCGGGGACCTCGTTGTGGAGGAACTCGGCGTTGCGGTAGCTCGCGAGCGGCAGGAGGCCGACGAGGACCGGCAAGCCGAGCGGCGCGATGTCGTCGAGGAACTTCTCGAGCACGACGGGATCGTAGACCGGCTGGGTCATGACGATCTCGGCGCCGGCCTGCTTCTTCTGCGTGAGGCGCGCGAGCTCGCGCTCGTAGTTGAGCGCGGCCGGCTCGGCGCCCGTCGCGAGGACGAACCGCGTCGCGCCGCCGAGCGGCTTGCCGCCGGGATCGATGCCGTGGTTCAAGCGCGCGGCGAGCTTGAGGATGCCGATCGAGTCGAGGTCGTAGACCGCGGACGCGTCGGGAAAATCGCCCATCTTCGGCGGATCGCCCGTGATGATGACGAGGTTCTTCACGCCGAGCTCGTGCGCCCCGAGCAGGTGCGCGAGCGTCCCGAGGAGGTTCCGGTCGCGGCCGCAGACGTGGAGGATCGTCTCCATCCCGCACTGCTCCTGGACGCGCATCGCCATCGCGAGGTTGCCCATCCGCGACTGGGCGCGCGCGCCGTCGGCGATGTTGATGACGTCGACGCCGCCGGACTTCAGCATCTTCGCCGCGCCGATGGCCTTCGCGAGGTCGAGGCCGACGGGCGGGTTCACCTCGACGGAGACGACGAACTGCCCGCGGGCGATCTTCGCGGCGAGGTCGCTCCGCTCGGCGAAGGGCGCGGAGCTCGCCGAGTGCGGCGCGTTCGGCGGAGTCGCCGACCACGCCTCGAAGGTGTCGCGCGGCCGGAGGTCGGAGCTGTCGGCGGCGTCGCCGCCGGCGCGCCCCGGCTCGTCGGTCGCGCTCCGCTCCGCGGCGCTCGCCATCCGCGCGGCCGCCGCGATCCGCCGGACGTGGTCCGGCGTCGTGCCGCAGCAGCCGCCGACGAGCTTCACGCCGAGCTTGAACATGCGGCGCGCGTAGACGCCGAAGTACTCCGACGTCGACACGTAGACGAGCCGCTCGTCGACGCGACGCGGGAGGCCCGCGTTCGGGACGGCCCAGACCGGCAGGCCGAGCTCGAGCATCGGCGTGATGGCCTCGAGGACGTTCATCGGGCCGTCGCAGCAGTTCACGCCGACGACGCTCGCGCCCCACTCGCGCATGAGCCGGCTGATCTCGGCGGAGGTCGTGCCGTCGGCCATGCGGCTCCGCTCGTCGACGGACGCCGAGGCGATGACGGGGATCTTCCCGCCCGCGGCGGCGACCGCGCCCTCGATGGCGATGCGGAGCTCGTTGGTCTGACGGAACGTCTCGACGAGGATGCCGTCGACGCCCGAGCCGACGAGCACCCTCGCCTGCTCGTGGAGCGCCGCGCGGACCTTCGACAGATCGTCCGGCAGCGCCTCGCCGAGGAAGTAGCCCGACGGTCCGATCGCGCCGACCACGAACGCCTTGGCGCCGGCGGCGTCGCGGGCGACCGCGACGGCCGCCTCGTTCAGCTCGGTGACCTTCGCGGCGAGGCCGTACTTCTCGAGGCGCATGGCGTTCGAGCCGAACGTGTTGGTCTCGAGCACCTGCGCGCCCGCGCGCACGTAGTCCTCGTGGACCTTGCGAATGAGCTCCGGCTTCGAGACGCAGAGCTCCTCGAGGCACGCGTTGTGGAGGATGCCGCGCTCGAAGAGCTGCGAGCCCATCGCGCCGTCGACGACGAGCGGACCTCCGGCGAGGGCTTCGAGCAACGTTGCCATGGTGCGGGGAGTAGCGCGCCCTACGAGAGGAACGCAAGCGGGGATCCGAGCGAGGTCCCTCGAGCCGGCCCGGCGGGGCTCCTGTCGATGCGGGCCGCGCGCGCCCCGTATATAGTCGGCAGCGGATGGCCGACTCACCGCCCCTGGCCGAGCTCACCCGCGCGCTGCCCGACGTCCGCTCGAGCAGCGATCCGGCCGATCGCGTCGCCTACGCGCGCGACCTCTGGCCACGTCACCACCTCGCGGTGCGCGCGGGCAACGTCGCCGAGCATCGCCCGGCCGGCGTCGTCTGGCCCACGTCGACCGAAGAGGTCGCGCGCGTCGTCCGCTGGGCGCACGACACGGGCACGCCCGTCGTCCCCTTCGGCGCGGGCAGCGGCGTCTGCGCAGGCGTGCTCCCGAACGAGCGGATGATCGTCCTCGACCTCAAGCGGATGACCCGCTGGCGCGAGCTCGACGAGCGCGCCCGGACGCTCGACGTCGAGGCGGGGCACATGGGGCTGCCGCTCGAGGAGGACCTGAACCGGCGCGGCCTCACGCTGGGGCACTTCCCGTCGTCCATCCTGTGCAGCACCGTCGGCGGCTGGGTCGCCGCGCGGAGCGCCGGCCAGTGCTCCGGCAAGTACGGCAAGATCGAGGACATGGTGCTCGCGCTCGAGTGCGTGACCGGCACCGGCCAGATCGTGACCCTGCGGCACCGGACGAGCGGGCCGAACCTCATCCCGCTCGTCGTCGGCAGCGAGGGCACGCTCGCCGTGGTGACGAGCGCGAAGCTCCGCCTCCACCCGAAGCCAGAGGCGCGCGCCTTCGCGGCGTTCTCGTTCCCGACCACCGAGCACGGCTGGGAGGCCATGCGCGCGCTCTTCCAGGCCGGGCTCAGGCCCGCCGTCGCGCGCCTCTACGATCCGTTCGACGCGATGCTCGCGCGCCGCGGCGCCGTGAAGAAGGACGGCGCGGACTCCGGCGGCACGCCCGGGCTCGGCGCCGCCGCGCTCCGGAGCCTCCTCCGGCGACCCGGCGCGATCAACGAGCTGCTCGAGGGCTCGTTCGGCAGCGCCGTCTTCGGCGGCTCGCTCCTCGTCTTGATCTTCGAGGGCGACGGGAGCGCGAGCGGCGATCCGGACGCGGACCTCGCGCGCGCGCGCCGGATCCTCGAGCCGATGAAGGCCCGCTGGGAGGGCGAAGGACCGGCGCAGAAGTGGCTCCTCCACCGATACTCGGTGAGCTACCGGCAAGCGCCCGTGTTCGCCGCGGGCCTCTTCTCGGACACGATGGAAGTCGCCGCCCCCTGGTCGAAGCTCAGCGCGCTCTACGACGGCGTGCGGCGCGCGCTCGGCGCCCACGTCTTCGTCATGGCGCACATGAGCCATGCGTACCCCGACGGCTGCTGCATCTACTTCTCCTTCGCGGGCACCGCCGGACCGCCCGAGCCGGGACGCGAGGGCTGGGACGCGCGCTGCGAGGCGACGTACGACCGCGCGTGGCGCGCCGCGCTCGCGGCGGCCGTCGAGGCCGGAGGCACGCTCGCGCACCATCACGGCGCGGGGCGCTCGAAGGCGCCGCGCCTCTCGACCGAGCTCGGCGACGCGGGCATCGGAGCGGTGAAGGCGCTCATGCGCGCGTTCGATCCGAAGGGGATCCTGAACCCGGGCAACCTGATGCCCGACGCGCCGTCGCCCTACGTCGACGACGCGCACCCGAAGGCGGTGACCGTATGAGCCTCGAGATCGACCGCGCGAGCCTCCTCGTCCGCGTCCCCGGAGCCGCGACGCTCGCCTCGATCGAGCGCGCGCTCGAGGGCGCGGAGCTCACGCTCGGGATCGCCGCGAGCGAGGTCGCCGTCGGAGACTGGCTCGCGCGCGGCGCGCCGGGCGCTCCGAGCTCGTTCGCCGATCCGGCCGATCACCTCGTCGCAGGCCTCACCGCCACACTGGCCGACGGCTCCGCCACGATCGAGGTCCGCCCGTCGCCGCGACGAGCGGTCGGCCCCGATCTGATCGCGCTGTTCGTCGGCTGCCACGAGCGCTTCGCGTCGATCGATCACGTCTGGCTGCGCGTCCACCCGCGCGCGCGCGGCGGCGAGCCTCGCCGCGTCGCCCTGCCCACCGAGCACCTCGATCTCGATCCGCCCGTGTCGAGCGACGAGGCCGCGCTCCTCGACGCGATCGCACGCGAGCTCACGCGCTGATCGACCGAGCGTGGCTCGGCGTGAGCGACGCGACGGCGCGGGTCGTGGCGAGGCTGTTCGGTCGAGGCGAACCGGCGCGCGGGCGCGCACGCATCGCGCGCCAACGCCGCGAGAGCGCGTCGCGGAACGCGAAGTGAAAGGGAGCGCGCGCGGTGTCTCGCTCGCCCGCCCTCACCACTCGACGATGAGGCTGGTGGGTCCGCCGCACGGTGCTCCCCATGAAAAGGCCGCTCTCGTCCGTTCGGACCCGCCTAGCGTGCGCCCTCTTCGCGGGCGCGCCGCTGTGGCTCACCTCCTGCGGTACCGACAGCGTCGACTGCGAGATCGACGCCGTGTTCACCGATCGCCAGGCGGCCGAGATCCGCCGCGCCGCGGACGACTGGAATCGCTTCACCGTGCGCGAGGTGACGTTCGCCCCCGAGGGCGAGGGCGACTGGCTGATCCTGCCGGCCTCGGTGACCTTGAACCGCCTCGGCTACGCGCAGAGGAAGCGGCGACTCATCCGGATCAACCCGGTCACGCCGGACGATCAGGTCTACGCCGTCGCGCTCCACGAGCTCGGACACGCGCTCGGCCTCGGCCACGTGAAAGAGGGCGTGATGGATCCCGATCGCCAGACGATCAAGTTCAGCGCGTTCGACATGGCCGAGTGCCGCCGCGCCGGCGCGTGCGCGAACTGAGCGGGCCGGCGCGGAGCGCGCGGCCTAAATCAGCGAGCGTGAAGCTCGATCAAAATCCAGCTCGCGAAGCGAGCGCCGCGTGGGGTGGGGACCCCGGAAAACCATTTAGTGCCCGGCGAACGCCTTCGCCTTCGGGCGCGCGTTCCAGACGCGCGTCGAGAGCGCAAGGCCGAGCACGGCCGCGGGGACCATGACCGCGGGCCACGTCCACCAGTTGTGCGAGTCGCCCTGCAGCTCCTTGCTCGGGAGCACCCGGCCGAGCACGAGCGCCTCGACGGCGGTGCCGAGGTAGACGCAGCCGTCGATGATCCCGACGACGATGCCGACGTTCTTCTTGCCGCCGAAGTCCATGCTCGCCGTGCCGGAGAGCATCCCGTGGACGCCGATGATCGCGAGGGTCATCGCCACGACGACCCAGCCGAGGGCGCCCGTCGAGAGCGCGGGGAACATGACGAGCGCGCCGACCAGCATCACCGCGTAGAGGACGCCGGCGACGGGGCCGCGGCGTGAGCCGAACACGCGGTCCGAGATGAGGCCGGCGACGACGCCGCCGGTGATGCCCGCCATGCAGTTGAGCATTCCCCAGTGGTCGTGGACGAACTCCCGCGGGAGCGCGGCGAGCGCCTCGGCGGCGTTGGGCGCCGCGGCGGCGGCCTTCTTCATCATCGGCGAGGCCGCGCGGTGCGTCTCCTCGGCGAACGTCTGGTAGTACTGGAGGATCGCGTTGCGGAGATACCCGCTGCAGAACTCGATCGCGGCGATGGTGATGATCGCGGGGTTCTTCACCATCTTCAGGGCGACCTCGGCCAGCGGCAGGCGCGGGCCGTCGTCGCCGGACGAGGCGTCGCCCAGGTCGAAGTCGGCGTGCCCGGCCTCGCCGGGCGTGTCGCGCACGAGGATCAGGTCGAGCACCGCGAAGACCGCGAGAATCGCCGCCGGGATGAAGAACACCCACTGGACGCTCGCGCGCTCGACGATGAACTTGCACCAGTCGAAGGCGAAGTAGAGGCCGAGCGAGATCAGGATGCCGAAGATGCCGCCGAACGTGCCGCGCTCCCGCAGGTGGAACCACGCCGCGTTCACCTTGACGATGGCGACCGCGCCGAAGCTCTGGAAGTACATGTTCACGGCGTAGAGGAAGCTCAGGATCGGGACGAGGCCCGCCTGCGCTTCCTTCGGGACGGCGCCGTCCTGCATCGCGCGCATGATGACGAAGCCCATCGCGCAGTTGGCGAGGAGCGAGCCGGTCGCGGAGACGATGATCGTCTTCTTGCCGCCGAGCCGGTCGGTGAGCGGCCCGTTCAGGAGGAACGCGAAGCCGTAGGTGAGCGTCCCCCAGAAGTAGATGTTCGAGAACTGCGCCTTGTCGAAGACGATGTTCGTGCAGACGCGCAGGTTGTAGCGCCCCATGTAGAGGAACGCGTACGTCAGGCCGACCGGGAACCAGTTGGCGAAGCGGCGGCGAAGGAACGCAGGCGAGTGTCCGAGGTCGACCCGCGGCAGCCGTCCGACGATGACGACGATCAGCGCGAGGAGCAGGGCGATCGGGAGGAGCTCGGAGAGCCAGCCGGGCATGGGGTCCGGTCATACCATTTCCGGCACCGCGATCGCCGACGGCCGACGGGAGCTCTTGCCGTCGAGCTCGTCTCTGGGGCCCGCTCGCCGCGGGAGTACGCTCGAGGGGCTCACCCCCCGAGCGCCCCGCCTCACCCGCCCCTCGGACGACGCTTCACTGCGAGAGGAAGGCGATCGCCGCGTCGCGCGCGTCGTCGGGGAGCGAGCGCATCGTCACCGGCGGCATGCGGAGGCGGTTCGCCGACCCCATCTTGAGCCGCGCGATTGCGAGGTCCTTGTCGGCGCGCGACATCGAGTCGAGGCGCGTGACGTCGAACTTCGCGCGGCTGATCGTCTGATCGAGCTTCGGGTGGTGGCACTGCGCGCACGTCTGGACGAGGACCTCGCGGCCCGACGCGCCCGTCTTGGGCAGGAACGTCATCGCCTCGAGCGCGTCGTCGAGGAACACGCGGCGGATGTCCGGGAGCTCCGAGGTCGCGCCGGTCATGAACTTCTTGTACTCGTCCGTCGCGTACTGAAGCTTGTCCGGATCGGTGACCTTCACGTCGTGGTAGGGCACCGGGATGGCGTCGCCGGCGAACGCGCGGGCGTAGAGCGCGTCCCACGTCGAGCTCTGTCCGCGCGGGGTGTTGATCTCCGGCTGGAGCGAGGACGAGCTCTTGATCTCGTTCTCGATCGCCCGCGAGTTGAAGCCGTTCGGCTGGTTCTGGAACCCCTGCCCCTTCACGAGGTCCTCGAGCGCGCGGCCGTCGGCCTTCTGGATCAGCGCCGCCGGAACGCCGCCGTAGTCCTCTTGATCGCCGTGGGCGCGGAAGAAGTCCTGGAGGAGCGTGATGCCGCCGGGCCGGTCGCTCCGGAACCAGTGCGTCCACGGGTCCTCGAGCTCCTGCATGCGCAGGATCATCTTCGACGACGGGCCGTCGGGCTGATGGCAGTGCCGGCAGTCGAGCAGCGTGTTCTTGAGGTCGTCGTCGTCGTAGAGCGTGAAGCCCTTCCAGTCCTTCTCGATCGCGGGCGTCAGCAGATCGGCGTTCTTGCAGGTGTGGGTCAGCTCGCAGGCGACGTCGAACTTGAACAGGTAAAAGGAGATCTTGCCGGTCTGCCCGTTCGGCGGACGCGCCTGCTCGGCGGCGATCTCCACGAAGGGCTCGCCGCGGGCGAACGTCATGACGACGAACGCGGGGATGCGCGTCGGCTGCCCGGCGGGCGCGGAGAAGATGAACGTGCGCGGGTTGATCGCGGAGACGGCGCGCGCGACGAGCGAGCTCGAGTGCCCGAGGAGCGCGAAGCCGGGGTTGTTGTTCGAGCCGTTCGTGCCTTGCCGGTCCGTCCGCTTGAAGTCGAGGCCGAGCGCGAGCTGCAGCTCGCTCAGCGTGGAGAACGTCTTCTTCTCCTTGCAGATCGCGTTCGTCACCGCGTTGAAGTTCGGGTTGCCCTCGATCATCTCGCCCGAGCGCGCGCAGAGCGCGTCGTTCTGCGCGGTGCCGTGCAAGAGCCCCTCGAAGGGATCGGGGATCCCCTCCTTCTCCTTCACGCGCGGATCGTTGAAGTCCGGGAGCTCGGCGCCCGTCTCCGGATCCGTTTGCTTGCGGACCGATCCCTTGCGGGGCCGTCGCGTCGCTTCTTCCGTCGAGCAGGCGGCCGCGAGCGTCGACGCCGTGAGGATGAGGCCAAGGACCAGAGCGGAGCGAGTCATCGCTCGAGTATACGAGCAACGACAATGCCGAGTCGCGCGCGTGGTGGCGCTCGAACGAGGAGCCGTCGGACGCCTCACGACGGAGCACCGGCTGACCGCTGTCCGCGGAAAAATCGAACCACGCAAGAATCTGCAGGCGTCGCGCACCCTTGGGCGCCAATGGCGTTCGATGTGCGCGGGCCGCCGCGATGGCGGAAACATGATCCAGCATCCGCGGGGTCTGGAGAGCGCGATCGAATCGATCGTACGCCGGCGCGCTTACGTTGTCGTACCGGCTGATTTTCGGGGGATCTGCCAGGTGCCCCGCGGCCTGGCGCGAGGCGGTGGGATGGACCCGAAGATGCATCTGACTCAGCCGACACGGGAGCAGCCCTCTTCCCCGCTGGAGGCCGAATCAAATGACCGCTCGTCTTCGCACTCACCACATGGTGCTCATCGGACTCGGCAGTGCACTCGCGGCCGTCACGGCCTGCAGCGCCCCCGAGGTTGCCCGCGAAGTTGACGCGAAGAAGACCACCCAGGCCTCGAGCGTGGTCGTCGAGATCCTCGACGTCAACGGCACGAGCCTCGGTTCCTGCTCCGGCACGCTCATCGCGCCGAAGCTGGTCCTCACCGCCGGTCACTGCATCGCTGGCGCGAACCAGTGGAAGGTCACCAGCAGCGCGGGCGTCTCCGAGGCGTCGGTCGCCTCGACCCCGTGGAAGAACTTCCGCTCCACGTTCTCGCACCCGGAGCACTCGGACGTCGGCCTCATCCTCCTCGACGACTCGATCAAGCTGGACAGCTACCCGCAGATCGCCACGTCGAAGGCCAAGGACGGCTCGAAGGGTGTGCGCTTCCACCGCGCGGCGGCGAACGCGACCGAGGCGACCGCGACCAGCACGCGGCTCGAGAGCGGCGCAGACCAGGGCTTCCGTCTCAACTACCTCCTCGAGATGGGCAAGAACGAGTGGCTCGACACCGGTGGGGCGGTGCTCGACTCGTCTGGCAAGATCGTGGGCGTCGTCTCCGGCAAGGGCATGCAGTCGGACCTCCTCCACGTCGCTCGCGTGGACGGCTTCGCGACCTGGACCAAGTCGGCGATCAGCTGCTCGAACGGCCTGACCACCCGCACCTGGGGCTCGGGCAACTCGCAGAACGGCGGCGGCGGCTACGGCGGCACGCCGAGCACGAAGACCGGCGGCGGCGGCTGGGGCGGCGGCGGCGGCGGCTGGGGCTCGAGCTCCGGCGGCTACGGCGGCGGCGGCGGCAAGGGCGGCGGCGGCGGCAACATGGACGGCGGCTCCACCGTTCCGGGCTCCGGCGGCGGCGGAAACGGCGGCGGCGGCGGAAACGGCGACGGGACCGGCGGCAACAACGGCTCGTCCGGCTCGACCGGCGACGACGGCAACGGCAACGGCGGCACGCCGGGCGACGGCACCGACGGCAACGGCGGCGCGGGCACCGGCAACGACGACGCGAGCAACACCTGCCCCGGCATCCCGGTCTGCACGGCCGACGACTGCGGCGCGGGCAGCAACGGAAACAACGGCGGCACGGGCAGCGACGGCTCGAGCAGCGGAAGCAACGGCAACAACGGCGGCGACGACGGCACGGGCGGCTCGTCCGGGTCGAGCGGCTCCTCCGGGTCGAGCGGCTCCTCCGGTGACGGCTCGAGCGGTTCGTCCGGCTCGTCCGGCGACGGCTCGAGCGGCTCGTCCGGCTCGTCCGGCAACGGCTCGAGCGGCTCCTCGGGCGCCGGCTCCCCCGGCTCCCCCGGCGGCGACGCCGAGAAGTGCTCGGGCGCTTCGGACAACCCCGACGTCTGCCCGGCCGCGCCGGACAGCGCGTCGTGCAGCGGCTCGAACTGCGGCGGTTGCGGCAGCGCGCCCTGCTCCGACTCGAACATCGACTACGGCGCGTGCCCGTCCTGCAAGAGCGGCAGCGGCGCCCCCGTCGTGAAGTGATCTGACCCAAACGTCCAGCGCGACCGCGGCGCCCCTCGAGAGAGGTGGCGCCGCGCGCTTTTTGTACGGCTTCTGGCCGCTCGCCCGCGGCGCTATGGTCTCGCGTCATGGCTCCCCCCACGATCGCGCCCGCGCTTGCCGGCGGAGCGCTCATCGGCCTCAGCGCGTCTCTCCTCTTGATGCTCACCGGCCGCATCGCCGGCATCAGCGGGATCGTCGGAGGCCTGATGACCCCTCCGGCCGAAGCGCGCGCGCGGACGGAGCGGCGCGCCGAGTCCGCGTGGCGCCTCGCGTTCCTCATCGGGCTCCTCTCCGGCGGCGTCGCGCTCTTCATGCTCCGGCCGGAATCGTTCGGACCGGTCGACGGCGCAGGGGCGGTGAGCGCGCCGCTCGTCGCGGTCGCGGGCCTGCTCGTCGGCATCGGCACCACGCTCGGCAACGGGTGCACGAGCGGACACGGCGTCTGCGGGATGAGCCGCCTGTCGAAGCGCTCGATCGTCGCCACCTGCGTCTTCATGGCGACGGGGATGCTCGTCACGTTCGCCGTCCGTCACGTCGCGGGGGGCCGATGAGCGGCGAAGAGAGTGCGCGCGCCGACGATCCGCGGCTCCAGGCGCTGATCGCGTTCGGTTGCGGGCTGCTCTTCGCGATCGGCCTCGGGCTCGCCGGGATGACCTCGCCGGCGAAGGTCCTCGCCTTCCTCGACGTCACCTCGGCGGCGTGGGACCCGAGCCTCGCGTTCGTCATGGCCGGCGCGATCGGCGTGCACTTCGTCTTCGCGCGGCGCGCGGTGGCCGCGAACGCGGCCGGCCGCAGGCCCGTCGCCGGGACGCGCTTCTTCCTCCCGGAGCCGAAGGCGGTCGACCGCGCGCTCCTCGGGGGCGCGGCGCTCTTCGGCGCCGGCTGGGGGCTCGGCGGCTACTGCCCCGGTCCGGCGCTGGTCGCGTTCGTCGTCACGCCGGTGTCGGTGGTGTTCGTGGGGGCCATGCTCGCGGGAATGCTGGGAACGCGGGCCGTTCGCGAGCGCATCGCCGCGCGAGCCGCCGACCGCGCGCAGGCGCTCGCGAACGAGCGCGCCCTGGAGCGCGAGGCGCGGGGCTGACCCGCGGCGGGGGCGGCGGGGGACAACCGCGCGGCGCCTCGTCGAACGACTGCTCGCGGGCCTTGCGCGGAGCGCGTCGCGCGCGCGATGATCGAGCGGACCCTCGCTCATGTTGCACGCCGAGCTCCTCGCCCAGATCCCGCTCTTCGACACGCTCGCCGCCGAGGATCTCGAGGCGCTCGCGAGCCGCATGACGGAGCGCAAGTTCAACGCCGGCCAGTCGGTGTTCGCGCAGGGCGACCAGGGCTCGAGCATGTACGTCGTCCTCTCGGGCGCCGTGCAGATCTTCCTGCCGGGCGCCGGCGACGAGCCGCGCGTGGTGCTCAAGGACTCGCGGACGGGCGAGTACTTCGGCGAGCTCTCGCTCTTCGACGACAAGCCCCGCTCCGCGAGCGTCGAGGCGGTCGTCGACACCACGCTCCTCGAGCTCACGCGCGAGGAGTTCGGCGATCACCTCTCGAAGTCGAAGAACGCCGCGATGGCGATCCTCGCGGAGATGGCCGAGCGCCTCCGCGAGACGAACGCGATGCTCTCGCAGCGCGCCGCGCGCGACGTGGTCAAGGAGATCGAGGAGAACCTCACGTGGGGTCAGCGCCTCGCGGACAAGGTCGCCGAGCTCAACGGCAGCTGGTCGTTCATCCTCTTCTTGCTGGCGCTCACCGGCGTCTGGGCGCTCGCGAACAAGTACCTCGGCACCCCGTTCGACGAGTACCCGTACCAGTTCTACAACCTCGCCCTCGCGATCCTCGTCGCGCTCCAGGGGCCGCTCATCGTCATGAGCCAGAACCGGCAGTCGATGAAGGACCGCGCGACGGCGGAGACGGACTTCCGCGTCAACCTGAAGAACGAGGTCGGGATCGAGTCGCTCCTCCGCGAGGTCGGGGCGATGCGCGCGGAGACGAACAAGCACTTCGAGGTGCTCGAACGGATGGCGCGGTCCGAGCGGGTGCGGGCGGAGATCCCGATCAAGAAGCCGGGCGGGCCGCTCGGGCCGTCCTGAGGGCTGGGGGCGGGAGAGGAATCGAGAGAGAGAGCGGGCTCGGGCTCGGGCTCGGGCTCGGGCTCGGGGGAGAGAGGCGGTAGGAACCGTTCGTTTCGAGGGGTCGTTTTGGCTCCCGGGCGGGCGCGGGGGTGAAATTTTCGGGGGGTGGGGAGGCGTGGGAACCGCGCGAAATCGTCGCGATCCGCGGAGGTTCGTCGCGCGTTCATGGATGCACGGTGCCGCGTGCGCTTTCGAACACTTGCCGCTCGTGAGTTCGAGCGCTAGACCCCCCGAGAGATGTCGTTCCGAACCACTCTTCCGCTCTTCGGCTTCCTCCTTGGTCTCACGGCGTTTGCCTGCGTCGGCGACGAGCCGAGCCCGTCGAACAACGATCCCACCGGCAACGGAACGGGGACGGGCGCCGCGTGCACGACGAACGACCAGTGCGCCGCGGGCACCGAGACCTGCGACACGGCGAGCGGCAAGTGCGTCGCAGGCGCCGCGGGCGCCGAGATCGGGACGGGCGACGGCTCGCCGGCCTCGGTCACGTTCACCGAGATCTACAGCGCCTCGAAGCGCGCCGAGCTCGTCGACCTCTCGTTCGCCGAGAAGGACCCGACGCAGCTCTGGGTCATCGGCTACGGCGACAGCACGGTCCACGTCGGCACCGGCGTCAGCGGCGACGAGAAGGGCACGTGGAAGGAGTACTACGATCCGGCCGCGGTGCACTTCATGTACAAGCCGCCGGCGATCGCGATGGGCGAGAAGGGCCTCTGGGGCATCTGCGGCGACAACGACAACGCCCACAACGACCCGCGCCGCGAGCCGAACTACTTCATGGGCCCGGCGCTCTTCACGTCGGACCTCGAGATCTTCACGACGCAGAACCAGGCGACCGGCCTGGGCTCGCACTACGACATGCTCCACAACACGTCGTTCTGCCGAGGCATCGCCCACATGGAGGCGAACATCTTCTGGACCTTCAACGGCCAGCTCGACGCGATCGAGAAGTACAACTTCAACAAGCCCCACGAGCCGGGCGGCGACGATCACTCCGACGGCGAGATCTACCGGTACGTCGAGGGCCAGGTGAAGGGCGTCGAGGGCGTCTCGAGCCACCTGTTCTACGATCCGTCCGACAAGATGCTCTACATCGCGGACACCGGGAACAAGCGCATCGCCAAGCTCGACACGACGGCGGGCACGCTCGGCGAGCGCCTCCCGCTCCGCAACGAGCAGCTCAAGAAGAACGGCGTCATGGATGGCGCGACCGTCGAGGACGTCGTCCCCGCGGGCACGCTCGAGCAGCCGAGCGGCATCGAGGTCAAGAACGGCCTCATCTACGTCACCGACACGGCGACCGCGACGTTCCACGTCTTCGACAAGACGGGCAAGGAGATCCGCAAGCTCGAGACCGGCCTCAAGGCGGGCGCGCTCTCGGGCTTCATCTTCGGCCCCGACGGGAAGATTTACTTCACCGATCGGAACCGCGGCAAGGTCGTGCGCATCGATCCGGTGGCCACTCCGGAGTGAGCCGGGCCCGGCCGAATCGACCGCGCGACGAGCGCCGAACGCACCGATTTTCGAAGTGACCGCATCCCCGTCTACGTCCGCTGACGCCGACGTCCTCGTCCTGTTCGAGCACCCGGAGTGGCAGAGGCCGCTCTTCGCGGCGCTCGAGCGGAAGGGCGTCCGCTACGACACGCTCGACCTGAAGAAGGCCGCGTTCGTCGCGGGCGATCTGCCCCCGGCTCCGATCGTCTTCAACCAGGCGAGCCCGAGCGCCTACGTGCGCGGCAACGCGCGCGCCGTTCCCCTCGCGCTGTCGTACATGAAGGCGCTCGAGGCGGCCGGGCGAACGGTGCTGAACGGCCACCGCGCGTTCGCGCTCGAGCTTTCGAAGACCGCGCAGGCGGCGCTGCTCGGGCGCCTCGGGCTCCGGACGCCGCGCTCGATCGTGTTCAACGACGTCGACGCGCTCGGCGAGCGGCTCGCCGCCGAGAAGGCGTGGCGATGGCCCGCGCTGCTCAAGCCGGAGCAAGGCGGCAGCGGCGCCCGCATCGTCAAGCTCGGGTCGTACGACGAGGCGCGCGCCCACGTCGAGGCGACCAAGGGGATCTGGGAGCCCGACGGCGTCCTGCTCCTGCAGGAGTACTTCGAGCACGATCACGAGCACGGCATCGTCCGGATGGAGTTCCTCGGCGGCGAGCTGCTCTACGCGATGCGCGTCGTCTCGCACGGCCGTTACAACCTCTGCCCCTCCGAGGCCTGCAACCCCGAGACGGGCGACGGGATGTGCGAGATCCCCGCCGCAGAGGCGGCGCCGCCGGTCGAGTTCTACTCGTTCAAGGAGGTCCCCGCGGAGGCCGTCGCCGCGGGCAAGCGCATCGTCGACGCCGGCGGCATCGACGTCGGCGGCATCGAGTACCTCGAGTCCCACGGCGAGCGCGTCTTCTACGACGTCAACGCGAACTCGAACCTCCGCGGCCCGATCGCGCGCGAGCACGGCTTCGATCCGTTCGACCGCGTCGCCGAGTGGCTCCGCGCGCGCTCGCTCGCGGCGCGCTGAGCGCGCTGCGCGCCGACTGCGTCGCCGAGTGGCTCCGCGCGCGCCCTCGCGACGCGCCGACCCACGCGTCCCTCAGCAGAGCGGCGTCGCGGCGAGCGCCGCGGCGAGCGCCTCGAACACGCTCCGTCGCGGATCGTCCGCGCGGATGACGAGGCGGAAGTAGTCGTGGAGCGGCACCGTCTTCGGCAGGACGACGCGCAGGCGCCGGCCGTCGAGGTCCGGCTGCACCAGGTACCTCGGGAGCACGCCCACCCCCGCGCCCGCGAGCACGCGCTGGCGGATCGCCTCGATGGTGCCGAACCGCGTGAGGCGCGCGAACGCGAGCGGCGTGGCCTTCGGCGCGTCGCGCCAGTACCGGAACAGGGGCAGGTCCTCGCTGACCTCGATCAGCGTGTGCTTCACCGCGTCCTCGGGCTTCGCGAACGGCAGGCGATCGAGCAGCGCCGGCGCGCCGACGAACACGTAGTCCTCGCGGTGGAGGCGGAGCGCATCGACCTTCGGATCGGCGAGGCGCGTCGACGTGATCGCGCAGTCGAGCTGGAGCAGCCGCACGCGGCTGACGAGGTCCGGACCGGAGCCGAAGTAGAGGTGAAGCTCGATCGACGGAAAGAGCTCCTTCAGGCGATCGATCTGAGGCAAGACCCAGCTCAGCCCGAGCTCGTGGCGCGTGCCGAGGACGATGTCCATCGGCGGCAGCGATCCCGACGGGCTCACCGCGCGCGCGCAGTCCTCCATGCCGGCGAGCGCGCGCTCCGCCGCCGGCAGGAGCGCGAGGCCGGCGGTCGACAGGCGAACGCTGCGCGTCGTGCGCACGAAGAGCTGCGCGCCGAGCTGATCCTCGAGCTGCTTGATGCGCTGCCCGAACGCCGCCGGCGTGAGCGCCACCGCCCGCGAGGCGGCGCGGAAGTTCAAGAACTTCGCGGCCGCGCAGAAGCAGCGCAGCGAGTCGACCGACGGGAGGTTCACCGCGCTCATGCTACCTGGCCGCGCGCGCCGGCACAGAGCCCGCGCGCTTGCGCGCGACGCGACGCGCGGCTAAGGAGGGCCCTTCGCACGAGGCGGGAAGTCGGTCGAAATCCGACGCGGTGCCGCCGCTGTAGCCGGGGACTCTCCTGGAACCACGCCACTCCGGGTCGCGAGACGCGGGGGAAGGCTCCACGAGGGGACGATCCGGAAGCCAGAAGACCTCTCGTGCGGTCTCTCTCCCCCACTCCGCGCGAGCCACGCGGAAGGAGCGGTCGATGTTCCCGACGTCCATTCGTGCATCTCGCCTCGCGGTCGTCCTGTTCACGCTCTCCGGAGGGGCCGCGAGCCTCGTCGCCTGCGGAGACGACGCGAGCGACGGCGCGCCGGCCCGCCCGACGATCTCGCTCGGCGACGCCGGCTACGTCGACGCCGCCGAGCCCGACGCGTCGAAGCCGCGCGTCGACGGAGGCTTCGAGGGCCCCGACGGCGGCGTCATCCGCGCCGATCGCTTCGTCACCGACGTCGTGAGCTTCACGCCCGGACCGTGCGCCGGCTTCGGCGCCGCCCAGATGCCGGACGTCGTCCTCGGCCCGCCCGTCGGAGCCGGCGACCTCGCCGGGAGCCTCGACGTCGTCTCGCTCGGCGTCGACGGCGAGATCGTGCTCTCGTTCGGCGCGAACGCGATCGTCGACGGCCCCGGCGCCGACTTCATCGTCTTCGAGAACGCGTTCTACGCCGGGGGCAACCCGTCGCAGCCGGCCGCCGATCCCGGCGAGGTGAGCGTCAGCGAGGACGGCGTGACGTGGGAGACGTACGAGTGCACGCCGGGCGCCGCCGCGCCCTACGGCAAGTGCGCCGGATGGCACTCGGTCCACTCGGCGCCGGGCAACGGCATCTCGCCCGTCGATCCGGCGACCGCCGGGGGCGAAGCCTACGACCTCGCCGAGCTCGGGCTGACGCGCGCGCGCTTCGTCCGCATCCGCGACAAGTCGACGGCGGCGTGCGAAGGGACGCCGAAGCCCAACAGCGCCGGCTTCGACCTCGACGCGATCGCGATCGTCCACGCCGAGACGCCGTGAGGCGCGACGGGGGTGTAAGCCGCCGCCAGGCCGCGCGTTCGATCGAGCACACGTGCGCGACGATCCGCGAGACATCCCAGCCGTGACGTCCGACGCGCGCTCGGACCAAGCGCGTGCGTACGGAGTGCCTGACATCGCAGGCGAAAATCAGACGCGTCGAATCGCGCCGTGATTCGTCCAACGAAAGGACGACTACCTCGTGCCCGTCTCATTACCCTTCCTCAATCCGGCCCATCTCGGGGTATGCTCCCGCTTCCTCGAGATTCGGGACCGAAACCAAGGAGCCCTGCCGTGAATCGAACCGGCCTTGTGTCCGTGCTTGCCGTCTCCTCTGTCATGATGACGCTCATCGCGGGATGCGGCGGCAGCGACCCGCCGCCCGCGCAGCAGCCGCAGGCCTACAACGGCCAGTACCCGCAGCAGCAGCCCGGCTACCCGCAGCAGCAGCCCGGTTACCCGCAGCAGCAGCCTGGCTACCCGCAGCAGCAGCCCGGCTACCCGCAGCAGCAGCCCGGACCGCAGCCCGGCCAGGACCCCAACGCGCAGCCGAACGGCGGTGGTTTCCAGATCCCGGGCCTGCCCGGCCAGCAGCCCGCGGCGAGCGGCGGCGGCTCGGCGCAGGCGCTGGACCCGAACCTCGCGCAGCTCGCGGTCGCTCCGCTCACGGTCTTCGCCAACACCGAGGCGCCGGGCATGACGAAGGAAGGCGCGACGATCGCCGGCAACTTCCAGGAGGGGCAGACGCTCGAGAGCGCGTTCACGTTCCAGCCGGGCAAGTGCTACACCGTGGTCGCGGTCGGCGCGGGCATCCAGAACATCGACATCGAGATGCAGTACGTGACGCCGCTCCCCGGCATCGCGCCGAGCATCGCGAAGGACAGCCAGACCGGCGCGCAGGCGTCGATCGGCGGCAAGGGCAACTGCCTGAAGCCGATCAGCCCCTTCCCGGCCAACGCGAAGTTCATCGTCCGCGCGGCCAAGGGCGCGGGCGTCGCAGCGGCGCAGCTCTACGTCAAGTAGCGGCCAGAGGCCCGACTTCCCATTCCCCCGACGACGGCGTGCGGCTCCGGCCCACGCCGTCGGCGTTTTGTGGCTTCGACCGCCGAAACGATCGGAGTAGTTTGTCGTCGCCCCCATGCTGGACATCGCCTTCATCCGTCAGAACGCCGACGTCGTTCGCGCCGCGATCACCAACAAGCGCATCGAGCTCGATCTCGACGCGCTCCTCGCCGCCGACAAGGAGCGCCGCGAGACGATCGCGAAGATCGAGCTGAAGCGCGCGCGCAAGAACGAGATCGCGCAGCTCATCCCGAAGGCGTCGAAGGACGATCGCCCGCGCCTCATCGAAGAAGGCAAGAGCGTGAAGACCGAGCTCGAGGAGCTCGAGCCCGCGCTGACGCAGGCGCAGAAGAGCTTCGACGACCTGATGCTGCGCGTCCCGAGCATCCCGCGCCCCGAGGTCCCGGTCGGCAAGGGCGAAGAGGACAACGTCGAGATCCGCAAGGTCGGAGCGCCGCGCAAGTTCGACTTCCCTGCCCGCGATCACGTCCAGCTGATGACGCTGCACGAGATGGTCGACTGGGAAGGGCCGCGCAAGTTCGCCGGCGCGCGCTCGTACGCCCTGAAGGGCATGGGCGCGCTCCTCGAGGTCGCCGTGACGCGCCTCGCGCTCGACACGCTCGTCGCGCGCGGGCTCGTGCCGGTGATCCCGCCGGTCATGGTGAAGGAGCGCGCGATGCAGGGCACGGGCTTCTTCCCGCTCGGCGTCGAGGAGGCTTACTCGATCAGCGCCGACGGCCTCTACCTCGTCGGCACGAGCGAGGTGCCTCTCGTCTCGCTCCACTGCGACGAGACGCTCGACGCCGCCCAGCTCCCGATCCGCTACGCCGGGATGTCGAACTGCTTCCGCCGCGAGGCGGGGGCGCACGGCAAGGACACGAAGGGCCTCTACCGCGTCCACCAGTTCACGAAGATCGAGCAGGTCGTCTTCTGTGTGCCGGACGAGGCCGTCGCCGAGAAGGAGCACTACCAGCTCCTCGGCAACGCCGAGGCGATCCTCGAGAAGCTCGAGATCCCCTACCGCGTCGCGATCGCGTGCACCGGCGAGATCGGGCTCGGCCAGACGCGCAAGCACGAGGTCGAGTCGTGGATGCCCGGACGCGACGACGGCAAGGGCGCCTACAGCGAGACGCACTCGTGCTCGACGCTCGGCGACTTCCAGGCGCGCCGCTCGAACATCCGCGTGCGCATGCCCGACGGCTCGCTCTCGTACCCCTACACGCTCAACAACACGGCGATCGCGAGCCCGCGGATCTTGATCCCGCTGCTCGAGAACCACCAGCAAGAGGACGGCTCGATCGTCCTGCCGAAGGCCCTCGTCCCGTACATGAACGGCGTCGAGGTCCTCAAGCCGAAGCGCTGAGCCGGCCTCAGCGCCAGCGCGGGAGCGAAGGCGGCGCGCGACTCAGCGCCGGCGCGGGAACCAGGGAGCACGGCCGCCACGCGGCGCGGACGACGCCGCGGGTGGCACGCTCTTCGGCGCGCGCACGCGCGGCGTGTCCGCCCGCCCGACGAGATCGGGGGTCACCTCCGACGCCGACCGCGGCGGCGACTCGTCGACGCTGTCCTGATGGAGCCAGAGGAAGAGCACGAGCGGGATCGCGAACGACAGGAGCGCGACGAGCCCGACCAGGAGCCCGTAGCGCGGCTTCTTCCCCGCCCCGTTGAAGTCGAACTCGCGCATGCCCTGCGGGTGCGCGCCGTGCGGCGGATGAAAGGCCTGCTCCGTGTTCGCGAACGCCGACGGTGGGACGTCGCGGTTCGTGCGCAGATCGCCGAACGCGGGCTGCGCGCCCGAACCGCGCTCGCCGTGCATCATCGGACCGGCCGCCATCATCGCGTTCTGGCTCGCGTGATCGCCGCTCGGCGCCTCGGCGCGCGCCACGCGGAGCCCGCTGTCCGAGGACGGCTCGCGGAGGTCGGCGATCGCCGCCGCGCGCGCGCTGCCCGACTGGCCGGCGCCCGACATCACCGGCCGCGCGGCGCGGAGCGAGCCCGACGTGGAGTGCATCGGCTTCACGGGTGCGTTGAGCATCACCGCCGTCTTGTTGTCCGGCGGCTCGTCATCCTCGATCGCGTCGTCGGGCGACGCGATCACGCGGAGCATGTTGGTGAGGTGCCCCGGCGCCTGCGCGGTGATGCTCTCCACCTCGTCGGGATCGGACTCGGCGGGCGCGCGCGGCGCATGCTCCTGGCGCTTCGGCTGCGGCTTCTTCGAGCTGCCTCCACGGTCGTCGATCGTCGGCGGCTGGGCGAGCGCGGCCGGCGCGAGCGGCGCGAGCGCGTTCGGCCGCGTGACCGGCGCCTGCGCCGTGACGCTGTCATCGTCGTCGTAGCCGGCCAGGACGGGCCCGCGCGTCGTGACGCTCTCCTCGGCGTCGTAGGCGTCCTCGTCCTCCGCGGCGGCGCTCGCGACGGCGTAGGGCGCGTCCTCGCCCGGACGCCGACCCGCGGCGGGGATCGGCTGCGGAGGCCGTCCGGGCGGCGCCTTCCGCGGCTCGTCCTCCGGCAAGAGCGCGTGCAACACCGCCGAAGGCGTCTGCGTGGTCACGCTGTCGTCGGGCTCGTCGGCCTCGTGCGCGGGCGGGACGTCGACGGCCTTGCCCGCGGCGGGCGTCGGCGCCGGAGCGAGGGAAGGCTCGCCCGACGGCGCAGTGACGAGCGTCCGTACCTCGGTCTCGTCGAGCGGCTCGTCCTCCTCGATGGGCATCTCGCGGATTTGAACCGCGCCCGGCATCGTGAGGGGCAGCGCCGCGGCCTTGATGCCCATGCGCGGCGCCGTCGCGGTGATGCTCCCGTCGTCCGCGTCGGCCTCCGTCTCGACCTTCGCGGGCTCGGAGAGCGAAGGCGGCTTCTTCGAGGGGAGCGGCGGCGGCGGCTTCGACGAGACCGGCGGCGGCGGCTTCGACGAGACGTCGTGCCCGGCCGCCGGGCGCGTGATCGGCAGCGGCGAGCCGAGCCCGACCGCGGTCGGCCTCTTCGAGGTCATCCGCATCGGCTGCGCCGGCGGCGCCGGTCGCGGTGGTGTGGGCGGCGCCGGGACGCGCGCGCTCTCCGGTAGCCCGCGAGACGCCGTCCGCACCTTTGGATCGACCGGCTGCTGGACGGTGCGATCCTCTTCGTCGTCCGAGGACGACGCGGAAGGCGGACGGGCAGCGGGCGCCGTCGCGGCGGCGGTCGTGTCGCCATCCGGACCCCCGTCATGATCCGTCGCCGTCGCCCGCGTGGGGACGTCGTCGTCCGACGTAGCTGCCACGTAACCAGTCTACCGGCCTCGCGAAAAGAAGCCTAGAGCACGGCGCGGTTTACGCCCCTCGCCCGCTCCGCCGGCGCCCGCCGCCTGGCGGCTCCGCCCGCCGGGTCCGCGGAAGGCGTCGTCGGGCCACGCGCCTCCCGGCGCTGGACGGAAAGACGCGACCCGCCCACCGCTCGGGACCGCCGACGGACGGCGTACGAGCGGGCTTAGGCCCCGCCCGCCGCGTGGCCGACGGCGGGCAGGCTGCCCCTATTCGAGCGTGATTCCGAGCTCTTGGAGCTCGGCGAGCAGGCCCTTCGTTGGACGGAGCCGCCCGAGTCGGCCATCGGGCGGGACGTCGTTGGAGGCGCGGATCGGATTCGAACCGACGTATGACGGTTTTGCAAACCGTTGCCTAACCACTTGGCTACCGCGCCGCTCCAGGACGACGCATACCGGGCGCCGCTCCCGCCGTCAACCAGCTCTCGGTGAGAGCGCGGCCATTTGTCCGCGGTAGGCCGGGCGCGACGTCGCGGCGAGCGGGTCGCGCGACCGCGAGCGCCGCCTTCGCGCGACCGCGAGCGCTGCCTTCGCGCGACCGCGAGCGCCGCCTTCGCGCGACCGCGCGCGACGCCTTCGCGCGACCGCGCGCGACGCGTGTTCCCACGTCGAGCGCGCGGCCCGATCGAAGCAGGTGGCATCGGTTTTCCACAGGCTCCGCGAGGTTGCCCGTCGCGAGGCGGGACGTTCTGCCAACGCACGCAGCGTCTGGTCGCGTTGTGCCACGCAGGGGCGCGTGAACGCGGGCTCACACGCGACGCTTCCCTGCTGTGGGCGGCCGCAGGATCGACTGGCGCGCTGGTTGCTCGAGGCGGCGCTCATGGGGAGGTCATGAATGAAGCGCGACGCGGTCTATTACGTGATGCCGCTGGGTGAGATCTGGCTCGTGCGAGCCATCGGTTCGTCGGCCGAGGCGTATCCGACGCTCGAAGATGCGCTCGCCGCCGCCGAGCGGCTCGCGGCGCGAGGAGCGCGCGTCCGTGTCCTGTCGCGCGCCGGAAGCGAGTCGCCGCTCCCCGGGCTCGCGCGTGCCTCGGACGATCACGCGCCGGACGATCTCCGGTCCGCCGCCTCCTGATCGAAGTCGACACCATCGTCGAGCGGCGCGCCGCCCGACGCCTCGACGCGCGCGCGCAGCATCGTCGCCCGCGCCGCCTCGAGCCGCGACGTCGCCTCCAGGATCTCGCCGAGGAGATCCGGATCGGGCTCGCGATGCCCCGCCTCGTCGGCGTCGGCCCAGAGGCCGTCGCGGCGCGGGCGCTCGTCGACCCAGCGCGGGTGGCTCACGATCGGGTAGAGCGTGACGCCGTGGAGCTCGCAGCCGCCTCGGAGGGCCGCGACGCACTCGGCGCTCACGGCGCGCAGCGACGGCGCGCGCTCGACGCCGGCGCCGCCGGTCTCCGACACGATCATCGGGCGGCCGTAGCGCTGCCACACCTCGAGGAGCACCTTCGCGAGCGGCCGCGGGCGCACGCCCGCGCGCTCAACGGTCGTCGCGTCGACCGCGATCGAGGGGTCGTGGTCGACGCCGACGATGTCGAGGTAGCGCGGGTGCCCGCCGAGCGAAGGCCACACGCGCCCGGTCAACATCTCCCACGCCTGGTACTGGAGGAGAGCGCCGTCGGCGTCCGCGCGCGACCGCGTCCGCCAGCGCTCGCGCGACGGGACGACGTCGACCAGCGGCTCGGCCTGGAGGAAGCGCGCGCCGGGGATGACGAGCCGGATGGCCTCGATCGCCTCGATCGTGGCCCGGACGAGCTGCGCCTTGAGCTCGACGCCGCGCGCGGCCTCGAACGGATTCAGGACGCGGACGTCGCCGCCCGCCCACGCGAGGAACGACGCCTGGCTCACCGGCGCCACGAGCGCGCGGCGATCGGTCTCCATCGAGAGCCAGCGCGCGAACGCCGACGCGTAGCGCCCGAAGCGCACGGGGAACGCGGCGCCGAACGGATCGAGGTCGTCGGGCCAGCCGAAGCGCGTGAGGTCCCAGACGACGTCCACGCCGTGACGCCGCGCGGCTTGCACCATCGGCGCGAAGCGCGCGAAGTCGAAGCGGCCGGCGCGCTCGACGAGCGCCCACGGCACGCCGTCGCGACACGCCGTCATTCCGAGGTTTCGCAAGCGAGCGTAGTCCTCCGCGACGAATGCGTCGTGACGCGTGGTCGCGAGGAGATCGAGGCGGCGGCCGCCGGCGATTCGCGGACAGGCGCACTCGAACCCTCCGAGGAACACGCCCTCGAAGAGCGGCGCGGCCGCGAGGCAACCTGCCCGCGATCGCTCCGTCGACGGCGCGCATGAAGAGCTCGGGGACACGCCTGAGTCGGGTGCGGCGCGGACCATCTCGACGCCGCCTGCAAGGCACGGACGCGACTCGACCGGGCCACGTCGTCGCGTCGCCGCGCGCGCGCGTCGTCGCGGTCGCCGCGTCATCGCCCGCCCGCGTCGTCGCGTCGTCGCCCGCTCGCGTCGTCGCGTCGTCAGACGCCCGCATCGTCGCGTCGCGCTGCGGCGTCGTCGCGTCGCGCTGCGGCGCCACCGCGTCGTCGCGTCGCGCTGCGGCGCTGCCGCGTCAGCCGTAGCCCGCCGCCACGATTCGTCACACGAGCAGAACGCCGCGCTCGAGGAAAGCCGCGAGCTTGGAGCGGGCACGTCACGTGCTGCCCGGTCGGCATGCTCCCCGCTCCCGCGCTTCTACTCGGTCCAGACGACGAGGTCGTCACCCTCGACGACGAGGACATCCTCGACGACGAAGACGACTGCCCCGTCAGCATGCTCGACCACGAGAAGGCCCACGACGACGCTTGCTAGCGGCGACGACGCGCGCGCGCCGCGCCGACGACGAGCGCCACCGTCGCGAGCGCGACGGGCGCGCCTGCGCGCGACGGCGCGGGCACCGGCGAGCATCGCGCCGCGCGCGTCTTGGCGATCGCCTCCAGCTCGTCGTCGCTCGAGGCTGTCCACTCGGCCTCGAGATCCACCGTCGCGCGCGGCGCCCCGGCGTCGGGGCTCGGCGCCAGCGCTGCGCTCGCCAGCGCTCCGCCGTCGCCGACGAGCGACGCGACCGGAGGCGCGGGGGGCGGCGCCGGGACGGCGGCGTTCGACTCGCCGCAGCAGCGGAAGCTCTGCTGGTACGCGACGAAGTCCTCGTTGTGCGCGCGCGTCGCGGGACGGCAGCGCGCGCGGACGGGACCCCAGTAGCCTCCCTTGAGGATCGACGTGTAGCCCTTGGCGTTCACGCTGCGCGTCCACTCGTCGACGTTCCCCGTCAGGTCGTAGACGCCGAACGGGCTCCTGCACCCGCCGCGGGAGCCGGACGGCTCGCCTTGCCAGAGCCGATCGAGCTCCTCGCGCGCGGTCTTTCCGTCGCGCGGCGAGAGCGCGCCCTCGGTGAACGGGCGCCACGAGCGGTCCATCACGCAGGCCGTCGTGTCCCGCGTCCAGCCGTACGGGTACGGGCGGACCTCTTCGCCCTCGCACGCGAACGTCCACTCGTTCTCGGTGCAGAGCCGCTTGTTGCCCCGCTTGCACGTCGCCTCGGCCTCGCGGAACGTCGCCACGATCATCGGGTACTCCCCGAGCACGTTCGGGTACTCGAAGCGATCGATGCAGTAGTCCATCGCCTGCGTCGGGAGCTTCGCCACCTCGGTCGCGATCTTCTCGCGGTCGAAGGTGCGGCAGCGCGCGGGGAAGTCACGGCTGATCCAGTCGGTGCACGCCGCGTCCTGCAAGCGCTCGACCTCGCCCGTCGCGGCGCCGTGGAGCTCCCGGCGGAACGCGCCCTTCACGCGCACCATCCCCGCAGGACAGCCGGCGCTCGTCCCTTCGCGCGCGTCGGTGACCTCGACGCTCTCGCCGGGCGTGTCGGAGACGGCCTGCCAGTGCTTCTTGTCGACCGATCGCCACTCGAAGCGGGCCGCGTCGCCGCGACGGAGCTCGCTCGCGAGCTCGAACGCCGTGAGGCCGCGCGTCTCGAGCCAGTAGCCCATGCCCAGCACACCCGCGAGCGCGACGCCGGCGAGCGCCTTCGCGAGGAGGACGATCCGGAGGCCTCGATGGGCGGAGCGCGGTCGGCGCGCTCCGTTGTCGTCGCTGTCGTTCACGGTTCTTCGCTGTAGCTGACGATGCCGTCGCGCACGATCGCGCACGGTGAGGATGCCACGGGCGCGACGGGACGGATGGACGGCGGATCGACCGATCGATTCATGGGTCCGCCGGCCGCAGCGCGGCGAGCGAGGACCGCGGTCCTCTGTGCCTGCCCGCGAGCGGCAAAATCACCATTCATTTCAATCAGTCAAACGCTCCGTGAGTACCACGCGGCGCGTCGTGAGCGGGACCGCCCGGCAAGAATCCCCGTGCAAAGGTGCCAGTTTTCCTTGACGGACACCCTCCAAACGACGGAAAACACCCGCCCTGGAGGCAATAATCATGAAGAAGCTCCTCGTTCTTTCCGCCATTGCGGTCCTCGCGGCCTGCGGCGGCAGCGACAACAAGCCGGCGGAAGACCCGTCGACCACCAACAACACCAGCTCGACGCCGCCGGCCAGCACGGACACGGCTCCGGCCCCCGCGTCGACCGACACGGCGGCGCCCGCGTCGACCGACACGGCCGCTCCTTCGACGACCCCGCCGAAGAAGTGAGCTCGCTGCGCGGCTAGCCGCGCGACGAGAGAGAGAAGGGCCCGCTTGAATCAGGCGGGCTTTTCTCATTTTGTCCCGATGGAGTATGGCAGGTGCGATGAAGGTCGCCCTCGCCACCTGCGTGAAGCTTCCCGAGCACGACGCCGACGCAGCGCCGCTCATCGCCGCGCTCGAGGCGGCGGGCGCGAGGGTCCGGTCAATCGCGTGGGACGATCCGGCAGCCGTGCCGGACGCGGACGAGATCGTCGTCATCCGCTCGACGTGGAACTACTTCACGGACGTCGGCGGCTTCCTCGCGTGGGTCGAACGGACGGCGAAGACGGCGCGGCTCTTCAACCCGGCGCCGATCGTCGCCGGCAACGCGCGGAAGACCTATCTCCGCGACCTCGAGCGGCGCGGCGTCGACGTCGTCCCCACCGAGTACGTGGCGCGGGGCGAGGCGCGGTCGGTCCGCGACCTGATGCGCGAGCGCGGCTGGGACACCATCGTGATCAAGCCGGTCGTCTCCGCCGGATCGTTCTCGACGCAGCGGTTTGGAGCCGGTCGCGAGGACGACGCAGCGCGCTTCCTCGCCGAGCTCACGTCCCAGCGCGACGCGATGATCCAGCGCTGGATGCCCTCGGTCGAGGGCTACGGCGAGCGCTCGCTCGTGTGGATCGACGGCGAGATCACGCACGCGATCCGCAAGACGCCGCGGTTCACCGGCAACGCCGAGGCCGTCTCCGCGGTGCCGATCGCCGCCGACGAGCAGGCCTTCGCCGAGGCGCTCCTCGAGCCGATCCGGCAGAGCCTCCTCTACGCGCGCGTCGACGTCGTGCGCGACGAGGCGGGCACGCTGCGCCTGATGGAGCTCGAGCTCATCGAGCCGTCGCTCTTTCTCGTCGAGAGCGCGCGGGCGCTCGAGCGCCTCACCGGCGCCATCGTCCGTCGCGCGAAGGGCGACCTGGCGTAAGCTCGGGGCATGGGCTGCCTGTTCTGCAACATCCTCGAGAAGAAGATCCCCGCGACCGTCGTGTACGAAGACGAGCACGCCCTCGCCTTCCGCGACATCCGGCCCGTCGCGCCGACGCACGTGCTCGTCATCCCGAAGCAGCACATCGCGGCGATCCACGACCTCGAGGACGCGCACGCGGAGGCGGTCGGACGCGTCCTCGTCGCCGCCCGCCGGGTCGCGGACCAGGAAGGCCTCACGGCGGACGGCTACCGGCTCGTCGTCAACGACGGCGACGCGGCCGGCCAGACGGTCCACCACATCCACGTCCACCTCCTCGGCGGACGCGGCCTGAGCTGGCCGCCGGGCTGAGCCGCGCCAGGCCGCGGGCAGCGCGGCGGACGCGGAACGCCGCGGCGGACGCGGAACGCCGCGATACGCGGAACGCCGCGGCGGACGCGGAACGCCGCGATACGCGCGATCAGTCGCTCGAGGGGGGTACGAGATCGCGGGCGGCGCGGGCGACGTCGCGCGAGAGCTCGCCGTCCATGAGCTTCGCGAGCGCCTTCGCCACGAGGTCCCTGTCGCCCGCCGCGGGCGGCAGGCAGCGGACGTTGGCGCGCTCGGCGACGAGGCGGAGCGCCGCGAGCTCGGCGCCGGAGAGCTCGACGACGCGCGTGAGGCGGACGGCGAGGACGACGTAGCGGAGGACGAAGCTCGTCTCGCCGCCGCGCGCCTCGCCCGAGACCGTCACCGTCGTCGCCCGCGCGAGCTGCGGGACGATCCCGCGGACGATGCCGGCGCGCGCGCGAGCGCGCCGCGCTCCCGCCGTCGTGAAGAGATCGAACATGCGGTTTCGCGCGTACACGCCCGGCGCGACGATCATGGCGACGGTGAGCGCCTCGATCTGCCGCTCGCCGAGCTCGCGCGCCGGGCGTGCGCGCGGCGCGGCATCCCGCGACGGCCCCGCACGCGACGCGACGTCCGGCGACGGACGCCCGCGCGCCGCGCTCGGCATCCGAGGTGGCGGCAGCGTCGGGCGACGGCTCAAAGGTCCTCGTCGTCGCCGGCGGCGAACATGCTGCTCATCGCTCCGCCGCCGTTGACCTGGTTCAGCAGCGCCGCCTGGCGGTGCGTCCGGAGGGCCGTCACGAGCTCTTCGAGATCGCCCTCGACGATGCGCTCGAGCTTGTTGAGCGTGAGCTTGATGCGGTGGTCGCTGACGCGGTTCTGCGGGTAGTTGTACGTGCGGATCTTCTGGCTGCGCTCGCCGGTGCCGACCATGCCGCGCCGCTCGGCCGAGACCGCGGCATCTTGCTTCTCGCGCTCCATGTCGAGCAGGCGGCTCTTCAGGACCTTCAGCGCCTTCGCCTTGTTCTTCAGCTGCGAGCGCTCGTCCTGGCACTTGACGATGATGCCCGTCGGCTTGTGCTGGATCTGCACGGCGCTGTTGGTCGTGTTGACGCCCTGACCGCCGGGGCCGCCGCTCGCGGCGATCGAGATCTCGAGGTCCTTGTCGTCGATCTGCACGTCGACGTCGTCGGCCTCGGGCAGCACCGCGACGGTCGCGGTCGACGTGTGGATGCGCCCCTGCGTCTCGGTCGCGGGGACGCGCTGGACGCGGTGAACGCCGCCCTCGAAGCGGAGCTGCGAGTAGACGTCCTTGCCGCTGACGAGCGCGATGCACTCCTTGTAGCCGCCGGTCGCGCTCTCGCTGAGCGACATCACCTCGAGGCCCCAGCCCTTCGTCTCGGCGTAGCGGCCGTACATCCGGAAGAGATCGGACGCGAAGAGCGCGGCCTCCTCGCCGCCCTCGCCGCCGCGGATCTCGAGGATGACGTTCTTCTTGTCGTTCGGATCGGCCGGGAGGAGGAGGACCTGGATCTCGCGCTCGAGGTTCGAGAGCGACGCCTGGAGCTCCGGGATTTCCGCCTCGACGAGCTCACGGAGCTCGGGATCGGCGAGGGCCTCCTCGTCTTCCTTCAGCTTCTTGTGAACGTCACGGTAGCGCCCGTAGGCAGCGACGAGCGCTTCGAGGTCGCTCCGCTCCTTCGTCAGCTTGCTGAGCTGGTTGCGATCGCCGAGCACGTCCGGCCGGCACATGAGCTCGTCGAGCTCGCTGTAGCGACGCGTCAGCTGCTCGAGCTTCTCGAGGGGAAGCATTGGTCCGTGAGGCTACCACGCGCGGCGCTCCTTCCGCGCGCGGGAAGGACGCGCGCGGCAAGACGGCGCGCGCGCTCAGGCCGCGCGACGAAGCTTCGGCGCCTTCATGAGCGCGTCGAACGTCGCGTAGCGGACGTCGCCGCTCGCCTTCGGCATCTCCTCGCCCTTCTCGCGGAAGAGCGTGACGCGGAGCGAGGCGAGCGCGACCTCGAGCTGATCGTCGTCGGGCTCGATCGTCGTGATCTTCTGGCAGAGGAAGCCGGGCCAGAGCAGGACGCGGAGCGGGCCGGTCGTGCAATACCGCGCGAAGATGCGCTGGATCTCGAACGTCACCGCTGCGATCAGCGGGAGGAACGGGAGCTTCTCGAGGAAGAAGACCACGTTGTCGAGGGCGCCGTTGCCGGTCTGGATCTTCGGGAGGAAGCCGCCGACCGCGGTGAAGACGAGGATCGAGACCATCGCCACCATGACGAGGAACGTCGTGCCGCAGCGCGGGTGGAGCGTGGTCTTCGCGCGCGCGTTCTCGACCGTGAGCGGGAGGTTGTCCTCGTAGGTGGTGATCGTCTTGTGCTCGGCGCCGTGGTACTGAAAGACGCGCCGGATGTCCGCGAACACGTTGCGGACGAGCAGCAGGTAGCCGATCACGATCGCGAGCTTGAAGCCGCCGGTCAGCGCCTGGAAGCCGGGCGACTGCACCTCGAGCCCGAGACCGAGCAGGCGATTGATGCCCGCCGCCGCCGCCTGCGGCAGCGCGATCATGAACGCGACCATCACGACGACCATGAAGGTCATCGGGGCGCGCGAGCCCTTCTTCTCTTCCTTCGGCGCCTCGGTGACCGCCGGCTTGTTCGCGTCCGCCGGCGCCTCGCTGCGAGCGGACTCGGGCGGGCTCGCCGCGCCGTCGGTGTCGGCGGTCGTCAGGAGGAACAGCGTGTAGCCGATCGTCCGGAGCACGTTCAGGATGTTCGTGCCGACGCCGGTGCCCTTCGAGGCGACGCTCTTCGACGCGCCGGCCTTCGACGCGGCTTCTTCCGCCTCGAGATCGCGCTCCATCTGCTCGGCCGAGAACCGGAGCGCCTCGCCGCCGAGGCGCAGGCTCTCGCCGAGCGACGCCATGCCCCGGATGAACGGGAGCTTCGCGAAGCCGCTGCGACCGTCCGTCATCCCGCGCTCGCGGACGTGGAGCGAGCCGTCCCGGCGGCGCACCACGATCGCGAACGACGTGGGCGCCCGCATCATGACGCCTTCGAGAACGGCCTGCCCTCCGATGTAGGGTCGTGTAGGCCCTACACCGTCGGGGCTGTTTCCGGAGCCGGGAGCGCGTTCGGGGTCAGTCGACTCGGGCATGGACCGACAACTTTACGCACGAGAGGCGTGCGCGGCTACTCGGAGGCTGCCGGAGCTTCGGCCGCCGGGGTCTCCTCGGCCTCGGCCTTCTTCTCGGCCTTGGGGGCGGCCTTCGCGGCGGCCGGCTTCGTGCCGTCACCGTAGCGCTTGCGGAAGCGATCGACGCGGCCGGCGGCGTCGATGAGCTTCTGCGTGCCCGTGTAGAACGGGTGGCAGTTGGAGCAGACGTCGACCTGGAAGTCGCCGCGGGTCGAGCGGGTGACGAACGTGTTTCCGCAGGCGCAGCTGACCGTCGCCGGCGGGTACTCGGGGTGGATGCCTTCGCGCATGGTTCCTCGTCTTCTTTCCTCCGTTGGCCGGCGCGACAAGACGCGGGGCATATAGGAGGGCCGGCTCTCTTAGCGAAGGCGTGCCGTCAGGGCAAGCACAACCCGCCAGAATGCCTCGGTTTGACGCTCAGAACGGGATGTCGTCGTCGCCGCCGCCGGCGAAGTCGCCGAAGTCTTCGGCGGGCGGAGGCGCGGACTGCTCGCGCGCCGGGCCACGACCGCCGCCGCCGCCGCTGTCGCGCTGCGGTGCGCGGCGCTCGTAGCCGCCGCCGTCACCGGCGTCGCCGCCCTTGCCGCGGCCGCCGCCGAGGATGATGTTGCTCGCGACGATCTCCGTCCGGTAGCGCTTGTCGCCGTCCTTCTCGTAGCTCGACGTCCGGAGCGAGCCCTCGACGAAGATGCGCTCGCCCTTCGTGAGGAACTTGGCGAGCGCCTCGCCGCGCTTGCCCCAGAGCGTCACCGAGTGCCACTCGGTCCGCTCCTGGCGGGTCTGGTTGCGATCGAGATAGGTCTCGGTCGTCGCGAGGCGAAGCTTCAGGATCGCCTGACCGCCCTGCGTCACGCGCAGCTCCGGATCCGCGCCGAGGTTCCCGAGCAACATGACCTTGTTCAGACCTTCCGCCATCGCACGCTCCTTCTCGAGCGGAAACCCGCCGAGGACGCTCGCATCCTTCGTACGGTGCGTCGCGCATGTCAACGGTGCGCGCGGGCTCGCCCGCGATTTGCGGGCCGCGGGCGACGCGCCCTGTGGACAAGCCGTGTACGGCGTGAGGAGATCCGGTGCACGAGCGCGCGGTCGAGCTCGCGCGAGCGCGCGGCGCTACTTGCCCGGCGTCTCGACGAGCTGCTTGGCCTTCTGGACCTGCGTGATCGTCTGCTTGCCGCCGCCCTTCGGGTCCGGCACCTCGATCGTCTCGTTGACGGTGAGCTCGCCCTCGGACCTCGAAGCCATCTGATTGAAGCGGATCTGCTGGGTGTATTTGCCCTTGCCGTCCACCTCGATGAACATCATCCCGCCGCGCGGGCTCTGCGTCGCGCGCTTCGGGACCTTGACCTCGATCTCCGAGTCGACGACGGCGCCCTCGGCCGAGACCTCTTTCAGCGTGAAGCGCTTCATGCCCTGCTCGGCCTCGGTCTTGCCACCGAGCTCCCACTTGGCGCCCGCGCCGATCGGAACCGTGGGCAGCGGCGTGACGAGCAGCTGCACGCCCTGGCTGAGGCCCTGGAGGATGCTCTCGGCGAGCTGGTTCTTCATCTGCGCGTTGCCGACGAACGAGACCTCGCCCGCCTCGCCGTTCGAGGTGATGTCGAACGTGCCCGCCAGGCCGTTCATCGCCGCGAGCATCTGCGCGGCCTGAGGCGGCGCGCCAGGGAGCTCGACCTTCGTCACCTTCGCCTCGATCGTCGCGCCCTGCGGCTTCACCTGCTTCGGCGTGAGGTCGAGGTGGAGCTTCAGCGTGATCTCCTGCGCCGGCGCCGTCTGGCCGCCCGCGCTCTGCGACACGGCCTGCGTGACCGTGAGGATGCGCTTGTCGACCTTGTTCGGCACGAAGGTGTACTTGCGAACGGCGCGCGGTTCGCCGCCCGGGTCGGTGACCTTGACCGTGAGCTTGTCGTCGCCGGGCTCGCTCGCGCCGCTCGGCTCGCCGCCGGACACCTCGGCGAGGCCGCTCTCGAGCCCCGCGTCGCGCACGCCGAGGCCGGCGCCGCCGCCGGTCGACGGGATGAAGTCGTTGAAGACGAGGTCCGAGGGCACGGGAGTCGGCTCGGCCTTCTTGTCGTCGTCCTTGGGCTTGTCCTTGCTGCAGCCGGCGAGGGCCACCGTGAGGACGACGAGCGCGCCGAACAGCGAGGATGAGCGAGGGCGAGTCATCGGCGGGGACCCTACTCGAGGCGACTTGGCGGCGCCACCTCGCCCGTACTAAAAGGAACGCCTCCGCTTTCTCCATTTCTCCTTCCGCTTCCCTGTTCTTTCGTGGGGAGGGAGCGATCCATGGCCACGTCCGACACGCCGCGCATCTCGATCGTCATTCCCATCTACAACGAAGAGGCCATCCTCCACGCGGCGATCGTGGACGTCCGCGAGCGCTTGAAGCCGCTCGGCTGGACGTACGAGATCATCCTGGCGGAGAACGGCTCGAAAGATCGCACCATCGAGATCGGCCGCGAGCTCGCCGCGAAGTACGGCGACGCGCAGGACGGCCAGGTGAAGATCATCAGCATGGGCGAGCCGAACTACGGCAAGGCGCTCAAGCAGGGGATCTTGCTGTCGCGCGGCGACCTCGTCATCTGCGACGAGATCGACCTCTGCGACGTCGACTTCCACCGCCGTGCCGTCGACATCCTCGAGAGCGGCGAGGCCGACCTCGTGATCGGCTCGAAGCTCGCCCACGGCGCGGAGGACGATCGCCCGGCGATTCGCCACGTGGCGAGCATCGCCTACTCGTCGATGCTCAAGGTGCTGCTCGGCTTCCGCGGCACGGACACGCACGGGCTGAAGGCGTTCCGCCGCCTCGCGCTGCTCGACATCGTCCGCTCGTGCCTCGTCGACAAGGACGTGTTCGCGAGCGAGCTCGTCATCCGGGCCGACCGCGGCGGGGTGCGCACGAAGGAGATCCCCGTGCGTGTGATCGAGAAGCGCCCGCCTTCGATCAACCTCTTCAAGCGCGTCCCGAACGTCATGAAGAGCGTGCTGAAGCTCACCTACGCCATTCGCGTCCGGGGCTGAAGAGCCGCACGGGGGGGCTCGCGCCGGTGGTAGCCTCGAGCAGCGTGAAGGGCCGCGTCCGATGATGTATCCTGGTCCCCGGCTCGAAGTGGAAGATCAGGTTTCCAGGCGCGCGGCGTTCCTCGCGTCGATCGCGCTGCTCTCCTTCAGCGCGTTGACGGGGTTCGCGCTGGTCGGCTGGTTCTACCGGACCGACGTCCCGTGGAACTGGAAGAGCGTGCTCGCCGTCGGGTGCGCGGTCCTCGCGGTGACGACGAGCGCCCTCGTCTGGCGAGCGCCCTCGCGGATGCACGCGATCATGGGCATCGCCGTGATGCTCTTCTCGCTCCTCCGCATCGGTCCGCCCGGCGAGTGGACCTGGGTGAGCTTCGCCCTCGTCGCGGTGACGTTCATCCTGCTCATGCCGCTCGTCCACGCGGCGATCGTCCTCCGCGACGACGCGCGCTGAGGCCGGCGCTCACAACGACGCGCGCTCCTGTCGCCTTACTTCGCGAGCGGAGCCTTCGCGGACATCTGCGACCGGAGCATCTGGTAGCCGACGCGCAGGACGACGTCGTGCGACGTCGAGGGATCGAGCGGGATGTCGCGCGCGATCGTGCCCGCGACCTCGTCGACGCCCGCGTCGAGACGGACGCTCGCGCCGCCGTCGCGCGGAGCGCTGCCGCCCTGCGGGCCCTCCGCGGAGAGGTGGCCCGGCAGATCGCGCTCGCGAATGACCTTCGGCGACTCGGACGGCGCGCGCGTGCCCGGCTCGAGCACGACGTCGGGGTGGATGCCGTCGGCCTGGATCGCGTGGCCGCTCGGCGTGTAGTAGCGCGCCGTCGTCAGCTTGAGGCCCGCGCCGCTCGGCAACGGGAGGATCGACTGGACGCTGCCCTTGCCGAAGGTGCTCGCGCCGACGACCGTCGCGCGCTTGTTGTCCTGGAGGGCGCCGACGAGCAGCTCGCTCGCGCTCGCGCTCCACTCGTTGACGAGGACGACGACGGGGAGGTCGACGAACGCGCCGCCGGGGCGCGCCTTGAGGTCCTCGATGATCTGTCCGCGATGGCGCATGGAGTAGATGCCGCCCGTCGCGAGGAACTCGTCGGCGATCTCGGTGGCCTCGTCGACGAGACCGCCGGGGTTGCTTCGCACGTCGAGCAGGACGCCGGCGAGGCCGCCGCTCTTCGACTCGGCGCGCATCTTGGAGGTCGCGGCGAGCAGCTCGGCGTGCGTCCGCTCCTGGAACTGCTTGATGCGGAGGTAGCCGACGTTGCCGTCGAGCAGCTTGTGGAGGACCGCCGAGACGTGGATCACCTCGCGCGTCAGCTCGAACGTGAGCGTCTGACCGGTGCGCTCGGGCGGAGCGGCGTCGCCCGCGGCGCCGGCGTCGGCGGCCTCTTCCTTGAGCTCCTTCGCCTCGCGCGCCTCGCGCTCCTTCGACTTCGCGCCCTTCACCTCGCGGAGCATCGTGATCTTGACCTTGGTGCCCGCGCCGCCGCGCATGCGCTTCACGACCTTGTCGAGCGGCTGACCGAGCACGTCCTCGCCGTCGACCGCGACGATCTGGTCGCCGCTCTTGATGCCGGCCCGCTGCGCCGGAGATCCCTCGATCGGCGCGATGACGATCAGCTTGTCGCCGCGGCCGTCGACCTCGAGGCCGACGCCGCCGAACTTCCCCTCGGTGTCGTTCTGGAACTGACGCCACTCCTCCGGCGGCAGGTACGCCGAGTGCGGATCGAGGTTCTCGACCATCCCCTTGATCGCGCCCTCGACGAGCTTGTCGCGCTCGACGGGGTCGACGTAGTGGTTCTCGACCTGGACGAGGACGCGCCCGAGCTGGTTGACCGACTGATACGGGTTGTGGTTCTCGGGCGTCGCGTCGGCGCGGTAGGTGCCGAGGACGAGCCCGCCGACGAACGCGCCCAGCGTGGGAAAGAGGATGCGCAGCAGCTTCACGGTCGCCAGCGTATCCGTTCTTCCGCCGTCCCGCCGTCTCCGCCGCCTCCACGCGCCGGCGGAGCGGCGGCGGAGAAAACCCTCACGATAACGAACACGATCGAAACCTGTGGACGGACTCGCCGCAGAAGTGGATCATTGTCGGTGCACGGGGCAAGAGGGCTCATAGCGTCACCGACGTGCCCAACAGAGCCCTGACCGTCCACAGGAGGCCTGCCTTGGCGAACGACAAGGACTCGATCAGCAATCTCCGCAGTGAGAGCTCCAAGACCGATAAGAGGAAGCAGAGCCTCTACTTCCCCGAGTCGATGCTTCAGGAGATCAAAGAGGAAGCGGCTCGTCTCGACCGCTCTCTCTCGTGGGTCGTCCAGCGTGCCTGGAAGATCTCACGCCTCGAAATCAAGAAGTTGCCGAGCGTCAACGAGGTTGAAGGCGGCGACGACGACGACGAGGGTTGAGCTCGAGCGTACGTGCGACGACGGAGCGTCCCGCTCTCGAGCTGGGACGCTCGTTGGCCGCGTACGTGCTTGATTCAGGCTCGATGGGGTCGTTTCACCACCTGGACACCCACGCGCGGAGCGAGAGGCTCTCGTGAGCGAAAGCGTTCGTCCTCCCTCCCTGCCGCCGCCGCCGTCGGGCCGGCCGCCCCCGCCCGATCCGCGCGAGGACCAGCACACCGTGGCGGCGGAGGACGGCACACGCCTGTTCATCCGGGCGATGCCGGCGCGCGACGAGGCGCACAAGCTCGGCGTCTCGGTGGTCTTCTGCGACGGTATCCTCTGCGACGGCTTCATCTGGAAGTACTTGTGGAGCGAGCTCGCGGAGGTCTGCGACGTCGCGCACTGGCACTACCGCGGCCATGGGCGCAGCGGCGCCCCGGTCGACAAGTCGCGGATCGACATCGGCGCCCACGCCACGGACCTCAAGACCGTCCGCGACGATCTCGGCGACAAGCCGTGCGTGATCGTCGGTCACTCGATGGGCACCCAGGTCGCGCTCGAGGAGTGGCGGCGTTACCCGAAGAACGTCAAGGGCATCGTCCTCATCTGCGGGAGCTACGGCAAGGTCACGCAGTCGTTCCGGGGGATGCCGATCCTCGACATGATCCTCCCCAAGCTGATGGACATCGTCGACAAGCAGCCCGACGTCGTCCGCGCGATCTGGTCGCGCATTCCGCCCGAGATGGCGCTCAAGGCGGCGCTGCTCGCGCGCGACGTCGACCCGAGCCACGTCCGGCGCGAGGACATGCTGCCGTACCTCAAGCACATGACCCACGTCGATTTCCCGATGTTCCTGCGCATGCTCCGCGCCGCGGGCGACCACAGCGCGGAGGAGTGGCTCGGCGAAGTCGACGTCCCTGTGCTCGTCGTGGCGGGAGAGAAGGACACGTTCACGCCGGCGTCGCTCTCGGAGGCGATGGCCGAGCGGATCCCGAACGCCGAGCTCTTGATGGTGGCGGGCGGGAGCCACGTCGCTCCGATCGAGCAGCCCGAGCTCGTGGGCTCGCGCATCCGGGCCTTCGTCGAGCGTGTCGCCTCGCCTTAGCGCGTGGGCGCTCGCGCTGGCGCTCGTCGCGTGCGAGGACAAGCGGTCGGGGCGAGCGCCGGACGCGAGCGACGCGGCGAGGGACGCGAGCGACGCGGCGAGGGACGCGAGCGACGCGGCGAGGGACGCGAGCGACGCGGCGAACGGCGCCGTGACGCCGGACTCGAGCGAGGTGCCGCCGGGCTCGAGCGACGTGGCCAGCGATGACGCCTCGAGCTTCGTGCTGCCGGAATCGAGCGACGGCGCGCGGGCCGACGCCTCGAGCGACGCGGCGCGGGCCGACGCCTCCTCGGCCGTCCGCGCGGAGGACCCGGACGGCGGCGCGGCGGACGCGAAGCCCGCGTGGGCCTTCGACTGCACGGACGCGAGCGCGCCGAAGGCCGGCAAGAGCATCGGGCACACCTCGGTGGTCTTCAAGGTCGAGCTCGCGAGCGGGAAGAAGGCGGCCTGGAAGCCGAACGCCAAGAACGTGAAGGGTCGCTACAAGGGCGAGGCCGCCGCGTATCGGCTGGCGGAGGCGCTCGGCATCCCGAACGTCCCGCCGGCGTGCGTCCGCGCGTTCGACGCGCGAGCGGCCGCCGCGGCGCTCGCGCCGAACGCGGCCGCCGCGAAGCTCTTCGCCGACGAGGCGATCGTCGAGGGCGGCAAGGTCTACGGCGTCGTGATCCCGTGGATCGACGGCCTGTCGTTCTGGCCGCTCGAGCGAGAACCGCTCCGGAGCGAGGCGCGCGCGTGGCTCGCGGCGGGCGGCGCGATCCCACCGGCCAAGCTCGAGCTCGCGCGGCAGGCGAGCACGCTCGTCGCGTTCGACTTCATCACGGGCAACTGGGACCGCTACAGCGGCGAGAACGTCGGGCTCGACCGGAGCGGCTCACGCGTCCTCTACGTCGACAACGACGCCGCGTTCATGGAGCTGCCGCCGAAGGACCGGCTCACCGAGAACAAGGCTCGGCTCGACGCCACCGCTCGGTTCTCGCGGAGGCTCATCGCGCGCGCGCGCGCGCTCGACGAGGCTCGCCTCGCTTCGGTGCTCGGCGAAGAGGCGCCGGGGCGCCCTCTCGTCTCCGCGACGGTGGTGTCGGCCGTCGCGCGACGCATCGCGGCCCTCGTCGCGGTCGTCGACGCGAAGATCGTCGCGCGCGGCGAGGCCGCGACGCTCTATTTCCCCTGACGTCACGGCTTCGCGCGCGTGATCGGCGCGCTCAGGGCGGCGACGGCTTCGGCCTCGATCCGAGCGCTCGCAAGGACCAGCCGCGCGAGCGCGGCGACGTGACGTCCGCGATCGCGCGCGGCGCGGGGTAGAGGCGTTCGGCGACGAGACGCGCGTGGAAGAGCATCGCGTCGAGGCGCGTGTACGAGCCGTGCCCGAGGCCGCTCGCGAAGAGCCCCCGATCGCCGTATTCGACGAACGCGACGTCGCCGTTCGTCGGCAAGCCCGCCTCGGCCCAGAGCGCGCTCGCGACCCGCGCCGGCGCGAAGCCGCCGTGGCCGAGCGAGGCCGCGAGCGCGGCGTTGATGCGCCGGTCCTCGACGCCGAGCGGCGGGAAGTCGGAGCCCTCGACCGCGAGGCGGCGGATCCAGTCGGCCTCCGCGGCGCCTCCGCGGCCCGCTCCGCTCGGGACGGCGACGACGTGGAGCGCGCGGACGCTCGGGATCGTCGCCCACGCGTAGCGGCTCGGCGCGCCGAACGTGACGAAGTCGACCGCCACGCGCGGCGCGCGGCGTTCGTCCGGCGCGCCGAGCAGCGTGGTGAGGTCGGCCTCGAGCGAGGCGACGTCGAGCTCGCGCGCGCGGGCGACGTCGAGGATCGCGTCGGTCGCGATCGAGCGCGCGAAGAGCTGCGTGACGAGCGCGAAGAGCTGCCCGGCGTGGCTGTGGCCGATGACGAGGATCCGACGCACGCGCCCCTGGCGCGCGACGGCGTCTCGCCCGGCGAGCTCGGCGTGCGTCGCGAGCACGCGCACGAGCCCGAGGGCGCCCTCGAGGCGCCCGACGTGGTGATTCTCCGACGACCAGACGAAGTCCGTGCACGGGATGCGTGCGCCGCGGGGGCGGATCGCCTCCTCGAACAGGCGCACGTACGCGGCGCCGAAGTTGCCGAGGTCACCGAGCACGCGCCCGAGGTAGCCGCGCGTCTTCTTCTTCAACCTCCGCGCGACGTACGGTCCGATGCCGCGAGGCAGCGCGCGCTGGACGACGCCGTAGGCCGAGAGCGGATCGGTGCCCGCGAAGGTGCCGTGCACGAAGACGACGGCGACGACGTCCGACGCCGCGAACCGCTCTCCCACGGCGGCCATCGCGGCGCGCCACTCCGGAGCGTGCTCCTCGAGCTCGAGCGACTGGGTCCCCCGCGGCGCGACCGGCTCGAAGCGGATGCTCGGCGCGCGCGGGATTGCGACCGGCGACGCCGCGACGGCTGCGACCGGCGACGCCGCGACGGCTGCGACCGGCGACGCCGCGACGGCGCTCGCGATGGGCGACGCCTCGACGACGCTCGCGATCGGCGACGCCTCGGCGACGCTCGCGATGGGCGACGCCGCGACCGCCGGCGCGCCCGCGTCGGACGCCGCGACGAGCGCGACCGGCGACGCCGCGACGCCCGGTGCGCGCGGAAACGCCCGGCGGCGCGCGAGCGTGAAGCCGGCGGCGAACGCCGCGACGATCAGCACGAGCACCAGCGCGAGCAGCATGGTCGGACGAAGGTCTAGCGCACATGACGCACCGCGGCACGCCCCGAAATCTTTCCCCTGAAGCTCCAAAAATACGGCCACTTGGCCGAAACTGTGCCCCCGCGATCGCCGGCCGCCCTATCGTGCGCGGCGATGGCCGACGCCCTGAAGGAGTTCTTCTCGCCCGACCTCGTGAAGCGCCTCGGCCGCGCCCTCGCCGGCGCCCATCCCCCCTTCCCCGAGCGCGCCTTCGTCCGCGACGCGACGCGCGGCCTGGGCGAGCTCGAGCTCCTCGCGCGCGGGCGCCACATCTCCGAGGCCATGCGCGCGCACCTCCCGGCGCCCTACCGCGAGGCGATCGACGTCATCGTCCGATCGCTCGGTCCGAAGGGCGCGACCGCGGACGGCGAGAGCTCCGGCATGGCGCCCTTCTTCTACCTGCCGCACACGACCTTCGTGGGCGACTACGGGCTCGACGACTTCGAGACGTCGATGCGCGCGCAGCACGCGATCACGCAGCGCTTCAGCTGCGAGTTCAGCATCCGCGGATACCTCGAGCGCTACCCGGACGAGACGCTCGCCATGCTGAAGCGGTGGGCGGTCGACCCGAGCGCGCACGTGCGCCGCCTCGTCTCCGAGGGCACGCGTCCACGGCTCCCGTGGGGGAAGCGCGTCAGGTGGCTCGAAGAGAAGCCGGACCTCCTCCTCCCGCTGCTCGAGACGCTCAAGGACGATCCGTCCTCCACGGTCCGGCGCTCGGTCGCCAACCACCTCAACGACCTCTCGAAGAGCGATCCCGATCGCGTCGCGGCGGTCGCGCGCCGCTGGCTCCGCGGAGCGTCGCCGGAGCGGCGCGCGCTCGTCGAGCACGCGCTCCGCTCGTCGGTGAAGCGCGGTCATCGCGGAACGCTCGAGGCGCTCGGCTTCGGCGAGAAGCCCCGCGTCGTCGTGTCGAACGCGCGCTTCTCCCCCGCGCGCGTCCGCGTGGGCGAAAAGGTGCGGATCGCCTTCGAGGTCGCGGCCGCGCGCGGCGCGCCGGCGGCGCAGGCGCTCGTCGTCGATCTCGTCGTCCACTTCGTCAAGGCGCGCGGGCACGCGAGCCCCAAGGTGTTCAAGATCGCGCGCCTCGATCTCGCGCCTCGATCTCGCGCGGAGCTCGGCAAGAGCGTCTCGCTCGCCGTTCACACGACGCGCAAGCCGAACCCCGGAGCCCACCGCGTCGACGTGCTCGTCAACGGCGTGCGCTTCGAGCTCGGCGCCTTCCGCGTGGATCCGTGATCAGTCCGGCTGCGGGATGATCGGTCCGGACTCGACGATCTCGAAGTCCGCGCCCTTGATCTTCCCGAGGTCGCGGTTCAGCGCGCCCATGTCCCACGTGTCGTTCTGCTCGCCGCTGATGTACCAGTCCGACCCGTTGTCGGCGAGGATGAGGCCGTACTTCTTCATCGCCTTCACGATGACGAGCGAGGCTCCGCTGAACTGCCCCTCGTCGATCGCCGCCTTCAACCGCACGCGGAGCCCCATCGGCGGCAGCGTCGCGTCGGCGGAGCCGGCCGCGTGGGTGGCCGGGTGGATGTACGCGTGGCGCGACTTGCTCATCGTGAAGCGGAGCGCGTGCGTGATCTCGCCCTTGTCGACCTCCTCCTTGCGGACGAGGCCAGGAAGGATCGGCAGGCCCGCCGCGTCCGCGCTCGTCCAGCCTTCCGGCCGGCGCGCGTTCGAGTCGAGCTTGAAGATCGCCGCGCTCGACGCGGTGAACCCGGCGCCGGTCTGCCGCGCCGCGAAGAGCTCGTAGAGCACGCACTTGTCGGGAGCGCCGTCGGTCGCGAGAAAGAGGATGTGGCGATCGCCGCCGCCCTCGATCTTCGCGTCGAGCGGGATCGGGTAGCAGAACTCCCCGCCCCCGCCGGCGCACGGGAGCTTGTCGCTCTCGCGCGGGCCGTAGCTCGTGTCGAACGCGATCGGGACCGGAGCGGCGGCCTTTCCGAAGGTGATCGGAATGCCGTAGTCCTCCGCGGCGGAGCCCCAGTCGGGGTGAAGCCCGCGCGACGGGTTCATCTTCGGCATTACCGTCGACATGAGATCGGTGGCGACCGGATCGCCCGAGATGTCCTTGTTCCACGCGTTGTCGTTCGGGAAGATCCTGCAGCCCGCGTGCGTCGTGCCGGGCCCCGCGACACCTCCCGACGTCCCGCTCGTACCGCTCGTCCCGCTCGTACCGCTCGTGCCGCCGGAGCTGCCGTTCGGGCCGCCGGCGCTCCCGCTGCTGCCGCCGGAGCTCGACGTCGACGCGTTCTTGCCGTCGCCGCAGGCGCCGATCGCCGCGAGCGACGCACCGACCACGACGACCAACCCCACCCCCAGGCCCATCGACACGTTCATCATCGCACCGAGGCGGAGCTTAGCCCGCGGCACGGGCCGACGCCACGCGATCGTCCGAAGGCGCGGCGCGGTGGCCCGCCCGTCAATACTGGACGATCACGACGCGGCCGTCGTCGCGGAGGCTCACGGCGCCCTGCTCCCCCGCGCAGCTCCAGCACGTCGACCAGCGCAGCTCCTTGCGGCGCGACGGCTCGTAGGCGAGCGCGACGGGCGCGGCGTCGTCGAGCAGGAGGAACGACGAGGCGAAGCGGTACTTGCCTCCCGGCAGCGGCCACAGCGCGACGACGAAGCCGGTCCTCTTCGCGCGCCCCGTCGCGACGAGGAGCTCGACGCCCGGCTCCGGGCTCCAGAGAATGGGCGACGTCGCGAAGTGGATGCCGGCGGCCCAGGGTGTGGTCGACCCTTCCGCGCGGGCGCGCGGCGCCCCTCGCGCGATGATGGCCTTCACCTCGGGATCGCCGTAGAGCCGGACGTTGTCGCTGATGCGCCGGAGCTCGGGCACGCCGGCGAAGATGCGCGCGAGGTCCGATGCGTCGAGGTCGGTCTTGCGGAACGCCGGCCGCGGCTCGATCGGCGCGACGGCGACGTCGTTGCGCGCGCCGTGGCAACAGCGGAACGCCATCGCGTGAGGCGATCCCTTCGCCGTCGCGCTCGCCCGCGCGCCGCAGCGCCGCGCGCTCGCGGGACCGCCGCGAACGACCGGGCTCTCCTCTCCGCCTCTCCACACGGCCGTGCTGTCGGTCCACTCGCGCATGAACCCCATCGCGCGCGCGCCGAAGCCCGAGGCGCACTGCGAGGGCGCGCGGTCGCACGCGTCGTTCCAGATCGGGCCGGTGGCGTAGCGATCGCCGTCCGGCCCCTTGCACGCGCGCTCCCACTCGAGCTCCGTGCAGAGGCGCGCGCCGCGCTCGCTGCAGAGCCGCGCGGCCTCGCCTCGCGAGCTCGCGAGCGTCGGGACGGCGCCCGGATCGTTCGGGTACGGCAGCGCGTCGATCGCGAACGCGCCCATCGTCACGTCGACGAGCGCCGGCTCGAACGCCGCGTCGCGCCCCTCGTCACCGGGCGTGCTGCCGCTCACCAGCGTGCCGGCCGGGACGTCGTGCCGCGTGCCGGCCGCCTCCGCGGGCACGAGAGGCCGCGCGCCCCCGGCGTCGACGGCGTCGACCGCGAGCTCGGACGCGGCGCTGACGAACCCGCCGTCGAGCTCGACGCTGGCGGCGGAGATCTCGACGGCGGACACCTCGGCGGCGCCCTCGGAGCTCGGGCGCCGGCCGCAGGCGAGGAGCGCCACGGCCACGAGCGAGAGCGCGACGACGGAACGCATCGTCCCGCTTTTAGCCCGAGGCGCGCGGCGCGGGCGAGTTCGAGGCGGTCCTGTCGTGTCCGGTCCGCTCGTCGAGCCGGCGGCGGCCGACGGCGACGAGCATCGAGGTCAAGGCGAGGAAGGAGAAGCCGAGGATGCCGGGGCTCGTCGACTCGGCGAGCCCCTCGATCACGATGTGCAGCGCGCGCGGCGCGCCCTCGCGCTCGTCCTTATCGAAGGACTTCTCGGCCGCGTAGAGCGTGGCGCCCGCGTCCGCGCAGGACGCCGCGAGCGTCCCGAACAGGGTGGCGGCCGCCATTCCCTTGATGAAGCCGAGGCTTTGCTTGCGGGCGCGGAGCGCGAAATGAAACGCCGCCGCGAGCCCGACGAGACCCGTCACGAGGATGAAGAGCATCGGCGGTACCCCGCCGTTCCGAATGAGCGTCCACATGCCCCCATGACTCGCCGGGGCGGGCGCCGTGACGACAAATCGACCGCCGGCGCTCGGCGGCGCGTTCGCCGCGCGCCGAGAGGCGTCACCGCCCGTGAAACGGTCGCGCGAGCGTTTTTCTCTGTCACGGCCTGCGCGGGCGTGCGTTCCTGATCGCGATGGGAGGACCGCCCGCCACGATGACGCTCGGGACCGCCGCCGCGCGCCCGGACGAGCTCGACGAGCGGGGCCTCGTCGACGGGCTCCGGCGCGGCGATCTCGCGTCGTTCGATCGCGCCTACGCCGCGTACCGCGGACGGATCTTCTCGTTTCTGCTCCGGCTCTCGGGCCGACGCGACACGGCCGAGGACCTCGCGCAGGAGACGTGGATGAAGCTCGCGAACGCCGCCCCCGGCCTCCGTGAGGACACGCGCCTCGGACCGTTCCTCTTCACGATCGCGCGCAACGCCTTCCTGAGCTACCGGCGCTGGGCGATGCTCGATCTCTCGAGGCTCGTGACGATGGGCCTCGACACGCTCGTCGCGATCTCGCCGGATCCGACGCCGGATGAAGAGCACGAGCGCGCCCGCGCGATCGCGCTCCTCGAGCGGGCGCTCCAGGCGCTGTCGGTCGGCTCGCGCGAGGTGCTGCTGCTCGTCGGCGTCGAAGGGCTCGAGCACGACGAGGTGGCGGCGATCCTCGGCGTGTCGCCCGAGGCCATGCGCCAGCGCCTGAGCCGCGCGCGCGCGCAGCTCGCCGAGAAGATGCACGCGCTCGAGACGCGCGCCAACGCCAGAGGCGCCGCCAGGCGGCAAGGAGACACCGCATGACCCCGCTCGATCGGCACACGGACGCGGACGCGAGCGCGAACGCGAGCCCCGACGACGACCCGCTCCTCCGCGCGCTCCGCGCGCTGCCGGTCCACCCCGATCCGACGCCGCGCCACGCCAGCGCCGCGGCGCGTGCGGCGTTCGTCCGCGCCTTCGACGATGCGCCGTGGTACGCGCGGGCGTTCGGGGCCGCGGGCCGCGCGACCGTTCCGGTCGTGCTCGCGAGCGTCGTCGGGCTCTACCTCTTCTGGGCGTTCGCGACCGCGATCGCCTTGAACCAGTGACGGCTGTGTCATCGCGCGCGCTTCGCGATCCGAAAACGTGACGGACGCCGGTCCGAGTGCCACGATCGAGGGGTGATTCCGCTCGCTCACCCCACGGTCGAACGCCTCCTCGCGATCATGGACCAGAAGCACCACTGGGCGTACCCGTCGCTGACGCGGCCGGGGCTCTCCCGTGCGCAGCTCCTCGCCCACTTCCGGCACGAGTACGCGGTCTACGTGCGCGACTTCCCCGTGCTGCTCGCGCGCTGCCTCGGGCAGGTGCCGGATCTCATCGACGTGCGCCGCGCGCTCGCCGAAAACCTGTACGAGGAGCAGACGGGAGGGCTCTCGAAGAGCGCGCCGCACCCGGAGCTGTTCTTGCGGATGATGGAGGGCCTCGGCTTCGCGCGCACGCAGTTCGACGACTCCGATCTGCACCCGGCCGCGCAGAGCTACAAGGACTGGCTCTTCGCGACGTCGGCCAAGGGCCCGTGGCAAGCGGCGGCGGCGCTCCTCACGATCTTCGTCGAGGGCAGCGTCAACGAGCGCGGCGAGCTCGCGGGGACCTACGCGCGCCCGCACGGCGACGCGGCGGTCGGCCGCCACGCGCTCGTCGTCCACTACGGCTGCCCGCCCGAGGCGATGCAGCTCGTCCGAGCGCACGGCGACGTCGAGGGCGGCCACCGCGGCGACGCGTGGAAGATCCTCCTCGACAACGCCGGCGATCCCGAGATCGCGAACACCGTCGTCAGCACCTGCATGGACGCCCTCGTCCGCTGGCACCGCTACCGCGACGGCGTCGCCGAGCGGATGGGCCTCGAGCGCGACGGCGCGACGACCGCGCCGCCGCCCGTCGTGGTGAAGCGCACCGGCTGATCAGGGCCGGCGCATCATCTGACAGCACTGGCCGTGTCGGTTAACACGACGGCGAGAGCTCGCCCTCGTCGCGGGCGCTCGCGGAACGCCGGACCGCTTCGTCGGGCGCGGGCGCTTCCGCGAAGCGAGGGCTCACCAGACGCACGTGCCATCGCGGCAGCCGTCGAAGCCGAGGGCGCGGCAGTCGAGGCTGCGCTCCTGCCCGTCGCAATAACGAAGGCTCGCGCCGTCGCAGACATCGGCGTACGCGCTCGGGCTGCATCGCAGGCGGGGGGACGCGACGCATTCGCCGCCGGAGCATGTCATCGGCAGTGGAAACACAGCGCAGCGCGTCCTGAACTCTTCGCCGCCGAAGCACGAGACGACGTCGTCGCCCTCGCAATGGCGGCTCTGTTCCCGCGCGCATGCCCGCGGGAGCGCCGCGCAGGAGCCGCCTCGACAGACCATTGCCTCACGCCCAAGCGCCGGACGGCAGTCTCGATGTTGAACCGCGCCGTTCGCGCAGAAGACCGCCGTGTCACCGTCGCACCGCCGCGCAAATGTGTCGTCGCACGTACCGAACCCGCAGGTCGGGGTCGCGACGGCAACGCATGTACCACCGAGAGGCTGCTCGTCGCATGCTCGATCGTCCTCGCAATTGCGAACCCGACAGTCGATCTCCACGCGCTCGCCGCGCGCGCAGTCGATGACCGCGTGACCCTCGCAGCGGCGCGGACCGTCGCAAGGGCCGCGGATGTGATCGACGCACGCGACGACGCGGTCGGCGTCGCTCGCCGCAGTGAGGCACTCGAGGAGAGAAAAGCTCGCGTTCCCGAAACCGTCGATCGCGTACGCGACGCGCTCGGGATACCGACTCGCGTGGGGACCGAGGTTCAGCTCCAGACATTGGCTCAGTGTGCGATTCGTGCCCTGACCGGCCGCGCGGAGACGCGCGCACGCCAAGACGAGCGTGGCCGGCGCAGGCGCGGAGTCCAGCGGCGGGAGCGGTGCCTCGGTGCCCCCACACGCCGCCGCGATCACGAGCGGGACGAGAAAAGAAGCATTCCCAACAGCACTCATGCGTTCTTACAGCGGCTGGCTTTCCCAGCGGACAGCCCCGGCTCGCGACGCTCTTTCGAGCGCGGCCGCGAGGACCGTCGCCGCGCGGACGTCGACACGCGTTCCGAGCGTACGAGCGCTGCGATCACGCAAACGAACGCAGGCATGCGTAGGCCGATAGCCCCCATCCGAACCCCCTCGTGCGATCGAGAGTAGTACGTTTTCGCGAGTATTCACGAACCGCGTTGGATGGGAACCGCGTGTTCGGCCCGCGCGACGCGTCACGGCCGCTTTGCTACGCTCGCGTAGTGCGGCCCTCCCCTCCCGCGCTCTTCGTCGTGGCCGCGCTCGCGCTCGCGGGCGGGCTCGGCGCCATCGCGACGCGGACGGCCGAGGGCGCCGCCGACGGCGGGCCGGCGCTCCCGAGCGACGCGGCGAGCTTCGGCTTCGTCGTCCAGAGCCACGCGAACGGCGTCCCGCTGCTGGCGTCGACGAAGCCCTTCTCGCTCCCGCTGGCGAACGGCCCCGTGCACGGGGTGCCGCCGACCGGAGATCGCCTCGCGCGCGGCGCCGCGATCGTCGCGCGCGAGCTCGGGCGTTACCCGAGCGCGTTCCTTCGCGGGGTGCACCTCGCCGGGGTCGTGCTCGCGGACGATCTCGCCGAGAACGAGATGGCGATCCCCTCGCTCCCCAACGTCGGGGGCCTGCTCCTCCTCGACGTCTCGAGCGTCGAGAAGGACCTCGTCCGGAGCCTCCATCACGAGGTGTTCCATTTCTTCGATCTCGCCGACGACGGACACGTCGCGCCCGATCCCGAGTGGAGCCGGCTGAACCCGACCCGCTTCGTGTACGGATCGGGAGGCCGGACGCTCCGAGGTGCGTGGGCCGCGCACCCCGTCGATGACGCGCCCGGCTTCGTGTCGGCGTACGCGACGAGCGGCGTCGAGGAGGACAAGGCCGACACGTTCGCGTTCGCCGTCGCCCGCGCCGAGGAGCTACGGCCGAAGATGAAGTCCGACGCCGTGCTTCATGCCAAGGTCGCCGAGCTCGCGCGCCGCGTCGCCCTGCTCGACGCCGACTGCGCACGCCGCCTCGGCCTCGAGGGTCTTCTGGCCCCCTGAGCCCGACGCCGGCTATGCTCAGGCGATGTCTTGGCGGGGTTCTTCGACCGCGCGCCTCCGGCGTCGACTCGTGTTCACCGCGGCGCTCGGAGCCGCGGGCTGTGGGCTCGGCGTCGTCGGCAGCGAGAGCGCGCCGCCGAGCGACGTGGACGCAGGGCGCGAGGGCGGCTTCCGCGATCCCTCCCCGCCGGTCGACGCGCCGGTGACCGACGCGCCCGTCCTCTGCGACGGCGCGCCGGCGGACACCCCGGACAACTGCGGATCGTGCGGTCGCGACTGCGCCGGCGGGGCGTGCGTCGCGGGCCGCTGCGCCGCGCTCGATCTCCTCGTGCTGCCGCCCGGTCAGACCGTCCGCGCCGTCGCCGTCAACAGCACGAACCTCTACTTCATCGACAACATGTCGCGGACGATCGTTCGCGCGGAGCTCGACGGATCGACGCCGTCGAACATCGTCACGACGAGCCTGCCGGGGTCGCAGCTCGCCGTCGACGACACGTACCTCTGGTACACCACCACCGGTCTGCGCCGAACCTCGGCGACCGGCACGGACGAGGTCCTCCTCGCCGACAACGTCGGCGGGTGCGTCGCGATCGATCCGGACAAGACGCGGGTCTACGCCGCCGACTTCGACGGCGATCGCATCGTCGCCGTCCCCTACGGCGGAGGCCTCGCGACCGATCTCCTGACCGCCGACGCCGGCGTCAGCTTCCCGTGGGGCGTCGCGGCGAACGCGACCCACATGTTCTTCACGACGTCGGGGAACGACCCGGGGCGCATCTTGCGGCGTCCGAAGGCGGACGACAGCGGCACGACGACGGTCAAGGTCGCGCAGAAGAACCCGAACTGCCTCGCGTTCGACGAGGCCGGGCTCCTCTACTGGGTGACCCACAACGACGGCGTCATCCACCGGAGCAAGGCCGACGGGAGCGACGAGGTGGTGCTCGCGACCGATCAGGCCGAGGTCACGCAGGTCGCGATCGACGAGAAGTTTCTCTACTGGGGCACCGGCAACAAGGTGCGCCGTCTCGTTCGCTGAGCGCTACGCGGGCGCGCGGGCTCAGTCGGCCGCGTGCTCGAGCTGACGCTCGAGCGTGAGGCGCTCGGCCTCCTTGCGGACGCGCCGGTAGCCGAGCAGGTGAAACACGTCGAGGCGGTAGAGCCGCGTCGCGCGCTCGTCGACGACGAGCTTCGACGGCCTCGCGGGATCGCGCGCGATACCGGGGAGCAGATGGAGGAAGCGGTCGAGCTTCATGTGGCGGAGCGCCTCCGACACGCGCATGCGCGTCGCGCTCACCTCGCGGCCCCAGAAGAAGCCGTCGGCGCCCTGTCCCTGGTAGAGCGGGAGGATCACCATGCCGTCCTTCGGCGCGCGCACCTTGCCGGCGCGGCTCTTCGCGAGGAGCTGGCCGGCGCGCGCGCGCGCGAGGTTCTGGAAGCCCGGCTCCATCACGAACTCGTCGGCAGCCGTGATGGCGTGGCGCGAGACGACCTCCATCACGCGCGGGAGATCGCCGCGGCGCCGCTCGAGCAGCGCGTGCGCGGCGCCGGTCTCGGTGAGGAGCCCCGAGCCGAACAGGCCGGCGGACTCCGCGCCGAGGAGGACGACCGCCTCGAGGTTGTCGACCGAGCCCGGATCGTCGTGCTGACCACCCTCGACGCCGAAGGTCACGCAGCCCTGCGTGGTGAAGTACGCGGAGAGGACGCCGTCGACCTGCTCCTCGAGCCCGATCACGAGCGGCAGCGGGATCGCGCTCGCGAACTTGCGCTGGCGAAGCGTGTCGCCGAACAGGATGAACGGGAGGCCGTGCGCGCTCGTCGTGTGGAGATCGACGAGGTAGACGGGGCCGCGCGCGCGGGCGATGGCGGCGCGGATGGCGCCGAGGAGCTCGAGCTGCTCGTGATCCTCCGCGTCGAGCGCTCCGCCCGCGGCGGCGCGTGCCTCGAGGTCCGCGACGCGCGCGGGCGTCCAGACGCGGTTCATGTCGCGCTCGCGGTAGCGAACGCCCTGACGCATCGCGCCGAGGTTGCCGGCGAACGCGACGAGCTCGCCCATCACCCTGCCCTGCCGGCGCGCGAGCGTGGCGAGGACGCGCCGGACGGCGCCGACTCCCGCGCGCTCGTTGCCGTGGATCCCGGCGACGACGATCAGCGTGGGGCCGGCGGCGTCGCCGACGACGCGTCCAATCTCTCGCCCCTCCGGCAAATCGTGACCGTCGCTCATCGAGACTACCTCCTCGCGTCCTCTGCTTGCGCCGTCGGCTCGGTCGTCTTCTCCCGCGTCGCGCTCCTCGCGGAGGGCTCCTCGGTCGACTCGAGCGCGCCGAGCTTCTCTTCGAGCAGATCGGCGGCGATGCCCATGAAGTCTTCCTCCATGACCATCGCCACGATGCGGCCATCCTTGACCACAGGCAAGCACCCAATGCGGTGCCGGCGCATCAAGGCGATCGCAGCGAGGGTGGACGTCTCGGGCGACACCGTGACGAGGTCTCGCTTCATGACCTCGCCGACCGTCACATTTGCCGGGGGCGGCGTGCTCCCGAGGCGCGTGAGGTCCGCGAGCAGCGACGTGGAGCTGTCCGAGCGCGGCAGCATGGCTGAGCTCTCGCTGCGCGGGAGCATCGAGGAGCTCTCGGTGCGGGCGCCCGGGAGGTTCGCGAAATGACGCAGCACGGCGCGCGACGTCACGAGTCCGACGAGCTTGCCGCTCTCATCCTCGACGGGCAGGTGGCGGATGCGCTCCCAGCTCATGATGTCGGCCGCGAGCTCGACCGGATCGTTCGGGTGCACGATGAGCAGATCGGTCTGCATGTACTGCGAGACCTTCGCCCAGCCCGTCCGGCGGGCCGGCACCTCGTCGAGGCGCGCGCGCTCCCACTCCGCGACCGGACGCGCCGTGTCCTGCCGCGCGATGGTCGCGGCGACGAGGGCGGCGAGGTGCTCGCCCGGCGTGCCCTTCGGCTTCATGTCCGCGAGCGAGCGCAGCGCCCAGCGCGAGCCGGTGTGGAGCGTACGGACGCGCTTGTCGACGACGCCGAGGTACCGCTGCGCGTCGGCGGGCTCGACGCCCGCGCGCGCGAGGCCGGCCTCGGCGATGGGCAAGAGGCGGTCGAGGACGAACGGCTGCGCGATCACCTCCTCGCCGTCGAGCCAGATGAAGCGGGCGGCGAGACCCTCGCGCGCGGCGTTGTAGAAGTTCGCCTGCGCCTGGTCGAAGTCCATCCGCGACGGGAGGTCCTCGATCGTCACCGAGAGCTCGCGCATCAGGCCGATCCAGAACGCGGCGTTCGCGACCTCGTCGATGATCGACGGGCCCGACGGGAGCGCGCGGAGCTCGATGCGGAGGTGCGGCTTGCCGCTCGGGGAGACGCCGTAGCACGCGCGGTTCCAGCGGTAGATCGTGCCGCTGTGGAGACGCAGGGCGCGGAGCTCGGGGACGCCGCCCTCGTCGAGGACCTTGAGCGAGTCCTCGTCGACGCTCATGCCCACGAGCGGGCGGAAGCGCGTGACGTTCTCCTTGAAGATGCCGAGCGCGCCGCCGCGCGTCGCCCAGCCCTTGCCGAACGAGACGCGCGGGGCGTCCTGCCGGGCGTGGAGGGTGCGCGTGCGGATGTCGCACGACTGCTCGAAGAGCGCGATGCGCGTCTCCGCCCAGAGGCGCTTGCCGAGGAGCGTCGGGGAGTTGGTCCCGATCGCGAGCGTCGGCGCGAGGACGAGCTGCGCGACGTCGTAGTCGTGACCGAAGCGGCTCGGGTCGAGCGACTGAAGGTGAACTTGGAAGCTCGCGTTGCACGCCTCGAACATGAGCGAGTCGTGCTTCGCGACGAGCTCGTCGAGGCCCTTGATCGAGATGTCGTAGCCGTCCCCCTTCGCCGCGCTCATCACGCGGTTCAGCGTGAGGTAGCGGGGGTTCGGCACCATGTTGTCGAGCGAGAGATCGGTCCGCGCGAGCGTGGGGAGGATGCCGGCGAGCACCGGCTGGACGTGGAGCTCGGCGGCGGCCGCCTGGACGCGGGCGTAGAGCGACGTGAGCTGCGCCTCGAGCCGCGCGAGCCCTCCGCCCTCGAGCGACTGCGGGTCGGCGTTCATCTCGAGGTTGAAGAGCCCGAGCTCCGTCGTGAAGTGCGGATCGGCGACCTTGTCGATCAGCTCGAGCGCCGTCGGCGACGCGTTGTAGGCGCGATCGACGAGGAACATCTCCTGCTCGGCGCCGATCGTCGAGATCCCCGCCTCGAACCTGCCCTCCGCCAGCATCCGCTCGAGCGCGCGGAGATCGCTGAGGAGCGCGCGCACGTAGCGCGCGCGTTCGGGGCCTTCGAGCTCGCCGGCGGACGTCTTGTCGTTCCTAGGACCGCCTTCCATGTCAGACCTGCGCCGCCGCTTCGGCCTTCTTGGGCGCCGTCCAGTCGTCGAGGTACTTCGGCAGCTTGGAGCGCCACGTGACCCAGTCGTGATCGACGTTGCCCCAGGACTCGACCCAGTTCGGGATCCCCTTGTCGCCGAGCACCTTGCCCATGCGGAAGCTCTCGCCGATGTTCTCCCACTTGCCCTCGCCCGAGGCGAGGTGGATGTAGCGCGTGCGGAGCACGTCGAGGTGCAGGCCCGAGAGCGTCGGCACGAAGTGGAGCGGCGACGACACGCGGTAGTAGTCGGTCGGCTGCGGGTGATCGATGAACCGCAGGAGCTCGTAGCTCCCGCTCATCCCGAGCGCGCGGTGGAACAGATCGGGGAAGCGGCAGGTCACCGCCACGGCGTGGAACGCGCCGATGGACGCTCCCGTCGTCCAGATCGGGATCTCGGGCGACCTGCAGTCCGTGCGGATCGCGGGGACGACCTCGTGCTTCACGTACTGGTGGAACTGGTTCATCACGTACATGCGGTGCTCGACCGACTGCTGCTTGTCGAAGAACACGCGACCCGCGACGCTGTCGCAGGAGTAGACCTTGATGCGCCCCGCGGCGAGCAACGGCTCGAGCACGTGGATCATCTTGAAGCGCTCGATCTCCTCCGCGTCGCCGCCCGCGGTCGGGAAGACGAGCACCGGCTGACCGGAAAACCCCCAGCGCGCGAGCGTCGTGTCGCACTGCAAACGAGACGAGTACCAGGAAGACTTCTCGAACATGTTTCTGTCCCCGTCCTCTCGTGGACGGACCCTCCAACCCCAGTCGCAGCTCCAAACCGAAGAGCTTCGTCCCCGTCGTAGCGGCGCGCGCGTCCGGTCGCAAGTAAACCCTGAAACCCCGCGCATTTGAGGGCTCTCGACGGGCTCCCGGTCCGAGCCGGGGCGCCTCCGGGTTGCGATCCGATGTCCCCGCACGCGGCTGCGAGACGCCCTCGGGCTCGTGTAGTCTTGCGGCGGGCATGGTGGACCAGAGGCCGTCGGGCTGGATCGGCACGGTCCTGCAAGACAAGTGGCGGATCGAGGCGAAGATCGCGCGCGGAGGGGTCGCGACCGTCTTTCGCGCGACGCACCGGCGCGGTCAGGTCGCCGCGATCAAGATCATGCACCCGGAGTTCTCGCGGAACGCCGACGTGCGGAGCCGCTTCCTCCGCGAGGGGTACGCCGCGAACAAGGTCGGACACCCGGGCGTCGTCCGCGTGATCGACGACGACGTCGCCGACGACGGCTCCGCGTACATCGTGATGGAGCTGCTCGAGCTCGGGGAGCTGCTCGAGGACAAGCGCGAACGAAACGGAGGGCGCCTCTCCGTCGCCGAGGTCGCGCACATCTGCGATCAGGTGCTCGACGTCCTGGCGACGGCGCACGAGCAAGGCATCATTCATCGCGACATCAAGCCGGAGAACGTCTTCGTCCTCGCCGACGGCACCGTGAAGGTGCTCGACTTCGGCATCGCGCACATCAAGGAGGCCGCGGTCCAGGCCGAGCCCACCGCGACGGGCCTCTTGCTCGGGACGCCCGAGTACATGTCGCCCGAGCAGGCGCTCGGAAAGCGCGGACAGATCGACGCACACACCGACGTCTACGCGGTGGGCGCGACGATGTTCACGCTGCTCTCGGGCGAAGCGGTCCACGTCCAGGACACGCTGAGCAGCCTCTTGATGGCCGCCTCGAGCAGGCAGGCCCGCTCGCTCGCGTCGACGCGCGCAGGCCGCGAGATCCCGCGTGAGGTGATCGCCGTCGTCGACAAGGCGCTCGCGCTCGAGAAGCCTCGGCGCTGGCCGGGCGCGCGCGAGATGCAGGCCGCGCTCCGTAAGGCCGTCCCGCAAGACTACGCCTCGACGCCCGCGCTGACTCCGCTCGCGAGGCCGAGCGTGTTGCCGCCGCCGACCGCGACGCCGCGCGACGGCACGCGCGCGGCCGAGGGCGGCGAGGCGCCTCGGACGGCGGCGAAGGGGATCTCGCTGAAGCCGCCGCCGATGCCGAAGGTCCCGATGCAGCGGATCCCGCTGCCGTCCGCGCCGCCTCCGCCGCTCGGCGCGAAGGCGCCGCGCGCGGGCGTGAAGGTCCCCGCCCCGGCGCCGCCCGCCACGACGCCGGGCTCCGGCGTGAAGGTCCCCGCGCCGCGCGCGTCGCGCACGCCGCCGGCGCCGCCCGAGCCGGCGCCGCCCTCGGGCCGGACGGTGGTGAACCCGAGCTCGCCGTCCCTCGTGCCGTCCTCGGAGCCGACGACCGAGATGCCGATGCCGTCCTCCGGGCCGACCGCGTTGATCGACTCGCCTCCCGTGTCGACCTCCGGGCGGACCGTCGTGAGGCCGCCGCGCGGCGCGGCGCCGGCGGGGTTCCGCGCGCCTTCCGACGGGGGCCCCGACTCCGCCGAGCTGCCGACGCCGCGCGGGGCGAGCGATCCGTGGACCGCCGAGTTCACCGACGGCGACATGGAGGGCCCGACCGTCGCGACGACGGAGACGCCGGCCATCCTCTCGGCGATGCCGAGGGCGGCCGCGCCGGCCCCGCCCGCGCGCATCGACACGACCGCGGCGCTGGCCGCACCGCCCGTACTCCGAGCCGCGGAGCCCCCCCACCAGGAGGAAGAAGCGAAGCGCACGATGCGCCTCGATCGCCCGCGCGGCGAGCGCGGGCACGATCCGGCGTATGCCGCGCCCTTCCCGCCGGCGGGCTCGGGCTCGGGCTCCGTGGCGCTGGCTCCCCCGTCGGGACCGCTCCCGCTTCCTCCGCCGCAGGCGCTTGCTCCACCGCAGGCGCTTCCTCCGCCGCAGGCGCTTCCTCCGCCGCAGGCGCTTCCTCCGCCGCCGACCACGCGCGGGCGCATGCCGGTCCCCGTTCACGAGCCGGCGCCCTCCACCGGCTGGCTCCCGCACCAGGAGCCGCCGCGGCAGCCTCTACCGGAGGCGGTCAAGCCGCAGGCGATCCGGATCGCCGAGCTCGGCCTCGCCGCGCTCGTCGTGATCACGCTGTCGATCGGCGGCTGCTTGCTGCTCAGCCATCGCTGACGCGGCGCCGCGGGCTCTCCGGCGGCGCCGCAGCGATGCGCGTCAGCCCTTCAGCGTCGCGATGTCGTCGAGCACGGTCTTCTCGTGCCCGTTCGGATCGACCTTCGCGTAGACCTTGCGGACGACTCCGCTCGGATCGACGAGGAACGTGGTGCGGTCCCAGTAGAGCGTGCCCTTGTACTCGGACTGCCCGACGCCGAGCGCGCCGAGGAGCTTCGTCTCCGGATCGGCGAGCAGCTCGATCGTGAACGAGAACTTGTTGCAGAAGTCCTTGTGGGACTTCGCGTCGTCGGCGCTGAGGCCGACGACGACCGCGCCGGCGGCGTCGTAGTCTGCCTTCGTCGCGGTGAACGACTTGCCCTGGATGGTGCATCCGGGGGTGTCGTCCTTCGGGTAGACGTAGAGCACGAGCCACTTGCCCGCGTAGCTCGCGTTCGTCTTCTTCTGCGCGTCTTGGTTCTCGAGGCTGAACTCGGGGAGCTTCTGTCCGACGTCGATCATGGCGCCGGATCTACCACGACCGCGCCGGGGAGGGACGCGGAGTCGCCTGCTGCATGCGTCCGCAGTCAGGCGCGCTTCGACGTCGCCTCTTCCGACTTGCGCCAGTCCTGGATGCGGCCCCAGAAGTGCTCGGTGAACTTCTCGTGCTCGTGGGCCGGGAAGAGCGCGGCGACCTTCTGGCGGACGGCGTCCTTCGCCGCGTCGGTGCCGAAGAAGCTCCACGCGACCTCGTCGAGGTGCGACAGGTGCTTGGCGCTGAACTCCTCGAAGCGCGCCGTCTCGAAGCGCTCGTCGGCGAGCTTCGCGTAGCGATCGAGCTTCTCTTCGAACGGGATGTCCGTGTCGGCGATCGCGATGAACGGCGCCCAGTCCTGGTTTTTCCGCATCTTGCGCTTCGTCGCGGCGCAGAACACCGACCAGCGGACGTAGGCCTTCACCATCCACGGGAAGTGCCAGTGCAGCGACGTCACCTGCGAGTCGGGGCACGGGTTGGCGTAGTCGATCGGGTACCAGATCCCGTCCTTGCGGAGCGCCTCGCAGGAGTTGAACTCCCAGTCGAAGAACGCGTTGATCGTGAGCGTGACCTTGCGAAGGTGCGCCTCTTCTTCCTTCGAGATGAACCCCTGCTGCGTCGTGTAGCGCTCGTGCAGCGGCGCCGACGGATCGTAGAGCACGCAGTGCGTCTGCGGGCCGAAGCCGATGCAGCGGACGAAGCGATCGAAGTCGTGGATCGCCTGCTGGACGTGCATGACCGACTTTCCGCTGTCGTCGTAGGCCTTCCACATCCCGTCGGCGTCGTCGACCTTCGTGACGCCGCGCCAGCCGCCGCCGTCGTACGGCTTCATGAACATCGGCCAGCCGAGGCGCTTGCCGAGGAGGCTCACGTCGAAGAGCTTCGCGTGCCGCGAGAGCGTGAGCTTCAAGTCCGGGTTCGGCTCGTACGTCTTCGGCGGGATCATCCACGTCTCGGGGATGCGCATCCCGAGGCGCATCATCGCGCAGTACGTGGTGTGCTTCTCGTTGGCCTGGACGCTCCACGGGTTGTTGAAGACGTAGAGGTCATCCATGAGGATGGCCTTCTTTATCCACTCGCGGCTCGTGTGGTACCAGTGCGTCAAGCGGTCGACGACGAGGTCGTACTTGCAGCCCTGGCGCAGATCGAACGGCTCGATCATCACGCGCTCGACGGCGAAGCGAACGGTGTCGCCCTCGACCGGGACCTTGAGGTCGAGCTCCTTCATGATCGCTTCGAAGCAGAGCGGCCAGCAGATGTCCGCGCCGAGCGACAGGCCGATGTGACGTGTGACTTCTCCCATGTTCCTCTTCCCCTGCTCCCCAGTCTCGTGCCTCGTGCCGCGTTACTCGTAGATGAACATCAGCGGGCCGGGGAAGAGCCACGAGAGCCCTTCACGCAAACGATCCCGCCAGTTCTCCCAGTTGTGACCGTCGCGCGACTCGACGAACTTCACCTGCATGCCCGTAGCGTCGAGTAGCGGGACGAGCGAGCGATTTTCGTAGATGAGCGACTCGTAGACGCCACAGCTCATGAAGATGCGCTCGCTCACCGGCACCGGATTCGCGCGCACCTGGTTGACGAACTCGACCACCTTGTCGAAGAGCGGGCCGCGGCGGTTCGTCTTGCCGATGTCGGTGAACGCGAACGAGCCCGACTGGAGGAGCAGCCGGCCCCACACGCCGGGGTACCGGTAGGCCGTCGAGAACGCCGCGACGGCGCCGAAGCTCGCGCCCATGAGGCAGCGCGCCTGCGGGCGGTCGATGATCGGCAGCCGGTGCGTGAGGTCCGGCAGGAGCTCCTCGGTGAGGAAACGCGCGTGCTGCTCGTCGTTCGGGTACTCGCGGATGCGGTCGGGCGAGTCGGTGAACGCCACGATCATGTCCGGGATCTCGAGGCGCTCGATCAGGTTGTCGAGCACCGTCTTCATCACCGCGAAGTTCAGGTAGTCCCGGCCGTCGTGCACGACGACGAGCGGGTAGAGCCGCGTCTTGCGGAAGCGCGCCGGCAGGTAGATGTGGCCGCTCCGCATCCCGCCGAACGCCTTGCTGTGGAAGCCGAACGGCTCGAGCAGGCCGGAGCGCGAGGTCGGGTCGGGACGGACCCAGTCGGGGACCGCGTAGCCCTCTCCCTGGAGGACGGAGTTCGCGCCGAACGGATCGCGCGCGCGGTTCGGGTTCCGCGGGTCCTCGATCCACTCGCTGCGATCGGAGCGGTGGACCTCGAACTTGTACTCGACGCGCGAGCCGTGGGGGATGTCGAGCGTGAGGTACCAGAGGTCCGTGTTCGGGATCCGCGCGAGGGCGCTGCCCGACTCGAGGCCGAAGATCCAGTGGCGGAGGCTCACGCCGTTCGCCTCGCCGCGCCAGACGAACGTGACCGCCGGCCCCTCGACGATCGGGATGGCGCGCCCCTCGAGGAAGCGGTCGACCTTGGCCGCGTCGGGCCGCGAGTCGATGAGCTGCTGGATCGCCGACTTGGGGGCGGCGCGCATCGACGCCGAGCTCGGCTTCATCGGGCGCTTCATGAGCCAAGCCCCGCCGCGCCCGAGACCTCGAAGCGCGTGTGCATGCCGTCGTCGCGCAGCGCGAGCACGCCGGACGGGTTCTTCGGGCCCCGCTTGAGCCACGTCACGCGCGAGCGGGCCGGCAGCGCGAGGCAAGTCGCCGGCGCGAAGCGGCGCGCCATGACCTGGATGCGCTCGCGATCGTCGAGGCGGAGGCGGAACTCCGGCTGCGGGAGGCACACGACGTCGCCGACGAGCGCGAGTCCCTCGTCGAGGACCTCGGCGGCGCCGGGCCCTTGCGGCGGCGAGTGGTGGAAGAGGACGACACGCTCGCTCACCGCCATCGCGCCGCCGCACCACGCGAAGACGACCTTGCCGGCCGTGAGCTTCGCGACGTCGAACAACCGGAGGCGGTTGAGGAGCGACGCGACGTGACCGCCCGCGATCGCGATGGCGTCGCAGTCCTTCACGAGCTCGGCGATCTCGCCGATCTGATCGACGATGGCCGGGCGCTCGAGCGGGCGCCAGCGCTCCTCGAAGGCCTTGTGATCGCGCACGCACCGCTCGAGGTGGCTGCGGTCGATGTCGCGGATCTCCTGGATCGACGCGCGCGCCTCGTCGTGGAGGATGTCCTTCGGCGCGGCGCGGTTGGCGATGACGTGCTGCGCGTCGAGCGCGTGCTCGAGCCGGATCCGGTAGAAGTCCTGGCGGTGGCGGAGGATCGCCTGCCGCTCGCGGTGCGCGGCGTGGAGATCGGGATCGTTCTTGAAGACCTCCTCCGCGCGCGCGTGGAGGCGGAGGTTCACCGTGCGACCGCCGAGGTGCTCCTGGAGGTCGTCGTCTTCCTCCTCTCGCTCCTGCCAGCCGGCGGTGATCGCGGCGATCTTTCCCTCGACGCCGAGCTCCGCCACCGCCTCGGCGAGGGTGGGGTCGAATCGTTGCGCGCCGAGGAGGACGACGGCGCGCGTAGCACCGGAGATCACCTGGGGAGCCTCCTCGAGCAGGATCCCGAGGCGCGACCACGAGCGACCGCCCTCCCCCGCGGTCGCCCCTCGAACGCCTCGTTCATGATGCGCGCACCTTCAGCGTCTGCCCGACGGTGTCGAGCATCGAGCGGAGGGTGTCATAGTCGTAGTGCTTCAGCCGAAGCCACGCGTTGGCCATGTAGCCGGCCTCGACGCCCTGCGTGGGCGTGCCCGGCGGCGGGAAGTGGCTGTCGACGATCATCCCGTCGAAGCGCCGGAAGATCTCGTCCTTGCCGTCGTAGTGCGAGATGTGCCCGTCGCGATCGGGGCGGAGCGCAATGATGCCCGCGGCGAAGCGGCGCGAGAGCGTCTGGCTCGCCTTGCCGTGCACCACCGCCATCGCCCACTCGCGGTAGATGTCGAACTCGTTCGACGCCGCGTAGAGGTCCCACGCGCGGACCCCCGGCGGCCGGCAGCCGATCTCGCTGAATTTCAGGCCCTTCGGCCCGTAGAACCACTCCATGTGCGTGGCCGACGTCCCGATGCCGAGCGCGGTGATGACCTTCTGGCCCATCGCCTTGATCTCGTCGTAGCTCGGCTGGTCGACGCGGTTCGTGGCCACGAACTGCGGCGAGATCCAGCGCGTGCGCATCGCCTCGAGCACGTTCGGGTAGTAGTGCGAGACGAAGTCGTGGATGACCTTCCCGTTCGCGGTGATGGTGTCGTAGAAGCCCTCGTGGCCCTCGATGAACTCCTCGACGGCGACGCTGCGGCCCTTGTCGACGTGGCACGCGACGAGCGCGTCGTGGAGCTCGCCGGCGTTGTTCGCGCGGTAGGTGCCCGACGCGCCGGCGGCGTCGCGCGGCTTGACGATGAGCGGGAAGCCCACCTCTTCGGCGAACGCCTTGATTTCGGCCGGATCGGCGCTGCCGATCGACTGCGCGCACGGGACGCCCGCCTTGCGGAGGGCTTCCTTCATCGCGGGCTTGTCGCGGCAGAGGAAGGCCGTCTGGACGCTCGTTCCGGGGATCCCGCAGCGCTCGCGGACGCGCGCCGCCGCCATGACGTGCGCCTCGACCACGGCTTCGAGCCGCTCGACCTTCACGCCGGGCCGGGCCTGGATCCAGCGCACGGTCTTCTCGAGCTGGGCCTCGTCGGTGACGTTGCCGATCTCTTCGTAGTGGGACAGCCAGTGGCGGAGGCCGTCGTCGAGCGACGACTTCGGCCTCTCGCCGATGCCGATGACGCGGGCACCGACGGAGTGGAGCGCTCGCGCGAACTCGCGCTGGTTCGCGGGGAATGACGGCTCGACGAAGATTACGTCCACGATCGCTCGGCCCTCTGCAAATGGGCGCGCAACCTAGCAGGACGGCCCGCCGGTTTCCATCTCGGCAATGGGGCGCCGCGCTCGTCGGCCCCCCGCTGGCCGCGGACCAATGCTAGGGTGCGCGCCCCGTGAACGTCCTCTTCGTCTCATCCGAAGTGGCGCCGTTCGCCAAGACGGGGGGGCTCGGCGACGTAGCAGCTGCTCTACCACGTGCCCTCGCGGCGCGCGGGCACGACGTGCGTATCGTCATGCCCATGTACGCGCGGGTGAAGGCGCCCGACCGTACGTTCGAGACCGTCATCCGCGAGGCCGTGCTCGTCCTCGGCGGGACGCGGATCGTCTTCTCGGTCCACGCCGCGGAGCTCCCGGGGACGGCCGGCGGCGCGAAGGTCCCGGTCTACTTCGTCCGGTGCTCGGGCCTCTACGACCGGCAGGGCATCTACACGTCGGACCACGACGAGCACCTGCGGTTCGCGGTCCTCTCGTGGGCGTCGCTGGTCATCTGCCAGCGGCTCGGGTTCCGGCCCGACATCGTCCACGCGAACGACTGGCAGACCGGCCTCATCCCGCTCCTGCTCAAGACGATGTTCGCCTGGGACAGGCTCTTCTCGGCGACGCGCACGGTGCTCACGATCCACAACATCGGGCACCAGGGCACCTTCGGGAGCCACGCCATCAGCGACGCGGGCCTCGCCGACGCCGCGCATCACTTCCATCAGGATCAGCTCCGCGAAGGGCGCATCAACTTCCTGCTCACGGGCATCCTCTACGCGAACGCGATCACCACGGTGAGCCCGACCTACGCGCGCGAGGTGCAGACCGCCGAGCACGGGGTCGGCCTCGACGCCTTCCTCCGCCAGCGACGCGAGATCCTCTTCGGCATCCTGAACGGGATCGACGAGGGCGAGTGGAGCCCCGAGACCGACACGCGGATCCCGCACACGTACTCGGCGGACGATCTGACGGGCAAGGAGGCCAACAAGCGAGCGCTGCTCGAGAGCGCCGGCCTCCGCTACTACCCGGAGGTGCCGGTCATCGGGATCGTCTCGCGGCTGGCCTGGCAGAAGGGCTTCGACCTCTGCATGAGCGTGCTCCCGCGCGTGCTCGCCAAGCGGCAGGTGCAGCTCGTCGTCCTCGGCACGGGCGAGCCGCAGTACGAGAAGTTCTTCGCGTCGCTCGCGTTCCAGTTCCCGAAGCAGGTCGCCTACAAGCGCGGCTTCAGCGAGCCGCTCGCGCACCTCATCGAGGCCGGCTCGGACATGTTCCTGATGCCGTCGCGCTACGAGCCGTGCGGGCTGAACCAGATGTACAGCCTGCGCTACGGCACGCCGCCGATCGTGCACCGGACCGGCGGCCTCGCCGACACCGTCACGCCGTTCGACGCCGGGCGAAAGAGCGGCAACGGCTTCGTCTTCGATCACTTCGACGAGAGCGGCCTCGGCTTCGGCATCGCGCACGCGCTCGCGACGTGGGGCTCCGGCGAGGGCGAGGACCGGGAGCGCTGGCGCGCGCTCCAGAAGAACGGCATGCGCGCGCGCCTCGGCTGGGACGAGCGCGTGACCGCGTACGAGATGGTCTACAGGATGATCGCGCCCGGGCGCTGAGCCCGCGCTCGCCGCGACGTCACTCGGCGTAGTTGACCTTCACCGTCTCGATGATCTTCTTGATCATCGCGCGGACGGCGTCGGTGCTCTCGTGGCGGACGATGACGTAGCCGTCACCCTCGTAGCTGTCGGCCTTCGTCGCCCCGAGGGTCGGGAGCTTCGCCTCCATGATCCACTTGCCCACCGCCTCGTGCGTCTCGTGGACGCCGGTGACCTCGACGACGCGCCCCTGCCCCATCCCGCGCAGGTAGGCGCAGCCGACGGCGTATTTGCGCGGCCACGGCGCGTCGAGCTCGTTGTCGACGACGGCGCGCGCCCACGCGCGGTAGGCGTCGATGTCGTGCGCGAGGCCCGTCATGCGGGTGATGTTCGCGCCGGGCGGGCGCTGCGCGATCTCCCCGATCGCGAGCGAGCCGTCCGTCTTCTCGAACCACTCCATGTGGGTCATCCCGCTGTCGAGGCCGAGAGCCTCGATCGCGGCGAAGCCCATCGCGCGCGCCTTCTCGTGGACGGGCGCGTCGAGCTCGCGCGGCAGGATGTTCGACCACTGGATCCACGCGTTCTCGACGACGTCGAGGCAGCTCGGGAGGTAGTCGGAGATCGACCACGCCTTCGCCTGGCCCGAGATCGTGATGGTCTCGAAGCTGTGCTCGCGGCCGCGGAGCATCTCCTCCGCGAGGACGGGCGAGTCGGGACTGACGCGCATCCCCGTCACCGCGCGGAGCAGCGAGTCGAGCGAGCTCACGCGGAAGGTCGCCTTCGCGCCCATGCCCGCCGGCGGCTTGAGGACCATCGGGAAGCCGACCTCCTCGGCGAACGACCGGGCGTCGTCCGCCGAGGTCACGAGGCGGTGCCGGGCGACGGGGAGGCCCGCGGCGCGGAGCGCGTCCTTCATGCGGGCCTTGTCGCGGAAGAGGTCGGCGACCTCGGGCCGCGTGCCCTCGACGCCGAAGCGCGCGCGCGCCTCGGCCAGCTCCACCATCAAAGGCTCGAGGATGCCGATGATCCGATGCGGTTGCCCGTGCCGGCGGCGGAGCACCTCCACGCCCTCGAGCACGTCCGCGAGGTCGAGCGGCTTCGTGACCCGCACGACGTCGTGGTAGAGCCGCGCGTCCTCTCCCTCGGGCGGCGTGTGGCAGATGCCGAGCAGCCTCACGTCGTCGAGCTTCGACGTCGCCCGGACGAAGCGCATGGTGGTCTCGATGGGGAACGGGGCGACGAAGATGACGTTGCGGGGCATGAGGGCGCCCCAGCGTGCCCTCAGGGCAGACGGCGCGTCAACGGAGGCGTGCCCGGACGCCAACTCGCCCGCTCGCGATCGAGTGCCGTGTGGTAAAGACCGGGCGCCCAGGCGCACCGATGCGAGTCGTCTTCCTCTCCCCTACCTATCCGCCCGAGATGATCGAGTACACCCGCGGCCTCGCCGAGGTCGGCGCCACGGTGTACGGAGTCGGTGACACGCCGCTCGAGGCTCTGCCGAGCCGCGTCCGTCCCTACCTCCACGACTACCTGCGCGTCCCGCGGATCATGGCCGAGGACGACGTCATCGAGCGCGTCTCGACGTGGCTCCGAGGCACGACCGTCGACCGCGTGCTCTCGAACTGGGAGCCTCTCGTCATCCTCGCGGCGCGCCTCCGCGAGCGCTGGGGGGTCCCTGGGATGTCCGTCGACGCCGTCCGCGGCTTCCGCGACAAGCAGCTGATGAAGGAGCGCGTCCAGGCCGCCGGGCTCCGCGTCCCGAAGTCGCGGCGCGTGCGGACCGAGGCCGAGACGCGCGCCGCCGCCGAGGAGATCGGCTACCCGCTCATCTTGAAGCCGATCGCGGGCGCGGGCAGCGCCGACACGCACAAGGTCACGAGCAACGCCGAGTTCGAGGCCGTGCTGAAGGCGATGCGCGGCGTGCCCGAGGCGAGCTGCGAGGAGTACATCGGCGGCGAGGAGTTCACGTTCGACACGGTCTGTATCGGCGGCAAGCCCGCCTACGAGAACGTCGCGGCGTACCTCCCGAAGCCGCTCGAGATGCGCACGCTCGAGTGGGTGAGCCCCGTCATCATCACGGTGCGGGACATGCAGCAGGCGAAGCTCCAGGGCGGCATCGAGCTCGGTCGCAAGGTGCTCGACGCGCTCGGCATGGGCGACGGCTTCACCCACATGGAGTGGTACCTCACGCCGAAGGGCGAGGCCGTGTTCGGCGAGATCGGCTGCCGCCCCGGCGGCGCGCACATCGTCGATCAGATGAACTACACGAACGACATCGACCTCTTCCGCGAGTGGGCGCGCGTGTCGTGCCTCGGGAAGTTCGAGGCGAAGTCGCCGCGGAAATACAACGTCGGCATCGTCTTCAAGCGCGCACGCGGAGAGGGCAAGATCACGCGCATCGAGGGGCTCGGCGCGTGGATGCGCGAGTGCGGCGAGTGGGTCGTCGAGGAGAAGCTCCTTCGTCCCGGCACGCCGCGCCGCAACTGGAAGCACACGCTGCTCTCCGACGGGCACGTGCTCGTCCGCCACCCCGAGTGGGACGAGGCGCACCGGATGTCCTTCGCCGCGGCGACGGGCATCAAGATGTACGCGGAGTGAGCGCGGCGCGCCGGCGCGCCCACGCGGGCGCTGGCGGAGCGCGGGCCCTGCGAACGGTGATAAGACTGCCGGCATGGCAGCCAAGAAGCGAGCGACGTCGAAGGCCTCGTCCGCGCGCGGACGCGCGCCCGCTCGCCGGACGCCGCGAAAGCAGAAGGCCGAATCGGCGGGCCTCGACCCGCAGTCCTGCCAGCTCGACGAGGGAGACGCGGCGATCGCGCCGCTCGAGAAGATCATCGCGCACGAGGGCGGCATCGTCGTCGGCCGCTACAAGGAGCCGCTCGGCGGTCATCCGCTCGTCGCGGCGGTCTTGCCGATCGCCAAGATCGAGCCGACGCCGTTCCAGCGCGATCTCAGCGACACGCACCACAAGCGCCTCGCCGAGGTGATCCAGAAGACCGGTCGCTTCCTCGACCCCGTCATCGCGATCACGGCGCCGAAGCACGCGCCGTCGAAGGCGAAGCGGGGCGACGGCGACGACGAGCCCGCGTTCTGGACGCCGAACGGCCGGCACCGCCTCGAGGCGATGCGCCGCCTAGGCGCGAAGGCGATCACCGCGCTCGTCGTCCCGACGCGCGAGGTCGCCTGGCAGATCCTCGCGCTCAACACCGAGAAGGCGCACAACCTGAAGGAGCGCGCGCTCGAGGTCATCCGCATCTACCGCGGGCTCCTCGAGGAGGACGACTCGCTCGCCGAGAAGGGCTTCGCCTTCTACCTCGAGGATCCGGCGCTCGTGACGCTCGGCGTCTGCTACGAGAAGAACGCGCGCTTCGCCGGCGGCGCCTACCACCCCGTGCTCCGCCGGGTCGAGACGTTCTCCGAGGAGCCGATCGCGAAGGCCGTCCACGAGCACGAGCGGCTCGCGACGCTCACCCTCGAGGTCGAGGAGAAGGTCGCCGACGCCGTCGCGAAGCTCCGCGCGAAGGGCCTCGTCAGCCCTTACCTCCGCTCCTTCGTCGTCGCGCGGATCAACCCCCTCCGCTGGATCCAGGGCGAGCTCCCGCCCGCCGACAAGGTCCTCGCCACGATGCGTGACCGCGCCGCCAGGTTCAACGCCGACAAGGTCAAGCAAGACGACCTCACCCGCATGGGCGGCGGCGTCCCCGACGAAGAGGCGTGAAGCTCCGGCGCGGAGCGCGAGTCTCGCGCTTCGCGGCGCGGGCCGCGGCGCACTCGTTGCAGCGGCGAGGCGCGAAAGGAGCGCCCCGTCATGACGACCGACAACGTTGCTGTGCTCTCCACGGTCGCGCCGCTGATCCCCGCGGACGCCGAGCGGACGACACGACTGAGCTGGGGAGGCGTCATCGGCGGGCTCCTCGTCGCCGCCGCCGTGTGGATCGGGCTGACGGTGCTCGGGCTCGCGGTAAACCTCTCGGCCATCGAGCCGAGCGATCCCGCCGCTTCGCTGAAGGGGATCGGCGTCGCGGCCGGGATCTGGTCGCTCGTCGTCTGGGTCGTCGCGCTGTTCGCAGGAGCCGCGGTCGCCAGCCACACCGCCGGGATCATCGAGCGCCCTCACGGAGCCCTGCACGGAATCGTCCTCTGGTCGCTCGCGACGGTGCTCGGCATCGTCGTCGTCGTGGGTACGCTCGGAACCGTCGTCCGCGGCGCGGTCGCGACCGCCGAGTCGACCGTGGCGGCGGCCAACGCGGCGAGCTCCGGGCCCGGTCAGCTCCTCGGCCTCGACGTCGACGCGCTGATCCAGCCGTTGAACGACCGGCTCCGGTCCGAGGGAAAGCCCGCGGTGACGGCGAGCCAGGTCGAGGGCGCGCTCCGCGACGTCACCGTCAACGCCGTCCAGCAGGGGCACCTCGATCGGGACGTGGTCATCCGCGCCCTCACCGAAAAGGCGTCGCTCGCACACGCCGACGCGGAGGACCTCGCCAACCAGATCGACACGTGGTTCGACGCGCACGCGGAGATTGCCCGGGACGTCCGCGGCGCGGTGCTCTCGGCGGCGACCTCGACCGGCGCGGCGCTGTGGTGGGTCTTCTTCGCGCTGGCCCTCGGGCTCGGCGCGTCGCTCATCGGCTCCACGATGGGAATCGGCCGCCGGCAGCGGCGCGCCGCTGCGCTCGTCACCGAGCGCCCTCCGCTCGCGACGACTCGCGAAGCCCATCCGTGACCCGACACGCCGCACGAACGCGACGCGCCCGCCGCTTCGCCACGTCGCTCGGCCGTCGAGCTACGCGGGTGATCGCGGCGATGGGTCAGGGCTCGTGGCGAGCGAGCTCGCGGAGCGCGGACTTGATCCCGTCCTTGTGGGGGACGCTCGCGTGCTCGAGGTTGTCCGCGAGGCCGATGCCGGGGACGTGCGCGCCGGCGAGGAGCTTCGGTGCCGCGTGGAGCTCGTAGAAGAGCTCTTCCACGAGGCGGCGGATCAGGTGCTCGCCGAAGTTCGTCACCTCGGTGTCCTCGTTCACGCAGAGGACGCGGTGGGTCTTCCGCACGCTCGCCTTGATCGCGTTCCAGTCGTACGGGTGGAGCGACCGGAGATCGATCACCTCGACCTCGATGCCCTCGCTCGCGAGCTCGTCGGCCGCCGAGACGGACATCGGGACGCTGCGCCCGTAGGTGAGCACGGTCACGTCGCGACCGGTGCGCGCGGTCCGCGCCTCGCCGATCGGGATGTAGAGCTCCTCGAGCTTCGGCCACTCCGGCTTCCACCGGCTGCGCGACTCGCCGACCGGCGCGTCGATCATCTTCGAGAGCGTCTTGAGGTCGCCAGGCTCGCCGGGGATCTCCTCGCCGGGGAGCGCCTTCGCGCGAAGGAGCGCCTTCGGCTTGAGGAACATGACCGGGTTCGGGTCGATGATCGCGCTGAGCATCAGGCCGTAAGCGTCGCGCGGGTTCGACGGCATCACGATCTTCCACCCCGGCGTGCGCGTCGCCTGGGCGTCGAACGAGTGCGAGTGGTAGATGCTGCCGCGGATGCCGGCGCCTACCGGCGTCATCATCACCATCGGCACGTTCCAGTCGCCGGCGCTCGCCCAGTAGGTGTTGCCGGCGATCTTGAGGAGGTCGATCGTGTTGAAGGCGTAGTCGCAGAACTGGATCTCGGCGACCGGCCGGCGGCCCGCGAGCGCGAGCCCGATCGCCATGCCGACGATGCCGCGCTCGTCGAGCGGCGAGTTCCAGGCCGTCTTCAGGTTCTGCGTCGCCGTGAACGCGCCGCCGAGCGGCGGCCCCACGTCCTCGCCGAAGATGTCGGTGACGCCGAGGCGCTCCTCACCCACGTGGAGCGCCATGCGGATCGCTTGGATCATCGTCGCCATACGATCACTTCTCTCCCGCGACGTAGTTCTTGTCGGCGAACACGTAGTCCCAGATCGACTCCGGCTTCGGCTGCGGCTCTTCGCGGACGCGCTTCGACGCCTCGAGGAGCTCCTGCGTCATGCGCGCGCGCATCTCGTCCATCTCGGCGCGCGTGCGGAGCTTGCGCTCCTCGAGCTTCTTCTCGAAGCGCGAGAGGCAGTCGACCTCGTTCGTCACGGAGTTCGCGCCCGAGGCGCTCGAGTGCCCGTTCAGGCGCGAGACCATCGCCTCGAGCAGGTACGGCTTGCGCTCGGTGCGGACGTAATCCATCGCCTTCTTCAACGCGAACCAGCTCGTCTCCACGTCGTTGCCGTCGACCGTGGCGGTCGGCATGCCGAACGCCTTGCCGCGGTCGGAGATCCGCTCTTCGCCGTGCTGCCCCTCGAAGGGCGTCGAGATCCCGTACTGGTTGTTGGTGACGAGGATGAGCATCGGGAGCTCGCTGCCCTTGCGCGAGCTCCAGACGAGGCAGGTCGCGAAGTCGCCCTCCGCCGTGCCCGCGTCGCCGCCGGTGACGATCGTGATGCCCTTCGAGCCCGTGGCCCGCTGCGCCATCGCGGTGCCGGGCGCGATCGAGTACTGGACCTCGATCGGCGACGAGACCGGGGCGACGTTCCACTTGCGCGCGGAGTAGTGGCCCGCGAAGTTGCGACCGCGCGAGTACGGATCGGTCGCGGTGTTCTTCATCTGGCGGAGCGCGTCGACGGGATCGGCGCCCATCGCGAGCAGCGTCCCGCTCGAGCGGTAGTGCAGGTGGAGGTAGTCGTGCTCGACACCGGTGCCCTTGTCCACGAGGAGGCCGAGCGGGACGTTGAACGCCTCTTCGCCCGGTCCGCCGATCCAGAAATAGCCGTCGCCCTGGCGGTACATCGTGATGAGGCGCTCCTCGAGGACGCGCGCTTCGAGCATCAGCTCGTGGATGCGGAGCTGCAGCTCGGGCGCGAGCTGGTTCTCGGAGCCGTGCGAGCTGCTGCTGCTGCCGCTCGCGAGCGAGGAGGAGGCCGTTTGAGCCGTCGTCGACATCAGGCCCGCGTTCTACCCCGAGAGCGGCCGGAAATGCCACGCCGGCGACTGCCGCGCTGCGGCGTAACAGGCCGCGCCGGAAAAATTTCGGCTCGAGCGAGCCGCTCGGCGGCCTATGATCCGAGCGATGCTTCGCCGCCGGTGGGTGCTCGCGGGGTTGGTCGTCGGCGTCGCGTGCACGCCGTTCAGCTCGGTGCCGAGCGGCGACGGCGACGGCGACGCCGACGCCGCCACCGTCGAACCCGGCCAGGTCGACGGCGGCGCGGACCCCTCCGACGCCGCGGCCATCCCCGACGCGAGCCTCGACGGGCGCGTCACGCCGTGCACGGCGCGGCACGTCATCTGCCAGGACTTCGACGATCCGCTGCCCTTCGCGGGCTGGCAGGTCGTCAGGCACGCAGACACGACGCTCGTCGTCGACGACAGCCTCTGGACCTCGCCGCCGGCGTCGCTGCGTATCGCCTCGACCGGCGTGCAGGCCGGGAACCGCCCGAGCTTCATCTCCAAGACTGTTCCGCCGGCGACGCACTTCGTGGTCAGCGCCGACGTCGACGCCGCGGTGATCGGAGGCACGAACGGCGACCTCGACATCCTCGCGCTCGAGCTGACCCCGACGGCGGGGTTCGAGCGGTACTTCGCCGCCATCGTCATCAAGGGCGAGGGCACGTTCGTCCTCGAATCGGAGACCAAGCAGACGAGCGCTCCCGCCGTGCGCCGAGACACCCCCCTCGGGCCGCTCGCGGCGGGCTTCGTGCGCGTCACGCTCGATCTCGACCTCGCGACGGGGGACCTGTTCGGCAGAGTCGACACCGGCGCGACCGTCACGCAACGTCTCCCGAAGACGCCGGCCATGACCGGCTCGTTCCGCGTCGGGGCGCCCTACGTGGACAACACGACCGGGCGGTACTTCGTCCACCTCGACAACGTCGTGCTCGATTGACCGGCGGGCCGGACCGGGCCCGTCGACCCCAAATTTCCCCATGAGCGCCCCAAAGCCGTTACGATCGACGCCCAGGCAATGAGCGACGACCTCACGCTGCCCCAGGTGCCCGAGGCCAGGCCTGAAGACCCCGAGGACGTCTCGTGGGCGCTCTCGACGGCCGAAGCGATGTGGGCCCGCGGCGATCACTCCGACGGCATCAAGTGGGTTCGTCGCGCGGCCGAGGCGGCGTCCGAAGCCGAAGACGACGCGCGCGCGCTCGAGCTCGCCAAGGCCGCGGCCGACCTCACGGGGCTCATCAGCAAGCGCGTGAGCCGCGCCTCGATCGACATCGAGGAGGTCGACCCGATGTCCGAGCCGTCGCCGCCGCCGGCCCCGCCGGCGCGACCGGCCGCGCCGGTGAAGCCGTCGAAGCCCCCGGGGTCGACGGCGCCGGCGCCGTTTCCGACGTCGGTGACGAAGCTGGTCGTGACGCCGAGCCGGCCGCCCGCGCCCCTGCCCTCTCGGACGTCGCAGCCGCCGGCGGCGCGGGGGTCCCAGCCGCCGAGAGGCAAGCCGCTCGGCACGAACACGCCGAGCAAGCCGGCGAGCATGAGGCCCGCCGCCGGAGGAACGAAGAAGGCGTCGCGAAAGTCGCGCGAGAACCTCGACGCGGAGGCGCGCGCGGCGTTGCAAGCGGCCGACACCGCGCAGCAGTTCGCCGTCGACGCGAGGACGGCCGGAAACGTCCTGCCGGCCGACACCGCCGAGACGGCGGCCGTCCAGGTGCCGGCGCCGCGTGACCGCCACGAGATCGGGAACAACGACCCCACGTTCGTCGGACACGTGAGCGAGATCGTGAGGCCGGTCGGCCGCTCGACCGACGAGTGGGACGCCTCGCCGACGCAGAACCTCACGGGCGACGAGCTCGCCTTCGCGACGAGCGACGGCGACCGGATGACGACCGTCGGCGCGCCGCCGACGGACTTCAAGACGACGATGCAGAGCTTCCCCCGGCCCGGCGCGAAGACCGCCGCGACCGGGGGCGCGCCCGGCGGACCGACCGGCGGCGGCTCCCACCCGCCCGCCACCGTCGCCGGATCGATGCTCACGCACGAGGTGCCCGCGGCGGTGCAGGCTCCCCGCGTCGCTCCGAACGAGCAGCACGATCCGGGCATCGTGACGTCGCAGGCGGTCCGCGTCGTGGTGTGGCGCGACGCGAACGGCGTGCACGTCGCGCCCGCGGGCACCGTGGTCTCCGCGATCACGGTCGACGCGGTGCTGGTCGCGCTCGAGCCGAACGCGGACCTGACTGCCTGGCTCACGCAGAAGGGTCGCTGACCGCCCGCGCTCCGCTTCCGGTTCGCGAAAAACTTTCGCGCGCGCGGCGGCACCACGAAAAGCGCGGGATCGCGCCGGGCTCGCGAACGTTGCGCTTTGCGGCACCTCGGATCGGCCCCAAATTCGCGGGCGCGGCAGGCTGCCTGCACAGGTACGCTGCGAGTCCGGCCCGTGCTAGAAGAGGCGATCGAAATGTTCGACGATTTCGGCATCAACGCAGGGTTCGTCGAGGACCTGCACGCGCAATACCGGCAGAGCCCTCAACTGGTCGAAGAGCATTGGCGGAGCTACTTCGCCTCGCTCGAGCGCGGCGCGTCTCCTCCGAGCCCCCTCGCCCCCGCGGCGCCCAGCAAGAGCGCGAACGGCAACGGAGCGGCGCACGCGTTCAAGGCGCCCGCCGTCGCGCCCGCGCAGCCACTCGCCAACGGCGCCGTGCACGCGGCCGGCGTCAGCGCCCGCGACGATCTGCTCGCGACGGCGGCGCAGTCCGGGCGCGTCTACCAGCTCGTGAACGCGTACCGCGTGCGCGGTCACCTCTTCGCGAAGATCGATCCGCTCGGCACGCCGCCGGAGGCCGCGCCCGAGCTCGATCTGTCGAACTTCGGCCTCAGCGAGGCCGACTACGACGTCGAGTTCCCGACCGTGGGCATCGGCGGCCTGCCCGGCCGCGCGACGCTCCGGCAGATCATCGCGCACCTCTCCGAGACGTACTGCGGGTCGATCGGCGTCGAGTTCACGCACATCGAGGAGCCCGACGCGCGCGAGTGGCTGCAGAGCGCAATGGAGTCGACGCGCAACCGCGCGCAGCTCGACAACGCCGAGCTCGTTCGCATCCTCAAGCACCTGACGGACGCCGAGATCTTCGAGCAGTTCGTGCACAAGAACTTCGTCGGCGCCAAGCGCTTCTCGTGCGAGGGCGCCGAGAGCATGATCGCGATGCTCGATCTGCTCATCGACTACGGCGCCGGACACGGCGTCGAGGAGATCGTCATCGGGATGGCCCACCGCGGCCGCCTCAACGTCCTCGCCAACATCCTGAACAAGAACGTCCGCGAGATCTTCGCGGCGTTCCGCGACTCGAACCCCGAGCGCAACCTCGGGCGCGGGGACGTCAAGTACCACCTCGGCGAGTCGATGGACCGGCCCACGACCGCCGGCGGCACGGTCCACATCTCGCTCGCGTTCAACCCGAGCCACCTCGAGTTCGTGAACCCCGTCGTCGAGGGGCGCGTGCGCGCGAAGCAGGACCGCAGGAAGCGCCTCGGCGTCATGCCGCTGCTCATCCACGGCGACGCCGCGTTCATGGGTCAGGGTGTCATCCCGGAGACCTTGAACCTCGCCGGGCTCGAGGGCTACTCGACGGGCGGCACCGTCCACCTCGTCGTCAACAACCAGATCGGCTTCACGACGCTCCCGCAGGACTCGCGCTCGACGCGCTACTGCACCGACATCACGCGCATGATGAAGGTGCCCGTCTTCCACGTGAACGGCGAGGATCCCGAGGCGGTCATCCAGACGGCGCGCCTCGCGACGGAGTTCCGCCAGCGGTTCGGCAAGGACGTCGTCATCGACATGCTCTGCTATCGCCGCTACGGCCACAACGAGGGCGACGAGCCGCGCTTCACGCAGCCGCTCATGTACAAGCTCATCGACCAGAAGCCGACGGTCCGCGAGGTCTACGTCAAGAAGCTGGTCGAGAGCGGGCAGATCACGCAGCAGCAAGGCGACCAGCTCAAGGCGAACCGCCAGGCGGCGCTCGCGCAGGCCCTCGAAGAAGAGAAGAAGGGCGACTACCTGAAGCCGCCGAAGGCGATGGAAGGCGTGTGGACGCCGTACATCGGCGGCGCCGACAAGAACGTCGAAGAGGTCGACACGAGCGTGCCGCGCGAGGTCCTCGGCGACCTCGTCACGCGCCTCGCCGAGCTCCCGCCGGGCTTCAACGCGAACCCCAAGGTGAAAGCCGTCCTCGATACGCGCCGCGAGCGCGTGCTCAAGGACCAGGCGTTCGACTGGGGCACCGGCGAGCACCTCGCCTTCGCGTCGCTCGTGAACGAGGACCGGATGATCCGCATCACCGGCCAGGACGCGCGGCGCGGGACGTTCACTCACCGCCACGCGACGCTCTTCGACGCGCAGACCGGCGCGCGCCACACCCCGCTCGCGAACCTCGGCAAGGGCGTCTTCGAAGTCCACGACAGCCCGCTCTCCGAGGCCGGCGTGCTCGGCTTCGAGTACGGCTACAGCCTCGACCGGCCCGACGCGCTCGTCATCTGGGAGGCGCAGTTCGGCGACTTCGCGAACGGCGCGCAGGTCATCATCGACCAGTTCATCGTCTCGGCCGAGGACAAGTGGCTCCGCCTCTCGGGCCTCGTCCTCCTCCTGCCCCACGGCTACGAGGGCCAGGGGCCCGAGCACTCGAGCGCGCGCATCGAGCGGTTCCTCCAGCTCTCGGCGTCGGACAACATCCAGGTCTGCAACCTCACGACCCCGGCGCAGCTGTTCCATGCGCTTCGCCGGCAGGTGCTCCGTCCGTGGCGCAAGCCGCTCGTCATCTTCACGCCGAAGAGCCTCCTCCGCCACAAGGAGGCGGTCTCGACGACCGCCGATCTCGCCGAGGGGAAGTTCCAGCGGGTCATCGCCGACGCCGACACGGATCCGGCGAAGGTGAAGCGCGTCCTCCTCTGCACGGGCAAGGTCTACTACGACCTCGTCGACGCGCGGCGCAAGCTCGGGCGCGACGACGTCGCGATCGTCCGGCTCGAGCAGCTCTATCCGATCAACGACGAGCTCTCGCGCGTCCTCTCCGCCTACGCGGACGGCACCCGCCTCGTCTGGGTCCAGGAAGAGCCTCGCAACATGGGGCCCTGGTACTTCATGAGCGCGAACCTCACGAAGATCATCGGCGAGCGCCTCCCGCTCTCCGTGGTCTCGCGTCCGGCGGCGGCGAGCCCGGCGACGGGCAGCAAGGCGAGCCACGATCTCGAGCAGCAGCGCCTGCTCGCCGAAGCGCTCGCGCGCTGAGCGCGCGCAGACTCAGAACGACACGCCGGCCCACGCGCGCGGCTCCCACTGCGAGATGACGCCCACCGTCGTCGAGCTGGTCGTCGCGAAGGCGAGCGGCGTGACGCCGATCACCGCAGGGCCGATCGGAAACTGCGCGCCGATCGCGTAGCGGAGACCGTAGGCGTTGGTGTTGCTGAAAAAATCACTCTTGAAGTCGAACCACGTGTGGTGCGGCACGAACGTGAAGACGACCTCGAAGTGGCGGCCCGCCTCGAGGACGAGCTCGCCGACCAGGCCGAACGAGACGTGGATCGCGTCGACGTTCTCGTAGCGGCGACCTTCGACGCCGAGATCGACGCGCGATCGGCGTCCGAGCCGGAGCCGATAGAGCGCGTCGAGCTCCGCGGCCCAGCCGCTCGCCACGTCCGGACGCGCGAGCGTGAGCGACGACACGAGGGCGACCCGCAGGGTCGCGACGCGCGCCGAGGCGTCGTCTCGCGTGCTC
>JAHBWC010000028.1 GCA_019637225.1 Labilithrix sp.
TCCCTCGAAGCACCAGATGAAGTCGTTGTCGCCGTTGACCTTCTCACCGCACGCGACGGTCATTCCCGGCGAGGGACACGCGCACCCGGCGCGCGGTGTCAGACAGGTGTCGATCGGCGCGGTCTCGCCGCCTGGCTCCGCGCTCGGCGGGTTGCCCGTCCCGCACGAGGACGTGGTGAGCACGGTGGCGACGACGATCGAAATCGAAAGCGCACCCGCGCGCTTGGCAAACCTACGCCAGGGGATCGACTTCATCGCCAGCCTCCTCCGTGCCCCGATGCGCATCTCGACGCTCTCCACTCGACCGCGCCCCACCTCGCCGGCGGACGAACCGTCAAAGCGGTCCGCGCCTCCCCCGCGCGCATCTCCGAGGCGCAAGGGCGAGCCCGGCCGCGTCGGCGCAGGCCTGCGCGCGAGGCGACGGCCCCCGTCGTCACGTCAACGTGTCCTCGGCTCCCCCCGGCGCCCCTCCCGAGTCAGGACGTCGAACTGCAACATGCGTTCCCACCCCTGGGCTTGCAATCTTGCAAGACTTTCAGGAGCGAACGAATGACGTGAGGGCGAAATCGTTTCAGCGCTCTTACTTTCTTGCGCATGCGGTGAGGGAGGAGGCCTCCGGAGAGGTAGCCCCGCCCGATTTCGACCCGCGACCAATTCGCAGGGTCCCCGAACCCGAAAGCGTCGTGCGAGAGCCGTCGCTCCTCCTCTAGGTCTCCCCGTTGGGCCGGAGATTTCGGTGGAATGAAGGTTGCACTGCCTCAGGGGCTGCCGTTTGGGTTCTTCTCGCGGGGGTGGAGTCGCGGATGCCCGTTCCGAAGATTGTAGGTCCCGTCGCTCTCGTGGCCGCCATCGCGGGCATTGTGATCGCGTGTGGTGCGGAGGGTCCCGAAGCGACCGCCGGGGGCGGAGGGCCGAGCACCGGCGATCCCGCGACGTGCGCCACCCCGAACGACGGGTGTCCGTGCGACGAGCCGGGCGCCGTCGTCGACTGCGGGAAGACCCTCGAGCGCTACAACGACTTCGTGCTCTGCGCCGCGGGGAAGCGGACATGCATCGGCGAGCGCTGGGGTGAGTGCTCGGGCGACGGCGCGATCTCCACGAAGCACGTCCCCAGCTTGCGGTTCTCGGCGCTGCAGGCCACGAGCACGAGCTGCGGGACCATCAACGCGTGCGATCCCTACTGCGTCGTCTACAGCGACGATCCGAGCGGCATGACGCTGGAGGGCGGGCTCGCCGTCAACGACGCCGGCATCTACGTCGCGTCGTCGGGAGACGCGTCGGTCCCGACGGGCGTCGTCACCACGGGGAGCGGGGACCAGGGTTGCGGCGCCGTCAACCTCCACACGGCGCCCTGCCATACGGCCGGCGTCATCGACCACTCGAGGTGCCAGCAGGACTTCCGCTGCAACGTGGCCACCAACACGTGCGTCTGGAACGGCGCCAGCGGCTACTTCGACCCGACCGCGGGCGGCGTCGACCTGACGATCGGCGCCGCGTGCGAGTACTCCGGGACGGGGATCGTTCCGGTCTGCAACCGTGGCTCCGCGGCCGTCCCGGCCGGGACGTCGATCGGCATCAACATCCTCTCAGCCGCGCCGGCCGACTCCTGCGCGGCCATCGGACCGCCGACGTGCTCGGCGGCGGCGCCCGCGGGTGGGCTCAACCCGGGCCAGTGCATGAACCTCCCCGGCTGCCCGTTCACGGGCGGCGACAACGCCGCCGTCGTCAACGCCGGCCAGCGCGACATCGCCGAGGGGCCGAACCGCTGCCGGAACAACGCCGCGTCGGCCAAGAACCCGTTCGCTCCCGGCTGCGGCACGTGCTCGACGTGCGATACGCGCGTCACCGGCAGGGTGTACGCGCCGAACGGGACGACGCCGCTCGCCGGAATCACGGTCTATCAGGCAGCCGGCCCGCTCGCGACCTTCACGGACGGCGTCGCCTGCGACACCTGCGCGTCGCTCGCCTCGCCGATGATCACGGCCGCGACGAGCGCCGCGGACGGCAGCTTCACGCTCTACAACGCGTCGCCCGGCCCGAACCAGCAGCTGGTCGTGCAGTCCGGCCGGTGGCGCCGCGCCGTCAACTACACGGTGAACGCCTGCGCGTCGAACGCCGCCCCGGCGGCCTCGACGCGACTCCCGCAGAACCGGACCGAAGGCAGCATCCCGAAGACCGCCTTCGTGCAGGGCAACCGCGAGGCGCTCGAGTGCACGCTCCTCAAGTTCGGCATCTCGCCGAGCGAGGTGACCAGACGCACCGGCCCGGGCGACGCCCAGCGTATCCAGCTCTACCGCGTCAACACGACCACCGGCTTGAGCACCGGGATGACGACGTCCGCGGGCATGGCGCCAAGCGCGAACGGCCTGTTCGGCTCGGCCGCCGTCCTCAACGAATACTCGGTCGTCGTCCTCCCCTGCTCGATCGAGATGAAGGAACAGTCGAGCGCGTACCAGTCGGCGGGGAACAAGACGAACTTCGTCAACTGGCTCAACCGCGGCGGCCGCGCCTTCATGGACCACTGGCCGGGCGAGGCGTTCATCCACAACCTGGGCCCGGCGTTCTCCGCCACCACGACCTGGGTTTCGCCGCTGCCGAACTCCGCGCTGAACACCATGCGCGGGCGGGTGAACGCGACGACGCCAGCGCAGACCCTCATGCGGGACTGGCTCGCCAACGTGGGCGGCTCGACCGACTGGGGCGCGGGCTGGATGCGCTCGGACGAGCCCTGGCGCCACGCGCTCAACCCCAACCCGGCGACGACCACCGAGTGGATGCGCGGGCTCTCGAACTACAACGCGATGACCGGCAACCAGTGGACGACCACGCCGGGCGGGGACATGACGCTCAGCTACTCGTTCGAGACTCCGCTCGCCGCGGCGCCCGCCCCCGCGTGCGCGGTCGGCGCGGGCGGACGCGTCATCTACAACGGCATGCACGTCGCCCAGGCGCGCATCGCGTCGAGCGCGTACCCCGCCTCCACCCACGTCTTTCCCACCGACTGCCAGAACGGGCCCGGGCTCACCTCGGAGGAGCTCGCGCTCATGTACCAGTTCTTCCAGCTCACGGCGTGCGCGCTCGGTGGAGAGCCCCCGCCGCCCCCTCCGACGCCGCCGCCGCCGCTCCCGACGGGCATCGTCTTCACGCGTGACTACGCCGCGAGCTGTCCGAGCGGCACGCGCCCGGTCTGGCAGCTCTTCCAGTGGCAGGCGACGATCCCGCCCGGCACGTCGATCGGGTTCCGGGCCGCGACGGCCGACACCGTGGCTGCTCTCCCGCCTCCCCCGCCCGGCGGCGTGCCGACGACGGCGGACATCGGCACCGCGAACGCGACGACCGGCGGCTGGACGAACGACACCGACACCGTCGACTTCAGCCTCAACGCGGACACCGGCACGCGGTCGAGGGAGTACCTCCGCGTGTACATGACGTTCAACACCACCGCGACGCAGTCGCCGGTGCTCCAGAGCTGGCGGCAGCTCTACGACTGCCTCCCCGCGGAGTGACATGACGCGACGACTCCTCTTCGTGATCGCGGCGCTCGGTTCGGCGTCGATGGCGGCGCTCTCCTCGGGCTGCTCCGCGGACGATCGACCGACGACGACCGGCGGCGGGGCGATCGCTCCGCCGACGGGCGGTGGAGCCGACCGGGACGGCGCGAGCCCCGATCCCAGCGGCGATGGCGGCGCGGACGGCCTCTGCGATCCGGCCGCCATCACCGTCGACGGCGAGGGCATCGCCGAGACCATCGTCCGCTCGAACACGCCCCCCGATCCGCTCGGCGGCCCGATCGCGGCCGGCACGTACGTCCTGACGGACGTGAGCCGGTTCGCCGCCGGCACCGGCGGGCCGAACGACGAAGACGGCGGCCTCGGCACCGGCACCCCGGATTCGAACAAGCTGACGAGCAAGTCGATCGTCGTCGCGGGAAACACCTACCTCATCGGTGAACGAACCGGGACCGTCGGCGGCGCGCTCTCGCCCACGCCCACGCTGACGGGTGGGACGTTCGCGATCGACGGGACGTCGGTGACCATGACCGACACCTGCCCCAAGGCGTCCGAGAAGAAGATCGGGTTCACGGCGGTCGGCGCGACACTCTCGCTCTACTGGACCAAGGACCGGCGAGAGACCTACCTGAGGCAGTAGCGCGCGAGCATCGCTGAACGTCGACGAAGACGCGCCGTTGTTCCCTGTGGAACCACGATGCAACGACCGCGCTTCGTCCCGACGGGCATGCTCCTCCTCCTCTCGTCGCTCGCCCTCACCGCATGCGCCGCAGAGCGCCCGGAGGTGGCGAGCGGGCCGAGCGACTGGAGCGTCGCCGAGGACGACACGCCGCTCGACGCCGGCGAAGAGGGCGACGGGGGCGCAGCCCCGGAGGCGCCGCCGACGCGGTGCACGCCGGGTGAGGGTCGCGCGTGCAAGCAGACGTACTACGACGCGGACGGCCGCAAGCATTGCCCGACGAGCACGCAGTACTGCCGTGCCGACGGCCTCGGCTGGCTCGCGTGTGGCTCGCCGCCCGAGCCTTTGTCCGCGGTCGACGGCGACCCCGAGCGCTGACGCTCACGGCCCCGCGCTGGCGCTAACGCGAGCCGACGCGACCCGACGCGACCCGACGGGGCCCGCCGCGACCCGACGGGGCCCGACGAGAGGGGTTCTGCCGGGCGACGCTCTGTGCTCTGATGAGGGATCGTCGGGGAACGCAGTGCACACCCACGAGGGATCCCGACCCTCGACGTCGGGACGAAGCGAATGGCTGAGAACAAGGCGGGCGGGGGCGAGGCGGCAGGCGGCGAGTTGCGGACCGAGAGCTCCATGCTGCGGGAGAGCTCGGCGTCGGGGAGGGCGTCGCGTCCGCCGGTCCCGCCGCGGCGGGATCCGCGGGCGGATCCGGACGACGAGCCGATCTCCGAGCGCGTGGACGTCGTCACCGTCGAGCGTGGCGGAGAGCGTCAGGGCGGCGCGTCGGTCGACGCGCTGACCAACGCGGCGCTCACGCTGCGCCGCGAGCTGGCGAAGCTCCACCAGCAGGCCGCGGCCGTCGAGCGGACCATCGAAGATCAGCGCCGCGAACGGAGCGAGGCGTTCGAGCGCGTCGATCAAGCGAACTCGCGCGCAGACGAGCTCGAGCAGAAGCTCGAGCTCGTCGAGAGTGAGGCCGTGAACTTGCGCCGCCTGCGCGACACCGCGCTCGAGGACCTCCAGACGGTCCGAGCCGAGCGCGACGACCTCGCCCGCGCCATCGAGAGGGCGAAGGACGCCGCCGAGGACCTCGCGCGCACGCGCGCCGAGGCCGACACGCTGCGCAAGGCGCACGACGAGGCGCTCAAGGCCGCGTCGACCCGCGAGGCGGAGCTCGCGGAGATCCGCAAGCGCGAACAGAGCGACGCGCAGAAGGCGAGCGCGGGCGAGGAGGAGCTGCGAGCGCTGCGCGAGCGGCTCGAGCGCGTGAGCGCCGAGCTCGCGCAGGCGCGCGACGAGGCCGCGCAGGGCAAGAAGGACGCCGAACGGCTCCGCCGCGAGGCCTCCGAGGCGGCCGAAGGCGCGGCGAAGCTAGAGGCCGAGGCCGAACGCGAACGACGAACGGCGCGCGACGAGATCGAGCGCCTCGGGAAGCAGTTGGCCGAGGCGCGCGTCGCCGCGGACAAGCTCGCGGTCGCCGAGGCGGACCTCGCGGCGCGGCGGACCGAGACGACCGAGGCGCGGGCCGAGGTCGGACGGCTCGAGCGCGAGCTCGAGTCCACGCGGCACGCGCGCGACGTGAGCCTCGAGCGCGCGACGATGGCCGAGCGCGAGCTCGAAGACGCGCGCAAGGACGCGGTGCGCCTTCAGCGCGAGGTGGAGGAGACGCTGGTCGCCTCTGCGAGCGCGAGCGCGCGCGCGATCGCGGCAGAGCGGGCGCGCTCGTTCGTCGAGGACGGCGTCAAGCAGCTCCGCGACGAGGTGACGACCGCCTTCGCGCGCTGGCGCTCGATGACGCCGTCGTCGCCGCCTCCGGCGAACGAGGGCTCCGTCGCGCCGCCGACGCGCGCGGTCGTGCCGCACTCCCCGGCCACGTCCGAGGCGCCGCCGCTGACCAAGCGCGGCGGGGCGGGCTCGACGTCCTTCCCTCCCTTGATGGCGGAGGCGCGCCCGCTGAGCATGCCGGCGCCGTCGCCTCTCCCGACGCCGCCGCTGGACGACGACTGGTCGACCGATTCACAGCCCGCGACGCGGTCCGCGGCGCCTCCCCTGCCCGCCGCGCCTCCCGTGCCCAGGGTGTCGACCGCCGCTCCGCCGATCGGCAGGGACACGCCGGCGACGCGCTCGGTGCCCCCGCCGCTGCCTCCGCGTGCGCAGCGCGTCACGCAGCCCTCGTTCCCGCCGGCGGTCTACCCGTCCGTCCCGCCGCCGGCGGCCTCGACGCCGACGCTGCCGCCGCCGGCGCCGACGCCCTCCGCGCGACCACCGGAGCCGTCGTCGAGCGTCCAGATCCTCTCCGAGGAGCGCGACGCGCTCATCGAACAGCTCGCCGACGCGGCGACCACCCGCGACGCCGCCGTGAGCCTGCTCCAGCAGCCCGACTGGCTCCGCGGCCGACCTCCGCTCGAACTCCTGATGGCGCTCACGCACCTCGACTACGACGTCGAGGCTCCGGTCTTCGAGCTCGCGCGCGCCTGGGATCGCGAACCGCTCTGCCGCGCGCTCATCGCCGCGCTCCGCGACGAGCCCGACGCCAAGCTGCGCGAGCACGGCGCGTGGCTCTTGAAGCACCTCGGAACGCCGAACGCGTGGCCCGCGCTCGCGGAGCTGGTGAGCAACGAGGCGGAGCCACCGCCCGTACGCCGCTGGCTGCTCGAGGCGATCGAGCGGCTGGTCGCGAGCCGCGGCATCGGCTGGAGCGAGGTCGGCGAGCTCGTCACGCGGCTCGTGCGAAACGCGGACGCTTCGCTCCGCGACGGCGCCATCAGCGTCGTCGCCGCGCTCGAGCGATCGGACGACAAGCGCCGCGTGCTGCTCGAGATCCTGCGGACGGACGACGACGAGATCGTCCTGTCGAGCGCCGTCCACGCCCTGGCGAGCGCGCTCCCCATCGAGCTCGATCCAGCCGTCGCGGAGCGTCTGCTCGGACACTCGAGCGCCCGCGTGCAGCGCAGCGTCGTCGAGTTCATCGAGCGGTCGAAGCGCGCGGCCGTCAAGGGCTGACCCTGCATGCGCCGCGTCGTCGCTCGAGCCCTGTCGATCGCGGGTGTGCTCGAAGTCCTCGCCTTCGCCGACCACGCGTCGGCGAGCGATCCGGCGGCCGCGCAGGCGCTCTTCGACCAGGCGCGCAAGCTGATGACCCAGGAGCGCTGGGCCGAGGCGTGCCCGAAGCTCGAGGAGAGCCAGCGGCTCGATCCGGGCGGCGGCACCCTCCTCCACCTCGCGATCTGCCGCGACCACGAGGGCAAGATCGCCACGGCGTGGGCGCGCTACCAGGACGCGCTCGGCGCGGCCAAGCACGACAACCGCAAGGACCGCGCGAAGATCGCGCAGGCGCGGATCGACGCGCTCGGTCCGCGCCTCCCGCGGCTCCGCCTGCGCGTCGCGGCGCGGAACCGGACGCTGACCGGCTTTCGCGTCTCGCGCGACGACGTCGACGTCGGCGAGGCGCAGTGGGGCGAGTCCGTCCCGGTCGATCCCGGCGCTCGCGTGATCGCGGCGTGGGCCGACGGGCACAAGCGGTGGACGACGACGATCGACGTCCCGGCGCGCGCCGGCGAGACCGCGGTCGAGATCCCCGCGCTCCAGCTCGATCCCGACGCGGCGGCAACGACGACGCCGCGTCGCGACGAGCCCCCGAAGCCGACACGGATCGAAGAGGCGACGCGCGGCGACGGGCAGCGAACCGTCGGGGTCGCGCTCGGGGCCGCCGGAGTCGTCGGCGCGGCCGTAGGATCGATCTTCGGCCTGATGGCGATCTCGAAGCAGCGCGAGGCCGACGCCGAGTGCAAGCCCCCGGAGCGAACGCTGTGCACCGCCGCAGGCGTCGCCGCGGGCGAGGACGGGACCACGTTCGGCACCGTCTCGACCGTCGCGTTCATCGCGGGAGGCGCGCTCCTCGCGGGAGGCGCCGTCCTCTACTTCACCGCGCCCGACGCGAGCTCGAGGGTCGGCCTCGCGCCGAACGTCGGCCCCAGCCGCGGCGGCCTCGCGCTCCACGGCACGTTCTAGCTGTCGCCGGTCGCCGCGCTCGCCGGCGGCCGCTGCGGCCTCCGGCACGAGACGTGGATGCCGCTCAGGCATGAAACGCATCCTCGTCGCCCTCGACTCCTCCCCGCGCGCGAAGGACGTGCTCGCCGCAGCGATCGACCTCGCGCGCCGCACCCAGGCGAAGGTGCGCCTCCTCCGCTGCGTCGGCCTGCCGCCCGAGCTGCCCTCCAACCTCTGGGCACTGCCGCCGGCCCAGGTGACCGAGACGTTCCTCGCGGACGCGAAGCGCGACATCGAGGATGCGGCCGCGACCGTTCCACCCGAGCTCCTCGACGGCGCGTACGCGCAGGTCGGCGTGGCCTGGGACGCGATCTGCTCGGTCGCGCGCGAGCACGACGCCGACCTCATCGTGATCGGCTCGCACGGATACGGTCTGCTCGATCGGCTCCTCGGGACGACGGCGGCGAAGGTCGTCAACCACGCGGACCGCTCGGTCCTGGTCGTCCGATCGCCCGAGCCGAAGCCTGCGTGAAGCTCCGTGGACGCGTCACGCGTGGCGTGCGCGTAGGGGCAGCTCGCGGACGATCCGGCTGCGGAGCTGCAGCCAGCGCGCGACGTCGTTCTCGTAGAGCATGCCCGCGAGCGCGCCTTGTTCGTCGAGCGCCGGGAGCTGGCGCACACCGGTCGCGCCGAGCTTTCGCAGCGCCGCCGCGAGCGGCTCGGTGGGCGTCGTCACCACGAGCCGCTTCCGTGGCGTCATCACGTCGCGCACGGTCTTCGTGGCCCAGTCGCCGGGCCCGATCTTCCGGAGATCGTCGAGCGACACGATGCCGAGGAACACGTCGCCCTGAATGACCGGGTACGCGGGCTCGTCGTGGCGCAAGAACCAGTCGTCGACCAGGTCGCGGACGGGGAGCCCCGGCTCGACCCACGCGCCGTGGACACGCATCAGATCGGCGACCTCGACGTCGGCGAGCGCCCGGTCGACCGCCGCGCCTCGCACGTGCGCGACCGCGGCGTTGCGGAGGAACAGGCCGATCAGCGCGAGCCACAGGCCCGACGTGAGGCCGGTGCCGAAGATCGGCACGCGGAGGCCGAGCACCATCGCCGCCCCGAGCGCGACGAAGAGCCAGCCCACGGCCTGCCCTGCCCCGCCCGCGATGCGCGTCGCCCGCTCGAGGCTGCCCGTCACCTTCCACACGATCGCGCGGAGGACGCGCCCGCCGTCGAGCGGAAAGCCGGGGATCATGTTGAACACGCCGACGATGACGTTCACGGGCCCGAGCCAGACGAGCAGCGTCTCGATCGGACCGAGCTGCGAGATCACCACCTCGGCAGAGCCGACGTCGGAGGCCCGCACGTTGATCAAGGCCGAGGTCGCCACGAGCATCGCCATGCCGAGGCCGATGCTCGCGATCGGACCGACGATCGCGATGAGAAGCTCGGCCCGCGGAGTGGGCGGCTCCTTCTCGATGTTCGACACCCCACCGAAGAGATGGAGCGTGATGTCCCGCACGGGGATCCCGTAGACGCGCGCGACCGCCGAGTGCGCGAGCTCGTGGACGAGGACCGAGGCGAAGAACAGCAGGGACGCGACGAGCGCGACCGCGAGGCTCGTCCCGAACGACCAGCTCGGGTGCCAGCTCGCGAAGAGCGACGTGAGGCTCCACGAGATGAGCACGAAGATGAAGAGCCAGCTCGGATCGATGCGGATCTCGATCCCGAACAGACGCCCGACGCGAAGCCCGTTGCCCATGATCGCGGGTGCGCACGGCGTGTGCCACGGGCGATCGAGCTCGACCGCAAGCGCGGTCTCCGACGTGCGGCCAGCGAGCAGAGGCGGCGTGTATCGAACACCGACACCCCGTTGCCCGCCGCGACGGCCACGCCCCGGCGGTGTGAAGACTCGCACGCGTTTGCGTCCGCGCGACCACGCGGACGAACCTCCTTTCGAGGTGTTGCATCGCGCCTCTTCGTGGCATGCGTGCTGCACCTCGTTCGGCGTCCGATGGGGGAATCAACACGGACCCTTTGTTGTCGTTACGTGGAGAGACCGATGTCGACGCCGAACCGAATCGTCCTTCTGGACTCGAAGGGGGCAGAGCTCTTCTCGGGCGGGAGCCTCCTGTCGGAGCCGCCGCCCCCGCCGACGCTCCGCCGGGAGGAGCTCGCGGTCGGCGCGCCGCGTGACGTGTATACGGCGAGCCAGGAGGAGACACCGGTCGAGCACGACGAGGCGGACGAGCCGCTGCCGGAGACCCTCCGGAGCAGCGTGCTCGTCCGTGCTCGCGAGCCGGTGAGCCGTCCCATCGTGGTCGAAGAAGACCACCGTGCCGCATAGCGGTGGCGCGACGGCGCCGGGTTTGCGATGCTGCCCGCCGTGCTCGTCGACGACATCAAGAAGCAGATCACTGGGGCGATGAAGTCCGGCGACGCGGTCGCGCGCGACGTCCTGCGCCTCGCGCTCTCCGAGATCCAGACCACCGAGGCACGGAAGAACACCCCGGCCTCCGACGAGGACGCGATCAACGCCGTACGCAAGTTGATCAAGTCGAACGAGGAGACGCTCGGGCTCACGGCCGACGCGGAACGCGCGGGCGTCCTCCGTCGCGAGGTCGAGGTGCTCTCGGCCCTCCTCCCGAAGCAGCTCTCGGTCGAAGACATCGTGGCCGCGCTCGCTTCGGAGCACGAGGCGATCAAGGCCGCGAAGACCGACGGCCAAGCGACCGGCGTCGCGATGAAGCACCTCAAGTCGACCGGGGCCTCGGTCTCCGGCAACGACGTGGGCGCGGCCGTGAAGAAGATCCGGGGCTGACGCGCGCTCGTCCTCGCTTACGGCGGGCAGACCGGAGGCGTCCCGCAAGCGCCGATGCGGACGCCGTGACAGTCCACGAGCCGGCACGTCTCGCCCGTCTCGCAGTGCGCGTCCTCCGCGCACGCGCGGGGACCGGTCGAGCACTCGGCGGCGAGCGCCGTGGTCGCGCCCTCGCCGCTGCCGCGCCAGCAGCACACGCTCTCGGTGTTCGGATCGGGACCGAAGCAGCGGTAGAGCGCGCCGCGCTCGGACCGGCAGCGGTCCTCGTCGGTGGTGCAGAACGCAGGACCCGCCGCCGAGACGCAGCACGCGAGGCCCTGCGACGAGTCGCACGGACAGGACTCGAGCTCGGAGCCCGCGAGCGGCGGGAGCACCGCTTCACCGCCGTCCGCCGCAGGCGATGCGGACTCGACCGCGCCGTCGGGCGCGCCGGCATCGGTGTAGGTTACATCCAGGTTGACCGCGGACTCGCAAGCGAGGCCGGCGGCGCCGACGCCGAGGGCGAGGAGCGCGACGGCGGCGAGGCGCGCGCTCACAGCTCCTCCGGACACGTCGGCGTGCGCCCGCACTCGCCGATGAGGAACGGGTTCGCGACCCCGCAGGACTTCGTGAGGCAGGTGACGCCGTCCGGGCACCCCGCGCTGTCGAGGCACGCGATCGCCCCGCCCTTGCAATCCGCCGCGTAGGCGGCGATGCGCCCGTTCGCGGTCGTGCGCCAGCAGCACATGTCGTCACCGCGCGACTGGCGGCACGCCACGAAGACATCGCCCTTGCAGCGCACCGGCGCCTCGACGAGCTCGATGCACACCGCCTCGTCCTTGCCGAGACAGCAGCCGAGGCCCGCAGTGTCGTCGCAGCCCGACGACTCACCGAGGCCGCCGTCGCACGGCCCGAGATCGCTGGCGGCGCTGGTCGGGGCCTGGGCGTCGACGGGCTCGACGCTCGACTCTCGGACGGTGCGCGACGCGTCGTCGACGCCGCTCGCGTCGGAGCCGGAGTCCTCGGAGAAGTCGCTCGACGCGTAGGTGACGTCGAGCTCGGCGACGGTCGCGCACGCGCCGAGAAGCGCGCTCACGACGGTGCACGTCCCGAAGGCGGCGCACACGAGGAGGAGACGCGAGCCGGCCACGCGTCCAGCGCGCCTCGGCCTCACCAGAAGCCCTCGACGCCGAGGCCCGCGCCGCCACGCGAGGCGCGCGGCGAGACACGCACGCCGGTCCGCGGACCGAAACGTGACGGGGCGGTCAAGTACAGGGCCGCACCTCCGAGCAGCGCCGCGCCGCCCACGGCGAGGCTCACCGTCGAGATCGCCGCGGCCGTCTTGGCGGACTCGGTCTCCGCGTCGAGCGATCCGGCGGGCGCCGCGCAGTTGAGGACGGTGCCGCCGCAGGCGTTCTCGATGCTCTTCTTCCGGTCGAGCGTGAGGATGCCGAACACGATCCCCGTCGCGACGCCGGCGACGCCGACGGCGCCGACCGCGAGGCCGAGCGTTCGCTGGCTCGCGCCGGGATCGATCTCCGACGAAGCGCTCGTGCTCGCCGCGACCGGCGGCGGCGCCGCCCCGCGGCAGTCTTCCTGCTGGAGCGCGACGGTCACGGGCGTGGCGACGCCCGCCGCGGCCGTCACCGCTCCCGAGAAGCGCTGTCCGGGGGCCGACGCCTCGACGCGATGGTTGCCTGGCATCGTCGCGTAGCCGGAGCGGTAGAGGTACCGGTCGACGACCTCTCCGTCGACGCGCAGCTCGAAGCCTGGCCGCTCGGTCGCCGCCGGCAGCGCGAAGACGAGGAGCGCGAGCCGGCTTTGAAGAGCGAGGGCGCGCTCTTCGGTGACCGCGAGGCGCTCGTCGCGGTTCATCAGCGACAGCGCCGCGGCCTCCTTCAGGACCTTCCACGCCTGGAGAGGATCGCGCGCCTCGATGCAGTCCGCGATGCTGAGGCGCGCGCCGATCGACGACTCGTACGCGAGGCTCTCGCGCAGCTTCGGGACGGCCTCGTCGCAGTTGCCCTGCTCGATCAGCTTCCGGGCCTCGAGGAACGCGGCGGCGGCCCGCTCATGGGCCCCCTCGTCGGCCTGCGCCCTCGGCGGTGCCAGAGCAACGACGAGCCCGACCGCTACACCGATGAACCATCGACTCATGACGCGAGGTCTCCCACGCTAGCGATACTGACATAGCTTCCTACGCGCGCGAGGACCGATTCGCTCCTTCGCAGAAGCTACGTTCGCAAGAGTGACGACCGAGCGCTCGCGCAGTTCGTTCGAAGCGCCCGCGCAGCTCGTTCGAGGCGCTCGCGCGCGTAGCAGAGTGGCGCGCAGTCAGCGCCGATGTGGGTAGCGTGCAAGAGACGACGCTCAGCAGGACGTCTTCGGATTCGGGAAAGCGTCGGCGTCGTCCTCGTGCGGGCGCGTCGTGAGGCACGCGAAGTCCTTCTCGACGAGGATGCGGAGCGTCCTACCTTGCCCGATGTCCTGCGCGCCCTCGAGCCCCACCGCGTCGCTCGCCGCCCAGGCGCGCGCCACGTCGGCCGGAACCGAGACCTCGACGCGGGGACCGGAGAGCGTCGCGGAGAGCGTCGTGCCACCGAACGCGATCGCGTAGCTGAGCGCGACGTCCGGGCCGAAGCCGATCGACTCCTCCACGATTCCGCCCTCGGCCAGGGCCGCGACCTCGCCCTGCGAGAGCCGCAGCCTGATCGAGTCGCCACGGATCCGGAGCTTCATCCTTCTTTGGTGTCACGGCTCGAGGCGACAGGCAAGGTATCCCAGTCGGTTAAGGTCGCCTCCTCCTCGGGCGTGAGCGCGAGGGGCTGAGCGCCGGCGGCGTCGAGCAACCGCTGGAGCTTGCGCTCTCCGCGCGCGGCGAGCGCGCGCGCCGTCGAGAGCACCATGGCGGAGTCGTAGCGCGCGAAGAGCGGCTCCCAGACGTCGCGCCCGAGCTCGGGCGCGCGCCGGCGCGGAGCGACGATCGGCGCGGGCGGCGCCTCGAGGAGGCGGCGCACGATGGCGCGACCGAACAGCGGCATGTCACACGCGACCGCGAGCGCGGGACGGTCGCCCGCTCGCGCCAGGAGCGCGAGCAGGCCCGCGAGCGGCCCCTGGGCGCCAGGATCGTCGGGGACGACCTCGAGGCCGAGCTGAAAATACGCCGGATGAGCTCCGACGAGCACACACACGGCTCCAGCCTCCTCGAGGATCCGGCGGGTGCGCGCCACGATTGGCTCGCCGTCGGGTGCGACGAGCAAGCCCTTGGCGATCCCCCCCATGCGGGAAGCGCGACCGCCGACGAAGATGCCCGCGACAGGGTGCATGATGCAGCCGTCAGTGTAGCCGTGGCGCGTCGAGTCATCACCGCCCGCGCTGCGCCTCCCGACCGACCGGCGCGCGCGGCGAATGGCCTGCCGGGTCGGCCTGCGCGATACTCGCGGGCGATGACGATCGATCGAGCCGTTCGTTCCTTCGACGTCGAGCGCCACGGCGCGGACGCGACCGGCGCGGGCGAGGCCCGCGCGGACGAGGTCGCGGTCGAGGAGCCGCTCGAGGTCCGCATCTCCGGCGAGACGCTCGCGATCACGATGCGGACGCCGGGCCACGATCGCGAGCTCGTGCTCGGGTTCTTGCTCGCCGAGGGCGTCATCGCGAGCGCGGACGACGTCTCGCGCCTCGTTCACTGCGGGCGCACGACCGACGAGGGGCGCGACAACACGATCGACGTGACGCTCGCGCCCGGCGTGAAGCCTCCCGTCGACCAGGAGACCGGGATGCTCGCGCGTCGAGGCACGCTCGTGACGAGCGCCTGCGGCGTGTGCGGTCGACGTTCGATCGACGATCTGCTCGCGCGCGCGGCGCCGCTCCACGACGAAGGGCGCGTCGCGCGCTCGGTCCTGACGGACGCGGTGGAGGGCCTCCGCGAAAGGCAGCCGGTCTTCTCGCGCACCGGCGGTTGCCACGCGGCCTCGCTCGTGTCGTTCGCGGGCGAGCACGTCGCGACGTTCGAAGACGTGGGGCGGCACAACGCCGTCGACAAGGTCGTCGGCTCGCGGCTCCTCGCCGGAGCGGTGCCGCTCGAAGGTCACGTGCTCGTCGCGAGCGGGCGATCGAGCTTCGAGATCGTGCAGAAGGCGCTCTCCGCGGGGATCCCCGTGGTCGCGTCCGTGTCCGCGCCGTCGTCGCTCGCGATCGACCTCGCGCGGCGCGCCAACGTCACGCTCGCCGGCTTCGTCCGCGGCGGAGCGATGACGATCTACGCGGGCAGAGACCGCGTCGCGCCCTGACCGCCGCGCGCGCTCAGGGCTGCGATTCGAACGCGCCGACGTCGCTCTTGGGCGCCGCGCCGACGCCGCCCGCCGGGCGCGGGCAGCCGAGGTAGTCCTCACCGGGCACGACGGCACCGTTCGGGATCGCGTCGACGACCGCGGAGGTCGCGCCGAGGCGCAGGTCGCCGGCGTCGGCGTCGACGAGCGCAGGATCGCCGCTCGCGAAGGTGCCGCTCACGGGCGGCGTCGCCGCGGGCGTGGTGACCTGCCAGGCGAACGAATAGGCGACGTCGTAAGCGGAGCCCTCGATCCCCTTCGCGCCGCGCACGAAGAGGTTTCCGCTGGTCGTCGACTTGCGGTCCACGCCCTGGAGGCTGATGGCCGTGTCGAAGTCGTAGAACGTGTTGTGCTCGATCCTGGCGTTGATGACGCCGACGAGCCCCGACTCGGCGGCGACGAAGGGCCTCGCCACGTGCACGAACGCGTTGTTGCGCACCGTGATCGTGACCGCGTGGGTCAGCGTGTCGTAGTTCGTGCGCGCCTCGACGCCGCGCTCGCGGTTGTCGAACGCGTTCGAGTCGACCGTGAGCTCGACGGTGGCCGCGACGAGCGCGTCGATCGAGCGGCCACTCACGCCGGCCTCGTTCGGCGAGCCGCCGCCGGTGAAGCGGTTGTAGCGAACGACGTAGCTGCCCGTCCTGTTCGCGACGATCGTCCCGCTCACGACGAAGCCTTCGATGTTGCCGCCGCTGCCGGCGAAGCCGATGTTCCCGGTGATCGACGCGCCCTCGCAGCCGCGAAGCGTCACGTACGCGGGCACCTGCCAGCCGGCGCCGAGCGCGCGGCCGCGCACCTGCACGACGTCGCTCGCCTTCGCGTTCGCGAACGCGTCCTGCAGCGTCGACTCGCTCGGGACTTCGATGACGTTCGCAGGCGCGGGGTCGAGGCAGTCGAGCGGGATGGGCCGGCATGCGGCGCTCGGCCCGACGCCGGCGTCGCCCTTCGGTCCAGCCTCGAAGGCGCCGGGGCCCGACGCGTCGTCCACCGGACCGATCGACCCGTCTTCGTCCGCCGCCGCCGCGTCCGCGCCCGGCTCGACGCCGGCGCCGACGGACTCGCCCTTCTTCAGCTCGTTGCACGCGAGCGCGGCCAACGTCGCGAGCGCCGCCACGACGGGCACACCTCGCACGTGGCGCGGGGCGCCTGTTCGGCGACGCGCGCTCATGCGGCCACCGGCGTGCGGTAACGCTCGGCCTCGAAGTCGGCGAAGGTGCCGAACGAGAAGCGGTCGGGGTGCGCGGCGACGAACTCGAGGAACGGCCTGAGGCTCCGCTCGTTGTGGCTCGTGAACGTCTTCGAGTGACCGATGAGCACGAAGGGCAGCGGCGCGTCCGGGTGCCCGTAGCGCGCCTCGACGCGCTCGAGTCCCTCGATGAGCTGCTTGCCGGTGCACTGGTTGAAGTCGACCTTCCACGGGTGCTGGCGCACGAGCGCGCTCGCCAGCCCGCGCAGCTTGCCGGCGATCGAGCGCGGCGGCCCCGCGACCTGGGGTCCCGCCATCGGATCGGCCACCGCGTCCGGGCTCGGCAGCGGGTTCAGCCGCTGCGCGATCACGCGGTAGACGCGGTTCGCGGTGAGGAAGACCCAGAGCCGCTGCTGCTCCGTGTAGATGGGGAACTCGAAGAGGCGCCCGTCGGGATCGCGACGGCAGACGTCGTTCGGATCGATGGGCCACGGGACGAGGTCGCTGTGCGCGTCCGAGTAGTCGAACTTGACGAGGTCGTCGTAGACGCCGTGCTTCCAGACCGACGTGTCGATCCGGAAGCCCTCTTCGACGAGGGCGCGCACGATGTTGGGCGACGGCTGCATCGACCAGTTCGCCGCGCGGAACGCGAAGCACTCGTAGTCGGGCCGGGCGACGCGGCAGGTCTCTTCGAGCAGGCCCTTGCCGCGACGGATCATCTCGCGGACGCGCTCGTACGGGAGGCTCGCGAGGTCGTACTCCGCGTAGTCCTGCTTCCAGTAGCCCTTGGTCTCGTCCCAGGTGGCGTTGAAGTACGACGAGTGGATGTGGAGCTGGACGTCGTGTCCGGTCTTCACCGCGCGCTGCATCTGACGGGCGATGGCGCCCCAGTGGAAGCGGTCGTCGCCGGTCGCCTCGGCGTACTCCTTGAACTTCAGGATCTCGCCGACGTCCGCCATGATCGTGAGCTTGCCGCCGTAGCGGTCGAGCTGGTCGAGCATGCGCGTCGTCGGATCGACGACGAGGTCCTTGGGCGATCCCATCCCGCTGCCGTGGATCTCGTAGTCCGAGGTGAAGAGCACCTTGTACATGGATGGCCTCACTCGAGCGTACGCCACGCCGAGCCGAGCGTCATCTCGCGCTTGCAGCGGCGGCCGCGATGCGTCAGCGTCTCGGGATCGTGGCGAGGCTTCTTCAACACCTCACCGAGCCGCCGCACGCGTGCATCTACTTGCCGGAGATGCAGGCACAGCTCGAGATTCGCCTCGAGGTCGACGTGACTCCGCCGGAGCTCGAGGCGATGCTCGAGCGCGGCTGGCGGCGCTTCGGGCCGATGTACTTCCGCCCCGCCTGCGCCGACTGCGGCGAGTGCGTGACCTTGCGCCTCCGGCCCGAGGACTTCCGCCCCACGAAGAGCCAGCGACGCGCGCGGAAGAACGCCGCGCACCTGACGCGCACGGTCGGTCGACCGATCATCGACGACGAGCGGCTCGCGCTCTACGCCCGATGGCACAAGCAGCGCGAGGAGGCGCGCGGGTGGGACGAGAGCCCGCTCGACGCCGAGCGCTACGCCTTCGACTTCGCCTTCCACCACCCGTGCGTGCGTGAGGTGAGCTTCACCGACCCCGGCGCCGGCGATCGACTGGTCGGGCTCGGCATCGTCGACGACACCGACGTCTCGCTCTCGGCGGTCTACTTCTTCTGGGACCCCGAGCACGCGCCGGCGTCGCTCGGCACGGCGCACATCGTGATGCTCTGCGAAGAGGCGCGCGCGCTCGGACGATCGTTCGTGTACCTCGGCTACCGCGTCGAGGGCTGCGCCTCGCTCGCGTACAAGGACCGGTACGGGCCGCACGAGCTGCTCGAGGGGCGGCCGGAGCCGCGCGCTCTGCCGATCTGGCGACCGCGCGAGCCCGAGCGCCGAGGTTGACGTCGGACGCGCCGACGCGCCGACGTCAGCGCTCCGGCGGCCTGGGCGCCTGGATCGAGAGCGGCAGCGTGGACGGCTCGGACGTCTCGCCGGCGCCGGTGAGCAGCCGCACGGAGTAGCGGTTCAACGCGCCGACCCGGATGAGCTCCGGCGGTACCTGTGCGTTGACGAGGACCGTCACGGGGGCGTCGCCTTCGCCGTAGCGCGGCTCGAGGAGGTACTCGCGATCGACGCCGTCCTCGCTGCCGTCGTTCTGGAAGCGCACGTAGGCCTTCGACACGAACTGGTCCTCGGGCAGGCGGAACGAGACGGTGACGGCGAGCGGGCAGGCCCCGCCGGAGTTCTTGGCGCTGCACTCGACGGTGTTCCGGACGGTGCCCCCCTCGAGGCTCGGTCCGGTCACGCTGACGATCTGCGGGCGCGCTCCCGGCTCGGTCCAGCCGTCGCTCCGCGTGCACGCCGCGGAGGCCAGCGAGAGCCCGAGCGCGAGCGCCCCGACGGCGGAAGAGGAGCTCGAGCGGCGCACGTCTCGTGATTAGAGCGGCGCGCACCGCGGCGCAAGCGGAACCCGCCGGACGCGCCACGCCTCGACGCCGCGTCACTCGCGCACGAGCGGCTCGCGGTAGCGGGTGAACTGCGCGATCATCGCCGCGAGATCGCCCGACGGATTGACGAGCCTCGCGCCGAAGCCGGCCGGGGTGTCGTCGCCGAGGTGCTCTTGCACCCACGCGACCTGCGCCTGGCACTCCGTGCGGACGCCGCCGGGGAACGCCAGGCCGAGCGCGAGGATCGCCCCGAGCGGCGGCAGCTTCGCGTACGTCGCGACGAACAGGCCGCCGTGGCGGACGACGTCCTCGCCGTCCATGCTTCGCCAGAAGGTGCTCGGGCTCGACGCGTCGAGCGACACGTCGAACCGCGGCAAGGACGTCGCGAGCGTCGAGAGGCGCTGCTCGAGGCGCTTCACCGCGCCGACGAGCTCCTCGAGGCGCATGTCGACGAGGCTGCCTGGCGGCGGTGGCGTCGTCGCGCCCGCGTGCCGCGGCAACGCGGGCGGGCCCGGGAAGCTCGGGTTCGTCGCGCGCTCCGGCGCGCGCGGCGGCAGCGTCCCGGAGGGCCCGACGTGACCGGGGTGCTGCGGCTGCATGGCTGGCTCGGCGGCGCGCTTCGCGAGCTCCGTCAGGCTCGCGATGACGCGCTGGAAGACCGCCGCCTGCTCGCGGACGACGTTCACCACGGCGACCGCGGCGGCCGCGCTCCCGTCGTCGATCCGGAGCTCGACGCGCGGCGGCTTCGCGAGCGGACGGAGCGCCTGCTGCATTCTGTCGAGCACCGGCGCGAGCGCCTCGGCGTCGCTCCCCTTCGCGGTCGCCGCCGACGTCGCGGCGATCGTCGCGTGCGAGATCGCCTCGCGGATCCGCTGCAGCTGCTCGTCGACGCCGGAGAGCGCGCCGGTCACGCGCGCGACCGGATCGTCGCCCTTCTTGCCCGCGCGTCCCACGCGGACGAACGCGTCCTTGATCTCCTTCCACCGAGCGCGCTGCTCGTCGGACATCCGCCCGCGGAGCTCGGCGAGCTTCAAGAGGTTCTGCTCGGCGCCGGTCGTGAGCGTCTGCGACTCGCTCGCGTAGTGGTCGTCGATGAGCTGCTCGAGCTCCTCGTCGTTCATCACCGAGACGATCTTCTCGGCGAGCTTGTTCATGTTGCGGTAGCTGCCCTGGAGCTTGAAGGGCGGCTCGGTGCGGTACGCGTCCTCTTGCGAAGCCGACTTGATGTACTCCTGGTTCACGTCGAGGAGCAGCGACTGGACCTTCGACATCCGCTGGAGGACGCCGAGGATCTCCTCGACCTCCGCGGCCGAGTAGCCGTGCGACAGCTCCGTGAGCGGGACGTCCTCGCCCTTCGCCATCCGGACGAGCTTCTGCACGTCGCCGGGCTCCCGCGTCGCGAGCGGCGCGAGCGCGCCGTTCGACGTGAGCGAGTTCTCGATGTAGCTCGAGGCGAAGAGGGCCTCCTGCCCGCCGAGGATGTCGCCGAGGTTGTACGTGTCGGCGCGGTTGGCGAGCATGTCGGGGATCTGAAAGCGCGCGCCCGACTCCGTGTACGGGTTGCCCGCCATGACGACGCAGAACTTCTTCCCGCGAAGATCGTACGTGCGCGTCTTGCCCTTCCACACGCCCTCGACGCGGCGCTGCCCGTCGCAGAGCGAGATGAACTTCTGCAGAAGCTCCGAGCTCGTGTGCTGGATGTCGTCGAGGTAGAGCATCACGTTGTTGCCCATCTCGAAGGCGAGGTTGATCTTCTCGACCTCTTGCCGCGCGGTGCTGCTCTTCGCCTCGTTCGGGTCGAGCGACGTCACGTCGTGCCCGAGCGCCGGGCCGTTCACCTTCATGAAGACCAGACCGAGCTTGCTCGCGACGTACTCCATGAGCGTCGTCTTGCCGTAGCCCGGCGGCGAGACGAGGAGCAGCATGCCCATCAGGTCGGTGCGCTTCTTCGCGCCGACGCTGCCGATCTGCTTGGCGAGGTTGGCGCCGACGAGCGGCAGGTACACCTCGTCGATCAGCCGGTTGCGGACGAACGACGTCAGCACGCGCGGCGCGAACTCGCTCATGCGGAGGCGGCGCCGCTCGCGGTCGACGATGTCGGCCTTCAGCTTGCGGAACGCGCGGAAGCGCGGGGCGGCCTCCTCGATGAACGGCACGAGCCGGGCGAGCACCTCGTCGATGGCGACGTGCATCGCGCGGTTCTGGATGCGCGGGTGCGCACCGAGCAGGCCGGTGACCTCCGCCTCCACCGTGGCCGCGCTCGGCTCGCGATCGAGGCCTCCCCTGCCCGCCCCGCCGTCGGTCACGAGCATCACCGCCGCCTCGCGCACGAACGGGCGGACATGCTCGACCTTCTTGGTCGAGACGAACGCGTCGATGTACGCGATCGCGACGCCGAGGCGCTCCGCGAGGTGCCCCTCGAGCGTGCGGAGCTCTTCCTCGAACGCGCGACGGCTGCCGGCCTCGTCGAGGAACGACATCAGCCCGCGCCGGAGGCTGTCGGCGGCGGCGCTCGCGACGAGGCGTAGCTTCTCCTCCGCGAGCTCGAGGACGAGGTACCGCGCCGCGCTCGACACGTCCCCGCGCGTCGGACTGAGCCCGAGCGAGCGGGCGTGCTCGGCGATCGGCTTCTCGAGCCCGCGCGCGAGCTCCGCCTGCGCCGCGGCGTGCTGGGTCTCGAGCCGGAGGCGCCCGAGGCTCCGCGCGCGCGCGTGGAGGACCTTCTTCGCGTCGGCGTCGAGGCTCGAGAGCCACAGGATCGCGATGGCGCGCGCGTCGGCGGCGAAGCGGAGGAGGCCGGCGCTGGCGCGGAGCGCGAGGAGCTTGTCGAGGATGAGCGCCGTGTCGGCGTCGTGGATCCCGCGCTCGTAGCCTTCGTCGAGGCGGTCCTGCGCGTACGCGCGGACATTCTCGACGAGCGAGCCCCCGCGCGACGCGTCGGTCAAGAGCTCGATCGTGAGGCCGGCCTTGCCCTCCTCGGCGTCGAGCAGCATCGACGTCGCGAGGAACTCGCCGCGGTAGACGCCGGAGGACTCGTTCGGGAGCGTCTGGTCCCAGAGGTCCTTCGCGGCCGCGAGGTCGGCGTCGTCGATCTCCTCGAAGAAGTCGGTGCCGGTCACGTGCAGCGTCATCACGCCGTCGCGCGGGACGAGCACGAGCTCGAGCGGCTGCGTGTGGACGGTGAAGCGGTGCTCGCCGAGCTTGATGACGTCGCCGGCGCCGCCGTCGAAGAGATCCGCCTTGTCGCGCATGGCGCGGAGCGCGTCCTGGCGCGCCGACTTGATGCGCGACGCGACCTCGTCGGCGCGCACGCCGTCGCCGAGCTTCGCGAGCTCGGCCTGGACGTCGGCGAGCTTCAGCACCATCGCGTCGGAGGCGAAGTACGCGTTCAGCTCGTCGGGCGTCTTGAAGGTCGCCGCGCGGCGCGCCACGCCGGAGAGGATCCGCTCGGCGGCGGTCATCAGGTTCTGCGCGCGCCGGTGCCGCTCGTCGAGGAGCTGCTGGCGCTTCGCGCCGATGGCGTCGTTGACCTCCTCGCGCTTCGCCGCGAGCTCCGCGGTGAACTCGTCGAGGTCGCCGAACTTGCCCTCGAGCTCCTCGAGACCGAGGAGCAGCTTCGAGAGCTGCTCGTCGCACGTCTCGGGCGTGTCGCACAGGGCGACGGCGCCGGTGACGGCCTGACCGAAGAGCCGGAACTGCGCCGCGAACTCGGCGCGCGCCTCGTTGCCCGACGTCTCGCGCTTCTTCGCCTGCCAGACGGCGCGCGCGCGGTTCTGGTGCGAGAACGCGGCGCTGACGCCCTCGAGGATCCGCGTGCGCGCGGTGGCGTCGTCGATCTTGAGCGAGCCCGTGACCTCCGCGAGGAGCGTCAGGCCCTGGTGGACGACGTCGAGCTCCTCGCCGTAGGGCGCGAGGTCGGTCGCCTTCGTCGTCGCCTCGATCTTCTCGACCGCGGCGTCGAGCCGGTCGACGAGCGGCTTGAACGCGTCGTCCTTCAGGAAGAACTCGACGCACGCGTTGCTCACCTCGTCGAAGCGCTCGACGAGCTCGTTCTCGAGCCGCGCGACCGCGTGGGCGTCGATCCCGCGGAGGTCCTTCAGGCTGATCAGCTGGCCGCGCTGGTGGCGGAGCGTCGTCAGCGCGCGGAGGTAGTCCTCGACGACGTGGAGGTCGTCGGGGCGGACGCGGACGAAGAGCTCCTTCTGCGCGGCCTCGGCGGTCGCGAGCGCCTCCTCGGCGCGCCGCTCGATCGCCTCGACCTTGTCGAACTCGTCGAGGACGAGCTCGCTCGTCTTCTTGACGGCGTGGAGCGTCGACGCGAGGTCGCCCGCCTCGGCGTGGCCGAGCCAGTAGTGCGCGTCGATCGCGCGGGTGACGGCGGCGACGAGGTCCTCGTACGTCGTGCGCGAGGGACGCTCGGCGGTCGCGAGGCGGCGGAGCGCCAGCGCGTCCGAGACGCCGCGTACGAGGTCGGCGTTGCCGACCTTGCCGAGGTAGCTCCCGTCGGTCGGCTTGGCGGCTGCGTTCTCGACGGTGTTGAACGGCGTTCGCCAGATCTGCAGCGGGTGCACGCGCGTCGGCTCCGCGACCGCGCGGAAGATCGCCATGGTGCCGTCCGCGAAGAGGCTGTAGCCGTGGCACCGGATGGGCGTCGCGACGTCCTTGCGGATCACGTTGTACGGGAGGAGGAGGTACTCGCCCTCGTCGCGGTGGTGGTAGACGTAGAGGACGTCCTCGCCGTTGGGCGACTTGATCACGCGCTCGAACTCGAGGTCGTCGCTGTCGCCGTCGAAGATCTTGTAGTCGCCGCTCTGGAGGTAATACCCGCCCGGGAAGACGATCCCGTGGTCCTCCGGGAGCTCGTGGCACGCGTGGCCAATCGCGTCGATGCGGAGGACCCGCTTCGCCCGCGTGTCGAACACGAGGTAGCGGAACTTCTCCTCGCGGAACGGCTTCACGCGGAGGAGGATCAGCTGGCCGACCTTGGCGTAGGCGATGTCGCCGTCGTCGAGCGTCTGGTTCGGATCGTCGACGGGCTCGCGGTAGATCCCGCGTCCGTCCTTGGTGTTGTTCTCGATCTTGATCGTGAGGTCGCCGCCGACGGTCTCGACGAAGCACGCGTCGAGGATGCTGACGTGGGGATGCGGGCCGGCGACCTGATCGTCGCGCGTCGTCGGGGTCCATTCGAAGTCGCGCTGCCTCGGCGGCTTCGCCTCCTCGTCGCCGCGAGCGTCCATGTACGCGACGCGCCCGACCGCGTCGATCGACCAGCGGAGCACCTTCGCGTCGGTCGCTGCGCTGCCGATCTGCACCGCGGCGAGCAGACGCGTGTCGGTGCGCTTGAGCCGCAAGAGGCGCGCGTCCTTCGCGTACTTGAACGTGTCGCGGAGCTCCTTGACGAACGCGGCGTCGGCGAGGAACGCGCCCGGGCCCTCGAACGGAAGCTCTCCGAGGTCCCACTCCTCGGAGCCCTCTTGCTTCTCGAACTTGTAGAACGCGAAGACGTCGCTCACGGCCGTCTCCGTCTTCAGGCCCATGAAGACCTGGAAGCCGAAGAGCAGGTTGCCCCCGACGCTGATGACGTCGCGCGCGATGCAGTTGTGCTCGGTGCGGACACGCTCGTTGGCGATGAGCGCGAGCTCCGCGCCGCCGAAGATCTTCTTCCGCTTCTCGTTGAGCGCCTCGGCCTTCGACGCGAGCTCGGCCGCCTGCTCGAGGAGACGCTTGCGAATGACGTCGTAGCTGCCGCCCTCGAGCGTCTGCGCGGCGCTCGCCGCTCCGCCGTCGCCGTTTCCGGGCGGAGCCCCGTTCGTCTGCTTGCCGGTCTCGATGTGCGAAGTCATGGCGCCGATCCGTCTTCCGCGCGGCCGCGGGCGGCCATCGTACCCGGATTCGGCCGCGTTCCATACGACCCGTGCCCAGAAACACCCCTCCGAGGCGCCGCGATTCGTGCGAGGATTCCTGCAAACTAGGCGAGGAGACCTCGATGCCCGAATACCGCGGAAGCAGCTCGAAGTGCGGAGACATCCTGATCAACGTCTCGTCCAAGGCGCTCTCGCACTGCGGAATCGTCGTGAAGAACCGCGACGTGGTTCACGCGACGGGCAGAGGCATGATGATCGACGACGTCGACATGTGGACGACCCACTCGGACGTCTTCCGCCCCCGCGCGCTGCTCCCCGCTCTCGCCGACGGCATCGACCAAGTCGCGCGTCGTCTCCAGGCGCAGAAGACGCAGTACGGCAAGGCTCGCGCAGGCTTGAAGAGCTGGACCGGCAGCTCGTCCTTCGGCTCCGGCGCCCGCGAGCGTCTCGCGAAGTACCGGACGCGCATGGCCGTGCCCTTCGAAGACTCCGCCGAGGCCATCGTCAAGAACGTGTTCTGCTCGGAGTTCGTCGTCCTCTGCTACCAGCTCGCGAGCGCGGACGAGAACGGGCGCCACTTCATCAAGCTCGACGCCAAGCACACCCTCCCGAAGAACTTGCGGGCCTACCTCCAGAACGATCTGGCGTACTGGGAGCACATCGGCCAGCTCGCGGCCGGCTGAGCCTCCCGCTCAGAGCCGCCCCGGCCCTCAGCCGCCGAAGTTCCCCTCGCAGCGGGCGTCGCCGTCCGTGAAGGCGAGCACGAGGTTCGTGCCGCCGACGAAGGAGCCGTGCCACGACGCGCCCCGGCCGCCGAACGCCTCCTCCTTGTCGCCGCGCGAGCGAAGCGCGTTGATGCCCGTCTTGAACGCCATGAGCCGCGCGGCGAGCCGCTCTCCGCGCGCGACGTCGTCCGTCGCCACCGACGCCACGAGCGCGCCGCTCGAGACGTTCGCCTCGCGCACCAGCTCGTCGTCGGAGTCGACGGCGACGAGGACGTCGACGGGGCCGAAGGGCTCACGCTGGTAGAGATCGAGCTGGGGCGCGAGCCCCGTCAGCAGCGTCGGCGCGAGGTACGCCGCACGGCTCTGGTCGGGGAGGAACGCGTCCTCGGCGAGCGTCCCCTCGAAGAGCGTCTCGGCGCCTAGCGCGCGAGCCTCGCGGATGCGCGTGCCGAGCTCGTCGACCTTCGCGGCGTTGATCAGCGGGCCGAAGTCGACGGCGACGTCGAGCAGCGGATGCCCGACGCGGATCGACGAGGCGGCGCGCGCATACGTCTCGACGAAGCTCGGCACGAGCGAGCGCTCCACGACCCAGCGGGTGTACGCGGTGCAGCGCTGCTTGCCGTACTCGAAGCCGGCGCGGATCTGCTTCTCGAGCCCCGCCCAGTCGGAGAACGCCGTGACCGCGTAGGCGTTCACGCCCTCCATCTCCAGCGCGTAGCGCTTGCCCGTCCCGCGGAGTCGATCGAGCACGGCCGCGCCGTTCGCGCGTCCGCCGACGAAGGCGACCCCGGCGAGCGCGGAGTGACCGACGAGCGGCTCGGTCAGATCTCGGCCCCGCCCGCCGACGAGCGAGAGCGGCACCCCCGCGCGACGCGCAAGCGCCACGGCGAGCGTGAGCGAGAGGCCGCCGCCCTGCGCCGGGCTCTTCGCGATCACGGCGTTGCCCGCGAGCGCCTGGACCAGCATCGTCATCAGCAGCACCGAGAACGGGTAGTTCCACGACGCGATGTTCGAGACGACGCCGATCGGTCGGCGCCCCTCGAGCATGCGAGCGCACTCGCCGAGGTACCACTCGACCCCGACGAGGCAGCGATCGACGTCGTTGCCCGCCGTCTTCAGCGTCTTGCCGATCTCCCAGGCGAGGAGCGCGACGAGGAGGTCGCGATGCTCGCGCAGGATCAACGTCGCGCGGCGGACGGCGTCGATCCGCTCGGCGAGCGACCGCTCGGCCCACGCGGGGAGCTCCCTCTGGACGGCCTCGACGGCCCCCGCGACCGCCGGCGCGCTCAGCGTCGGCAGCTCGGCGATGGCGCCTCCGTCGATCGACGCGATCGCGGTGTAAAAGCCGGCAGGATGAATCCAGCTCCCCGCCACCGGCGAGAGCAGCCGCCCGCCGGCGTCGAACGCCTCCGTGACGCGCCTCTTCGCCTCGGCGACGAGCTGCTTGCGGTCGACGCCGCGCGCCTCCCTCACGACGATCCGTTGCTCCATGAACGCCTCCAGTGTCCGACGACGGCGGTGAGCGAGCGCGATCGAGTCGGTCGTCGCGCGCATGCTCGATCGATGACCCTCGAAGGATAAGGAGCCGGCCGCGCGACGCTCGGCAAATGAGCTCGATCGCGCGTAGCGTCTGTCAACGAGTTGACCGCGCGCGCTTGACTGCTGTCGATCGCCGGAGCTCCCGCGCACGCGCCTGGACGATCGGCGTGGTCACACCTGGCCCATCCCCGCGCAAGCGAGCTTCTGCGCGCCGCGCCGCTGGACGATCGAGCTTGTCACAGGTGCGTGATGCGTCAGCCGGCGCTCGGGAGGAACGCGCGCCGGTAGTCGCTCGGAGACATCCCCATGAAGCGCTTGAACGCCTTGCTGAAGGCCGCCTCGGACTCGTACCCCGTCGCCTCGGCGACGCTGGCGAGCCGGACGTCTTCGCCCCGCAAGATCGTGGCCGCGCGCTGCATCCGCGCGCGCGTGACGTACTGGAGCGGCGTGTCGCCCACGAGCACGCTGAAGCGCGCCGCGAAGGCGGAGCGGCTCATCTTCACGTGAGCGGCGAGCGACGCCACCGTCCACGGGAGCTCGGGATTCTTCTGGATCGCCGCGAGCGCGTCGGAGACCTGCCGGTCGCGGAGCGCCCCGAGCCACGACTCCGCGCTCGCGCTCTGCGACTCGAAGTACGAGAAGACGACCTTCACGAAGATGACGTCGAAGAGGCGGTTCACGACCGTCGCCGCGGAGGGCCGCGCCGAGGCGACCTCGGCCGCGAGGAGCGAGACGGTCGCGCTGAGCGACGTGAGGTCCGAGCGCTCCGGACCGACGAGGTGCACCACCGGCGGCAGGCGCTCGAAGAGCGGGCTCTGGCGGTCCGCCATCACGAGATCGCCGCAAATGAGCGACGACGGCGCGCCGCCGCCGCCGATCGCGTGCGTGTCGGTCCCCTCGTCGCCGCTCGCGAGGATGCGCGACTCGATCGGCGAGGTGAGCGCGTCGCGCAGCGTGTGCTTGCCTCCGCTCGAAACGAGCACGACATCGCCGCTCGAGATGCGAAGCGGCTGCTCGATCGCGTCGCTCTCGAGCCAGCACGCGCCGCGCGTCATCAAATAGAGCGACGACGCGTCGGTGCTCCCCGCCTCGACGCCCCAAGGCGCGGTCGCTTCGAGGACGCCGTAGCGTGACCGCGCCGTGCGCACGGCGGTCATGACGTCGGAGAACGTTCGCATTCGTTCGGCGAGATGGACGCTCGAGCATGAGAGCGCGACGCCCGGACATGGATTCTTAGGATGCGGCGTCTACGATGCCAGTGTTACTGCGGCCTCGTCCGCAACTTTTGGCGTCGTCTTCACACGTGATCAACGCCGCGCTGCGAGCCTCTCGCGGTGTGCCGGTACGCGCGTGCACGCCGACTCTCGAACCTCCTCCGTGAGAGGATCTTGGCGCACCGCGGCAAGAATTCTCCACGAGGCAGCGCTCCATCCACGGCTCGGATCAAAGGAAAAAGCAGCATGGCGAACGTTCTCTGGCTGCAAGGCGGCGCGTGCTCGGGCAACACGATGTCCTTTCTCAATGCCGAGGAGCCGAGCGCGTGCGATCTCGTCACGGACTTCGGCGTCAACATCCTCTGGCACCCTTCGCTCGGCGTGGAGCTCGGCAACCAGCTCCAGGCGCTGCTGAAGAGCTGCACGTCCGGCAAGACCCCGCTCGACGTCTTCGTCTTCGAGGGCTCGGTCGTGCAGGCGCCGAACGGGACCGGCATGTGGAACCGCTTCGCCGGCCGCACGATGATGGATTGGGTGCGTGAGCTCTGTGCGGTGGCGGGCTTCGTCGTCGCGATCGGCGACTGCGCGACCTGGGGCGGGATCCCCGCCGTGGCGCCGAACCCGAGCGAGTCGACCGGGCTCCAGTTCCTGAAGCGCAACCACGGCGGCTTCCTCGGCAAGGACTTCAAGTCGAAAGGCGGCCTCCCGGTGATCAACGTCCCCGGGTGCCCGGCTCACCCGGACTGGATCACGCAGATCATCGTCGCGCTCGCGACCGGTCGGACGGGCGACATCGGGCTCGACGATCTCCAGCGACCGAAGACCTTCTTCACGAGCTTCACGCAGACCGGCTGCACGCGAAACATGCATTTCGCATACAAGTCGTCGTCGACGCAGTTCGGACAGCGCAAGGGCTGCTTGTTCTACGACCTCGGGTGCCGAGGGCCGATGACGCACTCGCCGTGCAACCGGATCCTCTGGAACCGCCAGTCGTCGAAGACGCGCGCCGGCATGCCGTGCCTCGGTTGCACCGAGCCCGAGTTCCCCTTCGACGATCTCGCTCCCGGCACGGTCTTCAAGACCGCCACCGTCATGAGCGTGCCGAAGGCGCTGCCGTTCGGCGTGAAGAAGAAGGAGTACCTCACGCTCTCGGCCATGGGAAAGCTCGCTGCTCCGCAGTGGGCCGAAGAAGACATCTTCGTCGTCTGACGTCGGACACTGGAGAAGCGACCACACATGAGTCTTCGCACGCTTGATATTTCGCCGGTGGGACGCGTCGAGGGCGACCTCGACATCCGGGTCGACATCGAGGACGGCCACGTCGTCAACGCATGGACCCAGGCCGAGCTGTTCCGCGGCTTCGAGATCATCCTCCGCGACAAGGACCCCCAGGCGGGTCTCGTCGTCACCCCGCGCGCCTGCGGGATCTGCGGCGCCTCCCACCTCACCTGCGCGGCGTGGGCGCTCGACACCGCGTGGAAGACGGAGGTCCCGCGCAACGCCATCCTCGCGCGCAACCTCGGGCAGCTCGTCGAGAGCATCCAGAGCATCCCCCGGTACTTCTACGGCCTGTACGCGATCGATCTGACCAACAAGAAGTACAAGGGCTCGCCGTTCTACGCCGAGGCCGTCCGGCGCTTCTCGCCGTTCACCGGCACGTCGTACGAGCAGGGCGTCACGATCTCCGGCAAGCCCGTCGAGATCTACGCGCTCTTCGGCGGGCAGTGGCCGCACTCGAGCTTCATGGTCCCCGGCGGCGTGATGTGCGCCCCGACGCTCACCGACGTCACGCGCGCGTGGGCGATCCTCGAGTACTTCCGGCGAAACTGGATCGAGTCGCACTGGCTCGGCTGCACGCTCGATCGCTACGAGCAGATCCAGAGCTACGACGACTTCCTCGCCTGGCTCGACGAGTCGCCCGCGCACCGCGACTCGGACCTCGGCTTCTACTGGCGCATGGGCCTCGACATCGGGCTCGACGCGTTCGGCGGCGGTTGCGGCAAGTACGTCTCGTGGGGGTACCTCCCGCACGAGGACAAGTACCAGCGGCCGACGGTCGAGTCGCGCAACGACGCCGTGATCATGAAGAGCGGCGTCTACGACAGCAAGGCGAACACCCACGTCCTGATGGAGCAGGGTCAGACGCGCGAGAACATGAAGCACTCCTGGTACGAAGAGAAGGACGGCGACGTTCATCCCTTCGAGCGCCGGACGAACGCGCTGACCAAGAACGACACGAAGTTCGACGGCCGCTACACGTGGACGACGGCGGTGAGACACGCCGAGGTCGGCCGCCTCGAGGCCGGCCCGCTCGCCCGGCAGCTCATCGCCGGCGGCCGGCACGGCGCGATGTTCCAGCACTACGACCCGTTCATCCTCGACGTGTTCAAGAGCATCGGCGGTCCGAGCGTCCACATGCGCCAGCTCGCGCGGATGCACGAGATCCTCGCGCTCTACCGGCAGGCCGAGCGCTGCCTCCGCGAGTTCAAGCTGAACGATCCCTGGTACATCAAGCCCAAGGAGACGGACGGCCGCGGCTGGGGCGCGACCGAGGCGAGCCGCGGCGCGCTCGCGCACTGGATCGACGTCCAGGGCGGCAAGATCAAGAACTACCAAATCATCGCGCCGACGACGTGGAACGTCGGACCGCGCGACGGTCAGGGCACGCGCGGTCCGATCGAGGAGGCGCTCATCGGAACGCCGATCGCCGACGCCGAGGATCCGGTCGAGGTCGGGCACGTCGCGCGCAGCTTCGACTCGTGTCTCGTGTGCACAGTGCACGCCCACGACAGCAAGACCGGCGAAGAGCTGGCTCGGTTCCGAACGGCGTAGCCATGCTGGTCGTCCTCGGCTGCGGCAATCCGAATCGGAGCGACGACGGCGTCGGGGTCGTCGTCGCCCAGGCGCTCGCGCGCTCGCTCGCGGAGTCGCCCGCGCGCGAAGTTCGGGTCTTCGACGCCGGGACGAGCGGGCTCGACGTGATGTTCCGCGCGCGGGGAGCGACGAAGGTGATCATCGTCGACGCCGCGCGGTCGGGCTCCGAGCCCGGCGCCGTGTTCCGCGTTCCGGGCACCGAGCTCGAAGCGACGGAGCCGCCGCCGAACCTCCACGGCTTCCGCTGGGACCACGCGCTCTTCGCCGGCCGACGCATCTTCGGAGACGCCTTCCCCGCCGACGTCACGGTCTACCTGATCGAGGCCGCGTCGCTCGAGCTCGGGCTCGAGCTCAGCGCGCCGGTCCAGAAGGCGGCGGGGATCGTCCAGGCGGAGATCGAGCGCATCGTCCAAGGCGCGCCGCTCGTGAGCGCGACGCCCGCCGACGAGACGGTGCGGCTCCGGCGCGGCGCGCTGCACTTCCAGCCGGAGCAGGTGAGCCGCTGGTTCGGCGCGTCGAGCGGCGTCGCGCTGCTCTACCGGGAGAGCTTGCTCTTCGTCCTGCCGCTCACCGAGGCGACCGCCGGCGGCATGCTCTTCAAGCTGCGCTCGCCTCGCGGAGACCGCGTCGTCGAGGCGCAGGAGTTCTTCCGCACGAACGGGCTCGACGACTGGGGCGAGGCCGCGTGCACCGCCTCGTGGGACGAGGCCGTCGGAGGGCTCTGCGTCCGCGTCCCGGACAGCCTTCGTCTCTCCCCGCCCGAGGAACCCCCATGCTGACCGAGCTCCAGAAGCGCCTGCACGACGACAGCCTCATCGCCGCGATGAACGAGGCGGCCACCGTCGACGCGAGCCCGCGCGCGCAGATCGAGATGCTGCTCGACCTGTCGATGAGCCTCCAGCAGCGCCCGCGCTACCGGACCGAGCTCGAGGACGCGGCCGTGCTCGCCGAGCAAGCGCGCGATCTCGCCGGCGCCGACATGCCGCTCCTCCGCGCGCGCGCGTGCCTCCGCCTCGGCACCGCGCTGAAGGCAGTCCCCGGCGACGTAGGCGTCCTGCACGACGCGCGGCGCGCGCTCGAGGAGGCCGTACCCGCCCTCCGCGCCGCCGGCGCGCGCGACGAGGAGATCGCCGACGGTGAGATGAACCTCGGCGTCGTGATGCAGACGCTCGGCGCCGCCGAGGGCGTGAACCTCGCCGACGCGCTCGCCTGCTACCAGCGCGCGCTCACCGTCTTCACGCGCGAGCGCTACCCGGCCGAGTTCGCGATGCTCCAGAACAACCTGGCGACGGCGTTCCTCGCGATGCCGCTGTCGGCGGAGCGCGCGCAGCTGCGGGAGGCGCTCGCGGTCCAGTCCTTCGAGGAGGGCCTCTCGGTCATCAACCTCGTCGACCACCCGACCGAGTACGCGATGCTCCAGAACAACCTCGGCAACGCGCTGCAGGCGATCACGACGAGCCACCCGATCGAGAACCTCGTCCGCGCGGTCGAGGCCTACGACGAGGCGCTCAAGGTCCGCACCCCGCGCGACGCACCGCTCGAGTACGCCAACACGATCGCGAACAAGGCGAACGCCCTCGCCGGGCTCCCCGACGACCTCGACGAGCCCGAGCGCCCGAACGCGAAGAACCTCCGAACGGCGATCGCTCTCCTCGAGGAGGCCGACGGCATCTTCACGGCGCACGCCCTCGCGCAGCAGTCGGAGATCGTCGGCGTCGCCATCGCCGAGCTCCGTCAGGTGCTCGCCGCCGCCGAGCTCGGCGGTCCCGAAGAGCCCGCGGCCGCGCGCGAGCCCGGTGGCGCCACCCAAGACCCCGCAGCCGTCAGCCAACCGGAGGCCGAATGACTCTCGATGCCGTCACGATCCAATCTGCGCCTCTGCTCATCTTCGCAGGCGTCGTCGCCGGCGTCGTCGGCGGCGTCGCCGGCGCCCTGTGGATCGGAGAGAAGGACCTCGGCCGGGACGTCTCGGCGACGCTCGGCTTGATGCTCGCGCCGCCCGCGGTCCTCCCCGGCCTCGTCGCCGCCCTGGCCTTCCTCGCGCTCGGCTGAGCCGCAACGGAGAACGCACGATGATTGACCTCGCGATCATTTCGTTCAAGCTCCTCCTCCGCGGGAAGCTGTTCCGCGATCCTGCGTTCGTGGTGCGCCAGGGCTTCTTCGCCGTGGCGATCACGAGCGGCGCCATCGTCGGCCTCCGACTCCTCCACCTTCCGCTCCTCGCCGCGGTGCTGGTCGGCGCGTTCATCGGCGGGTTCGTCACCCCCTACCTCTTCAAAGACCTGAAGGCGGCATGACCGCGCACGCGCCCTCCCCCGCGACGGTCGAGAGCGAGAGCGACCTCGAGTCGCTCGTTCGCGACATCGCGCGGCTCGAGGGCGTCGTCGAGGCGTGGCCCGACGAGCAGCAGCGCCTCGCCGTGACGGCGCTGAAGAACGCGGTCGAGCGGCTCCACCGCGAAGCCTTGCGCCGGATGATCCGCAGTGTGAAGGTCTCGCCCGGAGGTCTCGCGGCGCTGAAGGAGGCCGCGGCCGATCCGATCGTCCTCTCGGTGCTCGAGTACCACGAGCTGCTCCGCGCGCCGCGCCCGTCGATCGAGGACCGCGTGCGGACGGCGCTCGCCGAGGTCCGGCCTTCCCTCGAAGCGCATCAGGGAGACGTCTCGCTCGCACAGGTGCGCGGGGACGTCGTCGAGGTCACGCTCCACGGCACGTGCGTCAACTGCCCGTCCTCCACCATCACGCTCACCGACGGCATCGAGGAGGCCATCAAGCGGCACTGCCCGGAGATCCGGAGCGTCGTCGCCGTGAGCTCTCCGGCGGAGGAGCGCTCGAACCTCGTCCAGCTCAAGAGCCCGTTCGGCAAGAAGCGCTGGGCGCGTGCCGCGCTAGTCTCCGACGTGCCGGACGGCGACGTCCTCGGCGTCAGCGTCGAGGGGCGCGCGGTGCTGCTCTCGCGCAAGGGAGGCTCGGTGCGCGCCTACCGCAACGCGTGCGCCCACCTCGGGATGCCGCTCGACGACGGGAGCATCGACGGCGACGTCTTGACCTGCGACTACCACGGCTTCCAGTACCTGCTCGCCACCGGCGAGTGCCTGACCGCCCCGGAGGTGCAGCTCCAGGGCTTCGCCGTGCGGATCGAAGCCGGCGCCGTCCTCGTGAGGATCGACGACTGATGCGGGCTTCGCTGTCGGTGCCGATGAGCCAGCGCGCGGCGTCGCCGGGAGGCGCGCCGCCTCCGCTCCTCGCGCGACGCGGCGCGGACGTGATCCTCGGCGAGAGCGCGCTCGGCGCCTCGGTGGCGCCGTCGCGGACGACGATGTTCGGCCCGCGCGGCGCCCACCTGTTCGGCGATGACGGTCCGCTCTGGGTCTGCGACACCGGCCATCACCGCCTGCTCGGCTTCGCGAAGGCGCCGAGCGCGGACGGCGCGCCGGCCGACTGGGTGATCGGCCAGCCGTCGTTCGCGTCCGAGGGCCGGAACGGCAAGGGACCGACGAGCGCGAGCACGGTCAACGTCCCCACCGGGATCGCGCCCGTCGGCGACGGCTTCGCGGTCGCCGACGCCTGGAACAACCGCGTCCTCGTGTGGCGGACGATGCCCGCGGGCGACGGCGTCCCCGCGGATCTCGTCCTCGGCCAGGCCGATTTCACGGGCGACGCGCCGAACCGCGGGCTCGCGGCGCCGGCCGCCGACACGCTGCACTGGCCGAGCGCGGTCCTCGTCGTCGGCGGCGCGCTCGTCGTCGCGGACACGGGCAACCGTCGCCTCCTCGTCTGGGATCGCCTCCCCGACGCCCACGGCGCGCCGGCCGATCGCGTGCTCGGTCAGCCCGACTTCGCGTCGCGCAGCGACAACGGCGGCGGTGACGCCACGGCGGCGAGCTTCCGCTGGCCGCACGCGCTCGTCTGGCAAGACGGCCTCTTCGTCGTGGCGGACGCCGGCAACAGCCGCCTGCTCGTCTTCCGCGGGCTACCGCGGCACGGCGGCGAGCCTGCGATCGCGATCGTCGGGCAAGAGCGCGCGACCGATACGGACCACAACCAGGGGCGCTACTGGCCGACGGCGTCCTCGCTCAACATGCCCTACGGCGTCGCCGGCGCAGGCGACGGCGAGCTGGTCGTCTGCGACACCGCGAGCTCGCGGGTGCTCGGCTTCTCCGATCTCCTCGCGAGCGGCGGCCGACACGCGCGACGGCTCTCGGCGCAGCCGAGCTTCGAGACCAAGGGCGACAACCGCTGGTCGATGCCCGCGCGCGACAGCGTCTGCTGGCCCTACGGCGTCCAGGTGCACCGGCGCGTCGATGGGCGACGCCTGGCCGTCATCGCCGACTCGGGCAACAACCGCGTCCTCCTGTGGGAGCTCGAGGAGAGCCGCCGATGACCGAGCTCGTCGCCGAGACGATCCGCGTGCGCGGCACCGTGCAGGGCGTCGGCTTCCGCCCGACGGTCGCGCGGCTCGCCCGACGGCTCGGACTCCGCGGCAGCGTACGCAACGACGGCAGCGGCGTGACGATCGAGCTCACCGGTGACGCGGGCTCGATCGACGACTTCGTCGCGCGGCTCGCGCTCGAGCGCCCGCCGCTCGCGATCATCGACGCGATCGAGCGTCAGGGACGCGCGCCCGGGCCTCTCGAGGACGGCTTCCGCATCGACGACAGCCGCTCGACCGCGCCGGCGACGGGCATCGCCGCCGACGCCGCGAGCTGCGACGCGTGCGTGGCGGAGACGAAGGATCCGTTCGCACGCCGCTACCGCTACCCGTTCACCAACTGCACCCACTGCGGACCGCGCCTGTCGATCACGCGGGCCATCCCGTACGACCGAGGCCACACCAGCATGGCCGCGTTCGCGATGTGCGACGACTGCCGGCGCGAGTACGAGGACGAGGACGATCGGCGCTACCACGCGCAGCCGCTCGCCTGCCACGCGTGTGGCCCTCGCGTCACGCTCTCCCGCGCCGACGGCCGCGCCGTCGAGGCGACGATGTTCTCGATGATGGACGCGACCGACGCGGTCTGCACGCTGCTCCGCCGCGGCGAGATCGTCGCGATCAAGGGGATCGGCGGCTACCACCTCGCGTGCGACGCGACGATCGACGCGGCGGTGAGCCGACTCCGCGTGCAAAAGCAGCGCGACGCCAAGCCCTTCGCGATGATGGCGCGCGATCTCGACGTCCTCCGGCGCTACGCGTCGCCGACGCCGCTCGAGGAGGAGACGCTGAGGAGCCCGGCGCGCCCGATCGTCCTCCTGCGGCGCGGTGAGGCCGCCGTCGCCGACGAGGTGGCGCCGGGGCAGAGCCTCGTCGGCTTCATGCTGCCGTACACGCCGCTCCACCACCTCGTGCTGGCGCGGAGCGATCGCCCCATCGTCCTCACGAGCGGCAACGTCGCCGACGAGCCGCAGGTGATCGACGACGCCGAGGCCAAGGCCAAGCTCTCCGCGATGGCGGACTACTTCCTCGTGCACGATCGCGCGATCGTCCAGCGCGTCGACGACTCGGTGGTGAAGGTGATCGCCGGCGTGCCCACGGTGCTCCGTCGCGGGCGCGGCTACGCCCCGCAGGCGCGGCCGCTCCCGCCGGGGCTCACGACGGCGCCGCCCGTCCTCGCGGCGGGGGCCGACCTCAAGGGCTCGCTTTGCTTCACGGCGCGCGGCGAGGCCGTGCTCACGCAGCACCTCGGCGATCTCGGCAACGTTCGCTCGACGACCGCGTGGCGCGAGACGCTCGAGCTCCATAGCGCGCTCGCAGGCCATCGCCCGGCCGCCGTCGCGATCGACGCGCACCCCGACTCGCGCGCGGCCGCGCTCGGCACGGAGATCGCGGAGCGTCACGGCGTGCCCGTCGTGCCCGTGCTCCACCACCACGCGCACGTGGCGGCATGCATGGTGGAGGCCGCCGTCCCCGACGGCGAGCGCGTGATCGGCCTCGCGCTCGACGGCCTCGGCTGGGGCGAGGACGAGCTCTGGGGCGGCGAGGTCCTGATCGCCGACTACACCTCCGCCGAGCGCGTCGGGACGCTCAAGCCGGTCGCGCTCCTCGGCGGCGACGCGGCCGCGCGCGAGCCGTGGCGCTCGCTCTACGCGCACCTCATGGCCGAGATGGGCTGGGCCGAGCTCGCCATGAACTTCGAGGACCTCGAGCTGGTGCGCTTCCTCGGCGCGAAGCCACGTGCAACGCTCGACGCGATGCTCGCGAGCGGGACCAACGCGCCGAAGGCGTCGTCGGCGGGGAGGCTCTTCGACGCGGTCGCCGCCGCGATCGGCGTTCGACGCGAGCGCGCGTCGTTCGAGGGGCAAGCCGCGATGGAGCTCGAGGCGCTCGTCTGCCCGGACGCGCTCGCGCACGAGGACGAGGAGCTCGCCTACCCGTTCGCCGTCCCGCGCCTCCGCGGCTCGAACCTGCCGTACATCGAGCCGCTCGCGATGTGGCGCGCCGTCCTCGGCGATCTCCTCCTCGGGACGCCGCCCGGCGTCATCGCGGCGCGCTTTCATCGCGGCTTCGCGCGCGCGCTCGTCCGGCTCACCGAGGTCGCGGCCGGCGGCACGGGCATCCGGCGCGTCGCGCTCACCGGCGGCGTCTTCCAGAACGCGATCCTCTCGGCGGAGGTCCGGCGTCGCCTGGAAGAGGCAGGGTACGAGGTGCTCGTCCACCGCGAGGTCCCGCCGAACGACGGCGGAATCGCGCTCGGCCAGGCGGCGATCGCCTCCGCACGATGGATCCGCGGGCTCGTGAACGAGCCCGCCGCGGCAACGAGGGACGAAGCATGTGCTTAGGAATTCCGGGTCAGATCGTCGAGCTGGTCGACGAGACGAAGAAGCTCGCGCTCGTCTCCGTCGGCGGCGTCAAGCGAACGGTGAACGTCGCCTGCATCGTCGACGACGCGCACCCCGCGTCGGGCCTCGTCGGGACGTGGGTCCTCGTCCACGTCGGCTTCGCGATGAGCCGCATCGACGCGGCCGAGGCGGAGAAGACACTCGCGCTCCTCGAGGAGCTCGGTGAGGTGCAGGCGGAGCTCCAAGCGATGGCAGACGGAGAACGGGCATGAAATTCGTCGACGAGTTCCGCGATCCGACCCACGCCGCCGCGCTCGTTCGCGAGATCGGCGAGCGCGTGGCGACGCTCGGCCGCTCGCCGAGCCGGCCGCTCAAGATCATGGAGGTGTGCGGCGGCCACACCCACTCGATCTTCAAGTACGGCATCGAGCAGATGCTGCCGCCGTCGATCGAGCTGGTCCACGGGCCCGGCTGCCCGGTCTGCGTGCTGCCCGTCGGGCGCGTCGACGACGCGGTGAAGATCGCCGAGACGCCGGGGGTGCTGTTCGCGACGTACGGCGACGCGATACGCGTCCCCGGCTCGCGCGGGAGCCTGCTCGACGCCAAGGCGAAGGGCGCCGACGTGCGGACGGTCTACTCGCCGCTCGACTCGCTCGCGCTCGCGCGAAAAAACCCGGACAAGCGCGTCGTCTTCTTCGGGCTCGGCTTCGAGACGACCGCGCCGTCGACCGCGCTCACCGTGCTCGAGGCCGAGGCGTCGGGCGTCGACAACTACTTCGTCTTCTCGAACCACATCACGATCCTCCCGACGATCAAGGCGATCCTCGACGCGCCGGATCTCTCGATCGACGGCTTCATCGGCCCCGGTCACGTGACGATGGTGATCGGCGTCGCGGCCTACGGCTTCATCGCCGACACGTACGGCAAGCCGTTCGTCATCGCCGGCTTCGAGCCGCTCGACGTCCTCCAGTCGCTGGCGATGGTCGTGGAGCAGATCGCGCGCGGCGAAGCGAAGATCGAAAACCAGTACCGCCGCGTCGTCCGCGAGGGCGGTAACGCGGTGGCGCAAGACGCCATCGAGCGCGTCTTCGAGCTGCGACCTCACTTCGAGTGGCGCGGGCTCGGGACGATCGAGCACTCGGGCCTCACGTTCCGCGAGCCGTACGCGCGCTTCGACGCGGAGAAGGCCTTCGCGATCCGCACGGTCCCGGTGGCCGATCCGGAGCAGTGCCAGTGCGGCGACGTCCTCAAGGGCGTGATCAAGCCGTGGGAGTGCAAGGTCTTCGGGACCGCGTGCACGCCGGCCGTGCCCATCGGCGCCTGCATGGTCTCCTCGGAGGGCGCGTGCGCGGCGTACTACCAGTACGGCCGCGTCTCGACGAGCGCGCGCGCCGAGGCCCGCCGCGAGCTCAAGGTAGTTCGATGACGGGACGCGCGTCGAACGGGATGCTCGCGCCGACCACCCCGCGCGCCGGCGAGCCGCTCCTCTCGCGCGTCGAGAGGGTGCGCCGGCGCGAGGGGCGCGTCCGGACGGAGCACGTCACGCTCGCGCACGGCGGCGGCGGCAAGGCGATGCGCGACCTCATCGACGACGTCATCCTCGGCGAGCTCGGTCAGCGCGATCACGGCGAGCTCGAGGACCAGGCCCGCACACCGCTCGAGGAGCTCTCCTCCCGGGGCGACCGCCTCGCGTTCACGACCGACTCGTACGTCGTCACCCCGCTGTTCTTTCCCGGCGGAGACATCGGCAGGCTCGCGGTCAACGGCACTGTGAACGATCTGGCCGTCTCCGGCGCGATTCCCCTTCACCTCTCGCTCGGGCTCATCCTCGAGGAAGGGCTGCCGATCGACGATCTCCGGAGGGTGATGCGGAGCGTCCGCGCCGCGGCCGAGATCGCCCGCGTGAGGATCGTGACCGGCGACACGAAGGTCGTCGCCCGCGGGGCCGCCGACAAGCTGTTCATCAACACGTCGGGGGTCGGCGTCATGCGCCGCGGCATCAGCCCGAGCATCCGCGGCGCCTGCCCCGGCGACTACGTGATCACCAACGGCTTCATCGGCGACCACGGCGCCGCGATCCTCGCGGCCCGCGGCGAGCTCGCGCTCGAGACGACGGTCGAGAGCGACACGCGCGCGCTCGGCGGCCTCATCGGCGAGCTGGTCGGGGCGTGCGAGGTCCACGCGATGCGCGACGCGACGCGCGGCGGCCTGGCGACCGTCCTGAACGAGCTCGCCCTCGGCTCCGACGTCCACGTCTACGTCGACGAGCGCGCCGTCCCGGTGCGCGACGAGGTGCGCGGCATGTGCGAGCTCCTCGGGCTCGATCCGCTGTACCTGGCCAACGAAGGCAACGTCGTGTTCGTCGTCGCGGAGGACAGCGTCACGCGCGCGATGGAGCTCCTCCGCGCGCATCCGCACGGCGCGGGCGCCGCCGTCCTCGGTCGCGTCAGCGCGTCCCCCGAAGGGATGGTGACGCTTCGGACGCAGCTCGGCGGCGAGCGCGTCCTCGACATGCTGGTCGGCGATCAGCTCCCGAGGATCTGCTGAGCATGCACGAGCTCGGCATCACGCGGAGCATCGTGGCGATCGCGGCGGAGAGCGCGGGCGGTCTTCGCGTCAAGCGGGTCATCGTCGCCATCGGGGAGCTGTCGGGGATCGACGCGGACGCCGTCCGCTTCTGCTTCGACATCTGCGCGAAGGGCACCGTCGTGGAGTCGGCGAAGCTCGAGATCGAGCGCGTCCCCGGCCGAGGGCGGTGCGCCGCGTGTGAGCTCGAGGCCGCGCTGACGACGCCGTACGGCGCGTGCGCGGCGTGCAACGCGCCGCTCCGCGTGATCGGCGGCGAAGAGCTGAAGGTCAAGGCGATGGAGGTCGACGATGTGCGTGACATGCGGGTGTAGCTCGGACGACGTGCGGATCTCCGGCGGCGCGCACGCCGGCGAGCACGAGCACGTGCTGCCCGACGGGACCGTCGTGCGCCACGCGCACCACGAGCACGCGCACGCGCATTCGCACGACCACGCGCATTCGGGCGACCATGACCACGACCACGACCACGACCACGACCATTCGCACGGGCACGGGCACGGGCACGGGCACGGGCACGGGGAGGAGCCGGCGGACCGCGGACGCGGGATCGTCGAGCTCGAGGCGGAGATCCTCGCGAAGAACGACCTCACGGCCGCGCAGAACCGCGGCTGGCTCGGGGTCCGCGGGATCGTCTGCGTCAACCTGATGAGCGCGCCCGGCGCGGGCAAGACGACGCTCCTCGCGCGACTGATCCGCGAGGCCGGCGTGCCGGTCTCGGTCATCGAAGGCGATCAAGAGACGGAGAACGACGCGCGCCGCATCCGCGAGGCCGGCGCCCCCGCCATCCAGATCAACACCGGAAAGGGCTGCCACCTCGAGGCGAACATGATCGCCACGGGTCTCCGCGAGCTCGCGCCGAAGCCCGGCTCGCTCGTGGTCGTCGAGAACGTCGGCAACCTCGTCTGTCCCGCCCTCTTCGACCTCGGCGAGACCGCGCGCGTCGTCATCCTGAGCGTCACCGAGGGCGAGGACAAGCCGCTCAAGTACCCGCACATGTTCCGCGTCGCCGACCTCGTCCTGCTCTCGAAGGTCGACCTCCTGCCTCACCTCGCCTTCGACAAGGCCGCCTGCATCGCGAACGTCCGCAAGGTCGCTCCCCGCGCCCAGATCCTCGAGCTCTCCGCGACCACCGGCGCCGGCATGACCGCCCTCGTGGCGTGGCTCACCTCGCTCCGCACGCGGCTCGAGGCGGATCGAACCGCGTAGGAGTCCGCGAGCGGGTGCGCGCGTACGGCAAAGGGCCGCGCGTCTCGACTCGGGCGACCTCCCGGTGCCGCGGACGGCTGACCCAACGCTCGCGGTCAGCTCACCAAGCGCAGAGGGCGCTCGTCAGTCGTTGCAGACGATCGATCCCTTGACCGTGACCTTGCCCGCGGCAGCGACCTTCCCGAGCTCGACGTCGAAGTCCACGCGCGACCGATCGCGCTGCGCGACGACCGTGCCTGCCGTCTTGCTCCACGTGTAGCTCGCCTTGTCACCGCTCGTGACGTTGAGCACGGTGGTCGGCTGCGGCCAGTCCTCCTCTTCGAGGATCACGACCGCGAGCTCGAACGCCGGATCGACTCCGAGGTCCGCCGAGCGGACCTGGAACGACGCGCCGCCGGGGACCCCGCCGCACGTGCCGGCCTTCCCCTTCAGAGTGGCCGTGATGTCTCCCGTGAACGTGAGATCGACCTCGTTCTTCGACTCCGTCTTCGATCCGGAGCTCCCCGAGGTGCCCGAGCTCCCCGAGCTCCCGGCGTCGTCCGAGATCCCGGAGCTCCCGGAGCTCCCCGAGCTCGAGGCGCTCGTCCCGGAGGGTCCGCTCTCGTCCTCGGAGCATCCGGCGCCGCCGAAGGAGAGCGCGACGGCGACGAGAAGGAACGAGGGCGCGACCAGACGGCCATAGGGAGTGAGGAGGAAGTTCATCGGTGGCATCTTACGATCGCGTTCCGAGGGCGCTCGAGGCGATCGACGACCTGTCCGCATTCGGGTGACGCGACCGCATCGCCGACGCGGACGACGACGCGACGGCTCCGTCCGCCGAGCGATGCCGTCGAGCATCGAGCGTTCGTCGTCCCGCTCCCTCCCCGCCGAACACGACGCGCGGACCCGCGCGACGCGACGGAGAAGACGAAGCGCGATGGTGGGCCGAGAGTTACCCACAACGTGGGATACGTCCTCGCGAGCCGGCGGCTGATCCGCAACATTTCAGCAACTTAGAACACATCCCACCATGGCCTACCCCGTGCAGCGACCGGAGCGTTGCCATGAACTCCCCGCGCCCCTCGCACCTCGCGCTCGTCCTTCTCGCGCTCGCTTCGCTTGCTCCGACCGCGGCCTGCGCGCCCGAGGACGACGAGGCGCTCGACGTCGGTGAGGAGGAGCTCCGCGCGCTGCCGGGAAAGCCGGCGGGCCGCCCCGAGCTGCCGGACGACTACGAGTCGCTCCGCGCCGTCGAGAAACAAGAGCTCCTCGCGCAGCTGATCCAGGTCGGCACGTACTGCGCGCCCTCGGACAGCGAAGCGGCCTGCCTCGGCAAGCTCCCGAAGGGCGGCTTCGGCTACTACGTCCGCGCGATCCCGGCGCTCCTCTCGCTCCGCCCGACGTTCCATCACGCGAGCGACGAGGCGCCCGAGGGACGACGGAAGATCTTCCACCCCTTCGGCGTCGCCGGCACGGCCGCGTTCGTTGCAGATTACACAGACACGCCCGCGCCCGGCACCTCGAGCCGGCGCGCGCCGTACAGCGGGCTCCTCGCCAACGGCGGGAAGACCATTCCGCTCATCCTCCGGCTCGCGCCCGGCGGCGGCGGCCGGATGATCCCGGGAGCGTCGGTGAAGTTTCTCATCGACGGCAAGCCTTCGCGGAACTTCGTCGCCATCCACGACTTCAGCGGCCTGCCGGACCACGACTGGAACTACTTCAGCCAGGACCTCGGGCACATCTATCCGGAGGTGCCGTGGGTCGTGAAGAAGTACTTCCAGACCGTCACGGCGAACCCGAGCCACCTGCCGATCACGCACCTCGGGGAGATCGCGCCGAGCGGCGCCGACGTCCGCCCGGCCGAGCAGTCGACGCCGTACGAGATCGTCCTCCGCCCCACGGCCGAGGTCGCGACGCGCTTCCCGAACGCCGACCAGCACGACTTCCGCTTCGACCTCACGCAGATCGAGCCGGGCACCGCGGTCTACGACGTCATGGCGCGCGCGACGAAGGACGACACGACCTTCGAGAGGCTCGGGAGCATCCGCACGACCTCGCCGCTCGTCGCGAGCGAGGGCGGCGATCGCCAGCTCTACTTCAAGCACTCCGGAGGCAAGTGATGCCCCACCGTCTCCTCGCCCGCGGTCTCGTGGCGAGCCTCGGCTGGTGGCTCGCGGTCCTCGCGGGCAGCACGCTCGGCGGCGCCTTCGGATGGTTCGTCGGCCCGCTCGCCGGTCGCCTCGTCGGCGGCGTCGTGGCCGGGCTCGTCGGCGGCGCGCTCGAGGCGCGCGCGAACGGAGACCTCCGCGGCAAGCGCCTCTGCTTCACCGGCGCGAGCGCCGTCGTGACGACCCTCTTCGCGCTCGCCCTCCTCGACGTCGAGGCGGTCCCGTGGCTCGTCGGCGCCGTCTTCGGCGGAGCGCTCGGAGCCGCGCAGGCGCTCGCCGTCGGCCTCGGCCGCCGCGACGTGGGCCTCCGCGCCTCGACGTCGGCGGCGGCATGGTCGCTCGGGTTCGTCGCGCTCCAGGCCGCCGGACCGGCGAGCAAGCTCGGCCTGCTCGCCCCCGCGCTCGCCGGGCTCTTGCTTCACCTCGCCTCGCGCCGGCTCGCGGGCCCTGGCGCGACGCTCCTCGTACGCGCGAGCTGACGCGCGGAGGCAGCCGGGGTAAGCGGCGACGATGATCGGCAAATCGCTTCGCGAGCGCTGGGAGCTCGGCCAGCTCGACGCGGACAAGGCCGTCGCGCTGCTGAAGCAGATGCTCGGCTCCCACGCGGAGCCGCTCGTCGAGGTCCGGCGCAAGGACGCGCGGATGATCGCGTGCCTCGTCGTCGGCGCCGACAAGCCGACGCTCCGCCTCTGCCGCGAGCTCGGCTTCGAGATGAGGCCGGGAGGCACCGGCGTGTTCGGCGTCCTCGGCGGCGACGCGGCGCGCCTCTTCGACACGCTGCCGGAGCCCCGGCGCGCGTGGCTCGAGGCGCCGTGCGGCCCGCGCGAGACCAAGGTGCTCCTCGTCGCCGGGGGAATCGCGCTCCTCTCGCTCGAGACGAGCGACGGCGCCGTCACCATCACCGCGGTTCCCTGATCCGCACGTTCGCCCGAGGGCGCGCGGTCACTGCTTGCAGGTCACCGTGATGCCCGTCTTCGACGAGCCGCTGCACGACGGCTTGAACGGCGTCGTGCAGCCCGCGAGCGCACCGACCGCCTGAGGGCTGGGGCAGCGGCTCGCCGAAGCGCCGCTCACGACCCGACACGTGACCGATCCCGCGCTCACGACGCAGGCCGACGTCGCCTTGTCGCAGCTCATCTGGATACCGGAGTTGCCGCAGCTGAAGCTGCCTTCGCACGGACCGCTCGTGTCGGCGCTATCGCAAGCGCCCTCGGACTCCTCCGCGTCGGTCGGCAACGAGCACGCTCCGATCACGACGAAGAGAGGCAGGGCGAGAAAGAACACGTTGCGGATCGCGCTGGGCATCGTCGACTCCAAGTGGGTTCGGTGGATCGCCGGCGCCGTTGCTACGGGACCGACGTCTGCCTACGATGCCGTCCGGGGCGCGGTCCATGCACGTCAAAGGTTCTCAAAAATGATCCGTTTGACGTGTCTTGACGAGCCTCGATGCACGTCGCGCGAGCGCCGCGCGCGGGGCCGAGGGCCCTCGCGATCCGCGCTCCGCCGACGTCACGCCCGCGCGGCCGGAGGCCCCCGCACCGGATGAACGCCGACGAGACGGAGAAGGCGGCGCCGAAGAGTCGGTGCTTCTATCTCGTGTATCGTCGTTCGGAGAACGCGACGGTTCGCGTCTCGCTCGACGAGGAGCGCGAGGTCGTCTTCGGCCGCTCCGACGCGGGCGACGTGGACGTCGTCGTCGACGACCCGCGCGTGTCGCGCCGTCACGCCCTCGTCCGGCGCTCGAGCAGCGGCGTCTACGTGCGCGACCTCGGCAGCCGGAACGGCACGAGCGTCGGCGGGGAGACGCTCCACGACACCGAGCGCCGCGTCGGCGCGGGCGACGTCGTCGAAGTCGGCCCGCTGAAGGCCGTCGTGGCGTCGTCCTCGTCGAGCTTCGTCGTCGCCGATCCGGCGATGCGCAAGGTCCACGCGGCCGCGCAGAGCGTGGCGCGGCGCAAGGCTCCCGTGCTCTTGCTCGGGGAGCCCGGCGTCGGCAAGGCGCTCCTCGCCGGGTCGATCCACGACGCGAGCGCACGCGCCGACAAGCCGTTCGTGCGCTTCGACTGCGGCTCTCTTCCGGACGGACGCGCCGAGGCCGAGCTCTTCGGCGCCTCCGGCGCGACGGGGAGGAGCCTCATCAAGACGGCGCACCAGGGCACGCTCTTCCTCGCGGAGATCGGCGAGCTCGGCGCGGACACGCAGGAGCGTGTCTTCGAGCTCTTGCAAGCGCGCGCCTTCGAGCGCCCGCGGGCACACCTCGCGGCGCTCGACGTGCGCGTCGTCTGTTCGAGCAGCGCCGATCTGCGCGACGCGGTGCGGTCCGGCCGGTTCCACGCGAAGCTCTACGCGCTGCTCGGCACGCGCGCGCTCACGGTCCCTCCGCTCCGCGAGCGCAAGGACGAGATCCCGGTCCTCGCGGAGCACTTGCTCCGCGTCGCCGCAGAGCCGCGCGTCACGCCGGAGCCGCTCGTCACGCCCGAGGCGATGGATCGGCTCGTCGCGTACCCGTGGCCAGGCAACGTGAGCGATCTGCGAGACGTCCTCGAGCTGGCGCTCGCGCTCTCCGATGACGGACGAGTCACCCCCGCGGAGCTTCCGGAGGCCTTCGGACCCGATCAGGGCGTCGCGCCGATCGCCGGATCGCTCGAGGACGATGGCGCCGGCCGCGCGTCGCGCGTGAGCCCGCGCGTACCGGGACGAAAGGTCACGCTGCGGATCTCGCCGAACGGCGACTCGTTTCGCATCGCGTCGTCGCCCACGATCTCGCTCGCGCGGAGCGGAGCGCTGCGCCGCGTGCTGCTCCGGCTGGCGCAGCATCGCGGCGTGCCTCAGGGCGACGGGGCCGTTTCCTCCGACGCGCTCTTCGCCGCGGGATGGCCCGGCGAGAGGGCCGTCGAACAGTCCGCCAAGGGGCGACTCCGCACCGCGATCTGGGCGCTCCGGCGCATGGGGCTTCACGATCTGCTCGTCACGCGGGACGACGGTTACGCGATCGCCGCCGACGTCGAGATCGACTGGGGCGACTGATCGTTCGGACGGCGCCGCGCCCGCGCGATCGCCGTGAGCCGGCCGACTTGCCTCGCCGTCTTCCGTGCTCCTACGCTCCGCGAAGTGTCTGCGTCCACGCGCACGGCGACGGCTCCGGACGCGTCCGACAGGGACGCGGCGGCGCCGGAGCGTCGTGGCTCGACCCTCGCGCGGTACGTCCTCCTCGACGTGCTCGGACAGGGCGGGATGGGCGTCGTCTATTCGGCGTTCGATCCGCGCCTCGACCGGAAGATCGCGATCAAGGTGCTCCGGCGACGCGTCGGAGGCGAGGACCCCGAGGATCACGAGCGGCTCTTGCGCGAGGCGCAGGCGATGGCGCGGCTGTCGCATCCGAACGTCGTGGCGGTGCACGACGTCGGGACGTTCGAGGGGAGCGTCTTCGTCGCGATGGAATTCGTGGAGGGGACGACGCTCGGCGCGTGGCTCGAGACCGTCGGGGCGGAGCGTCCGTGGAGCGCGCGACTCGCCATGTTGAAGGCGGCCGGGCGCGGTCTCGCCGCGGCGCACGCCGCCGGCCTCGTGCACCGCGACTTCAAGCCCGACAACGTGCTCGTCGGCCTCGACGGTCGCCCGCGCGTCACCGACTTCGGCATCGCGCGTTCGACGCTCGACGGCGCGGAGGAGCGCGAGCCGTCGCGGGCAGAGGCCTCGCCGTCCGACGAAGGCAGGAGCGCGGCGCTCGCGACGCCGCTGACGGAGACCGGCAGCATCCTCGGCACCGTCGGGTACATGGCGCCGGAGCAGGCGGCCGGCGAGGGCGCCGACGCGCGCTCCGATCAGTTCGGCTTCTCTGCGACGCTCTACGTCGCGCTCTACGGAGAGAAGCCGTTCCCGAACCGCGATCTCGAAGGGTACCTCGAGGCGATCGGCAGGCCCGTCCGCGACGCGCCCGCGGGCTCGAGGGTGCCCCCGTGGCTACGGCAAGTCGTCCTGCGAGGGCTGAGCGAAGCCCCGGACGAGCGCTACCCGTCGATGGATGCACTGCTCGCCGCGCTCGAGCGCGATCCGGGCGCGACGCGACGGCGATGGATCGCCGTCGGCGCGCTCATCGCCGGCGTGGCGCTCGCGGGGGCGGGCGTCCACGCCTCCACGCAGCGGAGAGCGCACGCGTGCGTGGACGCACTCCCCCCGCTCGCCGGCGTGTGGGACGACGACGTGAAGCGCGACGTTCGCGACGCGTTCATCGCGACGGGCGCGCCCGACGCCGCCGACTCGTTCGCGCGCGCCGCGAAGGCGCTCGACGTATACGCGACCACGTGGACCTCCGCGCGCACCGCGGCCTGTGAGGCGACGAGGGTGCGCCACGACGAGCCGGAGGAGGTCTACCAGCTACGCGCCGGCTGTCTCGACCGCCAGAAGGTCCAGCTCCGCGCGCTCACGTCGCTCTTTCGTCGCGCGGACGCGCAGATCGTCGGCGCGTCGGTCAAGGCGTCGTACGAGCTCCCCGCGCTCTCGTGGTGCGCCGACGTCAAAGAGCTCCGTACGAACCTCGGGCTCCCCGACGATCCGGTGAAGCGCGGGCGCGTCGAGGAGGCGCGCCAGGCGATCGCCGAGGCGAACGTGCTGGCGCTCGGCGACAAGAACAAGGAGGCGCTCGTCATCGCGGGGCGGGCGCTCGTCCTCGCGCGTGACGCCGCGCACGAGAGCACCGAGGCCGAGGCGCTCTACCTCGTCGGCTGGGTCCAGACGCGGCTCGTCGACGACGCCGCCCAGCGGTCGCTCGCGAACGCGGCGTGGGCGGGGATCTCGTCGAGACACTACGCGGTCGTCGTGCGGGCCTCGGCGCTCGTCGCGTACATCACGGGCGTGGAGCTCCAGCAGAGGAGCGAAGCGCGTGACTGGCTCGCGCGCGCGAACGCCGCGCTCGGTGCGCTGGGCGGCGACGATGAGCTCGAGGCCTTCGTGGCGTCGCGAGAGGCGTCGATCCTCCACAGCCTCGATCATCGCCCGGAGCTCGCGTTGCCGCTCGCCGAGCGGGCCGTGCGAACGTACCGCGAACGCCTCGGCGCTCACCCGCGGACAGAGCGCGAGCTCCTCAACCTCGGCAACATGTACGTCGCGCTCGGCCGCGTCGACGTCGCGCTCGCGACCTACGAGGAGGCGCTCGCGATGTGCGAGAGCCTCTACGGGCCGGAGAGCTTTCGGACCGGCGTGGCGGCGGCTCACGTCGGAGACGCAGAGCTCAAACGGGGGCACATCGCGGAGGGGACCCGCCTGCTCGAGCGGGCGCTCGGCATCGCCGAGCGTCACGACAACACGTTCTGGATCGTCGCGGCGCTGCAAGAGCTGACGCAGGCGGCCAACCGCCGAGGCGACCCGAAGGAGGCGCTGGCGCTCGGCGAACGCGGCCTGGCGCTCCTCGACAAGCCCGACGCGTCGCCCGTCCTCGTCCCCGCCTCCTACGTCACCACCGCGGACGCGCTCCTCGCGCTCGGGCGGCCAGCCGAGGCGCTCGCGTACTGCGACCGCGCGCTCGCCGCGCAGGAGAAGACGACGACGCTCGCGCCGGACAACGTCTACGAGTGGGACGCGCTGCGCTGTCGCGGCGAGGCGCTCCTGGCGACGCGCCGGCCGGGCGAAGCGGTCGCGACGCTCGAGCGATCCGTCTCGCTCACGCGGCGCGAGTGGCCGGGCGATCTCGCACGGGCGCGCTTCGCGCTCGCGCGCGCGCTCGTGGAGAGCCACGGAGCCGAAGAGCGGGCGCGGATGCTCGCCACGCAAGCGCGCGACGAGCTGGCCCTGCGCGCCGAGGCGAAGACGGAGCTCGCCGTGGTCGACGCATGGCGCGCGGCGCACGGAGGCTCGTAAGGTCGAGGGTGCAGATTCGCCGCGGGCCCCTCGAGGCTCGCCGGGGTAGCGATAGGGCCGACGTTGCCCCGACGCAGCAGCGGTGTTGCGTCGACCCAACATCACCGACCGCGCGACGAAGCGCGATCGCTGGAAACTGGGCTCATTTCGCGGCGTCGATCGGTCCTCTCGTCCCCGCGGACGGCGGCACGGAGAGTGCTCTCTTTCACGACAACATGACCAAATTCAAGCCGTTCCGCGCTCTCTTCCTCGCCACCTGGTCCGTCACCGTCGCGTGTGGAGGCCTCGCCGTGGACCAAGCCGACGACCAAGGTGAGTCGGCGACCGGCGCGAAGAGCGCGACCTCCAAGGGGTCGACGCCCAGCCGGGCGGGCGACGACGACTCGGCCGCTGCGCCGCCGGAATGCGAGGGCGGCGACCACGTCTACAGCCCCAACGGCGACGGCGGCGTCGCCGGGACGATGCGCTCCCGGTGCGCTTCGGTCACTGTCGACGGGACGAAATGCTTGCTCGACGAGGACGGCGCAGGCCTGGACCTCGGCCTCGCGGGGCACGGCTGGACCGTGAACGCGACGATGTCCTGCTTCGGCGGCTCGATCCTTACCCTCTCCGGCGTCGACGACGCTCCCTACCCGCAAACCGCCGTGCGGCCGTTCCTGTCGGAGTCGAGCGCCTGGTTCGCGGCCGGCGGGGAGGCGTCCGACGGAGGCGCGAGCGATGGCACGTACTCCAGCGACCCGTCCGGCTCCTCGACGATCGAGCGCGGCCCCGTCGCGACCAACGGCGAGCGCACCGTCGGCGTCATCCGGGGGACCGCGCGCGTCGTCGCCGAAAACGGCGCCTCCCGCGACATCCAGTTCTACTTTGCGTTCTGAGACGCTGAGCCTACCCGCGACGACCCCGAGCGCAATCGCGCGCGGGGTCCACCGCCGTGAGCTACGGTGCGGGCATGAAGGAAGCCGATCCGAACGTCTGTGGGGTGTGCGGCGGCGACGGCCGCATCGAGAACGCATGGGGTCAGGTCGCGAGGTGCCCGAGCTGCGGCGGGAGCGGCAAGCGCGCCGAAGACACCGGCTTCCGCGACGTCACCAAGACGAAGGAGTCTCACCACAAGAACACCCATCGCATCGGTGCGCCTGCCCCCAAGCAGACGTGGCCGAGCACGGCCGTCGGCGCGCAGCTCGCCAACGACATCAAGAGCTCGTCGCTCGCGCCCGAGACCAAGGAGCGACTCACGCGCGAGATCATCGAGCACGAGTCGACGCACGGTCAGTGCACGAAGACGTTCATCAAGAAGGTCCGCAAGCAGATCGGACCGCTCGCGAAGAGCTGACGACGCCTCGCATCCGGCGCGCGCAGCCCCGACGGAAGCGCGCTCGACGGAAGGACGCGAGGCCGAGCCCGGCGACGGAAAGGACGCGAGGCCGAGCCCGGCGACGGAAAGGACGCGAGGCCGAGCCCGGCGACGGAAAGGACGCGAGGCCGAGCCCGGCCTCGCCGACGCGCTGGAGCGCTACTCGCCCGAGCCGGCCGGGCCCGAGCGCGTCGCGGCCTTGAGGCGCGCCGAGGCGGCCGGATCGTTCACGAGCAGCTTCTCGACCAGGCCGAGCACCGCCTCGTCGTCCGGGCGCATCGCCGACTCGACGAGGCTCTTCACGTGCGGGCTCGCGTCGACCGCGCCGTCGATCGCCTGACCGACGCTGACGGCCTTGACGAAGCGATCGAAGAACGCGCCGTCGCCGCCGACGATGTTGAACTTCGCGTTGGAGAACGCCTGCGCGAGGATCTGCGCCTGAGCCTCGGCCACGCTCGTCTTGGCGTGGATCGTCTCGAGCTCGATCGTCTTCTCCTTGTCGAGGCGGAGCCGGAACTCCTCGTGCCCGCGGCTCGCGTCGTCGAGCGCCTTCATCGAGGCGGCCTTCTCGGCGATGCCCGCGGCCTCCGCGACGAGCTTCTCGCGCGTGATCTTGGCGAGCGCGAGGCCCTTCTGCTCCTCGCCCGACGCCTCGGCGACGAGCCTCTCGCGAAGCGCCGACGCCTCGGCGACGCCGAGCTTCTCGACCGCCGCCGCGTCGGCCTCCTTCACCTTCACCTTGGCGAGCCCCTGGCGCTCTTCGCCGGCCGCCACGGACTGCATCTTCTCGAGCGCGACGCGCGCCTCGACGAGGCCCTGCTTCTCCGTCGCCATGGCGTCGGCCTCCTTCACGCGGGCCTTCGCGAGGCCCTCGGCGGCGGCCTCGGCCTGCGTGCCCTCGGCGAGGCGGATCTTCGCCCGCGCCAACTTGTCGGCGGTCTCGAGCTCGGCGTCGGCCGTGATCGACTTCTGCCGGGCCGCGTGCTTCGCGACTTCCTCGGCGGCCTCGGCGGCCTTCACCTGCTTGACGAGCACCGTGGCGGCCTCGGCCTCCGCCTGGATCTTGAGCGCTTCGCGATCGCGGTTCGCGCCGGCGATCGTCCGCACGTCCTTGATGTGCTCTTCCTCGACCGCCACGGTCTTCTCGACCGCGATGCGGGCGCGGACGACGTCGGCGATCTCCTTCTTCTGCTGCTCGACTTCCTTGTCGCGCGCGATCCCGACGAGGGCGACCTCGCGCTCGCGGCCGATCGCCTCGAGCTGGCGAGCCTTCTCGACGCGCTCGGTCTCGACGGCGACCTCGCGCTCGCGGTTCTTCTGGGCGACGGCGACGCCGCGCTGCTTCGCCTGCTCGGCGATGAGCGCTTCTTCCTCGTTCTTGTGATGAACGATGTGCGTCTTCTTCGACTCCTCGCTCGCCACGCGCGCGGCCTCGTTCTGCTCGCGCGACTGCGCGATCGCGATCTCCTTGAGCTTCTTCGCCTCGGCCTCCGCGCGGCGCTGCTCGAAGTTGAAGATCGCCTCGTCGGACTTGAGGTTCTCGCTCCCCATCTCCATGCGCTCGCGCTGCCGGAGCTCGTTCGTCTTCACGTTGTGGGCGACGGTGATCTCGGTGATCTTCCGGATGCCGTCGGCGTCCATGATGTTGTCGCGGTCGAGCGCCTCGAGCGGCGTCTGCTCGAGGTAGTCGATGGCGGCGTCGTCGAGGATGAAGCCGTTCAGGTCCTTGCCGATGACCTCGATGATCTTGTCCTTGAAGTCGTCGCGCTTCGTGTAGAGCTCCTCGAAGTTGAAGTGCTTGCCTACGGTCTTGAGCGCCTCGGCGAACTTCGACGTGAACAGCTCCTGGAGCGTCTTCGGATCGCTCGCGCGCGCGCAGCCGATCGACTGGGCGACCTTGAGGACGTCGTCCGCGGTCTTGTTCACGCGGACGAAGAAGGTGACGTTGATGTCTGCGCGGATGTTGTCGTTGCAGATGAGCCCCTCCTTGCCGCGGCGGTCGATGTCGATCGTCTTGACCGAGAGGTCCATCGTCTCGGCGCGGTTGATGACCGGGAACACCATCCGACCGGTGAACGCCACCTCCGCGTCCTTGCCCGTCGTGTTGACGATGAGCGCCTTGCCTTGCTCCACCTGGCGATAAAACCGCGAGAACATCGCGAGGACGCCGAGGAGGATGATGAACAGCGCGCCGACGATGGCGCCGACCAGGATGGCAGTCTCGGGCATGACGACTCTCTTCTCCCCACGAACCGTGGAGCCGCTTACCGGCACCACGCGAGGGTGAGACCGGTCTCCTGGGGCACCGCGCGAACGTGGAGCCCCTGGCGCGGGCGAGACATCCGCACGCGCCCCGTTTCAAGGCCGGAAGGGTCGCATGTCTAGGCGGGGGAATGGAGCGCCATTTTCGGCCGCCTCGGCCTCCCCTCGACACACGTGCAGGTGTGCGAGATCGCCCACCGGAGCCACGGTGTGAACGGGGAAGCGGGCGGCGGCCCGCGCGAACGGCACGCGGGGAGCGCGCGGTCGCGCTCTCAGCGGCGGCGGCGAACGAACGCGGCGACGCCGAGGAGGATGCCGAGCATCGGGAGCCCCGAGCTCGCGCCCGTGCTGCTCGGGCTCGCCGAGCAGCCGTTCGCCGAGGTCTTCTTCTTCTTTTTGGCGACGGCCGGCTCGTCGTCGCCGTAGTCGCTCGCGTCGTCGTTCACGTCGTCCGCCGGCGGATCCGAGTAGTCCGCGTCCGAGGACGAGGAGCCGGGGCTCGCCGAGTCGGCCGGCGGAGGCGCATCCTGCGGCTTCGCGTCGCCCGGCGTCTCGGCCGGCTTCGCGTTGCCGACCTTGAGCTCGAGCGTCTTGGCGACGTCGAAGCCGTTGTCGATCCCGTCGAGGTCGCACGGGGTCCAGGCCTCGCCGCCGTTCGCGGAGGCGCGGAACGCGACGATGTAGTCGCCGTCGGCGAGCGCCGAGACGCTGCCCTCGAACGACATCTCGAACGCGGCGCCCGTCGCCTCGGTGGCGGCGCGCGCGGGGAGCCAGCGCACCTTCGTCGGCGCGCTCTTCAGCGCGATGCCGAAGCGTCCGAACGGAGCGGAGCGCGCCTGCATGTCCTTGAACGCGACCTTCGCCGTCACCTTCGCCTCGCCACCGGTCGCGATCGGATCGAGCTTCGCCGTCTCGATCTTGCACGCGGCCACGGTGCCGCCCGACTGGTAGCCCCAGAGGCCCGCCGGCGCGTAGGGGAAGTTCCTGAGGATCGGCTTGTCGATGACGATCGGCTTGAACGCATCCGGCGCGTGCTCGCGGATGAAGTCGGCGTAGCGACCGAGCTGCGCGACCTTCCACGCGCCGGCCGAGCATCCGTTGCCGGTGTCGGCGGCGGCCGCGGGGCCGTCCTGGTTCGGGCGCTCGCGACCGTTGTCGCCGGCGGCCTTCGGACCATTGGCCGCGTCCGCCGCGGGCGCCGCGGGAGCCTCGGCGGCGATGACGAGGCCGGAGAGGCCGCACGTCCCGCGGATGTTGAAGCCCGCGAGCTTCGTCGCGGTGCTCGAGCAGACCGGCGCGCCGAGGTCGCCCGCGCAGATCTCGCTGCCCTGCGCGGGGAAGATCGTGCTGTGCATCTCGGTCTCGGACGTGAGCCGCCCGGCGATCGACGAGGCCTCGCCCTTGCCGGGATCGAAGAAGCCCGCGCCGTCGGTCGTCGCGATGCCGTTGATCGCGTAGCCGTCGCGGAGCGGCGCGTGCGTGATGACCGCCCGCGTCCCGCCGATCGCGCGATCGATCTCGACGATCGCGATGTCCGCGTCCGCCTGCGCAGGCACGTGGACCGCGACGACCTTCGCGCGAGCGCCCTTGCCGTCCCTGTCGGCGGCGCGCCCGAGGATCATGCCTTCCTTCGCACACGACTTGGCGGTGACGGCGACCTTGTCACCGAGCAGCGCGCCGGCGCACTTCGGCGGGACCGTGTTCAGCTGCGCGCCGTCGAACAGGTAGACGACGGGCGACTCGATCGAGCCCGATCCGCCCGTGACGTCCTGCTGCGCCTCGTCGGCGTTGTCGTCTTCCTCCGGCGCGCACGCGACGAGGCTGCCGGTGGCGGCGAGGAGGAGCGAGAGGGCGAGGACCGAGCTGACGGGGCGCATGCCATACACGTATCCAAATGTCGTACCATGTGACTGCGCTGAAATTATGTCGGTTTTCAGGACGAGCTGGATCGCCGAGCCCCCGACCGCCCGCGCCGACACCCCAGGGGCCGGCGTGGCTCGGGCCGGCGCGCCGGAGGCGCCAAGCCGCGACGGGGTCCCCGCCCGCTAGCCCCGACGCGCGCGCATCTGGTGGAGCGCCAGCTTCACCGGCGTCTCGCCGACCAGCTTCACCGCCCACGCGTCGAGCGCGCCGTCGAGGACGGGCACGCGCCCGAGCAGCGGCGCGACGCGCCACGCGACGTTGTTGACCGCGCGGAGCGGCAGCTCACGGCGAGGCCGGTCGGGCAGGCCCGCGAGCCGGCGCAGATCGCGGGGCACGAGCGTCGCCGCCGCGGGACCGAAGACGCTCGCGGCGACGCGCAGGTCCCACGGCGTTCGTCCGGCGAGGCGCGGACGGACGATGAAGTCGATCGTCCGCGCGGCTTCAGCCGAGACGCAGAGGCGCGATCGCACGCCGGCGAAGTACTTGCGGTACGCGGCGACCGAGTCGGGGACGATCTCCCGCGGCAGGCCGATGAGCTCGGCGGCGACGACCTGCTCGGCGAGGTAGCGATCGCGCTCGGCGAGCGTGAGGTATCCCGCGTAGGCGCGGTACGCGGCGACGAACGAGTGGACCTCGGTGCAGTGGACCCACAGCATCGTCTCGGGATCGTCCGCGGAGAACGGCTGGCCGGTGACCGGATCGGTGCCGCGCACGCGCGCGTGGAGCTTCTTCACGCGCGCGACGGCGGCGAGGGCGGTCGCGCGATCGCCGAAGACGATCGACGCGACGTACGCCGAAGTCCCGCGGAGGCGCTTCAGCGGGTCGGCGCGGAAGTCCGAGTACTGCGAGACGCCCGCCATCGCGAGCGGGTGCATCGTCTGGACGATCAGCGCGCGCATGCCGCCGATCAGCGCGACGGGGTGACCGATGACCCTCCAGCTGACGCTGCCCGGCTCGAAGAAGCGCGCGCTCCGAGCGGAGTCGACGCGCGGCTCCGGCCCGGCGCTCATCGCGCGCGCCGCCGCCGTGGCTCTTCGTCGTCGAGGACGTCGTCGAGGACGTCGAGCGGCGCGACGGTGAACTCCTGCCGGGTGGCGTCGTAGCCGACGATGACGGCCTGATCGCCGCGCGCGAGCTTCTCGCCCGACTCTACGCGCACGCGGACGACGACGCCCGCGCCTCCGTCCTCGAGCGTGGCCTCGCCGAAGCGATCGGTCACCGTGCCCGTGCGGATCGTGCACATCTTGCCGACCAGCGCGTTGTGCGTCGTCGCCTTGATCGGGGTGAAGACGCGCGCGAGCGGCCGCACCACGACGGACGTCGGGAAGAGCGCGAGCATCGGCGCGACGACGAGGAGCGCCGCCTTCGCGAGCGTGGTCACGATCCCCTCGCCGGGGAGGACCGCGAGCACCGCCTTCATGCCGAGGATCGTGAAGACCCACGAGAACAAGAGGAGGGCGCTCATCACGACGGTCGCGGGGGCCGAGCGGAGCTTCAGCGCGGCGATGATGCCGGCGTTGCCCCCGCCGACGTCGCCGACGTCGGCGTCGTGCCCGTGTCCACCTGCGCCCTCGAGGTGGTCGGCCGCGCCCTCGAGCATGCCCTTGGTCGCGCCCTCGAGCGCGCCCTTCGCGACCCCGTCGATCGCGGCGTCCACGGCGCCGTCGACCGCGGCGTCCACGGCGCCGTCGCCGAGCAGGTTCACGTGGGCCGCGCCCACCATGACGAACACCCAGTAGACGAGCGCGACGCCGAGCAGGACGGTGTAGACGACCGCCGGAAACGACAGCGCGAGCGCGAGGAAGGGGGCCATGTCGGCCCTTCGAGCGTACGTCATCGGCTCGGTCGACGACGCCTCTTTCGCGGCGTAGCATCCGGGACGATGCAGAAGCGCCCGCTCCTCGTCCTGGCCGCACTGGCCGCGGCCTCCGAGCCGGACTTCGGACGCGAGGCGATCGCGCGACTCAAGTCCGGCGTCCGCGAGAAGTACGCCGAGGACCCGATGGGCTCGACCGTCACCACGGTGCTCGTCGCGAGCTGGCTCTTCTACCGCGCCGAGCGTGGCCACAACCCGAAGGTGCGGACCTTCTACGACGCGCTGCTCTACGTCTCGACCAACCTCTCCGTCGGCTACAGCGACATCTTCGCCAAGACGCCCGAGGGCAAGACGATCGGCTCCGCCCTGATGACCTTCGGCCCCGCGATGGCGGCCGGCGTGCTCGGCGAGCCGGGCGCGGCGAAGAAGAGCGACGCCGACGCCGAGGCGGTCGTCGAGCGCCTCGACCGCATCCTCGCCGTGCTCGAGCAGCGCGCGGCCGGCTGACCGCGCGCCGGCCGTCGAGCTCCGTCGGCGATCGCGTCAGTCGCGACGGCGGCCGAAGAGGCGGAGGAGGAAGAGGAACATGTTGATGAAGTCGAGGTAGAGCATCAGCGCCCCGACCAGCGGCATGTTGGCGTGCGCCTGCCCGCTCGCGAACAGATCCTTCAGCTTCTGCGTGTCGTACGCCGTCAACGCGGCGAAGACGAGGACACCGACGATGCTGATGACGAACTGCAGCCCGCTGCTCGCGAGGAAGAGGTTCACGAGCGACGCGAGGATGAGCCCGATGAGCGCGAAGATCGCGAAGCGTCCGACGGCGCTGAGGTCGCGCTTCGTCACGAGCCCGACGACCGAGAGGCCCGCGAACGCGCCTGCGGTGACGAAGAACACCGAGCCGATCGATGCGGCCGTATAGACGAGGAAGATGACGCTCATCGTCGTGCCGGTCAGCGCCGCGTAGGCGAAGAACATGGCCGCGACGGCCGCTGTGCTCGCGCGCACGGCCACGTGGTTGAACGCCATGACGAGCCCGAGCTGTCCGAAGAGCAACGCGTAGAAGACGATGCGGTTGCCGAGGATGATCTCGAGCGCGGCCGGAGAATTCGCGACCAGCAGCGCGACGAGGCCCGTGAGGGCGAGCCCAGCCGCCATCCAGCGGTAGGTGGCCCAGAGGGCGTCGCTGACGAGCGGCGCGGGCCGGGCGATTGCACCGTGAGGGGACGGCCAACGCCGTCGATCGTCGTAGTTCATCGTGGCGCCAAACTTACGCATCACTTCGGGATCGCGGAAGTGCGACGTGCGCTGCGGCGGGGAGGTACAGACGCATGAGCTATCCGGAATCGCCGATCAGTACGGCCTCCATCGGATTTGGAGGCGCTTTGATGCTGGGCGGGCTCGCCCTCGTCGTCGTCGCAGCGGGCATCAGCCACGACTCGCGCATGTTCATGCTCGGAGGTCTGCTCGTCGTGGGCGGGGTGCTCCGACTCACGACCGCGCTCGCGAGCGACGCGCGGCGGCGACGCAAGCACCCCGTCGATCCGAGCGATCCTCGGTGGCACGGCGGCGCGGGGATCACGCAGCTCGCAGGCCGGACGTGCATCGAGTGCGGCCGCCGCATCACGATCGGCGCCGACGGCATGAGCTGCAGCCAGTGCCACGCGCCCGCGCACATCGACTGCGAGGAGCTTCACCTCGCGCACGCCCACGGGCCCGAGATCGCCTTCCCGTTCCGCTGACGCCGCGCCTCGACGCGACGGCGCGCCATGGCCGAACGGCCTTCGCGCGCCGTCGCGCTCTTCACTGCACGCGCACAGCCTCGCGGTAACTGCGAAATCGTGCGCCCAACGCGTTGCGAGCGAACGACATGATGCTATCCCGTCCTACATGCGGCACATCGTCGGCACGGTCGGAGTCCTCGTCGCGCTCGCGTTCCTCGGCGGCTGCGCGTCGCAACCGACGCGGGCTCGGGCCCCGGCGGACGTCTTCGGCGCGATGAACGCGGAGCTCTCGCGCTCGCTGACGAAGGGCGACGCCTTCGACGCGATGAACGACGAGCTCGCCCACGCGATCGGGACGACCACGCTCGCGAGCGCGGTCGTGCTCGGACCGATGCCACTGCCCGAGTCGCGCCTGTCGCTCGCGGCGAGACGCGCGCGCTCCAGACCTGGGGCGTCGCCGAGGCGGAGCTGGAAGAGCCCGCCGAGAGCGAGCTCGTCAGCGGGATCGATCCGGGCGGCATCCCCGACACGCGCGAGTAGCGCGCCTCGGTCGCGCCGATTGCGGCGCGCGAGCCTCAGCGGATCGCCGCGACGCTCGTCTGGACGCTGCTCGATCCGCCTCGCACCGGGCTCGCCGCGACGCGCGCTGAGAAACCCGGATGCCCAGCGCGCAACGGGCGCGAGGACGCGCCGGCACGCTACGCGCAGAGAGCTTCATCAGCATCGACGGCGCCGAGGGATCGTCTCACCGCTCCCCTCTCCTCGGCGCTCTCTCGCGCCTTCGATGGCTACCGTCCTGGGCCGCATCGCAATTCGGCGATGCGGCCCTTTCCCTTTTCGGCGCGCGAGGAGCGGAGGCGAACGCGTCCTCACCGGGCGCGGCGCGTTCAGTCGACCTTGCTCGGCGCCTTCTCGGTCTTGGACGCCTTGTCCGAGCTGGCGGTCTTGTCGCGCTTCTCGGACTTCTCGGACTTGCCGGACTTCTCGGACTTGTCGCTCTTCTTCGCCGGCGCGTCGGACTTGTCGCTCTTCTTCGCCGGCGCCGCTGCGGGCGCGTCGGACTTGTCGCTCTTCTTCGCCGGCGCCGGCGCCGCCGCTGGGGTGTCCGCGCTCGCGGCCGGCTTCGGGTCCTCGTGGACGACGATGCGGGTGCCGGGGTTTTCCTTCGTCGCGCGGACGCCGTGCCACCCCTCGGGCAGGTTCGGCCCCGCCCAGCCGAAGACCTGCTTGGCGTCGTGAGGCGTCATGTTCACGCAGCCGTGGCTCCGCTCGCGCCCGAAGCGCGAGTGCCAGAAGGCGCCGTGCAGCGCGTAGCCACCCTCGAAGTACATGATCCAGGGCACGTCCTGGATCGAGTACGGGCCGTCGCTCGCGCCGTCGTCTTCCATCGTGGCGGCGATGTGCTTCTCGCGGATCTGGAACTCGCCCTGGACCGTGCGGTGGTCCTTCGACTTGTCCTCGTCGTCGTGGCGGCCGGTCGACACGATGGTGGCGTACACGGGCTTGTCCCCCTCGAACGCGACGAGCGACTGCGTCGAGAGGTTCACGTCGATCCACTTCTCGCCCGCTCCGAGGTTCTTGGGCGCGGGGCCGGGGCGCGTGACGGCGGCGTCGGCGTCGCGCAGCCACCAGCCCTCGTCGGTCTCGAAGTAGCCGCGGCCCTCGATGGTGACGCTCTTGCCGGTGAGCTGGACGATCGTGAAGCGGTCGACGGGATCGCCGCGCCTCAGCTTGCCGTTCTTCTCGTCGGCCCTCGTCGGATCGCCGGGCTCGATCCGATAGTGATGCGCGCGCGGGCTCACGACCCAGCCGAGCGGCAGGTGGCGCTTCTCGCCCTCTGCGCCGATCTTCACGCCCTCGAACTCGGTCGTCGCCTTGTGGACGAGGATGTGATCGGCCGGCGCGAGGAAGCCGGCCGTGTTGCGCCAGAACTTGCCGGACGCCGTCGACAGGCTCTTGTCGAGCGCGAGGTAGAAGCCGCGCACCATGCGCACGACGACGAGCCCGCCCTGCTCGTTCGTGCGAATGTCGTCGATCGTGACCTGCGGGCGCTGCCCCTTGTGGTCCTTCAGGTACCACGGCGCGTCGCCGTCGCTCGGCGGCCGCGGAGCCTCGGCGTCCTTCTTCGTCTTGCCGACGGCGAGGCCCTTCTCGAGGTCGGTGCGCTCCTTCTTGAGCGGACGGCGGCGGTAGAGCGGCGCGCCGTTCGTCAGGTTGAGACCGTAGTCGTAAGGCAGCGGGCGATCCGTGTACGGCGGATGCGGCGCGGTCTCGAGCTCCTTCGACGCGAGATCGGTCGTCACGGATTTCCCGCAGACGAAGCCGCCCGAGGCGAGCTCGTACCAGCCCTCGGAGCAGTTGCCCTTCTTGACGACCTTCGGCTTGACCGCGAGGACCTGGCCGCGGCGGAGGTAACCGAGGCGCTGCGCGCCCTGACGCTCCTCGGTGGTCTTCGACGGATCCTTCGCCGGCCACTCGGTCATGTTGAAGACCGGCGTGACGAGATCGAGCGCGGCGATGCGCGGCGTCGATCCGTCGGCGTCGGCTCCGGCGTCGATCGCCTCGACGGTGACGGGGCCGTCGTCGCCGCTCGTGGCTCGGTCGTCGCCGAGGCGTCGGCGGTCGACGAGCCGTGCCCCTTGCAGGCGCCGAGCGCGGGTATTCCGGCGATCAGGACGATCGAGGCGAGGGCGAGCGGGCTCGAGCACGCGCGGGGCCGAGACGAGCCGGATGTAGCGAACGGCGCTCTCACGGACAGTGAACCGCACTACGACTGGTGGGCCGCGCGCGCAAGCCGTGGGGTCCGCCTCGCCGGAAAGAACGGCGATTTCGGTCGTCTAGAGCGCGCGCGCGAGCGTGAGCGCGGGCCTCCGCCAGCCGCGTTGGCGCTCGCGTTCCGCGGGGAAGAGCGTGCGCTGCATCTCCGCGAGGCTCGCTGTCGCAGCGGCGCGGCCGGCCGCCCCGAGCAGCGCGTCGAGGTGGCGCGCGAGCTTGCCTGCGCTCTCGTAGCGGCGCTCGCGGTTCCGCTCGAGCGCGTGGAGCACGATCGCCGCCAGCTCCGGCGGCACGTCGGGGGCGAGGACGCGCGGATCGGGGATCGGCCCGCAGTGCACCGCGCGCACGGTGGCTACGTCCGTCGCGCGGCCGAAGAGGCGACGCATCGTGCAGAGCTCCCAGAGCGTGGTGCCGAGGCCGAACACGTCGCTCCGGCGATCGAGCGGGAGCTGCATGATCTGCTCCGGCGACAGGTACGGCAGCTTGCCCTTGATGACGCCGCGACGCGTGGGCAGCGCGCGCCCACGGCACTTCGCGAGACCGAAGTCGATGAGCTTCACCTCGCCGTCGAACCCGAGGAAGATGTTGGACGGGTTCACGTCGCGGTGGATGATCCCGAGCGGCTGGCCACGGTCGTCGGCGCGATCGTGCGCGTATTCGAGCGCGTCGGCGACGCGCGCGCCGATCCACGCGACGGCCTCCGGGTGGAGACCCATTCCACGGGAGGCGCAGGCGCGCTGGACCTCGGCGAGCGTGGTCCCGAGGAGCAGCTCCATCGCGATGAACGCGTGGTCGGGATCCGCGCCGTGCTCGAACGTCCGGACGATGTTCGGGTGCACGAGCCGCTCGAGCAGCCGCGCCTCGTCGAAGAACATCGAGAGCACCTCGTCGTCGCCGCGCAGATCGTGCCGCACCACTTTGAGGGCGACGAGCCCGCCGTCGGCGGGGCGGCGCCCGAGGTAGATCGTCGAGAGGCCGCCGCCTGCGATCTTCCCGAGGACGGCATGCTGCCCGAGCTCCGCCGGGCGTGTGGGGCACGACGAAGTCGAGCGAGCGGCGCGCGTGAGCGACATCGGCGGTCGGAAGGTCCGGATGCACGCCGCGCGCCGCGCCCGAACGGCCTCGCCGCGCGCGCGGGCCTCCGGGAAGACGGAGCCTTGCGCGCTCGCGGGGCCCGTCGACGCGCGGCGACCGTGATGTGCTGATGACTGCCCGCGCATCGCTGAGGGCTGCTCGCTACACGCGGCGCACGGCCGGATCCGGTCGTGGCGTCCGACACGCACTGTCATCGATCGACATCCATCACGAACGGATGAGTACGCTCTCGTTGCGGGAAATTCGGCCTCCGCGCGCACGCGCGGTTGCCGGCCCGTGACCGCCTGCTACGTAAAGGCGGCTTCGCTGGCGCGCGAGGAGAACGGGGCACCCTCCGTGGGGCGCGCGCGGCGCGTCCTCCGCGACGGCGGCTCTGCGTCCTCGGTCGCCCCGAACACGGAGGCACCCGATGAGCATCGACGTGAGGGCGAGCGGAAGCGATCTCGAGCTCTGGCACGTGCAGCTGGGAGGCGTCGTCCGGACGATGAGCCTCGACGAGCTCGACGCGGCCTTCCAGGCAGGCATCGTCGACGAGCGCACGATGGTGCTCAAGGGCGGCGCCCTTCACTGGACCACGCTCGGTGACGTCGCCGGCATCGAGGAGCAGCCGAACAGCATCGCGCCGACGGCGGCGGACATCGCTCCGTCGAGCCTCGCGATCCCGCGGCTGCCGGACTTCGACGTCTCGCTCACGCCGGGCGCGCTCGACACCGCCGAGCTCGCCACGTTCCGGCCGAAGCGCCGGCTCGGCCGCGCGTTCGGTGCGCTCGCCGCCGTGGCGCTCGTCGGCGGCGCGCTCTTCGGCGTGAAGAGCTACGGCGTCGACGCCCTCGGGGCGAAGGTCGCGTCGGTGACGTCGTTCGTGAAGGCGAAGAGCGTCGAGAACGCGGAGAGCGCGCGCACCGCCGCGGTCGCGCCGGTGGCCGCTGAGCCGGTCGCCGTGCCGGTCGCCGAAACGCCGTCGCTCCCGCCGCCCGCTCCCGTGGAGAGTCTCCCGTCGGCGACGCCGTCGAGCGCGGGCGTCTCGATCGACTCGCTGCCGTCGGCGTCCGCGAAGCCGGGCAAGGCCGACAAGAAGGGCAAGCGGTCCGCCGAGCCCGCGCCGCGACGAAAGAGCGGGAAGAAGGCCAAGAGCAAGGGCTCGAACGATCCGACCCAGCGGGGCAGCGGTCAGTTCGATCCGCTCGACGGCAAGCTCTGACGCGCCGACCGCGACGGCGCGCGGGCCGCGGTAGCGTCGGCGCCTCACCACGGCCGGCACCCGACGCGCGAGCGACGTCAGCGTCACATCACCGAGACGACGCCGCCGCAGGGGACGTCGACGTTCTGCGTGCCTCGGCCGGCGTTGACGCGGTGCCGGCCGCACGAGACGACGATGCGACCGCCCTGGACGCGCTTGTAGTCGCCGTCGACCATGACGGTCATCAGCGACGCCGGCACCTCGATCGTGCCGGTCGTGGGCGCGGGGCCGGCGGGACGACGCGGGGCCGAGCGCGAGGCAGGCGCAGCCGCAACAGGCTGCGGCGCGGGCTCAGGAGCGGCCGCCGCGGGCACCGCGGGCGCCGACAGGCGCGGCGTCGTTCGCGTGCTCCGGCGCGGCAGCGCGCGCCGGAGCGGGCTGCGCGAACGAGGGCGAAGAGGAGCCGCCGTGCGAAGACAAGCCCGACGAGTCGCGGCCGGGGGGCGCCGACGGGAGCGAGCTCGCGGAGAAGACAGGCGTCCCGTCCTCGTCCTGGGTGCCCGGCGGAGCCTCGGCCTTCTGCGGAGTCGTCTCCGGCGTCTCGATCACCGCCGAGCGCACTGCGCCCTTCTGGGCCTCACGCGGCTTCGCCGCGACGGTCGGCGTCGAGCCCCGCGGGCCCGGATCGGAGTCGGAACCGCCGAACGAGACGAGCGCGATGACCGCCGCCGCGCACAGCGCGAGCCCGCCGGCGACCGCGGCCGCGACGAGGGGGGTGTTGTTCTTCGGGAGCTTCACCGGCTCGTGACGGATGGCCGGGAGCTTGAGCGTCGCGTCGGGCGCGGGGCGCGCGACCGCGATGTCGATCGCGAGCGGCGCGATCGACGCGGGGCGGTTCGGCGGAGCCACCTCGTTGATGACGACGGACGGGAGGTTCGCCGGAAGGTGCGCGCTGGCGCGGAGCGCTCCCACGGCCGGCGCGGGCGTCGGCGAGAGCGCGAGGTCGAGGCGCGGAACCGGCGCCGGACGCCACGCAGCGCTGAGCTGGGTGGCCGGCGTGACCGGCTGCTGCGCCGGCGGAACCGGCGCCTGCGCGGCAGGCTGAACATGCTGCGCCTGCGGAGCCGGCTGCACCTGCGGAGCCGGCTGAGCCTGCGGAGCGGGTTGCGCCTGCGGAGCGAGCTGCGCTTGCGGCGCCGGCTGAGCTTGCGGAGCGAGCTGCGCCTGCGGAGCGAGCTGCGCCTGCGGAGCGGGCTGCGCCTGCAGAGCCGGCTGAGCTTGCGGAGCGGGCTGCGTCTGCGGGGCGGGGGGCACATGCTGCGCCTGCGGAGCGGGCACCTGCGGAGCGGGCTGCGCTTGCGGAGCGGGCTGCTGCGCCTGCGGAGCGGGCTGCGCCTGCGGCACGGGCTGCGTCTGCGGAGCCGGCTCGACCTGCGGAGCGGGCGTGCCCGCGGCCGGCAGCGGATCGGTCGCGCGGGGCGCGCCGAAGAGGCGCGAGCGGTCGAACGGCTGCGTGCGCTCGAGGCGACGCTGCTCTTCCTCGAGATCGTCCGAGTCGAGCTCGAGGATCGGCGTCGTGGTCGGCGCGGCCGGGATCTTCGCGATGGCCTTGGACGGCGCGACGAACTTCGCCGCCAGGGCCGGCGCGGTCTTGCCCTTCGCCGGAATGGTGGCGGCGAGCGCATCGAGGGACGACGGCGCCTTCGGAACGGGCGGCGGAACGGACTTCACCGGCGTGGGCGCCGCGAGCGCCGGCTCGCGCGACATGATCTGCGTGCCGCCGTCGGCGATGATGTCGTCGTCGCCCAGGTCACCGAGCTCGGGAAACTCTCCGGTGGCCTCGGCGGAGAGCGGATCCTCCCCCATCTCGGGGCTGCACGCGATGGGCAGCGAGCCACGAGCGTCTTCGAGCTGAACGGACGAGGGAGAGTTCGCCACGGAGGTGCGCCTTTCTTGCTTCGGGGACGAAGCGCGCGGAGTCTGACCCAGAATCAGCCCCACGCAAGGCGAGCTTTACGTCCGCGGTGAGCAATTTCCCCCTCGCCGAACGTCGATCGTTCCGCGCTCGATTAAGGAGGGAAGGTGCTGCCGCCGGCCGGCGTAAACGGCCCAAAGATTGCCGGCGCGTCGCCGCTCAGCCCGCCAGGATGCGGATGGCCTGGTTCAGCGCGCACAGCGCGAGGAAGACCCCGAAGCCGACCGCCGCGCCCTTCTTCGTGTCCGGGCCCTTGGCGAGCGCGTGGACGAGCCCGAGCCCGACGCACGCGCCGAAGAGCCCGATGGCGAAGCCGAGACCGAAGCTCCCACGCGCCGGGATCGCGAAGCTGGAGGCGGGCGGCATCGTGTACGGGAGGGGCGCGCCGAAGCCGCCGGCGGGCGGCGGCGCGGGCGTGTACTTGCTGTCCGCGCCGTAGCGCTCGGGCGGAAGCGGCGTCCCCGCCGGGACGGCCCCCTGCCCCAGAGGAGCGGGGCCGTAGCCGCTGGCCGGCGGCGGGCCGTAGCCGCCACCGGACGGCGGGCCGTAGCCGCCACCGGACGGCGGGCCGTAGCCGCCACCGGACGGCGGGCCGTAGCCGCCGGGAGGTGCCCCGTAACCGCCGGGCGGCGCTCCACCGTTCGCGTTTCCCATCGGGGTCGGCATGCTAGCCCACTCTGTCGCGCGCGGCGTTCGGCTATGTTCGCCGCGATGACCGCTGGTGAACCTCGGCGCGGACCGACGACCTCGCTCGCGAAGCGCCTCCGCGCGTCGGCCCGCAACGCGCTCGAGATCGCGCGCTTCGGCCGGCTCGGAGAGGAGTACGGCGCGCCGTTCGACGTGGTCGATCGCGGCCCGCACCACCGCCTCCGCCGCTACGCCGGCGCCGCCGAGGGCGCTCCGGTCGCGCTCCTCGTCCCGCCGCTCATGGTGACGGCCGACGTCTACGACATCGCGCCCGACGTCTCCGCGGTCGCGGCGCTCCTCGCGCACGGGGTCGCGCCCTTCATCGTCGACTTCGGCGCGCCCGAGCACGAGGCGGGCGGGATGAGCCGGAGCCTCGACGATCACATCCGCGCCGTCGTCCGGGCGATCGCGCGGACACGTGAGCTCACGGGGCGCGATGTTCACCTCTGCGGCTACTCGCAGGGCGGCATGTTCGCGTACCAGTCGGCGGCCTACCTCCGCGGCGAAGGCATCGCGTCGATCGTCACCTTCGGGAGCCCGGTCGACATCCACAAGAACTTGCCGGCGGTCCGGAGCGACCTCACGGGCGCGCTCGTCCGCTCTCTCTTCCCGGTGACGAAGGCCGTGCTCGAGCGGATCGAGGGCCTGCCGGGCAAGCTCACGAGCACGGCGTTCAAGGTCGTCAGCACGAAGAAGGAGGTCGAACAGCGCCTCGAGTTCCTCCGCTCGCTCCACGACCGCGAGCGCATCATGAAGCGCGAGGCGCGGCGCCGCTTCCTCAAGGGCGCCGGCTTCGTCGCCTGGCCCGGCCCGGCGTTCCGCGAGTTCGTCGAGGACTTCGTCGTTCACAACCGCATGCTCTCGGGCGGCTTCGTCATCGACGGCCGCACGGTGTCGCTCGCGGATCTGTCGTGTCCCATCCTGGCCTTCGTCGGCGCGAGCGACGAGCTCGCGCGGCCCGCGACGATCCACGCGCTCGCCGACGCGGCGCCCGACGCGGACGTTCGCTTCGTCACCGTGCGCGCAGGGCACTTCGGCATCGTCGTCGGCTCGCGCGCGATGGAGACGACCTGGCCCGCCGTCGCGCAGTGGATGGCCTCGATCGAGCGCGGCGCGAGCGCGAGCGACGCGTTGCCGACTCCGGACCGCGTCAGCAGCGCGCGGATCGGCGACGACGACGACGACCACGCCGAGCCCGACGACCTCGACGTCGAGATCGATCTGTTCGTCGACCTCGTCGCGCGCGGGGCGCGCTCCGCGTGGCGACGCCTGGGAGACACGCTCGCGAGCGCGAGCGACACGGCCACCACGGTCCGCTGGCAGGAGCCTCGGCTCCGCCGGCTCGCGCGCATCGAGCCGGACACGCGCGTGAGCGCGAGCCTCGAGCTCGCCCGACGCGCGCGAGAGACGCCGGACGCGACCTTCTTCCTCTGGCGCGGGCGCGCGTTCTCGTACGCCGTCGCCGACGCGCGCGTCACGAACGTCGCGCGCGGCCTCCACGCGTGCGGCGTGCGCCGCGGCGATCGCGTCGGCGTCGTCATGGGCAGCCGTCCGAGCCTCCTCTCGGCGACGACGGCGCTCGGCCGGCTCGGTGCGGTCGCGGTCGTCGCGCCGCCGAACGCGCTCACCGACGCGTTCGCGCCGCTCGCGGACGCCTTCGCCCGGCTCGACGTCCGGCGCGTCGTCGTCGATCCGGAGCGCGCCGCGTCCGCGGCGGGCCTCGGCCTCGAGGCGTTGATCCTCGGCGGCGGCGCGACGCGACCGAACCTGCCGAGCGGCGCCCGCGACATGGAAGCGATCGATCCCGCGGCGGTCCCCCTCCCCGCCGACCTCGAGCTCGATCCGGGCCGCGCGCGCGACGTCGCGAGCATGCTCTTGCGTCCGTCCGCGGACGACGCCGCGCTCCGCGCCGTCCCGGTGACGAACCACCGCTGGGCGCTCTCGGCGGTCGGCGCGGCGGCCGCGTGCGCGATCAAGCCGAGCGACACGGTCTACTGCGCCGTCCCGCTCGATCACCCGACCGGCATGCTCGTCAGCGTGGGCTCGGCGATCGCCGGCGGCGCTCGGCTCGCGCTCGCCGACCTCGACAGGCCCGAGCGGGCGGGCGCGCCGTCGGGCCCGGAGAGCGGACGCCAGCTGCTCCTCGAGATCCGCCGGTCCGGAGCCACGGTCGTCTTCTACGCGGGCGAGATGCTCCGGCCACTCCTCGAAGAGCCGGTGTCGCACGCCGACCGTCACCTGCCTGTCCGCATCTTCGCCGGGAGCGGGATGCGCCGCGAGCTAGCCGCGCGGCTCCGCGAGCGCTTCGGCGTCGACACGATGGAGTTCTACGCCGGGACCGCGCACCGCGCGATCCTCGCCGACCCCGCCGGCGACGAGCCGGGCTCGCTCGGCGGCGTCCTGCCCGGGAGCGCCGACGTCGAGCTCGTTCGATGCGACCTCGCGCGACGGACGGTCGTGCTCGCGCCGCCGCACGGCCGCCTCGTCCGCGCCGCCGACAACGAGCCCGCGCTCCTCGCCGTGCGGGTGTCCGAGGGAGAGATCGAGACGCTGGGCGACACGCGCGGGCTCGTCCGCGACGCCTTCGGTGACGGCGCGGCGTGGCTCGTCACGAACGACGTCATCGAGCGCGACGCGAGCGGCCGGCACTGGTTCGTCGACTCGCTCGCCAACTTCGTCGCGCCACGCGGTGGCGAGCCGGTGTCGCTTCGCCGCGTCGAGGACGCCTTCCACGCGCTGCCCGAGGTGCGCCTCGCGGCCGCCTGGGAGCGCGAGCGCGGCTCGGGCGAGATCGCCGTCGAGTTCGTCTCGCGCGCCTTCGTCTCGACGGCGCGCCTCACCGAGGCGATGGCGGCCCTGCCCCCGCACGCTCGTCCGACGCTCATAGCGCGGGTCTCCGACATCCCGCTGACGGAGGGCTTCCGGCCGAACAAGCGCAGCGCGATCGCCCGCGCCGATCGCGCGGACGAGCGCTGGCTCCTCAACGGAGACGTCTACGAGAGCCTCGCCGCGCCCTGATCGCCGCGCCCGAGGACGTCGAAGCGCGCGCCGAGCTCACTTCGCGAGCGCGCGCGCGAGCTCCGCGTAGAGGTGGACGTTCGCCTTCACCGTCTTCGTGTAGACGCCGATGTGCATCGATTCGTTCGGGCCGTGCGCGCCGGTCTCCGGATCGATGACGCCGTTGAGGACGAGCGGCAGGCGCGAGAAGCGCTTGCCGAAGAGGGCGACGAACGGGATCGAGCCGCCGAGGCCGACGCGGAGAGGGGCCCGCCCCCACGCCTGCTCGTAGGCGCGATCGGCCGCGTCGAATGCGGGCCCCGCCGCGGTGTAGTCCCACGAGGCCGCCGCGCCGGGCATCCTCTCGAGCGAGACCGTCAAGCCACCGGGGACGTCCCGCTGGAGCTCGCTCGCGATCGCGGCGAAGAGCTCGTCGGACGTCTGGCCCGGCGCGATCCTCAGGCTGAGCTTCGCGGAGGCCGACTTGCGGACGGCGTTCTTCTCCGACCCCGGCGCGGGGAACGTGGTGGAGAGGACGGTCACCGCCGGCTGACGCCATACCCACGCCGCCGGGGTCAGGCCGCGATCGGGGAGCGGCGCGACGCCGTCGAGGAGGCGCGCGCCGGTCCGGATCACCGCCTCGTTCAGCGGGACGTCACGCGAGCTCGCGAGCCACGCGGGGTCGATCGCGCGGCGCGCGACGCGCAACCGGCCGTCCTCGTCGACGATGCGCGCGAGGATCGCGACGAGCGTGGTCGCGGGATCGGGGACGACGTTGCCCCAGAGCCCCGAGTGCACGTCGCTCTTCGCGCTCGTGACGGACACCTCGACCTCGAGCAGGCCGCGGAGGCTGACGGTGAGCCCCGGGATCTCGACGCTGGGGTTCTCGCAGTCCGTGAGGACCATCGCGTCCGACTCGAACGCATCGGCGTAGGCGTCCATGAAGCGCTCGAGGTTGGGGCTGCCGATCTCCTCCTCGCCCTCGAGCAGGATCTTCACGTTGCACGGGAGGCCGCCGGTCTCCTTCAGCCAAGCCTCCATCGCCACGAGGTGACTGAGCCAGCCGCCGACGTCGTCCGCCGAGCCGCGACCGTAGAGGCGATCGCCCTTGCGCACGAGGGCGTGAGGCTCGGTGCTCCAGGCCTCACCCTTCACGGGCTGCACGTCGAAGTGGCCGTAGACGAGCACGGTCGGCGCGGTCGGCCCGGCGCCCGTCCACTCCGCCGCGACGCACGGGAGCGCGCCCGGCAGCTCGAGGACGCGCGCGCGCGAGAAGCCGAGCTTGTCGAGGTCCGCGCGGATCGTCTCGGCGAGCTCGAGGACCCGCGGCGCGGCCTCGGGATCGCTCGAGATGGGCGCGAACGCGATGTAGCGGCCCAGCGCGGCGAAGGATGCTTCCACGGCCTGTTCGGCGACCAGAGCGACACGGGAGACGTCGACCATGCCCCCTCGCTAGCACGGCGCGGCGCCGGCGGTGAATCCGATGCGCGAGGAGGGGCGTCAGGCGAGCTCGGCGACGCGCGCGTCGAACTCCTCTTGCGAGATCGCGCCGGCCTCGAGGTCCTTCGTGAGCGAGTCCAGGGTCGCCTTGTTCTCGCGCTGCGACTGGAGGATGACGTCCTTCTGGTCGGCGTAGACGGCCTTGGCGTCCGCTTCGGCCTTCTTGAACTCGGCGCGGAGGGCGTCGGAGTCGGCCGGCTCCGCCTGGCCGCCGGCGAACAGCCTCTCGATGACCGCGCCGAGGCCGTAGGTCGACGCGAACGACGTCGTCGCGCCGATGACGCTGCCCCATCCGGGCAGGAGCTTGGCGAGGTTGTTCACCGCGAGGCGAGCGCCGGTGCCGAGGCCGACGCCGTAGAGGATCGACTTGGCGGCCTGACGGTCGACGACGTGCCCCCACAGGCCGCCGACGTCGCGGATCATCTTGAGCTGCACCGCGATGACCGCGAGGTCGGTCGCGATCGCGAGCCCAGGCACGGGGAACGCGCCGAGCGCGGCGGCGAGCACCGCGTGGCGGAGGACGCGCCGCTTGACCTCCTCGGCGCGGCGCGCCGGATCGTCGATGCGCGCGACGCGGAGCGGAGGCTCGCCGCCCTTCGCGCGTCCGACGAACATCCGGTCGAGCGACTCGCGCTGCGCCGGCGAGGGATCGGTCGCCGCGGCGATCCGATCGAGCAGCGCCTGCTCCTCCTTCGTGCACGTCCCGTCGGCGTACGCCATGAAGTAGGCGCTCCGGTAGATCTGCTCGCGCGCGTCGGCGCTCGTGAGGACGCGGAGCTCGGCGTCGACGTCGACGTCCTCCGCGAGCAGCGCCTCGACGCTCGCGCCACCCGGCAGCTCGAGGCTCTCGAGGGCCGCCGCGAGCGACTTGCGCTCGTCGTTGTGCACCGTGCCGTCGGCCCGCGCGACCGCGACGAGGATCCGGAGGCTCGCCAGCGCTTCGTTCTCTGCGATCGACATGGGCGTGAGGATCGGCCAGCTGGCGGCGATGTCAAGCGCGTGCGGCGCCGCACTGCGCCTCGTCGACGCGGCGAGTCGCAGATGACTCGAAGCGTCAGCCGCGCGCAGACGAGCATCCGCGGCGCGCAGCGCGGCGCTTCGTGGTAGACGCGGTTGAATGAACGCCGCGACCCCAGCTGCTCCGACGTTCGGCGTCGTGGGCGACGAAGGCGGCGAGCGAGCCGTCGCCGTCCGCGTCACCGGCGAGGCGCTCCTCCGTTCGCCCTTCACCAACAAGGGGACGGCGTTCAGCGTCGACGAGCGCGTCGAGCTCGGCCTCGTCGGCCTCCTGCCCCCGCGGGTCGAGTCGCTCGAGGAGCAGACGGCGCGCGCGTATGCGGCGTTCCTCCGCGAGACGACGCCGCTCGGACGCCATCGCCTCCTCCGCCGCATTCAGGACACGAACGAGGTCCTCTTCTACGCGCTGCTCCAGGACCACGTGCACGAGATGTTGCCCGTGGTGTACACGCCGACGGTCGGCGAGGGCGTCGAGCGATTCTCCGACATCTACGAGGTGCCGCGAGGCCTCTCGATCTCGATCGAGGATCCGCGGAGCCCGGAGGACATCCTCGCGAGCTACCCCGTCGACGACGTGCGGATGATCGTCGCGACGGACTCGTCGGCGATCCTCGGCATCGGCGACCAGGGCTACAACGGCCTCGCGATCTCGATCGGCAAGCTCGCGCTCTACACGCTCGGCGGCGGCGTCAGCCCGCTCCGCACCGTCCCCGTCGTGCTCGACGTCGGGACGGACCGCGCTGCGCTCTTCGACGATCCGTCGTACCTCGGCGTGCGCCAGAAGCGCCTCCGCGGCGAGGCGCACCTCGAGCTCGTCCGCAAGTTCGTCCACGCCGTCCGCAAGCGCTGGCCGAAGGCCGTCGTCCAGTGGGAGGACTTCGGCAAGGAGACCGCGTTCGACGTGCTCGACGCGTTTCGCGATGTCGTCCCGTCGTTCAACGACGACATCCAGGGGACCGGCGCCGTCGCGCTCGCCGGCCTGCTCGCGGCGACGCGCTCGCAGAAGCGAGCGCTGTCGGAGGAGCGCTTCCTCGTCTACGGAGCGGGCGCCGGGGGCGCAGGCGTCGCGCGCGCGATTCGCGACGGCCTGGAGCGCGAAGGCCTCAGCCGCGGAGAGGCGTCGTCGCGCGTCTTCGTGGTCGACTCGAGGGGCCTCCTCGTCGAGGGGCGCGCGATGGAGGCCTACAAGCGGGAGCTCGCGCAGCCGGCGAGCGCCGTCGCGGGCTTTTCCGTCGCGGGCAAGGTGCCGTCGCTGATGGAGACGATCGCGAACGGCAAGGTCACCGCGCTGCTCGGCCTCTCGGGCCAGGCCGCGTCGTTCGACGAGGCGGTCGTCCGCGCGGTGTCGGCGAACACGACCGCGCCGATCATCTTCGCGCTCTCGAACCCGACGAGCGTCTGCGAGGCCGTCCCGGCCGACGTCCTCCGGTGGACGAAGGGCCGCGCGATCGTCGCGACCGGGAGCCCGTTCGCGCCGGTGGAGCTCGACGGCGCGACGTACGCGATCGGCCAGGGCAACAACGCGTTCGTCTTCCCAGGGCTCGGCTTCGGCGCGATCGTCACCGAGGCGCGCACGATCACGAGCGGCATGGTCGCCGAGGCGGCCTACGCGCTCGCCGACTTCACGCTCGAGCGCTACGGCGACGCTGGGCTCGTCTATCCGCCGGTCGAAGACATCCGCGACGCGTCCGTGCGCGTCGCCGCGCGTGTCGCCGCGCGCGCCGTCAGCGACGGCGTCGCCGGGCGGGTCGATCTCCCCGACGATCTCGAGGCCTACGTGCGCCGCCTCGCGTGGACGCCGCGCTACCTGCCGTTCCGGCGCGCCTGATCGCGCGCGGCACGGGGCGCTCGCGGGTGCGCGGCGTGCTCAGGGGCAGTCGATCGGCTCGATCGCGAAGGCGATCTCGCGCGGCCCGTCGACGCGCACGTCGTAGACGCGGCCCGCCTCCGTGGTCCATCCGTCGGGCACGATCCGGATCGCCGAGCGGCTCCCGTGGAGCGGCGCGAGGTGCGTCACACGCACGGCCAGCGGCCGACCGGACAGGGTGACCGAGGCCGTCGCGCGGTCGAGGTCGTCGTCCTCGCTCTGCACCGTCCATCCCGCCTCGTCGAGGCGCTCGGCCGTGAAGACGTCGATCGGGACCGGGCCCGGCGGAGGCCACGCCGCCCAGCCGCGCGGCGCCGCGTCGACGCCGTCGTGCTCCGCCCCGCCGGCCGGCGTCGCGCTGCTCCCGGCGCGGCCAGGCTCCTCCTCCTCGCCGAGGCCGAGACCGGCGACGACGACGCACGAATAGCGATCCGTCGTACCGACCGACAGGCGCGTCAGCGCCTCGGAGAGGAGCCAGCGCCGGTGCACCATCGTCGTCTCGTTGCCGGGGTCCTCGAAGAACGCGCCGATCGCCGGCGGCGCGCTCCGGTTGGCCAGGAGACCGACCGACGAGGCGATCGCCGCCGTCTCGGACCAGCACCGCCAGTCGGGGGTCGGCGTGTGCGAGAGCGCCCGGTTGGCGTGCGCGACCAGCGCGCACTCTTGAGCCGCGCGCGTCCACGCCTCCTCGGCGGCGACGGGCGGGACGTCCGCGAGGAACCGATGCAGGTTGACGAGAACGAGAGCGCGCGCGCCGGCCTCCTCGTCTACATCGCCGGCCACGCAGCGAGCCGGATCGCCGCTCCACCGCGCGCGGGCGCGCGCGGCGCGGCCCTCGCAGTGCCAGCGATGGCAGACCTGCTCGCGCCGGCTCGGCCCGGCTGCCTCCGCGCACACGGCGTCGAGCGCCTCGTCGCGCTCGACGGCCTTCGAGCGCGCCTCGCGCGTGCTCGCGCTCGCCGCCTCGTCCACGTCGAGCTCACCGCTCGCGACCAGACACGCGGGGAGGACGAGGGCGACCGCGGCGACGCTGCACGAGAAGCGAAACATGGGGCCCAGCGAAGGACAACGGCCGGCGACGCCGGACGTTAAGGTCGAGCGGCGCCCGTCGCCGCGGCGCGCACCGAAGAGCGCGCGTGACCTCCAGCGTGCAGGTCGCTAGCCTCGGCCCTGCGTGAACCTCTCGAAGGCGCAGTGGCGGACGCTCTTCGTCGTCTGGCTGACGTACGGCGCCTTCTACTTGTGCCGCGTCAACATCGGGCCCGCGCGCGTCGAGATCGAGAAGACCTTCGCGATCGACCCGCTCGAGATGGGCCTCGTGCTCGGCGCGCTCAAGATCGGCTACGCGATCGGGCAGCTCGTGAACGGTCAGCTCGCCGAGCGCCTCGGTCCGAAGCGCATCCTGCTCGCCGGCATCTTCGGATCGGTCTCGGCGTGCCTCCTGTTCGCCTCGGCGGGCAAGCTCGTCGCCGCGCTCCCGTCGATCGCCGGCCCGGTGAACGCGGTCGTGCACGTCGTCTCGCCGGGCGCCGCGCTCGGCCCGGCGGCCGCGCTGCTCCTCGTCATCTGGTTCGCGAACGGTCTCTTCCAGGCCGGCGGCTGGCCGCCCACCGTGAAGATCATGGCGAGCTGGTTTTCGCCGACCCAGCGCGGCCGGATGATGGGCATCCTCGGCACGAGCTACCAGCTCGGCTCCGCGCTGACGATCGCGGCGTCCGGCGCGCTCGTCGCGTTCGCGGGCAACGACTTCCGCGCCGCGTTCATCGTTCCCGCGGTCATCCTCGGCGGCGTCGGCGTCCACGCGCACCTCCGGATGCGCGAGCGTCCCGGTCCGGGCGAGGCGCCCTCGCTCGACGAGCTCGCGAAGGCCGCGGCGAGCGCGGGTCCGTCGAACGCGGACGCGACGAAGCCGTCGATCCGCGAGACGCTGCTCGTGACGTTCACGAACCCGCGCATCTGGATCCTCGCGCTCGCGCTCTTCGGGCTCGACATCGTGCGCTACGGCTTCCTCGACTGGGCGCCGGGGCACCTGAAGAAGCTCCACGGCTCCGGCGTGCTCCTCGCGGGCCTCAAGGTCGCCGTCTTCCCTCTGGCCGGCGGCCTCGGCGCGCTCGCTTCGGGGTGGATGACCGATCGCTGGTTCCAGTCGCGGCGCGCGCCCGTGATCGCCGTCACGATGGGCATGGTCGGCGTCCTCACGCTCGTGTTCGATCGCGTGGCGCCGCTCGGCGCAGGACCGACCGTCGTCTGCCTCGCGCTCATCGGGTTCTTCCTCTACGGCGCGCAAATCCTCCTCGTCGGCACGGCGGCGCAGGACTTCGCGAAGCGCGGGACGACCGCGGCGGCGGCCGGCTTCGTCGACTTCATGGGCTACATGGGCGCGTTCGGCGGTGACGTGCTCACTGGCTGGCTCCTCAAGAACCGAGACTTTCACGCGGCGATCACGTTCTGGGCGAGCGCCGCGATCGTCGCCGCGCTCCTCTCGGCCCTCCTCTGGCGCGCGCGTCCCATCGCGACCTCGTGACCGGCCGTCCGGCGCGCGGACGTCGTCGATCGACGGACCGACGCGTCAGCGCGCAGCGCGGCGCTTCCCCGGCGGCGGATCCTCGTGGACGACGACGCGCGAGCCGGTGTTGTCGTCCTTGCTGAAGACGCCGTGCCACCCGGCGGGGATCTGGGGATCGGCCCACGCGAAGACGGTGCGCGCGTCCTCCGGCGACATGTTCACGCAGCCGTGGCTCCGCACGTTGCCGAACGAGTCGTGCCAGAACGCGCCGTGAAGCGCGTAGCTGCCCTGGTAGTACATCACCCAGGGCACGTCCTCGATCGAGTACGGGCCGTCGGACGCGACGTCGCCGTCCATCGTCGTCGTGACGTGCTTCTCGCGGATGCGAAAGATCCCCGGAGGCGTCGCGAAGTCGCGCTCGCGATCGTACGGGTTGCGGCGGCCCGACGAGATGAGGGTCGCGAACACGGGACGCCGCCCCTCGAACGCGACGAGCTGCTGGCGCGTGAGGTCGACGTCGATCCACCGCTCGTCGGCGCCGACGTCGGCGGGGATCTGCGGGTGCGCGAGGCGGAGCGACGGGAGACGCACCCAGAAGCCGGCGCTCGTCTGGTGGTAGGTGACGCCGGAGACCGTCGCCTCCCGCCCGGTGAGGAGGACCGCGCTTCGCCGCGGCAGCGCCGCGCCCCAGCCGACCTTGAGCCCGCCCTTGCCGTCGTCGGTGACGTCGAGCGCCGGCACGCCGCTCGACGTCACGAACGCGACCGTGCCCGCGAGCGGCGCCCCGGCGTCGAGCGCGGCGAGCGGCTCCTCGCCGGCGTCGACCGAGCCCGCGAGCTCGGGGAACGGGAGCAGCTCGGCGACGGCGCCCTCTCCCGTGAACCAGCTCCCGACGTGCTTCGTCGAGCCGTTCAGCAGCGCGAGGCGATCGTACGGCGCCGCGAAGCCGAAGGTGGTGCGCCACCACCGCGTGCCGGCGGCCTTGAAGTCGCGGTCGAGCGCGACGATGAAGCCGCGCGCCATCCGGCGCACGAGGACACCTCGTCCCTTGAGCTGCTTCAGCTGCGGCCGCCCCGCGTCGGCCTTGAACGGATCGGCGAGGCGGTCGCGATCCTTGTCGCGCTCGTTCTTGTCGCGCGCCGCGCGACGCGGCGGCGGAGGCGGGGGCGGCGCGGTCTCCTCGTCGTTCGCGGCGGGCGACGCCTCCTCGTCCTTCTCGCCCTCGCTCGCCGCGCTCTGCGCCTCCTCCGGCTTCGGCGCCGGCGCGAGGTGCGGCTCGTACTTCTTCCGGTCCTCGGCGCTCAGCACCCGGCGGTAGAGCGGCGTCCCGTCGGAGACGTTGGCGCCGTAACGATAAGGCATGCCGGCGTCGCGGTCGGGCTGCTTCGGGGCCAGCTTCACGCGAGGGTTCGTGAGGTCGATCGTCGCGACCTTGCCGCAGACGAAGCCCCCCGCGACGAGCTCGTACCAGCCGTCCTTGCAGTCGTCGTTCTTGATCGGCGGGTCGTACGC
>JAHBWC010000029.1 GCA_019637225.1 Labilithrix sp.
GCCGGCGAGGGCGCACCGAGCGCTCCACCGGGAGGCGCAGCGGGCGTGCGCTGGCCGATGAGCGGCGGCGACATCTGGTTCAGCGGCATCGTCATCGGGCGGACGCCTCCCGGTCCGGCGGCGGGGCCGGCCGGGGGAGCGGCGGAGGGGTTCCTCGGCTTCTGGAGCGGCGCGCTGTCGTCCGGATCTTGGTCGAGGCCGTACGCCGGCGGCGAGGTCGCTCCCGGCTCGGCTCGAGCGGGCCCGGCGCCGAGCCCGCCCGCCGCGGGCATGAGCGGCGGCGCGTTCGACACGTTCTGCGGCTGCGGCCGCGGCAGCGGCGCTCCCGGCGGATGGGTCGGCGCCTTCAGCGTGACGGCCGGCGGGTTCGGCAGCGGCGCGGGAGGACGCGCCTGCTGCGCCGCTTGATCGCGGGCGAGCGTGCGGATCGACTCCTCTTCGGCGCCGCCGGCCGCGGTGGGCTCCTGCCCTGCTGCGGCGGACGCGCCGTTGGTCTCGAGGCGAAGGACGAAATCGCCGATGTAGATCTTGTCGCCTTCGCGAACGATCGTGGCCTGCGCGATCTTCCGGCCGTTGACGTACGTGCCGTTCGTGCTCTTCAGGTCGGTGACGATGAAGCGGCCGTCGCGGAAGAGGAGCCGGGCGTGGTGCTTCGAGACGTTCCCCTTCGGGAGCATCAAGTCGTTGCCTTGCACGCGACCGACGTTGATCTCGTTCTTGTCGAACGACTCCCGGCGCTCTGCTCCACCCTTCTCGCTGATGATGATCGCAAACACGCGTCGGTCCCTCTAGCCCCGTGAGGTGCGTGACTCAACGACCGACACGTCACCCACTTCCGGCGCCATGGCGGCGTCGGATTTCAACGGGATTGTCAGGGCTTCGCCTGTCGATTGTCAACTTGGGGGCGGAAGGACGGATCGCCCGCCGGCGGCGGCGCCTCCGGGGCGTTCGACGGCGCATGGAACGACAGCGCCCGCGCATCGATCGGCGCTGCTTCGAGCAGCCGAAAGACGGGCGGGCGAAGGAACCGGGTCCGGCGCCGGAGCCGGCTCAGTCGTTGGCGGGCGACCGGCGCCCCTGGACCTCGCTGGTCACCATCCCGAGCAACTCGCCGGCGAGCGCCACGACGTCCTTCTCGGCGTAACCGCTCGCACGGAGCTCGCGGTAGATGGTCTTGGCGAGGATGGCGAGGGCGCGGGGATCACGTGTACCGAGCGTCGGATCGAAGGGAAGTGCCATCTGGGGTGGCCGGAATACAAGCACCATGCCACGGCGGCGCAAGCCGTTTTGTCGGCAATTGTCACGACCTCGTCAGCTCGGACGCGAAGATGGATACCCATCCGGTCCGAGGGCACCGCGTAGCACCCTTCGCGCCTCGCGGCCCCAACGCGAGCGCTCCCGAACCCCAACCGGAGCCCCTCCAAGGCCCATCGAACCTCTCGCGCTCTCCCCGAGCCCGAGCCCGTGCCCGAGCCCGAGCCCGATCTCCTGCTCACGCACCTGCCCAAGCTCATGCCCGTGCCCAAGCCGCGTGCTCATCGCTCGCTCCTCGACCTCCTCCGCAGGCACGGGCCCACCAAGCCGATCCCCCGCCGGAGCCCTCTCCCCTCCTCTCTCCCCGACCGACCCAGCGTGTTACCGTGCGCCGCAATGACGGAGCACGAACCGGAGACCGGCGACGACGGCGCTCCCCCGAGCTCCTCGCCCCGCGCCCCGAGCACGGCCGCCCCCGCGACGGCGAAGGCCGCGCCCGCCGCCTCGAAGCCCCCGAGCCCAGCCGCCCCCGGCGGCCCCTCTCGATCGCCGCTCGAGCGGTGGATGATCCCCGAGTCGCGCTCGCGCCGCCTGCTGATCGGGCTCGCGATCTACCTCGCGTGCCTGATCGTCTACGCGCTCATGGCCGGCGATCGCCTCGCCAAGCACACGCCCTTCAACCACTACGCCCTGCTCGCCGACGCGTGGCTCCACGGCCGGCATCACCTCCTCGGCAACCCGCCGTCGTACGCGGGGATGAACGACTTCGCGCTCTTCGACGCGAAGTGGCACATCAGCTTCCCGCCCTTCCCGGCCGTGCTGATGATGCCGCTCGTGTGGCTCTCGGGCAGCCCCGAGAACTTCCGCGACGGGCAGTTCATCGTCTGGCTCGCGGGGATCGGGCCGGCGGTGCTCTTCCTCGTCCTCGAGAAGCTGCGCCGCACGCAGCGGTCGGAGCGCTCCGAGGTCGACAACGTGCGGCTCGCGCTCCTCTTCGCGTTCGGCACGGTCTACTTCTTCAGCGCGGTGCAGGGCACCGTCTGGTTCGCCGCGCACGTCGTGGGCGTGGGGCTCGCCGCCCTCTTCGTCCTCTTCGCGCTCGACGCGGAGCGCCCCGCGCTCGCCGGCGCGATGCTCGGCTGCATGTTCTTGACGCGCACGACGACGACGCTCGTCGGCGTGTTCTTCGCGTTCGAGGCGCTGCGCGTCGCCTACGCGCGCGCCGGCCGATCGCTCGACGAGGCGCCGCGGGCGCTCCCGACCGAGGGCACGCTGCTCGAGCGCGCCGCCGCGATGCTGAAGGGCGCCGACCGCGCGGCCCTCACGCGCCTCGTCGTCGCGTTCTCCATCCCGGTGCTCGTCGCCCTCGCGTTCGCGTCGTGGCTCAACAACGCGCGCTTCGGCAACCCGGCGCCGTGGGCGTTCGGTCACGAGTACCTCCAGGTCGGCTGGAAGACGCGCATCGATCGCTGGGGCCTCTTCAGCTTCCACTTCCTGCCGCGAAACCTCGCCGTGATGCTCGGCAGCCTGCCGTGGAGGCCACTGCCCACGGAGCCGAAGGTCGCGCTCGAGCTGCTCGGGATGACGTTCCACGTCCCGCACTACGTCATCAGCGGGCACGGCCTCGCGCTCTGGTGGACGACGCCGGTGTACCTCTGGCTCGTCCGCCCGAAGAAGGTCGATTTCCTCTGGGCGGCCGCCGCCGTGGCCGCGCTCGGGCCGTGCGTGATGAACCTGCTCTACCAGAACAGCGGCTGGTTCCAGTTCGGCTACCGCTTCTCGAACGACTACGCGATCTTCCTCTTCGTGCTGCTCGCGCTCTCGGCGCGCCGCCTCTCGCGCGCGTTCTGGATCGCGGCCACCTGGGCCGTCCTCTGGAACACCTTCGGCGCCGCGAGCTTCGAGCGCGCCAAGTACGACGCGTTCTACTCCCACGAGGCGGCCGTCCCCACGCGTCGCTATGGTGGGACGGCGACCTCCGATCTCGTCTTTCCACCCGACTGATCCCCATGCGCTCACGAACCACGGCGCTCGCCGTCCTCGCCTCGGTCTCGCTGCTCGCCCTCGGCGGCTGCGGCAAGCCGCGGATCATCCCCCGCGTGGCGTCCGGCGTACGGCTGGCGTCGATCACCGTCACGAGCCCGTCGTTTTCGGACGGCTCGCGCATCCCCGTCGATCACACGTGCGACGGCAAGGATCTCATGCCCGAGCTCGTGCTGAGCTCGCCACCGGAGAACACGCGATCGCTCCTGCTCCTCGTCGAGGATCCGGACGCACCCAACGGGACCTTCACGCACATGGCCCTGTTCAACGTCTCGCCCGACGTCCGCAAGCTCCCCGGCGGCGCCGAGCCCACCGGCGCCGGCGAGGCGGCTCGCTTCGGGCTCAACGACTTCCAGGTCGCGCACTACTCCGGCCCCTGCCCGCCCAGGGGAGAGGCGCACCGCTACCGCTTCCGCGTCGTCGCGCTCGACAACGTCCTCGACCTGCCCGAGGGCGCGCCGATCGCGCGGATCGAAGAAGCCATCGACGGCCACATCATCGGTGAGGGCATGCTCACCGGTCACTTCGGACACTGACGCCCATGAGCGCTCTCATCGACACGCTGACCCTGAGGTTCGACCAAGCCATCGTCGCCGCGTTCGGCGACGAGCACGCCGGGACGCCGCCCGTCCTCCGCCGCTCGAACCGCGCCGACTTCCAGGCGGACGTCGCGCTCGGCCTCGGGCGCAAGCTCGGCCGGCCGCCGCGCGAGATCGCGGAGGCGATCGTCGCGAAGGTCGACCTCGCCGGGCTCGTCGACAAGATCGAGATCGCCGGGCCCGGCTTCGTGAACCTCAGCCTCACGGGCGAGTGGCTCGCGCGCGAGGTCCGGGCCGCTGCCGCCGACGCGCGCCTCGGCGTCGCGAGCGAGACGCCCGAGACCGTCGTCATCGACTACTCCTCGCCGAACGTCGCCAAGGAGATGCACGTCGGCCACATCCGGAGCACGCTCATCGGCGACGCGCTCGCTCGCGTGCTCGAGCACGTCGGCCATCGCGTGATCCGGCAGAACCACCTCGGCGACTGGGGCACGCCGTTCGGGATGCTGATCGAGCACGTCCTCGACACGTCCGGCGGCGACGCGAGCTCGCTCTCGATCCGCGACCTCGACGTCTTCTACCGCGAGGCGCGCGCGAAGTTCGACGGCGATCCGGCCTTCGCCGAGCGGTCGCGGAGGCGCGTCGTCCTCCTCCAGAGCGGCGACGCGAAGACGCTCGAGCTCTGGCGCCTGCTCGTCGATCTGTCGACGAGCTACTTCGGAGAGATCTACGCGCGGCTCGGCGTCGGCCTGAAGAGCGGCGACGTCTGCAGCGAGAGCTTCTACAACCCGATGCTCTCGAAGGTCACGAGCGACCTCCGCGACGCCGGCCTCCTCGAGGACAGCGACGGCGCCGAGTGCGTGTTCGCCGAGGGCTTCACGAGCAAGGAGGGCAAGCCCCTCCCGCTCATCGTCCGCAAGACCGACGGCGGGTTCGGCTACGCCGCGACCGATCTCGCGGGCGTACGGCACCGCACGGCGACGCTCGGCGCGACGCGCATCCTCTACGTCGTCGGCGCCCCGCAGCAGCAGCACCTCGCGATGGTCTTCGCGGTGGCGGCGAAGGCCGGCTGGCTCCTGCCCCCGGCCCGCGCGACGCACGTCGCGTTCGGCTCGATCCTCGGCCCCGACAAGAAGATGTTCAAGACGCGCGAGGGCGGCACCGTGAAGCTCGCCGACCTCCTCGACGAGGCCACCACGCGCGCGCTCGCGATCATCGTCGAAAAAGATCCGCCGCACCTCGACGACGCGGCGCGCCGCGAGGTCGCGCGGATGATCGGCATCGGCGCCCTCAAGTACGTCGACCTCTCGAGCGACCGGGTGAAAGACTACGTCTTCGACTGGAACCGGATGCTCGCGTTCGACGGCAACACGGCGCCCTACCTCCAGTTCGCGCACGCGCGAACGCGCTCGATCCTCCGCAAGGCCGGCGGCGCGGTCGACGCGGCGGACGTCGCGATCGGGACGCCGGAGGAGCGCGCGCTCGCCCTCGCGCTCCTCGGCTTCGGGGACACCGTCTCGGGCGTGGCCGAGTCGCTCCAGCCGCACCGCCTCTGCACGTACCTCTTCGACCTCGCGACCGTGACGACGGCGTTCCTCGAGAACTGCCCCGTGCTCAAGGCGGACGACGCCGCGACGCGCGCCTCACGCCTCGCGCTCTGCGACGTCGCGAGCAAGGTCCTCGCGCGGGGCCTCGGCCTCCTCGGCATCGAGGCGCCCGAGGCGATGTAGCGCGGCGGGCAGCGCGGCCTACTTCTTCTTCTCGTCGCGGCTGATGGTGACCGACTTGATCGTCACCGTCTGCGAGGGGCGCTCGCCCGCCACGCTGACGTTCGCGATGTCGTGGACGACCTCGACCGGCGCGCACTCTCCGAAGATCGTGTAGCCGCCGTCGAGGTGAGCCGCGGCCGCGTCGGTGATGAAGAACTGCGCGCCGTTGGTGTTGGGGCCGCGGTTCGCCATGCAGAGGAGGCCCGCCTTGTCGTGCTTCGCGCCGTCCCAGATCTCGTCCTTGATGACGTAGCCGGGCTCGCCCGAGCCGTTCCCCTTCGGGTCGCCGCCCTGGATCATGAAGCCCTTGATGATCCGGTGGAAGGTCGTGCCGTCGTACGCGGGGCGGTTCACCCACTCGCCGCTCTTCGGGTCCTTCCAGCTGCGCTTGCCGGTCGCGAGGCCGATGAAGTTGGCGACCGTGACGGGCGCCTTGTCGTCGAAGAGCTTGCACTGCAGGGTGCCCTTGTTCGTCTCGATCTTCGCGACGATCGCCCCGCTGCCCTTGAGGTCCTTGGTGGCCTCCGCGAGCGAGTAGCTGCCGTCGTGCGGATCGCCGCCCCGCTTGGCCGCGCCCCCGCCGGGCGAGGCGGCCGCCGCTCCGGTCGGGCCTCGCGGCTCGGCGGCCGTCTTCGCGGGCGCCGGGTCCTTCGCCTGCGGCTCGGGCTCGAGCTCCGCGGGCGCCGTCTTGCAACCCAGAGCGGTGAACAGGAGCGTGGCCGCGATCGCAGGTCGGAGCATCATGGGGCGCAGTTTTACCACGCCCGCGACCGCGAGATCAGCGCGCGGCGAACGGGATCGTGATCTTCTGGCCCGGCACGACGCCGCGCTTCCGCGCCCAGCCGCCGTTCACCTCGAGCACGAACGACGACGGACAGCCGACGCTGCGCGTCGTGTCCGTCAGCGGCGCTGCGCCCTCGACGATGCCGACGATGAGGCCGTCGTCGTCGACGAACATGATGTCGAGCGGGATGCATGTATTATGCATCCAGAACGTGTGCTCGCGCCGGCCCTCGAGCTTGAAGAGCATCCCGCGATCGTCCGCCATCGAGCGCCGGTACATGAGGCCGCGCTCGACGTGGGGCTGGACCTTCGCGAGCTCGACCTCGACGCGCGGGGTGCCGGGCGTGTCGGGGAACGTGACCTCGGACATCGGCAGCGTCGTGTTCGGCTCGGGATCCGGCGGACACCGAGCCGGATCGGCCGGCGGCGGGATCGGCGGCGCCGACGCGGGCAGCTCGCGGATGCAGCGATGCGCGGCCGCCTGCGCGGCCGACGCCGTCTGTGCGGCGCGCGCCGCGATCGGCGCCGGAGGCGACGGCTCGGGCTGCACCGTCGCGGCCGGGGTCGGCTCGGGGGGAGTACGGCTGCAGGCCGCCCCCGCGAGGGCGCCCGCGAGGACGACGAAGACCCCGAGCGAAGCCGGGAGCAGAGGATCGCGACGAGGCGCCATCGGCGGGACTCTCGCACGCGACCGGCGAAGATGCACGCGAGCCGTCCGCCCTCGGCTCGCAACCGTCGGCCTCAGCCGACAGTCAGCGCAGGACAAAAAAAGGCACCGCGTCCGGGCTCGGGGGGGGGAAGCCTCAACGCGGTGCCGCACGGGAACTAGCCAGTTCCGTGCCATGCATGAACCCGCGTAAATCACTGAGACGGGTCCGCCGATCCTTTCACTTCCGAAAGCAACGCGGACACGAATGCAAAGCGCGCGAGGGTCCTCGGGTGGAAGTGGGCCCGTCGAGCCGCGTCCGCGCTGGGACTGCGAGGCTCGCCAGATGAAGTCTCCTTCATCTGGAGGGCGCTTCTCCGTCCACGAAGAGGCCGTGAGGGCGCCCGCGCGCACGCGCCGGGCGTCACGCGCGGAGGCTTCGGATGCCCGCGCGGTGCACTTTGCCCGGCAGCGATCGTCCGACGATGCTCTCGGCGGCGCGCGCGGCCTCGACGAGGCGCTCGAGGTCGATGCCCGTCGCGACCCCCATGCCCTCGAGCATGTAGACGAGGTCCTCGGTGGCCACGTTCCCGGCGGCGCCGGGCGCGTAGGGACACCCGCCGAGACCGCCGACCGACGCGTCGAAGTTGCGGACGCCGAGCTCGAGCCCGACGACGACGTTCGCGAGCGCCGTCCCGCGGGTGTCGTGCATATGCATCGCGACCGCGGAGACCGGTAGCGCGTCGAGCGCGCGCAGAACGACATCGCGCGTGAGGCGCGGCGTGCCGGCGCCGATCGTGTCGCCGAGCGAGACCTGGTAGCAGCCCATCTCGTAGAGCTTGCGCGCGATCGCGATCGACGTCGCCGGCGCGACGTCGCCTTCGTAGGGACATCCCCAGACGGTCGAGACGTAGCCGCGGACGCGCATGCCCGCCTCGCGCGCCGGCCCGATCGTCGACTCGAACGCCGTCATCGTCTCGGCGATGGTCTTGTTGATGTTCTTCTTGTTGTGCGTCTCGCTCGCGCTCATGAAGACGGCGATCTCCTTCATGCCCGCCGCCTTCGCGCGCTCGAGGCCGCGCGCGTTCGGACAGAGCGCGGTGAACGCCACGTCGGGCGACGACGGCGCGCGCGACGTCGTCACGATCTCCGCGAGCTCGTCCGCGTCGGCGAGCTGAGGAATCCACCGGGGAGACACGAAGCTCGTGATCTCGATGCGGCGGAGGCCCGACGCGACGAGCGCGTCGACGAGGCGGAGCTTGCCGGAGAGCGGAACGGTCGCGTTCTCGTTCTGCAGACCGTCGCGCAGGGACACCTCGTAGACGCTCACGGCGTCGGGGACGTGCTTGAAGAGATCGTCGCTCGGGCTCGTCATGATGACCTCTCTCTTCTTTCGTACCGCGCGGGAGGAAAGGCAAGGACCACGCGCGGGGCCACCGCGACCGCACGCCCGAGAACCAGGGCGAGGCGAGGGCGAGCGGGCGGAGCGCCGTGATCCGGGAGGTGGAGTAGCTCCCACATCCGTGCAAGTATGCGTGCGCCATGGCCGAAGGACGGGGAGCGGCTAGCACGCTGAAGGGACGGCTCGCGGACGTGTACGTACCGGCGCTCGTCGACGGCTCGCTGCAAGCGCTGTCGCGCCGCCTCGGCAACCGCGCGACGATCGACGATCCGGTCTTCGGTCGCGCCTCGACGCTCTCGTCGATCGATCCGCTGCTCGAGAAGGTCTCGCGTCGCTTCGACGCCATGGGCGCGACCTACCGGCACGTCGCGTCGGCGACCGGGGTCGATCGCGACGTGTCCGAGGGCCTGATCGTCGTCGGCTCGAGCTCGGGGACGTCCGAGCTCCCGATCGCCGTCGTCGCCGAGCGCCGGCGCCTCCGCGAGATCGAGCTCCGCGTCTACTACGCGACGGGCTCGGGTGAAGGAAACACGCGGCCTCCGCTGCTCGACGGCGATCTGGACGCGCCGATCCCGCAGATCGTCGCGCACGTCCTCGAGGCGCTCCGGAAGGGAGCCGTCGAGCGCGTCCTCTCCGCGTTCGAGGAGTCGTCGCGGTTCGTCGACCCGGCGGGCAAGTCGCATCCGAAGCGCGACGGGTCGATGGCCTCGTTCATCGCGAAGATCGGCGGCGGCCGGCTGGAGCTCGTCCCCGCAGGCGTCGCCGACGACGGACGCACGTGCTGCGTCGAAGCCGTCGCGACCCCGCAAGGCACGGCGCGGCGCAACGACGCCGAGTCGGTGGCGATGTCGTTCGAACGTGGCGACAGCGGCCTCTTGCGGGAGCTCCGTCTCTACTACGAGCCCTGAGCCGCGCTGGCGCTCGCGACGCTCTCCGTGTACACGTCGAACGAGACGTCTCGTGGGAGGAGCTCCGATGCGCATTTGGTTCATTGCCGGGGTCACGCTGCTCGGGTTCGCGGCCTGCGGAGGGAGCGACGACACCGTGGCGTCGCCGTCGTCGACCGAGGACGCCGGCTCGAGTGGCTCCAGCGGCTCGAGCGGGTCCAGTGGCTCGAGCGGGTCGAGCGGGTCGAGCGGCTCGAGCGGCTCGAGCGGGTCGAGCGAAACGGCGTGCTCGACGCTCGCGCAGGACGGCGCGTCCGTCGACATCAAGGCCGCCCGGCCGCCCGTGCCGGCGGCGACGGGCGGAGCGCCGGTCGACGGCAAGTTCGTCCTCACGTCGGTCAAGGCGTTCACGACGATCTTCCCCGAGGGCAACACCGTGCGCGCGTTCGGCGCCTACACGCTCGTGCTCGGCGGCGGCGGGACCACGTTCGAGCAGGTCGTGACGAGCGAAGAAGGCGAGGTCACGCGCGCGAAGGGCGCCCTCGTCGTCGAGGGCGTGAACTTCACCGCGACGCCCTCGTGCGAGGACCCCGCCCCCGACGGGGGCTTCACCGTCATCAGCGGCAAGTACACGGCCGACGCGACGACGCTGAAGATGTACGTCGTCCGCGAGCTCAACATCACCGCCGAGCTCCTCTTCGAGAAGAAGTAGCCGCGCGCGGCGGACGCGCCGGGCCCCGGTCACGCCGGGGGCTCAGACGAGCTTCGCGATCGCCTCGCCGAGCTTCTCGCAGCACGACTCGTACTTCAGGTCGCCGGCGCCCGACGCGTCGAAGTGGAGGCGGACGTCCGTGGGCCCCTTGCCGTGCGCCGGGCACTTGGCGGTGGCGAGCCGCGTCCCGACGTCATGCGCGGCCTGCCGGAGCGCCGTGGCGACGCGCGCGTCGCGGACGTCGTCGAGCGCGACCACCTTTCGTCCCACGGCGACGGTCACACGAACGGGCAACATGGTGTCCTCATCAGACCGCCGTCGCAGGCCTTAGGCAAGCGGCGAATGGCGTCAGCCAGAGCCGGGCTCGCGGTCGGCGCGCTCGGGGCCGAGGTGCATTCGCCGCGCGACGCCGGCGAACTTCCGCGCGGCGTCGGGCTCCGGGCGGACGAGCGAGACGACGATGCCGACGACGAAGGAGAGCGTCATCGTGACGATGGCCGGGTTCTTGAGCGGGAACGGCGCCGTGGCGTGCCCGAGGACGTCGACCTGGATCGTCGGAGAGAGCGCGATGAGCGCGATGGCGGAGACGGTCCCCGTCGCCATGCTCCAGACCGCGCCCATCGTCGTGAAGCGGCGCCAGGTCATCGAGAGCAAGAGCGCGGGGAAGTTCGCGCTCGCGGCGATCGCGAAGGCGAGGCCGACCATGAACGCGACGTTCTGACCCTTGAAGACGATGCCGAGCGCGATCGCGAGCACCGCGAGGAGCACCGTCGCGACGCGCGCGACCGCGAGCTGCTCGCGCTCGTCGGCCTTGCCGCGCTTGACGACGTGCACCCAGAGGTCGTGCGAGAGCGCGGCGGCGCCCGACAGCGTGAGCCCCGCGACCACGGCCAGGATCGTCGCGAACGCCACCGCCGAGATGAAGCCGAGGAACGCCGTGCCGCCCACCGCCTCGGCGAGGAGCGGCGCGGCCATGTTGCCGCCCTTGTCGACCGCCTTGATCGGATCGCGCCCGACCAGCACCGCCGCGCCGAAGCCGAGGATGAACGTGATCAAGTAGAAGAGCCCGATGAAGCCGGTGGCGTAGAGCACGCTGCTCCGCGCCGCCCGCGCGTCCGGCACCGTGTAGAAGCGCATCAAGATGTGCGGGAGCCCGGAGGTGCCGAACATGAGCGCGAGCCCGAGCGACACGGTGTCGAGCGGCTTCGACACGAGCTTGCCGGGGACGAGCACCTCCGGCCCGTACTTCTCGGCCGCGGCGGCGAAGAGGCGGAGCGGGCTCATCTCGAACTTCGACAGCACGATGACGGCGAGCGCCGTCGCGCCGCCGAGCAGGAGGATCGCCTTCACGATCTGCACCCAGGTCGTCGCGATCATCCCGCCGAACAGCACGTACGCGAGCATCACCACGCCGACGACCACGACCGCCACCTCGTAGGGCAGCCCGAAGAGGAGCGTCACGAGGCTGCCCGCACCGACCATCTGCGCGATGAGGTAGAAGGACACGACCGTGAGCCCGCCGACCGCCGACGCGATCCGCACGGGCGTCTGGCGCATCCGGTACGCGACGACGTCGGCGAAGGTGTACTTGCCGAGGTTCCGGAGCGGCTCGGCGACGAGGAAGGTCACGACGGGCCAGCCGACGAGCCAGCCGACCGAGTAGATGAGGCCGTCGAACCCCGAGCTCGCCACGAGCCCGGCGATGCCGAGGAAGCTCGCGGCGCTCATGAAGTCGCCGGCGAGCGCGAGGCCGTTCTGGAAGCCGGTCACCTTCGACCCGGCCGCGAAGAACTCGCTCGTCGTCTTGGTTCGTCGCGCCGCCCAGCCCGTGATCGCGAGGGTCGCGACGATGAAGACGAAGAAAAACGCGATCGCCGTCCCGTTCGGCTTGCCGAGCGCGGAGCCCATCAGCGCCTGCCTCTCGCCGCCGACCGCAGCTCCTCGAGCTTCGTGTCGTAGCGCGCGTTCGCCCAGACGACGTAGACGCCCGTGACCGCCCACGCGGTGACGATGACGAGCGCGCCAAGGAGGATGCCCCACGAGAGCCCCGGTACGACGAGCGCGCCCGCCGCGGGCTTGGCGTACGCGACGAGGAAGAGGAAGCCGAAGTACGCCGCCATCATCGCCGCCGTCAGCGTGACCGCGACGCGCCAGCGCCTCGCCGCGAGCTCGGCGAGCTCCGCGTCCGCCGCCAGCGGCGCGTCCGCGTGGCCGGCGCGGGCCGGCGCGTCCGCTCCGGCGCTCGGCTCGCCGGCGCCGCTCTCTCGCTCCTCCCTCATGCTCCTCGCATGTACCATGAGGGTGGACGCGCGGCCGGTCTATCTCGGGCGCGGCGCTTCCGGCGCGGCGTCATCCCGCTCGCGGCGTGCGACAGCCGAGCTCGTCGCTCGAGCCGCCGCAGCCGAGCACGACCGAGGCCCGCTCAGGGGGTGACGACGAGGAGGCCGTCGGGGCCGGACACGACGTCGTTGCCCGCGGAGACGGTCACCGTCGTGGAGCCGCCGCTGCGCTCCGCGGCGACGCGGAAGGATCCGGTCAGGTTGACGAGCACGTGCTTCGGCGATCCGGTGCCCGGCACCGTGTAGGAGAACGGAAGCGCAGGCGGCGCGCCTCTCGGCAAGTCGCTGAAGAGCACGACGTGGTCGCCGCGGAGAGCGCCGCGCATCCCGCCGGGCGCGCCGACGACCTCGGCGGACAGGTTCGGGGCGCCGTTGCTCCCGACCTCGACCACGCTCAAGAACCGGCTCACCGCGCCCGTGGCCGCCTGCACGATCCGGTGCGTCTTGCTGCCGAGATCGCTGTCCGCGGCGACCGAGACCGCGCCGCCGAGCAGCGGAGCGACTGCGATCCCCGGGCCCTCGTTCGTCGCCGAGTAGACCCCTCCCGCCTCGCGGGGCGCGCTCGGGAAGTGGAAGTGGAGCGCGTAGCCGGCGCCGGCGGGCTTGGCGTCGACGCGGTCGAACACGAAGACGGTGTCCGGGCGGACGTAGACGAGCTCGCGCGTGTGCTCGTTGAGCAGCGTCTCGACCGCGCCGGACCCTGGCCGCTTGCGATAGAGGTTCGACATGTCGACCTGCGCGTAGACGGCCCCGTCTCGATCGGCGAAGCGGGCGAGCCCCGGCACGGGATCGCCGTCGAAGCGAGCCTCGCGGCCGGGGACGTGGAGCCCCTGCTTCGTCTCTGCCGGCCAGAACGGCCCCTCGCCGCCGGTCGTCTCCGGGTTCATCGCCAGCCATCGATCCTTCCAGATCACGAAGGACCCCATGTCCTGGTGCTGGTGGCTCTGGGTGAACACCGGGGCGCCGGAGATGCTGACGCTCGTCGCGCGCTCGTCCCACCCGGAGCGCGCGTTGATCCAGTTCGTCCCCGCCGCCCGGAACGAGAGCGGGAGCGTGGTGACGTCGTGCGCGGGGAGGTCGAGCGCGAAGAGGACCTCGAGGTACTTGCCTGCGCCGTAGTCGAACGAGTGCTTCTCGTCGTTGTAGCTCGGCGCGATCTTCGTCAGGTAGTGCTGGCCGAGGCGCCGCGCCGGCGAGTCGCAGAGCCAGTACGTCGCGATCTGGACGTACTCGCGATCGTACGGCGAGATCTCCGAGGCCGCCGAGCGCGCGAGGTCTCCTCCCGGGTACAAGAACCGGTTGCCCGGCTGCGCTTGATAGACCGAAAATTCGATGCTGTTCGCGAAGTAGGGGTTCTCCCGGAAGAAGTTCTTCCCGCCCATCGACGCGATCACCGCGAGCGCTCGATAGAGTCGCTGCTTCGAGCGCTCGCCGTAGTTGGTCCCCTCGAGCCAGTCGCCGCCGCTCTGCAGCTTGTCCATGTACTCGAGGACGCCTCCCGGACGGACGATCTTGTCGACCGCGAGATCGATCCAGCGCCGGCCGCGCGCGTCGCCGAGCGCCTCGAGCGCGTAGCCCGCGAACGCGGTCCCTTCGATGAACGCCATCCGGTAGTTGTTGCCGGCGAAGGCGAACTCGTCGTCGGAGATGCCCCACTTGCTCCCCGTGTTCGCGAACCAGAGCTCGTTCGTCGAGGCCTCGAGGAAGTCGGCGAGCTCTCTCCGCTGGTCGGCCGTGAGCCCCGCGCCTGCCCAGTTCAGGACGAGCGCCACGGGACGCATCATCTCGCCGTACTCGAGGTACGAGCCGGCTCGGAGGTCCCCCGCCATCACCTGCTTGGCCCACGCGTACGCGCTCGTCGCGTAGCGCGCCTCGCTCGTGAGCAGGTACATCAGCGCGGCGTTCTCCGCCCCCGACTTGTAGACGTTCAGGTCCGTGAGGTAGCGGTCTGCCGTCGCGCGGAGCTCCTGGAACGCGGGGCTGTTCGCGGCGGCGTCGGCCCGAACCTTCGCGAGTCGGCTCTCGGTGAGGAGCAAGAACCCGCTCGTCTTGTCCTCGGCCTCCTCGCCCTTGCCCGGATCGCACTTGCCGAGCACCGACGGCGCCGGGGGCGTCCCCAGCGGGGCCGCTCCGCCGCCTCCCGCGTCATCGCCGCACGCCGCGAACGCGGCCAGAACGGCGGAGAGACCGATGCCGAGGACGAAGCACCTGGGGAGACGCGCCGACACCATGGCTCCCTCTTAGCCTCGCCCGCCCGAGGGTCGAAACGGTTTCGGCGCGGGCCCGCTGGCGGGGTCAGATCTGCGGCGGTCCGTCGATCAGCGCGACGCCGAGCGCCTTGGTCGGCGGGATCTGCTCGGCCGCGCGCCGGAGCTCCCCCGCCGTCGTCGCGCCCGCACGGACCGCGAGCAGCGTGGCGTCGGCGGCCGCGATCATCTGCGCGACCGCCGGCGTCCCGCGCAGCGCAGGCGTGTCGATGATGATGAAGTCGTAGCTGACGCGGACGAGCCGCTCGATGATCGCCTCGAATCGCTGCTGCTCGAACCGCGGCGGCGGCTCACCGGGCGCGCGGACGACGCCGGCGACGTGGAAGCCGCTCGTGATCTCGACGAGGCGGTAGGGAGCGAGCCACGCAGCCCCATCGGGCGGAACGATCGGCGTAAGGCGATCGATCGCGAAGATCGCCCCGAGCTCGGGCTCGAAGAAGTTCCCGTCGATGAGCAGCACGCGCGTCGAGGCCTGCTCCGCGAGCGCCAGCGCGAGGTTGATCGCGCAGGTCGTCTTGCCGTTCTTCGGCGCGGCGCTCGACACGGCGAGCACGCGCGGCATGCTCCTGGCGACGAGGCTGTCGCGCAGGAGACGGAAGCTCGCCGCTCGAGGCGAATAGGGCTCGGCGAGCAGCACGAGGCGCTCGTCGAGCGGACCCGAGAGGGCGTGGCGCGAAGGCGACGGATCGTGCTCTCGGAGCGCGAGGGCGGCGGACGCGGCGGCCGGGCGTTGCACCTCGCCGCGCGACGCGGGCCCTCCCGTGTGCGCCATCCGCGCGGTGTTCGGCGCGGCCTCGTCGACCTCCGCGTCGAGCACGACGCGTTCGGGTCGTGGGCTCGGGTCGTGGACGTCCCAGCCCGACGCCGCCGGGAGACGTCCGTCCGACGAGATGCGCCGCGTCTCGCCTCCCGGACCGAACGAAGCGTGCTGCGGCGGGATGATCGCGGTCGTCGTGCCGAACGCAGGGCCGGGGACGTTCGGGGGCAGCCCGATGTACGTCTCCTCCACGATCGCAGGGACCGGCGCGGGACGGGCCACCGGAGCGGCGCTCGGCGCCGGCGCGGGCGGGGCCACCGACGCGGGGCGGGCCACCGGCGCGTCGTTCGGCGGAGGAGGACCGGTGCGCGACTCGGCCGGCGGTCGCCCCGACTCCATCGCGGCGATGCGCGCGAGGACGCGCTGCTTTCGCTCCTCGGCCTCCGACATGATCCCGCGATTGGCGCCGCCCGTGTGAGGAGCGGGCGCGAGGCCCATGACGGTCCGGCGCGCCGCCAACCCGGGAGGGTTGAACAGCGGATCGGACTCGCCTGACTTCGGCCGCGCGTCGCTCGCCTTGTCGCCCCCTTCGGGAGCACGCCCCCCGGGCGGAGACTCAGCCATCTCGGCGATTTTTACCACACCACGCGGGCGGTGTCAGCGGAGCCAGGGGTCACGCTTTGGGCGGCAAAGAGCGCGGAATGACGCCGACGACCGGGAGGATCCCGAGCTGCTCGAGGTCGGCCCGGTCGTGGATCCTGTCGTCGAGCTTGGCCGAGAGCAGCGCCGTGGCGATGGCGAGCACGAGCGAGGCCGCGAGGAGCACGGCGAGCATGAGCGTGCGCGACTTCGAGACCGGGGCGCTCGGGTAGTAGGCCGGATCGAGGATGGAGACCTGGATGTTCCGGTCGTTCATCACGGAGCTGGCGGTGATCGACGCCTTGAAGAGCTTCTCGTCGAGCTGACGCTGCCGCTCGCGCCCCTCGTTGACGTCGCGCTCGAGCCGACGAAACTCGACCTCGAGCTCGACCGGTGAGGAGGGCACCGCGACGGCGGCGAGCGATCGCGCGCCGCCGTCGACCTGCACGAGGGCTGCGCGCCGGTGCGTGATCTGAGCGTGCAGCTCCGCGAGCTGCTGGCGAAGCGCCGCTTCGTCGGCGGCGTTCTTCGGCGGCGGCTCGTCGGCCTGGGCGCGGGCCGCCGACGCGATCGCGGCCGCGTGGGCCTCGGCGGCCGCGGCGTTGAGCGCGGCTTGCGCGTCCTCCGCGGCGCGAAGCCGGGCGCGAGCGGCGATGACGTCGGGGTGCTTCTCGGTGTACCGCGCGGACTTGTCCGCGAGATCGCGGCGGGCGCTGACGAGCTCGGGGCTGTCGGGCGGCGGCTGGAACGGCGGGGGCTTCGGCGGCGGCGGAGGGGCGGGCTCGGCCTTGTTGGCCCTGGCGAGCTGGCGCTCGATCCGCGCGGCCCTCGCCTCGAGCGACGCGAGCTGGGGATCGCTCGGTCCGGTCGTCGGGCCGATCGGCGAGGCCCCCGGCGACGGCGGCTGCCCGCGAAGGCGCGCGGCGAGCTCCGGGTAGAGCGCCACGAACTTCGCGAGCTCCGCCTCCTTCACGCGGAGGTCGGCGGCGTTTCGATCGGTCTCGGCGGAGAGGAACTCCTTGAGCGTCTTGGCTCCCTCCGTCCGTCGCGAGGCCGCCTCCTGGATGATGCAGTCGCCGAGTCGCCGCGTGACCTCCTGGGCCTCATCGGGCGTGCTGCCGTCGAACGCGATCTCGAACGTGTCGCCTTCGCGCGCCTTGAAGCGGATGTGCTTGCGCATCTCCTCGACGGCTTCGACGAGCTCCCGGCGATCGGGGTCTTTGAAGTAGAGGCCGAGCTCCTTGATGATCGGCTCGAGGCTCGCGCGCGAGAGCAGCACCTCGCGAAGCCTCGCGCCGACGCGGCGGGCCGCACCTTCGCCGGACCCTTCCCCTCCCGTGAGGTCGGCCGACCGGATCGTCTCCTGGTACAGGATGACCGTCTCCGACCGATAGAGCCGCGGCCGCGTGAACACGAAGGGCACCGACACGACGGCGCCGACCACGAAGACGAGCAGCGCGCGCTTCCAGTACGAGAGGCTCCGTCGCCAGACGACGAGGGCGCGGTTCAACTCCTCGCGAGCGGTGCGCGGCGAGCTCATGGGCGACCCGAAGCATACCATGCGCCGAAAGCCACCATGAGCGAGGGCGTTCGGGTATCTTTGGCCGCCATGGACGGTCGGACGAGAGCACGCAGCGGGTGGGGCGTCCTGGGGATCGCGACGCTCCTCGCGCTCACCAGCGTGGTCGGGTGCCGCTCTTCGGCGCCGCCCTACGACTACAAGGTCGAGCCCGACCCGCGCGCGTCCGAGTTCCACGTCGGGCCGCTCGATCAGCTCTCGATCGTCGTCTGGAAGAACCGCGAGCTCTCCGCCGAGGTGACGGTGCGGCCGGACGGCGTGATCACGCTGCCTCTCATCGGCGACGTGAAGGCCGGAGGGCGCACCCCCTCGGACCTCCAGCGGGAGATCGCGAAGCGCCTCGCCGACTTCGTGCGTGAAGAGGACGTGGTCGTCTCGGTCGGCGTCGCCTCCGTGAACAGCTACCACTTCACGGTGATGGGCTCGGTCGAGCGGGCCGGGCTCTACAGCTCGAAGTCCTACGTCACCGTCGTCGAGGCCGTGGCGCTCGCGGGTGGACCGAACCGATTCGCCGGCGACTTCGTCTACGTCGTCCGCGGGACCCCGGCGCGCCGCGTCCCGATCGACCTGCGCCGCGCGACCTCCAGCGAGCACGCCGACGAGAACCTCGTCGTCCTCGCCGGGGACCTCATCGTCGTCCCCTGATCAGGCCGGCGACCGCGGCGGTATCACGCTCGGCGAGACCATCTGTCCGCTCCGTCGCCGCGGCTGGAGCGACGCCTCCCGGCCGACGGCTCGGTGGCAGATGAAGAGCGTGAGGTCGTCGCTCACCGCCGTGTCGATCGCGTGCGCCTCGACGCTCTGGAGGATCCGCTCCGCGATCTCGTTCGGACGGGTGCTCGTCAGCGTGTGGAGGCACGCCTCGAGGCGGGTCGAGCCGTAGAGGCCACCGTGGGCGTCGGCGGCCTCGACGACGCCGTCCGTGTAGAGCACGAGCGAGTCGCCGGGCATCAAGTGGAAGGACGTCGCCGTGAAGCCGGGGTCGTCCAGGATGCCGATGGCGCTCGAGGCGCCCGCCTGGACGGCGTCGATCGGCCCCGTCGAGTGGCACCAGTACGGCGACGGGTGCCCCGCGTTCGCGAGGACGACCTCCCCGGTCTTCACGTCGAACGTGAAGTAGATCGCCGTGAAGAACAGCTCGGGCTGATCGCTCGCGAGGATCGCCTCGTTCATCGCGCTGAGCACCGTGACGGGCTCGACGTGCGCGAGCGCAGCGACCCGGAGCTCGCTCGAGATGCGCGCCATCAGGAGCGCCGCCGCGACGCCCTTGCCCGAGATGTCGCCGATGAAGACCGCGAGCCTGTCCTCGCCGACCCAGAACACGTCGTAGAAGTCGCCGCCGACGGTGTAGGCCGCGCGGTACTCGGCGAAGAGCTCGAGCCCCTCGACGGAGATGACCTCGCGCGGCAAAAAGCTCTTCTGGATCTTCGCCGCGAGCTCGAGGTCGTACTTGAGCCGATCGCGGAGGATCGTCTCGTCGTGCATCCGCGTGTTCTGGATCATCATGGCGGCCGGCGCGGCCATGCCGCTCAGCAGATCGAGGTCGGCCGGCGTGAACGACGGCCGCTTCTCGTCCGCCGCGACGTGGATGACGCCGAGCACCGCTCCGCGATCGACCATCGGCGCGAACATGTCGGTGCCGCCGGGGACGCGTGACGACTCGGGCGCGTCGCCCCCGAAGACGCCGCGCGCCGTGTGGAGCATCGCGTCGGCGACGTCGTGCGGCACCGTCGGCTCGACGTCGGAGACCATGCCCGTGCCGGCGAAGTGAGCGAGCTGGAACGCCGCCGCTCCCTCCGCGCTCCCCTTGCGCAGGTAGATTCCGACGGCGCGTGCGGTCGGGTAGATCTCGCGCAGCTTGCCTCCGATGAGGCGGAGAAGCTCCCCCTTGTCGATCGTCGAGCTGATCGCCTGCATGAAGGCGTAGAGCGTGCCGAGCTTGCGGTACGCGTCCTCGAGCTGCGTCAGGTCGACGAGCGGGCGTTCCCCCGACCCCGCGGACTCGCGGGCGACGAGCATCCTCGCGACGCTCTCGGTGGCGATGAGCGTCGGCGTCTCGACCTCGGGCTCGGCGGCCGCCGGCTGCTCTTCGATCCGGAACACGTAGCGGCCGAACCGGATCACGTCGTCCGGCACGAGCTTGTGCTTCGACACCGCGACGCCGTTGACGATGGTGCCGTTCGCGCTGTTGAGGTCGTACAGGACCGGGCCGTCGCGCTCCGGAGCGAACCTGGCGTGCTGCCGCGAGATACGCGGGTCGTCGAGCACGATGTGGTTGGAGGCGCCGCGACCGACGAGGAGCGGCGTGTTGATGGGCAGGCGGACCTTGCGGGCCTTCCCCTCGACTCCGACCAACCAGTGGGAGCACCGTTGCTCCGTCGCCGTTCTGCTCATGACGCCAAGGGCCCCTGCGTCGGCCCGCGCCCCCTCGACGGGGGCCGAATATCGCCAGAGGTTGAAGAGGATCGCCCCACAAGTCAACGTCTCCCGACGAACCGTAACGTCGCCCATTCGGATGGCGCGACGGCCGCAGCCCGTGGGTTATGCTCCGCCCGTGCGCCCCCAGGTAGCGGTGGTCAAACGACTGCTCGACGTCGCCGCGTCCCTCGGCGGCATCGCCGTGACCCTGCCCCTCTACATCCCCATCGGCGCGGCGATCGCGCTCGACTCCCCCGGCCCCATCTTCTTCGTCCAGCACCGAGCGGGGCGTCTCATCGAGGAAGAAGGCAAGCCGCCGCGCTGGGATACATTCGCGATGATCAAGTTCCGCACGATGCGCGTCGACGCCGAGAAGGGCACCGGGGCCGTCGTCGCGACGAAGGGTGACCCGCGGGTGACGCGCGTGGGGCGGTTCTTGCGCGCAACCCGACTGGATGAGCTTCCTCAGTTCTGGAACGTCCTGAAGGGCGACATGTCGCTCGTCGGACCGCGGCCGGAGCGGCCGGAGCTGCTCGTCGACCTCGCGATGGCCATCCCCTACTTCGAGGAGCGCACCCGCGGGATCAAGCCCGGCCTCACCGGGCTCGCGCAGATCTCGCTCGGCTACACGGGCGCGCCCGATCCGAACAGCGAGGTCGCCACGCTGAAGGACACGCTCGTCAACCCGTTCGACATCGAGGAGGCCGACGGCGCCCTCGCCGACGACATGCGCATCAAGCTCATGTTCGACCTCGCCTACGCCGCGGCGCTCGAGCAGTTCTGGACGTACCTCCGGATGGAGCTCCAGATCCTCGTGCAGACGCCGATCGTCATGCTGATGTCGCGCGGGCACTGACCGCCTTGTGGGGGGTACGCGGGCCCTGATACCCTCATCGAGCGGCGGCACGCGATGGCGCAGATGTCCAAGGAGCGGCCCAGTGAGGCCTGTGTCACCCGGATGACGTTCCGGTTGCCGGCCAAGCTCGTCCATCGTCCGCTCGCCATCGATCTCGTCTCGACGCTGGTGGGGCACGTCGCCACCGCGGACCGGACGTTCCGCCACGAGATCGTCACGGCCTTCGGCGAAGCCTTCAACAACATCGTCATCCACGGTTATCGAGACCGCACCGACGGGATGCTCGACGTGGAAGCCGACCTCAGCGCCGACGCGATGACCCTCCGCCTGATCGACACGGGCGCCGCCGTCGACTTCGACGAGCTCGACCCGCCCGATCTCGGCAGCATGCCGGAGCGCGGGATGGGCGTGTACATGATCCACGCCCTCGTCGACGACGTCTCGTACTGCGGCGGCCAGCCCAATGTTCTATCACTCACCAAACGCACCCAAAGCGCGACCCCCCATGAAGGCCAGGCCCTAGATGAACTGCTCCCGCACGGATGAAGGCGGCGAATCGCGACTTCAGATCGACGGCGCGCTCGACGCGCTGACGGTTCGCGATATCCGGCCGATCATCGACGCCGTGGTAGCGGACCGGCCCACGCGCGTCACCGTGGACATCGAGAAGCTGAACCTCATCGACAGCTCCGGAGTGGGCGCCATCGTGTCGCTCTTCAAGCGCGTGAAGGCGAACGGCGGCAGCGTGGTGGTCGTCGGAGCACGCGAGCAACCGCTGGCCGTCCTCAAGCTCCTGAAGCTCGACGCCGTCTTCGGGCTGCGCTGAACCGGCGAGCGTGACGCGAGCCGCGCCGGCGGCGAGCGCGCGACCCTTCGCGCCGGCTCAGTCCGCGTCCGGCTCGGACACCGGCTGCGGCGGCAGCGCCGGGGTCGTGTGGATCCAGCGCGTGGGGCCCGGCCCTTCGGGCGGAGGGGCGTCCGCGTCGGCCGGAGCCGGAGCGCGCGGATCGCGCCGCGCGGCCGGCGCCGCGCGCGGCGCGTCGGTCTGATCGACGCGCTGGGGGAGCCTCGTTTGCACCGCCTCGATCGGCGACGGCCGGGACGAGAGCTGCACGCCGACGATGAAAAAATCACGGAGGAGCGACGGGTTCAGGCCGACCGCGTTCGCGTCGCCCACCTGCGCGATGAACTGGTAGCGGCCGAACACCTGCATCAAGGGCGAGACCTGCCAGGTGACGCCGACGTCGCTCAGGAACGAGTCGTACGTGAGATCGTTGCCGAGGTTGCGGAGGTCGATGAGCGACGCGTGCTGGTAGCCGACCGATCCGCCGAAGAACACGCGGTGGTGCTCGGAGATGGGGACCGTCCCCTGCAGGGTCACCTGGTTCGTCTCGGCGAGCAGCCCCGTGAGGACGCTCGGAAAGACGCCGACCTGATACGAGAGCTCGGCGGTCGTCGGCAGCGCGTTGTAGAGGACGGACGCGCGGCCGAACGGCGCGGCCCGCGGCGCGGTCCCCGCGTCCGGACTGAGGACGGCCGTGGCGCCGCCGCTCAGCGCGCTGCTCACGGTCGTCGTCCAGTCGTGGCGCCAGCGCGGCGCCGCGGTCACCGTGACGAACTGCTGATCCGGAACGGGCGGGAACGCCTTGATGTTGACGTAGCCGGAGCGGAGCTCCGCGCCGAGGGCGTCTCTCCGCCACGTGCGCTCGACCAGCCCGCCGAGATCGGCGAAGAACGTATCGAGCGGCGGGCTGGGCGCCAGCGTCGTGAACACGCCGAGGGTGGCGTCCTGCTCGAGCCGCACGGCGGGCGTCAGGTCGTGCGAGATCACCTCCGAGACGCGCCCGGTGATCACGCGGTTGCCCGCGCTCGGGTAGAGCGCGACCGGCGCCGCGCCGGCCGGCCGGCTGATGAGGTAGTTCGAGTACGTGGACTGGGCGCCCTCCGCCGTGAGCAGGAGCCGCGTCCGGCGCGAGAGGTCGATGGCGCTCGCCAGCGTCAGGAGGTTCGCGATCTCGCTCAGGCTGTTGAACGAGTGCAGGGCCGCGGTGAGCTGGTAGTCGATGCTCAGCGTCGCGTCCGGCGTCAGCCAGAAGACCGTGAGCTGCGGGACGGCGCCGATCCAGACGTCGTCGAGGTGAGGCGCCGGCTCTGGGCGGGCCTCCCCGATGTACCCGCCCTGGAGACGGATCCGCTCGACGGCGATGGGCTGGGCGGCGGCGTCCGAGGCGAACGCCACGAGCGCCGCGCACACCGCCGTCGAGGTCGCCCGAACCATCACCGAGCGGGCTACCCGCCCCGTCGCTCGATGTAAAGCGCGGCTCTCCGAGCTTCTCGACGCGCACCGGCTCGGCCCCTCCCCTGCGGTCATCACGCTCCGTACAGCGCGAGGTATTGGGTCAGCATCTTCTCCTCGCCGAACCGTTCGAGGGCGTACGACCGCCCGCGCGCGCCCATGGTCTCGCGCGTGGCCCGGTCGTCGATGAGCCCGCGGAGGGCCTCGCGGAGCGCGCCCGGATCGTCATGGGCGACGAGGATCCCGGCGCTCTCGGGGACGATGCTCGGGACGCCGCCGACCGCGGTGGCGACGATCGGCAGCCGCGAGGTCATGGCCTCCGGGATCGCGAGCGGCAGCCCCTCGGTCCGGGAGCTCGAGGCGAAGACGTCGAACGCCGAGAGCAGCCGAGGCACGTCCTGGCGAGCTCCCGCGAAGAGGACGAAGGGGCGGACCGAGGCGTCGATCGCGGCCTCGATCTCCGGGCGAGCCTGGCCGTCGCCGACGAGCACCAGGCGCACGCGCTCGGAGAGGAGGCCCGTCATGGCGCGGACGAGGAGCGGGTAGTCCTTGTCCGGGACGAGCCGGCCGACGGAGCCGACGACGAGCGCGTCGTCCGGGAGCCCGAGCTCTCTCCGCACGGCGGCGCGGACCTCCGCGTCGGGGCCGAACGCGTCGAGCGGGATGCCATTCTCGATGACGGAGAGCCTGGCGCGCGGAGGACGCTCGGTGCGCTCGGCGGCGGCCGCGGTCTCCGACGAGACGGCCACGAAGTGGGTGACCGTGCGGCTCGCCGCACGCGCGAGCCTCAGCGTCGCGCTCGGATACCGGAAGTCTCCGTGCTTCGTGTGGACGACAGGGCGGACGAGCGCGGCGCGCGCCGCTGGCGCGGCGTAGACGAGCGGCGCCGCGTTGTGCGTGTGGACGACGTCCGGCCGGAGCCGCCGGAAGAGCCGCCAGAGCCTCGCGTGCAGCGTGCGGTCGAAGCCGTCCCGCTTCGGCACGTCGTGGACGGAGACGCCGCCGAGCTCTTCGCGCAGCGCGCCGCCGGGCGTCAGCGACACGACGTGCATCTCGTGGCCGCGCTCGTGGAGCGCGCGCGCGATGCGCGCGACGAGGCGCTCTTGGCCCCCGATCCCCAGCGACAGCACCACCTCGATCACGCGCATCGGTCGCACCGGCCCGCTCGGCGGATCAGCTCACCGCGACCGGCGGCGGCTTGATCACGTGATCGCGGAAGTCGTACGGGTTGCCGCGCGCGCCTTCCATCGCGGCGATGGCGACGTTGTACATCTCGCGCGCCGTCACGTAGTGGAGGATCCAGTCGCGCCCGTCGTTGTAGCGGCTCGTCAGGATCTGGTGGAGCGCGTGCCCGCCTTCGCCGAGCAGCGACGCGCCTTGCTTGTCGGGTGCCCCGTGGGTGTGGAGCTTGACGAAGAGCCAGTCCGGCCGGCCCTCGACGTGGATCGCCGGCGCGAGCCAGGACCTCGCCCTCGCGGGCGTCGCGGGGTCGTGCGCCGTCAGCGCCGAGTACTCGATGCGGACGCCCAAGCCGCGGCGGGCTATCCCGAGCGGGCCCTGCACGAGCAAGAGGCGATCGCGCATCACCTCACCCACGCGCGCGCGGGTCCCGGTCTCGTAGCTGCGCTTCGCGTCGAGATCGCCCGTCGGCCAGTAGATGCGGTTGACGACGTTCGGCTGGCACTCGTCCGGCCCCGCCGGGAACGTGAAGTCCGCATAGCAGCCGGTGCGGAAGAGCAGCGGAAGCTCCGCGTCGACGCCGCACCATCGACCGTCACCGCGCGCGTTCGCGAGCGCCCAGTTGCCGTGGATGAACGCATAGCGATGGCGCCCATCGGCGTCGCGCGAGATGTGGCCGTGACGCGCGAAGTCCGACAGCGCCTGCGAGAGCTGCGCCTCGAGCGAGGCCGCCGTGTCCCCGTCGTGGTGGAGGTGCACCTCGACCTCACCGAACCCCGCGCGGGCGAGCTCCGCGAGCGGCTCGAGGTACTCGGGACGGTACTGCTCTCCGGGGAAGAAGAACGAGTGCCGCGGCGGTCGCCCGTCGGCGTCCCGGTAGCGGGCGGCGAGCTCCGGATACCCCCGCCGCCACATCGCGACGCGCGCCGCGCCCTTCGCGTCGTCGGCCTGCCCCCAGAGCGGCTCGTAGTGGTCGCAGATCGCGAACAGCACGTGCCGCGGCCCCTCCCACGCCGGAGCGAACGCGCGCTCGCGGACGTCGCGCAGGTACCCCGGCAGCCAACGCTGGAGGTGCTTCTGGCGCAGGCTGCGAAGCGGGCTCATCGGCGCGCAGCATACCATCGTCGCCCCGCGCGCCACCGCCTACACGTGGCCGCGCGTCGCGCCGGGCGCTCAGCTTCGCTTGCGCACGGCCCCGCGCACGATCGACATGAGCTCGCGCACGTTCGCCCGCGCGAAGACGAACGCGGAAACGACGTACACGACGGCTCCCGCGAGCACTTCGCTGGCCAGCAAGACCGGGGTGGGCGCGCGCGACGCGAGCACGCCGTGGAGAGCGGTCACCGAGAAGAACATGGGCACGCAGGCGACGAGGGGCCGCGCGACGCCTGTGAGGTACGGCGCGAGCGGCATCGCCGTCGCGCGGGCGGTCAGGACGATCGTGAGGAGGCTGTGCCCGGCGAAGCCGATCCCGACGCCGACGGCCGCCCACAGAGGGCCGCCGATCTTGCCGAGGACGAACACGAGCGCCAGGAGCAGCGCCGCGCGGAAGAAGCTCGTGATCATGATGACGCGCGTCATCCGCTCCGACTGGAGGTACGCGATCGCGGCCCACGGCGCGGGCTGGACGACGGTCATCACGCTCAGGATCGTCAACATCGGCGCCATCAACGCCCAGCGCTCGTTGAAGAAGGCGTGGACGACGGTCGGCGCGACCGCGCCGAGGCCGACGCCGAGCGGAGACACGACGAGGCTCATCAGCCCTGCCGAGCGGACCACCGCCGCAGGCCGCTCGGCCGGGTCCATCTTGGAGAACGCCGGCATGAGCACGTCGCTGATGCGCTCGGCGACGTAGGTGAGCGGCGTCTCCGCGAGGCTGTACGAGAGGTTGTACGGCCCCATGACGCCCGGACCGAACTGACGCGAGATGATGAGGTTGTCCCAGCTCGTCGACGCGCGATCGGCGAGCGAGCCAAGCATGATCGGCACGCCGTAGCCGAGCAGGCTGCGCACGACCTTCGCCTCGAGCGGCGAGTAGACGAACCACTCGGCGCGCGGCGCGGTCGCGATGAAGAGGACGGCCGTGACGAACGAGCGCGCCACGGAGCCGATGACGATGGCGGCGCCGCCCCAACGAGGCGCGAGCGCCACGGCCGTGCCGGTGAACGTGACCTCGCCGATGCTCTGCACGACGGCGACGGTGCGAAAGCGGAGATCCCGTACGAGCATCCGCTCCGGGACGTGCCGGATCCGCTCGAGCAAGAAGCCGATCGCCAGCCCCGGGACGAGGCGCCCCATCTGGGGCGCGTCGACCATCTCGCCGAGCGGGCCGCGGAGCGCCATCACGACCGCCATCGCGAAGACGCCGAGCGCGACGTGAAGGACCGCCGCCTGGAACGCGACGCGCGGCGGAGAGCGCTTGGCGATGAGGTACTGACCGAACGCGAACGTCGTGAGCTGCCCGGCGGTCGCCACGCAGACGACCGCGGCGGAGACCTCGCCGTACTCGTCAGGCGCGATGAAGCGCGTGAGGACGAGGGTGCCGACGAGCGACACCACGCGTGTGCCCACGCTGGCCACCATGTTCCAGGCCACGCCGCGCGCGGCTTTCTTCTCGATCGACACGGCAGGTCCCGGCGTCCGCGAGCATCCTAGGCGAACGAAGCGCCGGAGATGCCTGGATTTTCGTGGGACCTCGAGCAGCTCAGGCGCAGATCACCACGCCGCGCGGCCCGCCGACGCCGACGCGGCGAGCCGAAAGCGAAGCTGGCTCGCGGTCTCGCCGAGGTCCATCCCGATGCGCTTGACGTCGAAGGGATCGATCCGGCCGGCGAGGTTGATGCCGCCGTAGTTCGAGAACGCGAACCGGTAGCCGGTGTCGCGCGCGTGCCGCTTGGTCTCGTCCGAGAAGGCCTCCGGGCCGCCGACCGGATAGGCGAGGCAGTCTCCGAAGGCGAGGTTCCGCTCGCGAAGCGCGCCACGCGACTCTGCGCACTCGCGCCGCTGCTCCTCGGCCGACAGACCGCTGAGGATCCGGTGCGAGTGCGTGTGCGATCCGATCCCCATCCCGGCTCGCTCCATCTCGACGGCCTCGTCCCACGAGAAGAACTGCCGCTCGCGGGCCTCGCGAGGCATGGCCTCGCCCGAGGCGCGCTCGAGCATCTCGAAGAACCTGAGCTCGTCGGCGTGGCCCCCCGCCTTGAACGCGCGGAGGACCTCCTTGACGGCCGGATCGCGGTTCGAACCGTCGACTCGAACCGTGACCGACGAGGGGTACTCGAGGCGGAGCTCGGAGCGCTTCGTGTGCCGTACCGCGTAGGCGATGCGATCCCACCAGGTGAGATCGAGGCTGCCGACGAAATGTGTGGGCACGAAGAAGAGCGCCTGGAGCCCGTGCGACTTGAGGATGGGAAAGGCGACCGCGTAGTTGTCGCGGTAGCCGTCGTCGAAGGTGACCGCCACGCGCGGGTGACGGAGCGTCGACGGTCTCTCGAGGATGTCGCGAAGCTCGGCGGGGCCGACGACCGAGTGACGCCGGCGCAACATCCCCATCTGCTCGTCGAACTGATCGGGCGTCGCCTCGATCACGTTCCGGTCGAACGCGCAGTCCTCCGGGCGCGCGATCCGATGGTAGACGAGCACGATGAGCGCGGGCCGGAGCGCGACGCGCTCGAGCAGCTCGAGCAGCCCGACCCGTGACGCGAGCGCGCTTGCGAGTGCTCGACGACTCATCCCCCCGATAGGGTGCGGGAGGCCAGGTTCCAGTGTCAAGCGAACGCTCTCAGGCCTTCAGACGCGAGTAGACGAAGACGAGCAGCAGGATCGCTGCGTCGGCGAGGATGACGCCGACCCAGTCCCGCCCCATGCGCACCTGGAACTCCGGATGCTGCCGTTTCACCACGGAATAGAGCGCCCCCGCCATTCCGAACCAGACGAAGAGGAGCTGCTTGTAGGTGAAGGACAGGAAGAAGACGCCGATCGCCATCCCGACGAACGAGACGAGGAGGGCCTTGGCCGCCTCCCTCAGCCGGGGGTCGAGCGCGGCAGGCGGCGTTCGCAGGATGGTGAGCGGGATCTTCATCGACATCCAGTAGAGGCTCGTCCAGACGAAGATCCCTATGCCCCCGAGCTCTGCGGCGGCGAGGAGGTAGGCGTTGTGCGCGGTCAGCCGGATCGACGTGTGCTCGCGGAACTGGTCGATCCCGACGCCGAGGAGCGGGTGCTGCATGAACATGCTCACGCCGTCGTAGAGGAGCTCGGTGCGCTCTCCCGCCGACGCGTCGGCCATCGCGTCGTCGCGCCCACCGAAGAGCAGCACGGGGAGCGCGAGCATCATCCCGGCGACCAGGCCCCGCGGTCCGAGGCGCGCCACGAAGTAGATCCCGAAGACAGCCGCGACGACCAGCTGGCCTCCGCGCGACTGCGTCAAGATGACGGCGTAGAGGCCGACGACGACGAGCGCCAAGGACGCGACGGAGGCGAGCCTCCTCTTCGCTCCGGCGCCTACTGCGAAGAGGAGCGGCATGACCGCCGCGACGTAGATCGACAGCTCGTTCGGATCGCCGAGCTGCCCTCGCCAGCGAACGCGACGCTGCGTCGAGACGGTGTTGAAGAGGCCGAGTCGCTCGCAGACGTAGTCCGCTCCGGCCCGTCCTCCCTTCGTGCAGGAGTAGGCCGTGTCGCAGCTCCGCCCGTCCGGATCGCCGAGGTCCGGCATCGAGTCGGGGAGATCGTCGAGCTCCGGCGCGAGCTCGATGCACTCGGGCTCGATCTGCCCCTGGTGGATCGCGACGACGGACACGAAGGCCGCCAGCGCGAGGAGCAGCCCCATCAGCCACTTGAGCTGTCCGAAGGAGCGGACGGAGAACGCGACGGCGAGCATGAAGATCGCCGGGATGAGGACGCGCTGCGTCGCGAGCACGAGGCCGTCGCGGCCGAGACCCCCGACCGTCGCGAGGTAGCCCCACACGACGAGCGCGGCGACGTAGGGCAGCTGGGGAGAGAGCGCGGACCTCTTGTCGTTGATCCAGTCGACCACGAGGCCGACGACGGCGAGACCGGTGAACACGTCCAGCAGGCGGAACGCCGCGAGGAACGGCCAAACCTCCTGCGGGCGAACGACGAGGACGAAGACGAGGACGAAGGTCGCGAAGAACGACACGAGTCAGCTCGCGCGGCGCGCCTCTGCCCCGAGGTACTCGAACGCCCTGCCCAGGCCGTCTTCGGTCGCCACGATCGGGCGCCATCCGATCGCCTTGAGCTTCGCGTTGTCGAAGCGGTTGCCTCCCCAGGTCGTGGCGGACTTGTAGCGCGTGAAGACCGCCGGCAGCTGCCCCTTCGAGTACGCGTGGTAGCGAGCGACGAGCTCCGAGACCGCCACGAGCGCCGGATACGGGACGCGGACCGACGGGATCGGCTTCACGCGCTTCTTGTAGAGCGCGAGCCATCGCGAGGCCGTCACGAGGTCGTCGTCGACGACGTTGTACGCCTGCCCCACGGCCTCGGGGGCCCTGCCCGCCGCGGCGATCGCCTCCGCGCAGTTGTCGACGTACGTGATCGGCAGGAGGTTGTCGCGGCCGAGGTGGAGGAAGAGCCCGAAGAGGTTCACGCCTACGCGCGTCGAGAACGCTCCGCCCGCGGGACCGTAGATGACGCCCGGGCGGAGGACGACCGTGGGGATGTCGAACTTCGCGGCGTACTCCCAGACGAGCTGCTCCTGGCGCAGCTTGGCCTGGGAGTACGGATCGCGTCGCTCGGGGTGCGGCTCGAGCGGCGTCGCTTCGTCGACGACGGCGCCCCGAGGGACCGTCGCGACGCCGTAGACGCCGAACGAGCTGACGTGGACGAGCTTCGGCCGGCCGCTCCGCCGCGCGGCGATCGCGTCGAGCAGGTGGCGGGTGGTGACGACGGTGTTCAGGAACATGTCGGCGGGCGCGCCGGTGAGCGCCGCCGCGAGGTGGTAAACGACGTCGCAGCCGTCGATCGCCTTCGCGGCCGCCTCCGGCGAGCCGAGGTCGCCGATCGTGATCTCGGTCTTCTGGCGCGGGTACTTCGCGAGCACCTCGTCGAGCCGCGCGCGCTTGCTGCCTCGCCGGAGGAAGCAGCGCACGTCCGCCCCGCCGTGCGCGAGCAGGCGCTCGACCGTCGGCACGCCGAGGAACCCGGTGCAGCCGGTCACGACGACCTTCATGACGACACCGGCCTCGTCGCGGTCTTCACCTGGGCGAAGATGTCGTCGAGCATCGCCGAGACGCGGAGGATGTCGCGGTAGCTGATCGGCAATGGGCCCCCCGCGAGGATGCTCTCGTAGAACGCCGAGAAGAGGAAGCGGAGCCCGGAGAAAAAGTGGAACTCCGACCGCGCGAACCGGCGGACGTTGCGCGCTCCGGCCGTCGCGAACCTTGCGGCCATCTCGAACGCGGGGACGAGCCGGCCGATCGCGCTCGGCAGCGAGCCCGACGACTCGAGGGTCACCGTGCGCGCGAGGTAGTCGACGTGGGCCGAGCTCTTGGTCCCGTAGACGCGCGCGAAGTGCCCCGCCGGCCGGATGTGCGAGGAGAACGTCCCGAAGACGGTGGTTCCCCCGCCGTCGATCATGAGACGGAGCTCGTCGATCATCGCGTCGCGGGCGTCGCCGAAGCGCGTCTTGCGGCGCACGAAGCCGTGGGCGGTCACCCTCGGCTCGTCGGCGTCCATGAACTCGAGCGCCTTGTTCAGGAGGTGGTCGATGTTGTTGTGCGCGAGCTGACCGGGGAGGCCGAGCACCCAGTGGTTCGGGTCGCCGAGGATCGCCGAGCCATACGCGCCCGCGAGGTTGTAGCCGTAGAAGCTCTCGACGTGGACGATGTCGCCGAGGACGCCGTCGTCGATGAGCGCGCGCATCTCGCGCGCCGGCGGATCGAAGAGGTACGTGTACCCGACCGTGACCTTCTTCCCGGCGCGGTCGGCATACTGCAAGAGCTCGCGCGTGTCGGCGAGCGAGAGCGTCATCGGCTTCTCGACGTACACGTGGCACCCGGCGTCGACGGCGAGCTTCGCGAGCGGGAGATGCGACGCCGGCGGCGTCGTGATGTGCAGGACGTCCGGCTTCTGCTCCGCGAGCAGGCGCTCGACGTCGTGCGTGTGGTAGCCGAGCCCGTAGCGCATCGCGACCTGCTCGGCCATGATCGGCTCGCGGTCGCAGACGCCGACGACCCGAGCCACCTCGGGCATCTTCTGGATCTCCTCGACGTGACCGTCGGCGATCTTTCCGCAGCCGACGATGCCAACCTTCAGGCTCATCGAGTCGCGACGATAGCATGCGGCCCGCGCCCGGTGCGTCGCACGAAGGGACGACCGCGCGCCCCGTGCGCGAAGCGTCTCAGCGACGCACGAGCTCGATCTCCGCGAAGAGCGGGAGGTGGTCCGAGTTGCCGCGCGGCCCCGTCGCGACGCTCACGAAGCGGACGCCGCGTCCCGCGAACACGCGGTCGATCCGCATCCACGGGCGCTTCGCCGGGAAGGTGTACCCGAAGCCGACGCCGACCTCGTCGAACCCGTCTCGCAGACGGCCGAAGTGCCTCCGCGCGATCGCGCTCGGCCTCGGGAGGTTCGTGTCGCCCATGATCACGAACGGCGGGCCCCCCCGCTCGGCCGCGGCGACGACGGCGGCCGCCTGCGCATCGCGATCGGCGATGTTGTCGCCCGACGACGTGTCGCCGAAGAGCGCGTGCCTCGGAGAGAAAGGGTGGACGTTGAACACGCGGAGGGGCCCCGAGGGCGTCGTGAGCGTGTAGCCGACGTACTTCGCGGGTCGCCCGTCTTCGAGCGGCGGCGGGACGTCGACCTCCGCGATCGGGAAGCGGGAGATGATCATCAGATCGTCGACGTGGTGCACCTCGCGATCGGGAAACCTCTCCTTCACGCGGCCGGGCATCGAGTCGAACGTCGCCTGCAGCAGGATGACGTCCGCGGTCATCGCGTCGAGCTCGCGGAGCAGGCCGTCGCGATCGAGCTTGCCGAAGTAGACGTTGTAGCTCGCGAGCTCGATCGCGCTCTTCGGACGCGGCTTCTTCGACATGCCGGCGAGCTCGAACCCCATCACCGGAAACGCGAGGACGAGGCAAAGCGCGATCTGCAGCGGGAAGAGCACGCGCCGCCGCGCGACCGGCAACACCGTGGAGAAGAGCGCAGAGACGACGGCGAGCACGAGGACCGGCTGGCGCGGGAAATAGAGCGCGAGCAGCGTGAGCCGCGCGTTCTCTCCGACCGCCAGCGCGCCGAGGAAGATCGCGACGCCGACGAGCTGGACGACGATCGCCGCGAACGCGAGCTTCTTCGCCCGCTGACGCCAGGTGGACTCCGCTGCGACGGTCATCGGCGATCTTTCCTTTATCACCAACACCGTCCGCTCGGGCGGGGTCACGGCCGCGACGGGTCAGTCCGAGAACCGAACGAGGCCTTGCTCGGTCGCGCGGTACTTCGTCCCCGGCGAGACGCGAACGGTGACGGTGCCCCCCGCGCGCGACACGTCGACGTCGCAGCCGCCGCGCATGTTCGCGAGGACGTGCTGCCGCTTCGGCCCGTCCTTCACCTTGTACGAGAACGGCAGCGCCGCGGGTCGCCCGAGCGGCGCGGAGCTGAACACGATCACGTGCGACGACGAGGCGACCCCCGCGACGCCGGGCGCGGCGATCGCCTCGGCCGGCGGCGGGGCAGGAGCGCCGCGCGCCCCGGTGCGGAGGAGCGAGAGGACGCGGCCGGTCGCGTTCGGCCCGACCTCGACGCGCCAGGCGGTCGAGCCGCCGTCGATCAGATCGGTGTCCTTCTGGACCTTCACCTCGCCGCCGTCGAGGACGTCGATCGAGACCGCGCCATCTCCGTGGGTCGCGAAGAAGCGCGCCTTGTCGCCGCTGGGCTTGCCCGGCGTGTGGACCCGCCACGACCAGCTCTTGCCGAGAGGCTTGGCGACGACGCGGTCGTAGACCGCGAGCGCGTCGGGCCGGACGAAAACGAGCTCGCGCGTCCACTCGTCGAGCATGTCCTCGTAGTCGCCGCCGGCGACCCGCTTGACGAAGAGCTTCGAGCTGTCGATCTGCGCGTACATCACGCCGCCGGCGTCGGCGTACTGCACGAGGCCGCCGCTCTTGTGGCTCGTGTTGTCGTGGCCGGCGACGTTGATCATGTTGTGGGCTCCGGCCTCCCAGTTGAGGCCGGACTTGCCGAACGTCCCGGCGTCCGCGATCTGCCAGCCCCCTCGCCACAGCACGAACCCGCCGCTCTCCACGTGGGCGTGGCTCTGGGTGATCTCGGGCGACGCGACGACGGTGAGGCTCGTCGCGCCGTCGTCCCACGACGAGCGGGCGTTCAGCCACTCCGTCCCGCTCGAGCGGTAGCCGAGCGGCAGCTTCGCCGGCGACTCGACCGGCCTGAACCTCGGGAAGACGACGTCGCGGTAGAGAGAGTCGCGCACGTTCAGACGCGGCGTCAGGTAGCTCGGCGCGACCTCGGTCAGGTACCAGGCGCCGAGCGCGCGCACCGCCGGATCGTCGACCCAGTAGGTGGCGAGCTGGATGTAGTCGCGGTCGAACGGCGAGACGTCCATCGCGACGTCGCGCGCGAGATCGCCCGTCGGCGCGAGCGATCGCCTCCCCGGCTGCAGCTGGTAGAGCGCGTAGAGGATCGCCTCGCGCGTGAAGGGCGTCCGCGCGAAGTAGTTCGGCCCGCCCATCGAAGCGATGGCCGCGAACGCCGAGAAGAGGCGCTGCTTCGAGCGCTGGCCGTAGTTCGCCCCTTCGTGCCAGTCGCCGCCCCTGCCCTGACCGGCGAGGTACGCGAGCGAGCCCTTCGGGCCCTCGATCTTCGCGCGCGTGAGGTCGACGAGCTTCTTCGCGGACGGGTGCTTCGCCGCCTCGAGCGCGAAGGCCGCGTGGGCCGTGCCCTCGACGAAGGCGCAGTAGTAGTTGTTGCCGGCGTCCTCGAGCCCCCACCCGCTGCCCTTGTTGGCGAACCAGAGCTCGTTCGTCCATCGCTCGAGGTACGCGATGATCTCCGCCCTCTCCGCCGGCGTCAGCGCGTCGCCGCAGTAGTTCAGGACGTAGGCGGCGCCGCGGAGGAGATCGCCGAACCCGAGGTAGCTGCCGTCCCGGACGTCGACCGACGTGTTCGCCTTGAAGAACCGGTAGGCCCCCGCCGCGAAGCGCTTGTCGCCCGTGACCAGGTACGCGAGCGCGACGTTCTCGGGCGACGACTGCGTCCGGTCCGGCTTGACGAGCGCCTCCTCCGCGTTCGCGAGCAGCGCCGACCAGGCCGCGCCCGTCCTCCCCGCGCGGAGCGTCGCGAGCCGCTCCTTGCTGACGAGGAAGTACCCCGAGGGCGTGCGGCCGTCGCTCGCGTCGTCCGGCGCCTCGCTGGCCGCGCCGGCGTCGAGCCGCGGGCGCGGCGGCGACGGGCGCTGCCCCTCCCAGCCCGCGTCGCTCGTCGCGACCGGCGGGCGGGGCACGCTGCCGCGCGCCGGATCGCTCCGCGTGTCGCAGCCGAGCGCGCCGAGCGCGAGGACCGTCACGAACGGGCGCTTCATGGCGACGCGAACATCTCCGCCATCGTGACCATCTCGTAGCCTCCGTCACGGAGCCCGCCGACGATCGCCGGCAAGGCGTCCAGCGTCGACTGCCTCCCCTCGTGCAGGAGGATCACCTCGCCGTGCGAGACGCGCTCCGGACGGCACCGGCGGGCGATCTCGTCCTTGTCGTGGACCTCGTAGTCGCGCGGATCGTACGACCAGAGCGCGATGAGGCGATCGTAGGCGAGGAGCTGGCCGAGGACGCGCGCGTCGACCGCGCCGTGCGGCGGGCGCACCCAGGGCCGCGAGGTCGGCTGGCGTCCGAGGACGCGATCGGTCTTGTCGAGCTGGTCGACGAGCGCGCCCCAGGAGAGCTGCGTGAAGCGCGTGTGGTCGTAGCCGTGGCTCGCGACCTGGTGCCCGCGCCGCGTGTACTCGCGCATGAGGTCGGGCTGCGCCTCGCACTTGTTGCCGACGAGGAAGAACGTCGCCCGGACGCCGAGCTCGTCGAGCCGCTCGAGGAAGCCCGCCGTGAGCTCGTTCGGCCCGTCGTCGAACGTGAGCGCGACGCGCGCTCGCCCCGTCGGCCCGCGCTGGAGCAGGCGCGATCGCGGGACCATCCCGTAGACCGCGGACTTCAGCTTCTTGCGAAATCGCCCGATCATCGAGGCGAAACTAGCCGCGTTTCCACGGGTCGCCAAGGCCCGCACCCGCCCCGCGAGCGTGGTAGGCTCGGCCCGCCTCGAGACCGAGCCCGCGGCGACCTACCGCGGGCCCATCGCGGACGGTCTTCGATACGAGGGCATCGATCGCGTGAGCCGAACATCCCCGAGCGCCCGCTTCCGCGTCCCCGGCGTCATCGCGTTCGCGAAGGACTGGCACGAGGACCCCACCTCGAACCACCACGTGCTCCGCGAGCTCGCGAAGAGCCGGCGCGTGCTCTGGCTCAACTCGATCGGGACGCGCACGCCGAAGCTCGGCAGCGGGCGCGACCTCGGCAAGATGAAGCGGAAGCTCGCCGAGCTCGCGCGCGGCCCCGTGAACGTCGAAAACGACCTCTGGGTCTTCTCGCCGATGGTCCTCCCCCTCCCCCACAGCGCGGTCGCGCGGCGGATCAACCGCGAGATCCTGCGCACGACGATCGCGCTCCTCCGCCGGCGGCTCGGCATCGACGACTTCCACCTCTGGACCTTCCTGCCCAACGTCGCCGACTACGTCGGCTCGCTCGGGGAGTCTCTCTCCGTTTACTACTGCGTCGACGAGTGGTCGCTCTTCGCGTACCTCGATCGCGACGCGACCGTCGCCGCGGAGCGACGGCTGCTCTCGAAGGTCGACTGCGTCTTCGCGATCAACGGCGAGCTCGCCGACGCCAAGCGCGCGGTCAATCCCGCGACGCACATCGCTCCGCACGGCGTCGCGCACGCGGAGTTCGCGCGCGCGCTCGACGACGACACGATCGTTCCCGCCGACATCGCGAGGCTGCCGAAGCCGGTCCTCGGCTTCTACGGCACGCTGCGGAGCTGGGTGGATCTCGATCTCGTCGCGCACGTCGCGCGCGCGCGGCCGAGCTGGAGCATCGCGCTCATCGGGCAAGCGCTCGACGACGTCGGCGCCGTCGCCGGCCTGCCGAACGTCCACCTCCTCGGGCGCAAGCCGCACTCCGATCTCCCTGCGTACTGCAAGGGGATGGACGTCGGCTTGATCCCCTACCGCATCGACGAGCGGATGAAGTTCGTCAACCCGATCAAGCTCCGCGAGTACCTCTCGGCGGGCCTCCCGGTGGTCTCGACCGACGTGCCGGAGGTGCGGCGCTACGTGCCGCGCTGCACGATCGCCGACGACGGCCCCGCGTTCGTCGCCGCCGTGGAGAGCGCGCTCGCGAGCGACTCCCCCGCGCGACGCCGCGAGCGATCGCAGGCGATGGAGCGAGAGACATGGCCGATGCGCGTCGCCGAGGTGGCCCGCATCGTCGACGACGCCGCGAAAGCGAAGTATCCACGAGGGTCCGATGACTAGCGCACGTTTCAAGGCCGGAATGGTCGGTGCCGGCAACATCAGCGAGTTCCACGTCTACGCAGTCAAGGCGCTGCCCGGCCTCGTCGACCTCGTCGGCGTGACCGATCTCGACGGCGCCCGCGCCGAGGCGACGGCCCGGAAGCTCGGCACGACGGCCTACCCGTCGCTCGACGCGCTCGTCGCCGCGGGGGCCAACGTCATCCACGTCCTGACGCCGCCGTCGGCGCACGTCCCCGTCGCGATCGCGGCGCTCGAGCGCGGATGCCACGTCCTCGTCGAGAAGCCGATCGCCGAGGACGAAGCCGAGGGCCGGAAGGTCGTCGAGCTCGCGGCCAAGAAGGGCCTCACCGTGAGCGTGAACCACTCGCTCCTCTTCGACCCGCAGATCAAGCGCGCGCTCGCCGCCGTGCGCGCGGGCAAGCTCGGCGACGTCGTCTCGGTCGACATCCTCCGCGGCTCGGAGTTTCCGCCCTACGAGGGCGGGCCGCTGCCCCCGTGGTACCGCAGCGCGGGGTACCCGTTCCGCGACCTCGGCATCCACTGCCTCTACCTCATCCAGGAGCTGCTCGGTCCCGTCGAGGACGTCGAGGCCTCCTTCCGCAGCCTCGGCGGGGATCCGAACCTCGCCTTCGACGAGTGGCGCGCGCTCGTCCGCTGCCGGCGCGGCCTCGGCCAGTTCCAGCTCACGTGGAACGTGAAGCCGATGCAGAGCCAGCTCATCATCCACGGCACGCGCGGCGTGCTCCGCGTCGATCTCTTCGCGATGTTCCACGGCAAGCGGAGCTCGACGCCGCTCCCGAAGGCCGCCGAGCGGCTCGTCAACGCGTTCACCGATTCGCTCCAGCCGCTCGTCGACGTGCCGCGCGGCGTCTGGAAGTTCGTGCGCAAGGAGGTCCAGGCCTACCAGGGGCTCCGCGATCTCGTCGCCGACTTCTACCGCCGCCTCGACGCGGGCGAGCGCCCCCCGGTCTCGGCGGAGGACGCCCTCGCGCTCGTTCCGTTCATCGAGCGCGTCGCGCGCGCCGCCGAGGCGGAGGCCGAGAAGCAGCGCTCCGCCTTCCCGCTCTCGCCGCGCGTGCCGTTCGTCGTCACGGGCGCGTCGGGCTCGCTCGGCTCGGCAGTCGTGCGCCGGCTCGTCGCGGACGGCCAGAAGGTGCGCGCCCTCGTCCGCCGCATCCCCCAGAGGCCGATCGCCGGCGTCGAGTACTGCTTCGGCAACCTCGGCGATCCCGCCGCGGTCGACCGGGCGATCGCCGGCGCCGAGACCGTCATCCACGCCGGCGCCTCGATGAAGGGCGGCTGGCCCGAGCACGTCGGAGGCACCGTCGTCGGCACGCAGAACGTGATCGACGCGTGCAAGAAGCACGGCACAAAGCAGCTCGTGCACATCTCGTCGATGTCCGTCGTCGACTGGGCGGGCTCCGCGGGCAGAGGCGCCGTCACCGAGGACGCCGCGCTCGAGCCTCGCGCCGACGAGCGCGGCGCCTACACCCGCGCGAAGCTCGAGGCCGAGCGAAAGGTGGCGGCGGCCGCAAAGGACGGCCTGCCGTGCGTCATCCTCCGGCCCGGACAGATCTTCGGCGGCGGCATCCAGCTCGTGAACGGCGCGGTGGCGCGCCGCGCGGGCGGCAAGTGGCTCGTCCTCGGCGACGGCAAGATCGAGCTCCCGCTCGTCTACATCGACGACGTCGTCGACGCGATCCTCGCGGCCGTCGCCAAGCGCCTCAGCGGCGGCGAGGTCATCCAGCTCATCGACGACGAGCACCTCACGCAGAGCGACGTCCTCTCTCTCGTCGGGACCGGAGCGGGCGTCATCAAGGTCCCGCGCCCTGTCGTGTTCGCGCTCGGAAAGTTGAGCGAGCTCCCGCTCGGCGCGCTCGGCAAGCCCTCGCCGATCGCGCTCTACCGCCTCCAGTCGGCGCTCGCGCAGCTCCGCTACGGGAGCGATCGCGCTCGGAGCCTCCTCGGGTGGAAGCCGGGCGTCGGCGTCCGTGAAGGGATCCGCCGCGTGACGGCGTCCTCGCCGGCGCCCGCCGCGGAAGCGCCGGCGAGGCCGGGCCCCGCCGAGCACGCCGCTTCACGCGCCTGATCCACCGGCGGCGTGGAGCGAGCGGAGGACGGCCGCGAGGTGGGCGGCGCTCTCGTGCCAGCTCCACGGCCCGCACGCCCTCGCGTCGGCGTCGCTCCACTCGCGCGCGAGCGCGGCGAGGAGCCCCTCGGCGAGCGCGTTCGCGTCGCGTGGCTCGACGACGATGCCGCTCCGGGGATCCGCGAGGACGTCGGGGATCCCCCCGACGCGCGTGGCGACGGCGGGACGCCCGCACGCGAGGCCCTCGAGCAGGACGTTGGGCGTGCCCTCGTTGTGGCTCGGGAGGACGACGAGATCGCACGCGGCGAGCCACGTCGGGATCTCCGCGAACGGACGCGCGCCGGCGACGTGGAGGCGGCCGTGGTACTTCGGCCGCGCGCGCTCCACGCGCTCGCGCCAGACGCCGTCGCCGACGAGGACGAGCGTGACGTCGGGGCGCTCGCTGTGGACGCGCTCGAACGCGGTGAGGAGCTCGGCGATCCCCTTCTGCGGCTCGATCCGACCGATGAAGAGGAGCACGGGCCCCGGCGCGTCGAGCCCGAGCTCGCGTCGCGCGTCGGCGCGCGCGGGCGCCGCGCCGAAGAGCGCCGCATCGATGCCGTTCGCGACGAGGTGGATCCGCGAGCGCGGCACGCCGATCGCCGCGAGCTCGTCGCCCATGGCGCCCGACACGGTCACGAGCGCACCCGCGCTCGGGAGCACCCGGCGCATGATCGCGCGCACCGCGGGGCGCTTCGCGATGACGTTGACGTCCGAGCCGTGGACCTTCACCGCGCACGGCTTGCCGAGCGCGCGCGCCGCGAGGACCGCCGCGCAGCCGTCGGGGTAGGCCCACGTGCCCAGGATGACGTCGGCCCATTTCAAGAGATCGCGATGCGGCGCGAGGGACGCGAGGTAGAGCGGCACGGCGACCGGAGCGCCCACGCCGGGCACGTACAGGCGGCGAAGGTAGCGCGTCGCGAGGCCGTCGATCTCGTCGCCGTCGCCGAGCGCCGCGAGCGTCGCCGCGCGCTTCGGCGCCCCGAGGAGGCTCGCGCCGGGCAGGTGCGGCACCGCGCAGAGCACGCGAACCTCGACGCCTTCTGCCGCGAGCGCCTTGAACTGCTGCCGATTGTAAGGTCCGTAAAGCGGCTCGAGTCGATTCGGAAAGATCGGGGTGATCGCCAGGAGGCGCATTCGCTCGGCACGCTACCACCTTCCCTCGACCTTGATCCGTTCCCCACGTGAGGGGGATGATGCTGAGCGGGCTCCGTCCGGAGCCGGAGGACGACGTGACGACACCCCAGCCGCGCGGCTCGAAGATGAACGAACCCCACCTCTCGCGCTTCCGTGAGCTGATCCGCCAGGGCGCCGGGACCCTCGACATCCACGACGGCCAGCAGGGCTCGTCGTACACGGTCGAAGCCACGGCGTACGACGCGCTCATCGATCGCGAGGTGGGGCGCGTCGCAGTGCACCAGAAGAGCATCTGCCGCCTGCTCGAGCGCCACGTCGGCCGGGTCGAGGACGTCCTCGACGTCGGGTGCGGGACGGGCGCCACCACCGTCGCCGTCGCGCTCTCCGAGCGCCTCGGCGCTCGCCACGTGCGCGGGATCGATCCCAACGCGCAGTCGCTCGAGGCCGCGGCGGTGCGCGCGCGCGGCCACGACGTCGACGAGACCAAGATCTCGTTTTCGCACGTCCCCGCGGGCGAGCGCTTCCCCGCCGACGACGGCGCTCACGATCTCGTCCTCTGCGTCTCCGTGCTCGAGTACCTCTACACGCGCGAGTCCCGCGTCACGTTCGCCGAGGAGCTCCTCCGCGTCACCCGCCCCGGCGGGACGGTCTGCCTCGTCACGCCGAGCCCGTTCCGCCTCTTCGACTTTCACACCCACAGGCTCCTCGGCGACTGGCGGCGCGTCGAAGGCTACCCGTGGGCGTCGAGGCCGTCGGAGATCCGCGCGATGTTCGCCGGCCACGACGTCCGGTTCTTGAAGAGCGAGCAGCTCGCGCACGGGCTGTCGTCGCGCGGACTGCCCTCGGGGCCCTTCCTCCGTCCGCTCGCGCCGCTCGCGGCCTTGCTGCCGTGGCAGAAGGTCCTCGTGACGAAGCGATCCACGGCGCGCGGATCGGGCGCCGCCCCGCCCGCTCGCGCGTCGTGACCGCCTCGATGCGGCTGTCCTCGCGAGAGCTCGACCCGCTCGACGCTCCCGCCGAGGCGGAGTCCGTCTGGCGAGCGCTCGCGGAGGCCGCGCCGCCGACGTACTTCCTCGCGTGGCCGTGGGTCGAGAACTGGCTCGCCACCTTGCCGCGGTACGTCTCGTTGCGGCTCCTCGTCGTCTCGGACGGCGACGCGCCCGTGCTGGCGTGCTTCATCGGCCGCCGCACGGTCCGCCGCGCCGGCTTCGTCATCAGCCGCGCGCTCTACCTGAACGCGACGGGCTATCCGGACCTCGACGACATCGTCATCGAGCACAACGGCTGGCTCGCGAGGGCGTCCGATCGGTGGCCGCTCTCCCGCCTGCTCGAGCACCTCCCCGAAGGCGGCTGGGACGAGCTCGTCCTCGACGCGATGGAGGGCGACGCGCTCGCGGGGGCCTCGGTCGCCCGGCCGCGGAAGCTCCGCGTGAAACGCGCTGCCCCGTGTCCCGTCGTCGAGCTCGATCGCGTGCGCGCGGCCGGAGGCGACTACCTCTCCTTGCTCGGGGCGCAGACGCGCTCGCAGATCCGCCGCGCCGCGCGGCTCTACCAGGAGCGCGGACCGATCCGCGTCGACGCCGCGACGAGCCTCGGCGAGGCGCGCGCCGTCTTTCGCGAGCTCGTGAGCCTCCACCAGGCCAGCTGGTCGAAGAAGGGTACGCCCGGCGCTTTCACGCAGCGTTACCTCCGCGACTTCCACGAGCGGCTGATCGACAAGCGCTTCGAGCACGGGGAGATCCAGCTCCTTCGCGTGCACGCGGGCGACCGCACGATCGGGTGCCTCTACAACTTCGCGTGGAACGGGACAGTCTCGTTCTACCAGAGCGGGCTCGCGTACGAGGACGACAACCGGCTCAAGCCGGGCCTCGTGTGTCACGCCGAGGCCGTCGCGCACAACGCGGAGCGAGGCTTCTCGCTCTACGATCTGCTGGGAGGAGACACGCGCTACAAGCGCTCGCTCTCGACCGCCTCGAGCGAGCTCGTGTGGGCGACCGTGCAGCAGCGCCGCCCGCAGTTCTTCCTCGAGGACAAGCTGCGCGCGATGCGCGATCGCTGGCGGAGTCTCCGGGCGAAGGTCGGCGCGGGGCGGCGCGACGCCTGATCCGCCGGCGATCGGTCAGGTGTCCTCGTCGAGGTCGAAGAGGTGCCACCGCTCGGCGTCCACGATTCCGGCGTCGTCCGCGGCGCTCTTGCCGACGTGCACGACGATCGTGCGATCGTCGCCGCGGAGCTCGAACCCTCGCGCGTCGAGCAGGCGCGCGAGGCGCGGAGCGCCGAGGAAGCTCACCGAAGCGCTCGCCGCGCCGCGGCGCCAGAGCGCCGGCACGAGCAGGTCGAGCAGCGGCTCGAGGGCCTCGGCGTGGCCGAAGACGTCGCGAATGCGGGCCATCTCGGTCTTCCGATCGCGCTCGATGATCGCGTACGCGCCGAGCCGGCCGTCGTCTCGCCGCGAGACCGTCGCGATCTCGCAGTCCGGGTAGCGCCAGGCCAAGAACTTCGACGTCCGGGCGCCGACGATGTCGTAGTCCGAGCGCGCGCTCGCCCAGAGGGCGTCGAACCGCTCGTCGAAGCGCGGTGCCCAGGCGAACCGATAGCGCGTCGCCGCGCGGACGACGCCAGGCGCACCGGCGAGGAGCCGCGCACCGTCGACGAGGACTCCGGCCGCGCGGGCCACGAGGGGCCGCTGCGCGATCCGCGCGACGCTGGCCGGCAGCGTCGCGCGCTCGGAGAGCCTCGCGGCGTAGGGCGCGAACCTGAGCACCCGAACGCGGCGGCGGGCCTTCCCGAGCAGGCGGAAGCCGGCGCGCATCATCACGCCCTCGGCCTTCTTGTTCGGGAAGCCATAGGCGACGTCGAACGTCTCCGCGCCGAGCTCCTGCACCGCGCGGAGGAGCCGGAGCGCCGGGAGGAGGCCGCGATGCGCATGGTCGACGGCGAGATCGCCGCAGACGCCGGCGCGCCCTTCGCGTCCCGTCCTGCCGAGCTGGAACCTGCGGACGCCGAGCCCGCTCGTGCCCACCACCTGCTCGGCTCCGTTCGCCGCGCGCGCGCGGAGCACGAAGACGACCTCCGCGGCGTCGGGAGCATCGCGATAGAGCCAGCGGAACTTGTCGTCCGCGCCGGTGGCGAGCGTCAGGTTGGCGCGCCAGAGGCGAAGGAGATCGTCGCGGACCTCCTCGGGAGCCTCTCGCGCGACGGAGTACGTAAAGGCGGGGACGCTCATGCTCACGGTCGAACGGCTCGCTCCACCGATCGGTGCGGCGGCGCATCGCCTCGGGTCATCGGCAGTCCCGGCGCCACACGCTCTGGTAAGCTAGCGCCGTGCGAGAGGCCGACAAGCGAATTCCGTCCGCGGAGCCGCGGCGCTTCTCGCGCCGACGGCTGCTCGCGCTCGGCGCGTCGCTCGGCCTCGGCACGCTCGCGTTGTCGCTCAAGGGAAGGATCCGCGGGAAGCTCGCGGCGGCCACGCAGCTCCCCTCGTTCACCGCGACGCCGGCGCTCGTCCCGCACGATCCGGCGCGTGACCGCGCGACGATCCACGTGGCGCGCGGCGGCTCCCCCGCGGACAACGTCGATCAGGTCCTCGCGAAGCTGGGCGGCATCGGACGCGTCGTCGGCGCCGACGACGTCGTCATCGTCAAGGTGAGCGCCCAGTGGTGGAACCAGGGGATGACGAACGTCGCGGCCGTGAAGCGGCTCGTCGAGCACGTCCTCGAGCTGCCGGGCTTCGCCGGCGAGGTCATCGTCTTCGAGAACACGCATTTCCGGCTCGCGGACGGCTCCGGGCTCTCGCGCGCGTGGCGCCGTCCCTCCGAGCGAAACGTCGACGTGCCGGGCTGGACGGGTCTCGGCGACCTGATCGGACATTTTCGCGATCGCGGAGCGCCGGTGAGCTTCGTCGGGCTCGTCGACGCGGGCCCGAGCGCGCTCGCGGACGACGCCTGGCACGACCCGACGCACGAGCTCGGCACCTACGGCGGCGACGGCCGCGGCCCCATCGCCCCCGGCGAGACGCGCGACGGCTACCGCTGGGACTTCGAGCGCGCGTTTCGGATGCCGCGAAGCTGGGTCGACGAGGTGCGAACGCCGCTCACGTGGCCGCGGTTCACGTCACCGCGCACGGGCCTCGTCGTCGATCTGGCCGACGGCGTCCACCGGCGCGACGGCGACCGGCTCGTCCCCGCGGACAGGAAGCTCGTGTGGATCAACATGACGACGGCGAACGAGCACGCCGCGACGGGCTTCACCGGCGCCTGCAAGTCCACGATGGGCGTCGTCGACATGAGCGCCGGCGCGCTCGGGACGCACCCGCTGGCGTCGGGGTACACCTCGGTGCACTACTGCGGTCGCGGGAGCCCCGGCGCGACGTGGCGCATGGCCGGCCCGCTCGCGCAGCTCGCCCGCGACGTCCGCTCGCCCGATCTCGTCTTGCTCGTCGCGGAGTGGGTGGCGTTCGAGCCCGCGGGGTGGGACCAGGAGCGCGCGGACCTTCGCCACGCCGAGGAGACGTGTCTTCGGACGCGGACGATCGTGGCCGGCACCGATCCCGTCGCCATCGACACGTGGGCGGTGAAGAACCTGATGATGCAGACGCCGAGCGCGAACAAGCGCGCTCGCTTCGACCTCGACGATCCCGACGCGCAGTTCACGAAGTTCCTGCGCTACTACCGGCAGGTACGCGGCTCCGGGACGCTCGCCCCGCACCTCATCGACATCAGCTGACGAGAGGATTCATGACTTTCTCCGCCAACGTGCTCGCGCTCGACACCAAGAACGAAGTCGAACGCATCGTCACCGCCCTCAAGAAGCAGGTCGGGCAGGTCCTCAAGCGCCGGGGCGCGGTGATCGCCATCTCGGGCGGCATCGACTCGAGCGTCGTCGCCGGTCTGTGCGCGCGCGCCTTCGGTCCGACGAGGTGCCACGCCCTCTTGATGCCCGAGCGCGACTCGTCCGAGTCGACCCTCGCGCTCTCCCGCTCGGTCGCGGACGCCTTCGGGATCCCGCACACCCTCGAGGAGATCTCGGCGACCCTCGACGCCATCGGCTGCTACCAGCGACGCGACGAGGCCGTCCGCCAGGTCGTCCCCGACTACGGCCCCGGCTTCAAGTTCAAGATCGTGCTCCCCGGCGCGAAGGCCGGCGCCGACTACAACGTCTACTCGATCGTCGTCGAGCGCCCCGACGGCACGATCGAGCGGCACCGCCTCCCGCTCGAGCCGTACCTGCAGATCGTCGCCGCGACGAACTTCAAGCAGCGCATCCGCAAGACGCTCGAGTACTACTGGGCCGACAAGCTCCACTACGTCTGCACCGGCACGCCGAACCGGCTCGAGTACGACCAGGGCTTCTTCGTGAAGAACGGCGACGGCGCGGCGGACGTGAAGCCGATCGCGCACCTGTACAAGACGCAGGTCTACGCGCTCGCGAAGGAGCTCGGCGTGCCCGAGGCCGTCCGCGGGCGCCCTCCGACGACGGACACCTACTCGCTCGCGCAAGGGCAGGACGAGTTCTACTTCGCGCTCCCCTACCCGCAGATGGACCTCTGCCTCTATGGCAAGAACAACGGCGTCGCCCCCGCCGACGTGGCGGCGGCCGCCGACCTCACGACCGAGCAGGTCGAGTGGGTCTACGGCGACATCGACAAGAAGCGCGCGACGACGCGCTACCTGCACGAGCGACCGCTCCTCGTCGACAAACCGCTCGAGCTCGACCGATGAGCCTCGGTCAGCCGCCGTTCTTCTTGCGGAGGACGAACTTCGCGATGGTCGCGACCGAGCCGAAGTTCTCCGCCGCCAGCTCTTCGTCCGCGGTCTGAACCCCGAACGTGCTCTCGAGGAAGGAGACGATCTCGAGGATGCCGGTCGAGTCGACGAGCCCGCTCTGCACGAGCGCCTGGTCGGAGGACGGCGCAGCCGACTCGTCACCGAACAGAAAGTTCTCGATGATGAATTTCCTGATCTCGCCCTGGACCTCGATGTCGTTCACGCGGGCAGCATAGCCAAAGACGAGGCGATCCAGAATCATGTGCGGCATCGGAGGCATCGTGCGGCTGCTTTCTGCAGTCGAGCCCTCGCCGGAGGAGGCTCCGCCTGCGGCCGCCCTCCGCGCGATGACGCGGGCGCTCCACCATCGCGGCCCCGACGACGCGGGAGTCCACCTGTCCGGAGCGGCGGGCCTCGCGCACACGCGGCTCGCGATCATCGACCCGAGCGGCGGCGCGCAGCCGATGTGCCTGCCCGAGCGGGACCTCGCGCTCGTCTTCAACGGGGAGATCTACAACTACGTCGAGCTCCGCGCCGAGCTCGCGGCCGCCGGGCACGTGTTCCGGACGCGGAGCGACACCGAGGTCGTCCTCCGCGCGCTCGCCGAGTGGGGCGACGAGGCGCTCCGACGCTTCAACGGCCAGTGGGCCATCGCGCTGTGGGACGGCGCGAGGAGGCGCCTCCTCTTGTCGCGCGACCGCGTCGGCATCCACCCGCTCTATTACGCCGACACCGCGGGCCGAGTCGTCTTCGCGAGCGAGGTGAAGGCCATCTTCGCGGCCGATCCCTCGCTGCGAAACGGCCTCGACCCGATCGGGCTCGACCAGACGTTCACGTTCTGGGCGGCGATCGCGCCACGCACCGTGTTCCGCGGGATCTCGGAGCTTCCGCCGGGACACGTGCGCGTCTACGAGGACGGCCGCGCCACCGAGCGCGCCTATTACACGCACGACTTCGAGAAGCGCTTCATCGGCACGGTCGAGGACGCCGCCGTCGCCGTCCGCGAGGCCCTCGAGCGCGCGACGGCGCTCCGCATGCTCCGCGCCGACGTCCCCGTCGGCTGCTACCTCTCGGGCGGCCTCGACAGCTCGCTCGTCTCCGCGCTCGGTCTCCGCGCGAAGGGAGAGCGCTTCCACACCTTCTCGCTCCGCTTCGCCGACGCCGAGTTCGACGAGACCGGCTACCAGCAAACGGTCGCCCGCGCGCTCGGCACCGAGCACCACGAGGTCGTCGTCGACAAGGACGACGTCGCGTCCGTCTTCCCCGACGTCGTCCGCCACGCCGAGCGGCCGCTGCTCCGCACCGCGCCCGCGCCGCTCCTGCTCCTCTCGAGGCTCGTCGCCGATCGCGGGACCAAGGTGGTCCTGACCGGAGAGGGCGCGGACGAGTTCTTCGGCGGCTACGATCTGTTCCGCGAGGGCGTCGTCCGCCGGTTCTGGGCGCGCTCCCCCGCGTCGACGAGGCGGCCGCTGCTCCTCCAGCGCCTCTACCCCTACCTCGCGAGGTCGCCGGTGGCGCAGCGCGAGATGGCGATGCAGTTCTTCGGTCGCGACCTCGGATCGTACCGGCAGCCGGGCTTCGCGCACGGGACGCGCTGGACGACGACGCGGGCGCTCCGGCGCATGCTGAGCCCCGATCTCCGCCCGCCGCCCGAGACCGACGTGGTGAAGGACTTCCTCGACGGGCTCCCTCCGGAGATCGCCGCCTGGTCACCGCTCGCGCAGGACCAGCTCATCGAGGTCCTGACGCTCCTCGGCCCCTACCTCCTCGGCTCGCAAGGCGACCGCATGCTCATGGCGAGCTCGGTCGAGGGGCGCTTTCCGTTCCTCGATCCGGACGTCATCGATCTGGCGAACAGCTTGCCCGACTCGTACAAGCTCCGTGTGCTCGACGAGAAGCACGTCCTCAAGCGCGTCGCCGGGCCGCTCGTGCCGAGCGAGATCGTCACACGGAAGAAGCAGCCCTACCGCGCCCCCGACGCGGTCTCGTTCGTCGGTCCTGCCTCCTCGCCGGCGGTCGACGAGCTGCTCTCCGTCGACGCCGTCACGCGGACCGGCGTGCTGCACGCGCCCGCCGTCCAGGCGCTCTGGAAGAAGTGCAAGGCCAGCGCGGGAGCGAGCGCGCTCTCGAACACCGACAACATGGCGCTCGTCGGCGCCATCTCGACCCAGCTCCTCTGCCGAGAGCTGCTCGGGCAGTCGTGAGCCTCTACGGTCTCCTCGAGCGCCACGTCGCGTCGGGCGACGGCGAACGCCCGCTCCTCGTCACGCCCGACGGGACGTTCACGTCGGCCGACGTCGCGCGCGAGAGCGGCCGGATCGCCGCGTGGCTCGCCTCCGCGGGCCTCGCGCCGGGAGAGCCGGTCGTCGTCGACCTGAAGAACGGCGTCGACGCGGTCGCGGCGCTCTTCGGCGTCTCGCGCGCCGGCGGCATCGTCGTCGGCGCGAGCCCGCAGTGGACGCCGTCGCAGCTCAAGCACGTCGTCGACGACTCCGGCGCGCGCGTCCTCGTCACGAGCGACCTCCGCGCCCGCCAGCTCGGGGCGTCGCGGCCGCCGCACGTGCTCGTTCGCGGCGAGGTCGCGGGAACGACCGCGTGGGAGAGCCTGACGGAGTGCACCGACGTCCAGGTGAGCCCCGATCCGCGCGGCCCCGCGATCCTCATCTACACGTCGGGCTCGACGGGCGCGCCGAAGGGCGTCGTTCACTCGCACGAAAACCTGATCGACTTCGCGCGCATCGTCTCGGGGTACCTCGAGAACCACGCGGGAGACCGGCTCTTGTGGCTCCTCGGGTGGAGCTTCGGCTACGGCCTCTCGCAGCTGCTCACGGCGTGCTACGTCGGCGCGACGCTCATCGTCCCCGCGTCGATGCTGGCGGCCGACGTGGTGAAGGCCCACGAGGAGCACGCCGCCACCGGCATCGCCCAGGTCCCCTTCGGCTGGGAGCAGCTCGTCTCCTTCCTCGAGAAGACCGGCCGGACGCTCACAGGGGTTCGGTACGTCACGAACGCCGGCGACGGGCCATCGCTCGCGCTCCTCGAGCGGCTCCCGCGCGTCGTTCCGGGCGCCGGCGTGGTCCTGATGTACGGGCAGACCGAGTGCCTTCGCTCGACGTACCTGCCCCCCGCGCTCTTCGAGACGAAGCGCGGCGCGATGGGCATCCCGATCCCCGGGGTCGACCTCTACGTCATGAACGGCGACGGCGCGCTCGCCGGCGTCGACGAGCCGGGCGAGCTCTTGCACCGCGGCGCGCTGCTCTCGCTCGGCTACTGGCGAGCGCCCGAGGCGACGGCCGCGAAGATCCGCCCCGAGCCGTGCCTCCGCGACGTCATCGGCGACGAGCCGGTGCTCCACACCGGCGACGTCGTCCGGCGCGACGCGGAGGGTTGCCTCTGGTACGTCGGTCGCTCCGAGCGGATGATCAAGTCGTCGGGCTTTCGCTTCAGCCCCGCCGAGATCGAGGCCGTGCTCGCCGAGCGCGAGGCGGTCGGAGACGTCGTCGTCTTCGGCGTCGACGATCCGGCGCTCGGTCAGGCGGTCGAGGCCGCGATCGTCATGACCGACGGGAGCAAGGACGCGGACGCGCTGCTCCTCGAGGTCAAGAAGCGGCTTCCTCGGTACATGCTGCCGCGGCGCATCCACTTCGTCGACGCGATCCCGCGCAACGCCAACGGCAAGGTCGCGCTCGGCGCGCTCACGGCGCTCGGCAAGGCGTGAGCGACGTTCGGCCGTCGCCCCTGCTTCGGCGAGCGGCTGGCCTCGACGGCTCCGCGGCGCCTGAGCTCACGGTTGCCGATGCGTTCCGCTGGGGCGGCGCCGGGGTCGGAGAGCCCTCGCGCCCGCGTCGCCCCTGCCGCTCGCGAGGTCATTTCCGCGCGTGTCACGCGCCACTGGGGGTGTTTCGGGTTGCGGAGGTTATTTCGGGCGCGTGCCCGCGCGCGGGTGGGTGATTCCCACCGGCGAGGAAGATCCTGGGCTCCTTGTGCGGGCGCGAGGGCTCTCCGACCCCGACACCGCCTCGACAGGATGAGTCGCGCGGGGGTCGTCCGACACGGAAGACTCGTGCGGTGGGATCGGGGGCGGCGCTCCTCGCTCGCGCGGCTCGCATGTACGATGGGTGGATGCGCGGCCGGGCGATCGCGGGAGGCTTTCTCCTGGGCCTCGTCGCCCTGCTCGCGGCGGGGTGCGCGAGCGGCGCGCGCGCGTCGCGACCCGAGGAAGACCCGAGCTCGCTGGTCATCCCGCCGCTGGGCGGTGACGCGGCCACGCCCGCGGCGCCTCCGACGGAGCCGCCGCGGGTTCGGACGGCGCTGACGATCCGAGCGCGCGACCCGCGCATGGCCACGCGGCAGCCGCGCTCGCGAGCGCTCTTGATGACGGAGGTGAAGGGACTCGAGAGCCTGCTGGCCGCGGCGGCGCCCTCGTCGCCCGACCTGCCCGCGATCCGACGGCGCCTCGCCGAGTCCTACAACGAGCTCGCGTACACCTCGAGCGGCCCCGACGCCGAGCGCGCCCGCGACAGGGTCCTCGAGCACTACGTCGCGATCGCGGCGGAGCACCCGAGCTACCCGGCGATGGACGAGATCGTCTACTACCAGGGCCTCGCATACGAGCTGAACGGCGACATCACGCAAGCGCGGAAGAGCTACCTCAGGCTCATCACCGAGCACCCGCGCTCGAAGCTGGTCCCGCTCGCCTACTTCGCGTTCGGCGAGCTGTTCTTCGCCGAGGCCGCGAGCGATCCGACGAAGAACGACCTCGCTCTGCAGGCGTTCAACCAGGTCACCAGGGTGGCGGTCGCCGACGAGCCGATCCGCGCCGAAGCGCTCCTCCGCACGGGCGAGACGCTCCTTCGCATGGGCCGGGACGCCGAAGCCGGTCGGACCTTCGAAGCGCTCCGAGGCGGCTTCCCGGAGAGCGACGCGACCGCGAAGATCCCCGACGGCTACTGAGCGTGCCGCGCGCCGTCCGCGGAGGCGCTCCCACGCCGAGCGGCGCCGCTCGCCCGCGGGCGCGTCAGACGCCGACGAGTCGCATCTGACGGCGGGTCGAGGGCGAGAACGGGATCGCGTACTGACCGCTGAAGCAGGCGTGGCAGAAGTGGTCCGGCGGGACGCTCGGCGCCTTGTCGCCGCCGGCGTTGCTCACCGCGGCGATCATGCCCTCGAGCGAGAGGTAACCGAGGGAGTCGGCGGTGACGTAGCGCGCGATCTCCTCGATCGAGTGGCTCGAGGCGATGAGCTCGCGCCGCGTCGGGGTGTCGATCCCGTAGTAGCAAGGCCACTGCGTCGGCGGGCTCGAGATGCGGAGGTGCACCTCGCGCGCGCCGGCGTCGCGGACCATCTTGATGATCTTGCGCGAGGTCGTGCCGCGCACGATCGAGTCGTCGACCACGACGACGCGCTTGCCGCGGATGATCGACTCGACCGGGTTCAGCTTCAGGCGCACGCCGAAGTGGCGGATCGACTGCTGCGGCTCGATGAACGTGCGCCCGACGTAGTGCGAGCGGATGAGCCCCATCTCGAAGGGGATCCCGCGCTCGGTCGCGTAGCCGATCGCCGAGGGGACGCCGGAGTCCGGGACCGGGATGACGACGTCCGCGTCGATCGGGCTCTCGCGCGAGAGCGTTCTGCCGAGCTCCTTGCGGACCTCGTACACGCTCCGACCCGCGAGGTGCGAGTCGGGCCGCGCGAAGTAGACGTACTCGAAGACGCACGACTGCGGCGTCTCGTTCGCCGGCAAGCGCATGCTGCGGACGCCGCTCGCGTCGATGACGAGCATCTCGCCCGGCTCGACGTCACGCACGTACTCCGCGCCGATGAGGTCGAACGAGATCGGCTCGCTCGCGACGACGTGCGCGTCCTTGCGCGACGGGAGGATGCCGAGGCAGAGCGGGCGGATCCCGCGCGGGTCGCGCGCGGCGACGATCGTGTCGTCGGCGAGGAAGAGGAGCGAATAGGCGCCCTGCACCCGCGAGAGCGCGTCGACGACGCGGTCCTCGAAAGCGACCTCCTTGCTCCGCGCGACGAGGTGGACGAGCACCTCGGTGTCGGACGTCGAGGAGAAGATGGAGCCGTGCGACTCGAGCTCGGCCCGCACCTCATCGGCGTTGGTGAGGTTGCCGTTGTGGCAGACCGCGAGCGAGCCCTTCGCGTAGTCGACCGCGAACGGCTGAGCGTTCCGGAGGTGCGAGCCGCCGGCGGTCGAGTACCGGACGTGCCCGATGGCGCTCCGACCGGGGAGCTTCTGCAGCTGCTCGGCGCTGAACGCGTCCTGGACGAGGCCCATCGCGCGGTGCGCGTAGAGCTGCTCGCCGTCGCTCGTGACGATGCCGGCCGACTCCTGACCGCGGTGCTGCAGCGCGTGAAGGCCGAGGTAGGCGATGTTGGCGGCCTCGCTGTGGCCGTAGACCGCGAAGACTCCGCACTGGTCGCGGAAGTGGTCGTCCTCGTCGAGCCCGACGCTCCCCGGCTTGCGCGTTCCCGCGAGGACGGCCGGATCGAGCACGGTGAGGCGCCTATGCGTCATGAGGGCCGGAACGTAGTCGGGCCCGGGTCGGGGCGCCAGAGCCACCGTGCACGAAGTCCGCGCGCCCGAGGCGGGGGAGCGCGCGCGCCGAGCCTCGACAGCCCGCCGCGGCAGCGTTAGAGAGCGCCCATGCTGTTCGGCCTGTTTGGGAAGATGACCGCGGTCGAAGGCCAGCGCGACGCGCTCGCGGCGAACCTCCTTCGCGCGGCGGACCTGATGAAGGCCGTGCCGGGCTGCCTGCTTTACGTGGTCAGCACGTCCGAGACCGATCCTCTGGCGGTCTGGGTGACCGAGATCTGGCGTGACGCGACCGCCCACGGCGCGTCCCTCTCGATGCCGGGCGTGCGCGACCTCATCAACGCCACGATGCCTCTGCTCGCGGGAGCGCCGGAGGGCACGCGCTTCACGCCGGTCGGCGGCAAGGGCCTCGACGCGCTGGGCGCAGAGTAAGCTCGACCGTCAGAGCTTCGGGTACGTCGCCGTGATGGCCACGCGGTAGCGCGCGTGCTCGTGCTTCATCGACTCGTACGGAAGGCTCCCGAGCTTGCTCTTCACGGCGCGCTCGCACGCGCCCGCGATCTTCGAGCTCCGGAGGGTGCGCCCCTCCTTCGGCGTCGACACGCCCGCGCTCTTCTTCTTGAAGTTCGCGTCCACGACGAAAATGATGCTGCCCCCGCCCGCGTCCCGCGGCACGCACGAGACCGAGTCCTCGATGGCCTTGGCGAAGGCCTTCTCGAGCTCGACGACGTGATCGCACTGCTCGGGCGGCGTCTTCTTCGGGCCGGGGTCGTGGCACGAGAGGATCTTCGGCTCGCCGACGACGAGCTTGTCCTCGACGCCGGGCGTCGGCGCGGCGGTGACGGCGGGCAGCGCCCCCGCGTCGGTCGCGCCGGTGCTCACCGCGATCGACTCGGCACGCGGGCGGCGCCACAAATAGAGCGGGATCGCGACGAGCACGAGCCCGAGGATCAACGCGACGATCATCTGAAGCCGCGCGGGCCGGTCGATCTGCGCGTCGAGCGCCTCGAAGCTCGCGCGCGACGACTTCGGCTCGCTAGGCGGCACCGACGCGCGCGACGAGGTCGGCCCGTGCCCGAGGTCCCCCGACGAAGCGCCGCGCTCGAACCCCGGACGGCTCTGGTTCGGCGAGGGGGGATCGGCCACGTGCGACTGCTCCGCTTCGGCCCGACGCTTCGGACGCGGTCCTGGGTCCGCTACGCCGGATCGACGAGCGAGCGGACGTTCATGCCGGGCTCGTAGCGCGCGATCGACGCGACGAGGTCGAGCCCCTCGGGCAACATGCCCTGCACCTGGCCGACGACCTGCTCGACGAGGTTGCGGGCCTCCTGCGGCCCGGGGCCCGTCATGCACACGGCGAAGCGGAGCGGCCCCGTACGCCCGGCCGTGACGGCGATGAGCGAGAGGAGGAGCATGTCGGTCAGCTCGATGACGCGCGTCGCCGCGCGGCGGAACGCGAGCATCTCGAGGATGGTCGGCCGGTCGGAGACGAGGCGGTTCGGCCCGCGGATCTCGTAGCGCGCGATGCTGAGCGGCTGCTCGATCCACTCGCTGTAGGCGGCCTCTTCGTCGAGGCCCTTCAGGAAGTTGTCGCGGAGCTGGAGCCCCGTGAGGCCGTCGCGGCGCGCGAGGTACTGGCGGGCGCGCTTGTGGTGCGGGCTCTCGCGGCCGAAGCTCACGAGCTTGAGGCGGAGCTCGCCGAGCTGGAACTCGCCGCCGTGCATCAGGTTGACGACCTTCTTGCGCTCGTACGTGTGCTCGACGTACGTGCCGTTCGTCGAGCCGAGGTCCTCGATCTGCCACGAGCCGGCTTGCCACTTGGCGTTCGCGTGGTGACCGCTCACCGTGGCCTCGGGGACGACCATGTCGACGTCGCCGCGGCGGCCGATCGAGAGGGTCGGACGGTCGAGGGCGATGAGCTCGCCGACGAACTCGGGGGCGTTCGTCGCGAACGTCGCGAGGAGCGCCTGCGCGCCGGGCGTGAACGCCGACTGCGCGTTCCGCCCCGGCGGCGGTCCGGGGTCGAGGCGCTCGCGCGCGACCTGCACCGGGTTCGTCGTGAGCTGGACCGGGTTGAAGAAGCGGAGGTGACGCGCGGGCAGACGCTGGAGGGCGTCGTCCGAGAGGCAGCGGAAGATCTGCTTGATCTCGTCGACGCTGAGCCCGGCAGGCACGTCGAACATGATCTGCTGGCGCATCGGCTTCGCGCGCGGCTTGTAGCCGGGCTCGGGGACGCGGCAGGTCCACATCTCCCAGAGCGTCAGGCCGAGCGCGTAGAGATCGTCTTCGATCGAAGCGCCACCCGAGCGAATGCGCTCGGGCGCCATGTAGTTCGGGGTGCCGCCGTCGGGCGGCGCGCCGGGGCGCCGGGCCGAGAGGCGCGCGCGCTCCTTGGCGAAGCCGAAGTCGAGGACGATCGCCTTGCCGATCGATCCGTCGGGGTTCGACGTGACCATGACGTTGCCCGGCTTGAGATCGCCGTGCACGAGGCCGGTCGCGTGGATCGCCGCGACGCCCTGGCAGATGTCCGACGCGATGCGCCGGAACTCATCGGAGGTGTAGCCGCCCTGGGCCTTCTTCCGACGGATGTGGGTGTGGAGCGTCTGCCCGGTGATGTGCTCCATCACGAGGATCGGGCCGTAGGCCGACGGCGACAGATCGTGCACGCGGCAGACGTTCGGGTTCGAAACCGAGCGCGCGAGGATCAGCTCCTGGCGGAGCGCCTCGTCGTCGCCGGGCATGCGCGCCTCCTCGCGGACGATCTTCAGCGCGACCGGCTGCTGCGTCGCGCGATCGTAGGCGAGGAACACCTCCCCCATTCCCCCCTTCCCGAGGCTCTGGCGAATCTCGTAGCGGTCATTGATGACCGTCCCATGCGAGATCGGGGGCGGCGTGCTGCGCTGCGTCTCGGTCATTAGCTTCAGCGGCTTAAACGGAGCCCGACGCGCTCGCGTCGGAGACCGCACGTAAGGTCTCAACCAAGGGTGTCACGATTCTTCCGCGCTGCGCAACCCTAGAAAGGCCGGCGCGTTTTTCCTACGTTTGAGGGGTCCCCGCGGCTTCGCGGGGCGGAGGAGGGACCCGTGCCGGGGAAGGATCCGGAAGGGGCAGACGGAGGAGCGCGGAGGCGGTCGGGGTCGGCGTCCTGGCCGCGGGTCCTCTCGGGTCTGACGGCGCTCGCACGCCAGGTCGGGGTCGAGGTCCGGATCGAGCCGTTCGCGCTGGCGATGGCCGGAAAGGGGGGCCTCTGTCGCATCGAGGGTCGCCGTGTGATCCTCGTGGACGAGAAGCTCGGCGTGGTGGAGCAGATCGCCATCGTCGGCGAGGCGCTCGGCCGGGTGCTCCCGAAGAGCACGCCGGTGCCGCCCGACCTCGTCCCCTACCTCCGCACCGGACGCCGCCGGGTCGCCCGGCTGCTCCGCCTCCGTCCCCTCGCCCGCGGCCGCTGAGCCGACGTCCGGGCGCGGGGCGGCGCCGCGTCGCTCAGTGCTGCGTGGCGGGAGCCGGGCCGGAGGTCGCGGGCGTGTCGGCCGGCGCGAGGAGCAGGTAGAGCTTCTCGAGCGCCTCGTCGATCTTGCCGACCTCCGTGCCGCCGGCCTGCGCCATGTCCGGACGCCCACCGCCGGAGCCGCCGAGCAGCGCGGCGACCGGACGGATGAGGTCGCCCGCCTTGAAGCGATCGGTGAGCGACTTCGACACCGTGAGGACGAGCATGGCCTTCGGGCCGGCGACCGAGCCGACGAGGACGACCGAGTCGCCGAGCTTGTCGCGCAGCTTCTCCGCGAGCTCGCGCAGCATGCCGACGTCCGCGACGTCGACCTTGAGCGCGAGGGCCTTGCCGAACGGGAGCGCGCGCGCCGACGCCGCCCACGCGTCGATGCCGCCGCCGGCCGGAGCGCCCGGCGCCCCGCCACCGCCCATCGCGAGCTTCCGCTTCGTGTCGGCGAGCTCCTTGTCGAGCCGCTTCGAGTCGTCGACGAGCTTCTCGAGGCGCTCGGCGAGCTCGGCGGGCGCGGCCTTCACGAGGCGCGCGGCCGTCTTCACCGTGCCCTCGATCTGGCGCACGTAGGCGAGCGCGTTCATGCCGGTGGCCGCCTCGACGCGCCGGACGCCCGCCGCGACGCCGCCGTCCGAGAGGATCTTGAACATCCCGATCTCGCCGAGCGCGCGCGCGTGCGTGCCGCCGCAGAGCTCGACGGAGTCCTTCGTCATCGTGAGCACGCGGACGACGTCGCCGTATTTCTCCTCGAAGATCGCCATCGCGCCGCGCTTCTTCGCCTCGGCCTGCGGGAGGACCTCGGTCGTCACCGGCGCGTCCGAGAGGATCTTCTCGTTCACGAGGTCTTCGATCTGGCGGATCTCCTCCGGCGTGAGCGGCCTGCCCGACGAGTAGTCGAAGCGGAGCCGATCGGGACCGACGAGCGAGCCCTTCTGCTGGGCGCTCTCGCCGACGACCTTGCGGAGCGCCCAGTGGAGGAGGTGCGTCGCCGAGTGATTGCGCCGCGTCGCGGTGCGGAGCGCGTGGTCGACCTCGAGATCGACGACGTCGCCCTCGGAGATCGCGCCCTCGACGACCTCGCCGACGTGGACGACGAGACCGGCGAGCGGCTTCTGCGCGTCGTCGATCCTCACGCGGCCGCCGCTCTTCGTGCGGATCTCGCCGCGATCGCCGACCTGGCCGCCGGCCTCGCCGTAGAAGGGCGTCGCGTCGGTGACGATCGCGACCTTGTCGCCCTGCTCGGCGCGCTTCGTCGCGGTGTCGAGCCGCTCCTTGCCGTGCGCCAAGAAGAGGACCTTGCCCTGCCCCTCCTCCTTCTCGTAGCCGGTGAAGGTCACCGCCGCGCGGTCGTCGCCGCCGTGCGCGTCGCGCAGCGCTTGCTGCGCGTGCCGCCAGACGTCGCCGACGGCCTCGTCGCCGAGCTTCGAGCCCTCGCTGAGCTTCTTGTGCTTCTCGAGCTCGTCCTTGTACGCGGCGTAGTCGATGTGCACGTCGCGTTCGCGCGCGATGACGTCGGTGAGGTCGTTCGGGAAGCCGTAGGTCGCCTCGAGGTCGAAGACGAGCTTGCCGCCGAGCGTGCTCTCGCCTGCGGCCTTCAGCTTTCCGACCTCCTCGTCGAGGATCTTGAGGCCGCGATCGATCGTCTCGCGGAAGCGCACCTCTTCCTGGTGGGCGAGGTCGGCGATGAGCGCCTTGCGCTCGCGGAGCTCCGGGTACTGGTCGCCCATGAGGTTCACGACCTCGAGCGCGACCTCGTGGAGGAACGGCTTCGCGATGCCGAGGCGATGACCGTGACGGATCGCGCGGCGCATCACGCGACGGAGCACGTACGGGCGGCCGGCGCGGTCCGGCGAGACGCCCTCGGCGATCAAGAACGCCGTCAAGCGCGCGTGGTCGGCGATGACGCGCATCGAGACGTCGTCGTCGGCCTGCGTCGCGCCGTAGGGCTTCTGCGCGATCTCGGCGGCCCTCTCGACGAGCGCGCGCAAGAGATCGGTCTCGTAGTTGCTCGTCTTGCCCTGGAGCACGCTCGCGACGCGCTCGAGCCCGGCGCCGGTGTCGACGCACGGCTTCGGCAGCGGCGCGAGCGTGTAGCCGGCGGCGTCCGAGCCGGAGCGATCGAACTGCATGAAGACGAGGTTCCAGATCTCCATCCAGCCCCGGCCGTCGGGCGTGGGCTCCTGGCCGAAGCTCGCGAGGTCGACCTCGCCGTCGCCGGTGAAGAAGTGCAGCTCGGTGCACGGACCGCACGGGCCGGTCTCGCCCATCTGCCAGAAGTTGTCGCCCGGAATGTTCGGGATCCCGAGGATGCGCTCGTCGCCGAAGCCGGTCACCTTGCGCCAGAGCGCGCGCGCCTCGTCGTCGGCCGGGACGCCCTCGGCGCCGCCGAAGACCGTGACGACGAGCTTGTCCTTCGGGATCTCCCAGACGCCCGTGATGAGCTCCCACGCCCAGGCGATGGCGTCCTCCTTGAAGTAGTCGCCGAAGGAGAAGTTGCCGAGCATCTCGAAGAACGTGTGGTGGCGCGCGGTGACGCCGACGTTCTCGAGGTCGTTGTGCTTGCCGGAGATGCGGATGCACTTCTGGCTCGAGGTCGCGCGCGTGAACGGCCGGCGGTCCTTGCCGGTGAAGACGTCCTTGAACGGGGCCATGCCCGCGTTCACGAACATCAAGGTGGGATCGTTCTGTGGGATGAGCGGCGCCGAGGGGCAGACCTCGTGGCCCTTGCCCTTGAAGAAGTCGAGGAACGACGCACGCACTTCCGAAGCGGTCTTCGAGCTCATGGCTGGGCCACGCTACTTACCACTTCGGCGCGAGCTGATCGACCGGCGCCCGCGGCGCCGCGCCCGCGGTGGCTCGGCCGGCGATCTCGACGGCCGGCGCAGGCGATCCTGGCGCGGGCGGTCGCGGCGCCGGCGGGCGGTTTGCGGCGCCGGCGGGCGGTTACGCCCTGCGTGCGGTGGCGGCGCTGCGGCAGTTCCGCGCTACTTCGAGAGCGAGGCGAGCTCGGCGCCCATCGATCCCATCGCGCTCTCGACGGCCCCGCCGACGACGCGGTTCTGGAGATCGACGATGCCCTGCGACGACGCGCGCGTCCCGTTGCTCCCGGACGCGTTGCCGCTGACCGTCCCCTTGAGCGTCTGGCCGGGCAGCTTGCGGATCGACATGTCGACCTTCGCGCTGATGACGGTGGCGCCGTCGGTGCCGACGACCTGCGTGAGCTTCGTGAGGTTGCCGTCGACCTGGAGGACCGGGATGCGCTTCTCGGCCGCCTTCTTCATCACCGTGGGGTCGGAGCCGTCGACGATCACCGCGCCCTTGATCGTTCCCGCCTTCGCGCGGGCGGCCTGGCGCATGACGCCGTCGAGATCGTCGGCGCGGACGCCCGAGACGTTCTTCATCGCGCCGAGCTGGACGACGTAGCGAGCGCCGGCGAGCGACGTCGGGGTGCTCGGCGAGCCGCTCTTCACCGCGGCGCTCCCGCGGAGCTTGTCGACCGTGTCCTTCATCGCGGTCTTCACCGTCGCGTAGGACTCGCCCTTCATCGCGCGCTCGAGCGCCGGGATCGACGCGGGGTCGCCGATGTTGCCGAGGCCGGCGGCGCAGGCCACGCGCACGGCGGGGTGCGCGTCGCGAAGGCCGTTCTCGAGGTCGGCGCGCGAGGACGCGCCCGTGCGCCCGAGACGGAGCGCCGCCTGCACGCGGACGCGGAAGTCCGGAGACTCCGCGAGCTCGCGATCCTGCGCGACCGAATGACCGGCCACGGTCAACGTGGCGACGATCATCGCCACCCGCACCGCACGCCCTAGGACGGAACTTGGCTGCACGCCCGAGACCTCCCGAGCCGCGCGCACGCGGCTCGAAACGACGACAACGGTCCGCGGAAGGAGGAAGTTAAGGCAGGCGCGCAGATGAGCTCGCGCGCGAGTGGATTCGACGATCGAACTCGAGAGTCACTTCAAACGCGACGCTCGTGGATCGACGCTTCACGTAATTTTCTAACCGAAAGATGGACCGACGACGATCCCTTTTTTGTCCACAATACCGATAAGAACAGCGCTTTTTGGCGCGCGCTTTCGAGGTGATTGGCGGTGGTTGTCGCCGGTGGTGGAGAGCGCCGCGCGACGGTGCGCAGCGCGATCACGTCGAGCGCATCGTGCGCCAAGGTAAGTCGTGCGCGGAGGTGCGCTCAGTGGTCGGAGGTGCAGACCTTGGCGCCGCTCTTGACGGCGCACTTCGTGTTGCGCGGACAGTCCGCGTCGGCGTTGCACTTGCGCCGGCACATGCCCTCGGCGACGGCCCAGCCGTCGGGGCATTTGCCGTCGACCGGCGGAACCGCGAGGACGCCCTTCGCCGGCTGCGGCAGCGCGCTGGTCTTGGCGCCCGCGTCGACGACGACGGGGGCCGCGCCGGCGTCCTTCACCACCACCGGGCTCCCCGCGTCCTGGACCGGGGCGCCCGCGTCCTTCACCACCGTGTTGCTGCCCGCGTCGACCCGGACCACCGGCGTCGGCACGATCGGCTTCACGGTGGGCGCCGGCGCGGTCGTGTCGAACGCCTTCGGCGCGACCCAGCCGACCAGCTTCGAGCCGTCGCCCGACGGGTCGTCGAACATGATGAGGACGCCGGTGCTGAAGTACTGCGCGATCTTCACGACCGCTGTCCCCTTCGGCAGCTCCGCGACCAAGGGACCGTTGCCCGGGAAATTCCGGGCCTTCGCTCCGTTGTCGCCGATGACCGCCGGCTCGTTCGGGAGCGGGGTCTCGTTGGCGTAGCGAAGCACGTTCGCCTCGTTCTTCGCGCCGAGGCCCGGCGCGGTGACGGTCGTGGCGTCGGCGAGCTCGGCGGTCGGATCCTCGTCGTCGGCGCCGGCCTCGGCGCCCCCCTTCTTCTTCAAGAGCGGGCAGCCGACGAACGACGCGGCGAGCACGATCGAAGCGAGCGCGAGACCGAGATTGCGAGGCCCTCTCCCTCTCATCGGATCCTCCTCAGCGGCACTGGTCCTGCGACTCGGCGCAGACCTTCTTCTCGTCCTTGTCGCACTTGATGCAGAGCGGATTCTTGTTCCTGCAGTTCTTCAGGCGATCGGGCTGCGTCGTGCCGGTGGCGCACGAGCGGTGGCACTTGTTCGTCTTCGCGACGAGGACGAAGCCCGCGGGGCACTTGCCGCTCGTGGCCGCGACGACGTCGGTCGCCGGTCCGGCCGGGGTCGGCGCGGGCCCTGCGTCGACGACCGCCGGGGTCGGCGCGGGCCCCGCGTCGACGGCTGGCTTGCCTGCGTCGACGACCGCCGGCGCGCTCGCGTCGACGACCGCCGGCGCGCCTGCGTCGACGACCGCCGGCTTGCCCGCGTCGACGGCGGCCGGCGCGCCCGCGTCGTGCGGGTGGAAGACGGTGCACACGGTGACGCCGTCGCCGGCCTTGCCGTTCGCGAGCAGCTTGCTCGCCTGCCCCTTGCACGCCTGACCTGCCGGGCAGTCCTTGTCTTCGCTGCACAGCTTCCCGCAGAACGGCGAGTCGCCGAAGAGGGCGATCTCGCCCGTCGGGCAGACGAGCGGCCCGGCGTCCTGGATGACCGCGCTGAAGGCGTTCCGGTGGACCCAGCCCATGAGCTTCGTACCGGGGCCCTTCGGATCGTCGAAGATGACGAGGAAGCTGCCGTCGCGCTGCGCGATCTGCGTCACCGCGGTCCCCTTCGGGAGCCCGACGATCACGACCCCGGCGGGCGGGGCCTCGCGAACGTTGTACGCGCGCTGGAGGGTCGCCGCGACGCCATCGAGCTTGGTCTCGTCCGGGAAGCGCGCGACGTCGCCCTCGTTCTTCGCGAGCGCCGCGGGGGCGGGCTCGGGCTCGGCGTCGGCGACCTCGGACTCGACCGAGGCCTCGAGGCCGGCGTCCTCTTCGCCCTTCTTCTTCAGGAGCCCACTGCAGCTCACGATGAACATGAGGAGAGCCAGCGCCGTCGAGCCGCGGACGAGAGTCTTCATGCGCCGGCGAGGCTACCCATTTCCCGGGCGCCGGTCGCGATCTTTGATACGGCCGACGCCGGCCTCGTGTTTCGGCCTCAGTTCGCCATCCCGAGCAGCCAGCCGACGAGGATCCGGTAGCCCTGGAACACCAGCATGCAGTCGGTGGACTCGTTCTTCTGGTGGGCCTGCGCGTTCTCGCCCGGCCCGAAGTTGATCGCGGGGATCCCGAGCGACGCGAAGCGCGCGACGTCGGTCCACGCCTGTTTCGGCTCGATGCCCTCGACGCCGGCCTCGACGAGCTTCACGACGAGCGGATGGCTGGCGCTCGGGAGCGCCGCGGGGGAGAGGTCGGTGAACTCGACGCTCGCTCCCTCGCCCGCGAGGGCGAGCACGTCGGCCTGCGCCTGCTCGAGCGAGGTCGTCGGCGCGAAGCGATGATTGAGGTTCAGCGTGAACGTGTCGGGCACGACGTTCCTCCCGCGCCCACCGCTCGCCATCGTGACCGTCGTCACGGTGCGGTACACGTGGCCGTCGATGGTGTGCTCGATCGGCCGGAGCTCGGCGAGACGTGCGAGGAGGCCGTGCGCCTTGACGATCGCGTTGTCGCCTTCCCACGGGCGCGCGGAGTGTCCGGTCCTGCCGTCGAAGCGCACCGTCGCGTGGATCGTCCCGCAGCAGCCCAGATGGAGCTTGTTGTCCGACGGCTCGAGGCACACCGCGAGATCGACCGAGCGGAGGTCCTCGTCGGCATCGAGCACCGGCCCGAGCTCGTTCTCGACGTACGGCCCCTCCTCGCGCGCGTAGAAGACGAGCGTGAGGTCGCACGCGACGAGGCGCGCCGCGGTCTCGGCGATGACGATCATCACCGCGAGGCCCGCCTTCATGTCGGCCGCGCCGGCGCCGTAGATGCGGCCGTCGTCGGCGCGCGCCGGGCCGTTCTCCGTCCGCACGGTGTCGAGGTGCCCGACGAGCGCGACGTGCGGGCGCCCCGGCTCGCGCGTCCGGACGACCGGGACGACGATGGAGTTCCCGTAACGCCGGATCGGACCCGCGAGCTCCTGCCGGGAGAGGCGCTCGGCGACGGCGTCGCAGAGTTCCTTCTCCTCGCCGATCGGAGACGGGATCGCGCAGAGCCACAGCAAGGTCTCGTCGAGCGAGATCGCCGCCGGGGTGCGGGTCGTGAGGGTCTGCGTGACCGACGGCGTGGGTGTCTTCGCCATGGGGTCTCGCGCGATCGTCAGACGGGGACGGCGAAGTCCCGCAGGGCGTCGTTGAGGCTCACCTTCTTGTCGGTGCTCTCGCTGCGCTTGCCGATGATGAGCGCGCACGGGACGCCGAACTCGCCCGCCGGGAACTTCTTGCTCCGGATGCCGGGGATGACGACCGAGCGCTCCGGCACGCGGCCGCGGTGCTCGACGACCTCGGGGCCGCTCACGTCGAGGATCGCCGTCGATGACGTGAGGACGACGCCGGCGCCGATCACGGCCTCCTTGCCGACGTGCATTCCTTCGACGATCACCGCGCGCGAGCCGACGAAGACGCCGTCCTCGACGATGACGGGACGCGCGCCGGGCGGCTCGAGGACGCCGCCGATGCCGACGCCGCCCGCGAGGTGGACGTCCTTGCCGATCTGCGCGCACGAGCCGACGGTGGCCCACGTGTCGACCATCGAGCCGGCGCCGACGCGGGCGCCGATGTTCACGTAGCCCGGCATCACGATGACGCCCGGCTCGCAGAACGCGCCGTAGCGAACGACGCCCGGCGGGACCACGCGGACGTTCTGGCGCGCGAGGTCCTTCTTCAGCGGGATCTTGTCGTGGAACTCGAAGGGGCCGACGCTGAGCGTCTCCATCCCGCGGACCGCGAAGTAGAGGAGGATCGCCTGCTTGACCCAGGCGTGGGTGACCCACTCGCCCTCCCCCGGCGCGGGCGGCGACGCCACGCGGAGCTCGCCCCGGTCGAGGAGGCCGACGGTACGCTCGACCGCCGCGGCGTGCGCGGGGTCCTTCAGCTTGGAGCGGTCGGCGAAGGCCGCCTCGATCAGGGCGCGGTCATCCATCGTCTTCTGCTTCGCGCTCAGCCGGCCGCCGGCGCGACCTCGTTGGCGGGGAAGAAGTAGGCGATCTCGATCTTCGCGTTGTCGAGCGAGTCCGAGCCGTGGACCGCGTTCTCGCCGACGTTGCCGCCGTAGAGCTTGCGGATGGTGCCGGCGTCCGCCTTCGCGGGGTCGGTGGCGCCCATGACCTTGCGGTACTGCGCGACCGCGTCGTCGCGCTCGAGCACGGCGACGAACACCGGCGACCGCGTCATGAACTCGACGAGCTCGCCGAAGAACGGACGCGCCTTGTGCACGGCGTAGAAGCCCTCGGCGACCTGACGCGAGAGGTGCGTGCGCTTGCACGCGAGGATCTTGAACCCGGACTCCTCGAGCAGGGCGAGGATCGCGCCCGCCTTGTTCTTCTCGACGGCGTCGGGCTTGATGATCGAGAGGGTACGTTCGACGGCCATGTGCATTGCTCCCAGCGGTGTAAGGTGGGTAAGCCTTTAGGATCGGCCGGCGAAAACTGCAAGGACGTGGTAGAGCCGACCGCGATGGACACGATGCCGCCGAGCGATACGGAGGTCATCGTCGTCGGCGGGGGGGTCAACGGGCTCGTCTGTGCGCTCTTGCTCGCGCGGTCGGGCTTGTCGGTTCACGTCGTCGAGGACAGGCCGGCCGTCGGCGGCGTGCACCGGACGGAGTTCCCGTTCGCGAAGGCGCCGCGCCTGGCGACGTTCACCGGGGCGCATCGGGTCGGCTTCGTGCCGAAGGCGCTCGCCACCATGCTCGCGGTTCCGCTGCCGCTCGCGCCGCGCGATCCGTCGGTGTTCGTCCCGACGCGGACGCCGGGCCGCTACCTCCTCGCGGGCGCGGGCAACGAGGGGCTCGTGCGCGCGCGCGGCGGCGTCGTCTCCGAGCGCGACCGTCACGCGCTCGAGGCCATGTTCGTCGAGCTCGACGCGCTCGTGAGCGATCTCGAGCCCGCGTGGGTCGCCGGTCCGATGGCCGTCGAAGAGATCGGCGACCGCTGGGTGCGGCCGGCGCTTCGCGAGGCGTTCGTCGGGCTCTGCCGCGGCAGCTTCGCCGCCTACGCGGCCCGGTTCGGCATCCAGAGCGGCCTCGTCAAGGCCGCCCTCGCCGCCGACTCGCTCGGCGGATCGTTCGCCTCGTGGGACACGCCCGGCAGCGGCGCGCCGCTCCTCGTCCGACACGCCGCGCGCGACCTCGCCGGCGGCGGCGACGCGGTGGCGAGCGGCGGAATCGGCGCGCTCGCGCGGGCCCTCGCCGATCAGGCGGAGCTCGCCGGCGCGTCGCTCGTCACGAGCTCGGCGGTCACGCAGATCCTGGTCGAGGGCAACGCGGTCACGGGCGTCGTCCTCGCCGACGGGCGCACGATTCGCTCGAGCGCGATCGTCACGAGCGCCGATCCGTGGAGGGTCCGCGCGCTCGTCGGCGCCGACCGATTCCCGGCGGAGTACGGCCGTCGCATCGACGCGCTCGTGCGCCCCGGCGGCATCGCGAAGCTCAACATCGCCTTCTCCGAGCTCCCGCGCTTCGCCTGCCTCCCCGACGCCGGCGCGCACCACCGCGCGACGACGTTCGTGCTCCCCGGCAGCGAGGACGACGCCGTGCGCGCGCTCGGCCGCGCGTTCGCCGACGCGAGCGCCGGCCGACTCCCGACCGAGCCGCCGCTCGAGATCGTGTTCCCGACGGCCAACGAGACGAGCCTCTGCGATCCGGACGGCCGCCACAGCGCGTCGATCCTCGTGCCATGGGCTCCCTACGACCTCGCGGGCACGACGTGGTCGAGCGAGGAGGAGCGCTTCACGAACGTGGTCCTCGACATGCTCGAGGCGTTCGCGCCCGGCACGCGCGCGCGCGTGGTCGACGCGGTCCTCTACCACCCGAAGAAGATCGAGACGCACTTCGGGATCACGCGCGGCCACCTCGGCCACGTCGACGACACGCTCGTCTTCGGCGATCGCCTCGCGCCGACGACGCCGATCCGCGGCCTCTACACGTGCGGGCGCGCGTGCGGACCGGCCGGCGGCGTGCTCGGCGTCGCCGGCCTCAACGCCTCGCGCCGCGTCCTCGCGGACCTCGAGCTCGCGCTCGAGCGCACCGAGGTCGGCGTCCGCAGCTGAGATCGCCTCCGCGGGCGAACGCGAGCGCGAGCGGGAGCGAGAATCGGTGCCCGCGCGCGCGGGCGCGGCTTATGTTGCTCCTGGTCCATGAGCACGTTCCTCGTCACCGGCTGCGGGCGCGGCGTCGGCCTCGCGCTCACCAAGGCTCTGCTCGCTCGCGGCGACCGCGTGATCGGCTCGCTCCGTGGCGGGGAGGCTCCACTCACGCACGAGCGCTTCGAGCTCGTGCGCTTCGACGTCCGCGATCGCGCCGCGATCGAGGCCGCCGCGTCCGGCGTCCAGGGGCCGATCGACGTCCTCGTGAACAACGCCGGGATCATCGGTCCACGGACGCCGGCGCTCGCGATGGACTTCGACGCCTTCGCCGAGACGCTCGACGTCAACGTGCTCGGCGCGCTCCGCGTCGTCGAGGCGTTCCTCCCGCTCCTCCGCGAGGCCCGCGGCGCGAAGGTGCTGACGATCTCGAGTCAGCTCGGCAGCATGGCCTACCCCGGCTCCGACCGCATCGCGTACCGCGCGTCGAAGGCGGCCCTCAACAAGGTGATGCAAGGCCTCGCGCTCGATCTCGCAGACGAGGGGATCGCGGTCCTCACGGCCCATCCAGGCTGGGTGCGCACGGACATGGGCGGCGCCGGCGCGGACATCGCTCCCGAGGAGAGCGCCGCCGGGCTCCTCCGCTTGGTCGATCGCCTCACGCTCGAGACGACCGGGCGCTTCCTCGACTGGGACGGTTCGCCTCGCCCCTGGTAGCGCCGGCTCGCACCCGCGGGCCGCGGCCCCCCTCGGCCGCGAGCCCGCGCTGCGCGTCTCGTTCAGCTCATCATCGACTTGAGCGTGCTCGCCATGTCGCTCGGCGTCGGCGCGACCTTGGCACCGGCCGCCTCGAGCGCGGCGATCTTCGCGGCGGCGGTGCCCTTTCCGCCGGAGATGATCGCGCCGGCGTGGCCCATGCGCTTGCCGGGCGGCGCGGTCGTGCCCGCGATGAAGCCCGCGACGGGCTTCGTCATCTTCGTCCGGATGAACTCGGCGCCGCGCTCCTCCGCGCCGCCGCCGATCTCGCCGATCATGATGACGCCGTGCGTGTCGGGGTCCGCCTGGAAGAGCTCGAGCACGTCGACGAAGTCCATGCCGTTGACCGGATCGCCGCCGATGCCGACGCAGGTCGACTGGCCGATGCCGAGCGCGGTGAGCTGCCCGACGGCCTCGTACGTCAGCGTGCCAGAGCGCGAGACGACGCCGATGTTGCCCTTCTTGTGGATGTGGCCCGGCATGATGCCGATCTTGCACTCGCCCGGCGTGATGACGCCGGGGCAGTTCGGACCGACGAGGCGCGGGATCTTCGCGCCGCTCGCGCGCGCTTCCGCCTGCGCCGCCTCGAGCACGCGCCGAACGCCGAGCATGTCGACGACCGGGATGCCCTCGGTGATGCAGATGACGAGCTCGACGCCGGCGTCGAACGCCTCGAGGATCGCGTCGGCCGCGCCGGGCGGCGGGACGAAGATGACCGAGGCGTTGGCGCCGGTCGCCTTCACGGCCTGGCTGACGGTGTCGAAGACGGGGACTTTGCCCTCGAACTTCTCGCCGCCGCGCGTCGGCGTGACGCCGCCGACGACGTTCGTGCCGTACTCGATCATCTGCTTGGCGTGGAACGAGCCCGCGCCGCCGGTGATCCCCTGGACGAGGAGCTTGGTGTCTTTACCGACGAGGATGCTCATTTCCCTGCTCCGCCTTTCGTGACCGCGTCGACGATCTTCTGCGCGCCGTCGGCCATGGTGCTGGCGGCCTGAATGGCGAGGCCGCTCTCGTTCAGGATCTTGCGGCCGAGCTCGACGTTGGTGCCCTCGAGGCGCACGACGAGCGGCACCTTGAGGCCGAGCTCCTTCGCCGCCGCGACGACGCCGTTCGCGATCACGTCGCACTTCATGATGCCGCCGAAGATGTTGACGAAGATCGCCTTCACCTTGGGGCTCTTCAGGATCATGCTGAAGGCCTTGGTGACCTGCTCCTGCGTGGCGCCGCCGCCGACGTCGAGGAAGTTCGCCGGCGCGACGCCGTGCTTTTCGCCGGCGTGCTTGATGATGTCCATCGTCGCCATGGCGAGGCCGGCGCCGTTGACGAGGCAGCCGACGTTGCCGTCGAGGGAGACGTAGTTCAAGCCGGCGTCCTTCGCCTCGAGCTCGACCGGGTCTTCCTCGTCCTTGTCCTGGAGCTCGGCCCACGACTTGTGGCGGAACTCGGCGTTGTCGTCGAAGCTGATCTTCGCGTCGAGCGCCATGACGTCGCCGTTCTTGAGGACGACGAGCGGGTTGATCTCGAGCATCGAGCAGTCCTCTTCGAGGACGGCGCGGTAGAGGCTGGCCATGAGGCGGACGAACTTCGCGACCGTCTCCTTGCCGTACTTCATCAGGCCGAGGCCGAACGCGAGCTCGCGCGACTGGTACGGCATGAGGCCGTTCACCGGATCGACGTGCACGGTGAGGATCTTCTCCGGCGTCTCCGCGGCGACGGTCTCGATCTCCATGCCGCCTTCGGTCGACGCCATGAACGCGATGCGGCGCGCGTCGCGATCGATGACGGCGCCGAGGTAGAGCTCCTGCGCCATCTCGAGCCCCTGCTCGATGTAGAGGCGCCGGACCTTCGTGCCCTCGGGGCCCGTCTGGTGCGTGACGAGCTGCATCCCGAGGATCTTTTCGGAGAGCTGCCGCGCCTCGGCCGCGCCGCCCTTCGCGACCTTCACGCCACCGCCCTTGCCGCGGCCCCCCGCGTGGATCTGTGCCTTGACGACGACGAGCTGGTTGCCGGTCTCGCTGGAGAGGCGCTTCGCAGCGGCCTCGGCCTCGTCGACGGTGAAGGCGGGATAGCCTTTGGGAACGGGCACGCCGTACTTGGCGAGGACCTGTTTGCCTTGGTACTCGTGGATCTTCACGCGGACCTCGAAATGGTGTGGGGCCCCACGACTCCGTGGGGGCGGAACAACGGGGCCGCGACGCTACCACATATCGTCCGCGCGGCGTCCGCTCCGTCGAGCGCGGCTCCGCTCGACCTTACTGCACGGTCACGGCAGCGGAGCCTCGCACGGGCGCTCCCGACGCGTTCGTTCCCGCGGCGGTGACCGTGACGTCGCCGGCGGCGACGGTCGTGGCGAGCCCGCTCGCGTCGATCGTGAGGAGCGCGTCGTCGCTCGAGGTCCACGTCACGTCGTTCGTGACGTCCTTGGTGGAGCCGTCGCCGAAGACGCCGCGCGCGGTGAACTGAACCTTCTCGCCCAGCGTGACCGTGATCGGGTTCGGCGTCACGACCAGCGCGGTGAGCTGCGCGGCCTCGCCGCTGACGAACACGATCGTCCTGCCCTGCACGAGCGTCGCCGAGTCGGTCGCGGTGATCGTCGTCTCACCGGACGCGATGGCCGTGACGAGCCCGATGTCGGTCGGCGTGAGGCTGACCGTCGCCGCGGCGACGTTCGAGGAGGCCCAGAGGACCTGGCTCGTGACGTCTCGCGTCGCGCCGTCGTTCATCCGCGCGTTCGCAGTGAACCTCACGCTCGCTCCGGGGCGAAGGACCACCGCCGGCGAAGGGACGATGTCGATCGCCTCGATCCGCGGCAGGGCCACGGTGAGCGTGGCGGTGCCCGTCGCGTCGTTCGCGAGGTCGGTCACGCGGAGCACGACGGAGCCCGGCTCGCCGCCGGCCGTCACGACGCCCGTGCTCGAGACCGTCGCGACGTTCCGATTCGATGACGAGTAGGTCACGCGCTCGCTCACGTGCTCGACGGGTCCGCCTGCGAACCGCCGCGTGACCGCGAGCTGAACCGTCTGCCCGCTGACGAGCGTGATGGTCCCGGGCGTCACGTCGATGGCCGGCTTCTGGGGCTCCGCGCAGCTCGCGAGCACGAGCCCGATCACGACAGAGAGGACCACCACGACGAGTTGGAAGGAGCGCCTCATGATCGGCCTCGACGCTACCACAACCGCCGGCGACCGACGCCCCGTCCCCTCAGCGCGATCTCCGACCCGCGTTCGGCGCCTTCGCCGGCCGCGTGAGGCGGCTCGGCCTCAGGTCTGGACGCGACTCACGAGCGCTCGACGCGAGGCGCTCTTCGTCTTTCGCAGGATGGACGCGACTTGATTCGCGATCGTACGCACCGACCGCGGATGACTATGCCGTCACTGCGCGGCCTCGTGTGCGGGCGCATCGACACGAGCCGCGAACGCGCGCGCGTCGAGCACGATCTTCCCGCGCACATGGCCCTCCTCGAGGACGCGCATCGCACGGGCGGCCTGTGCCAGCGGCATGACGCGGTCCACGACGGGGCGCAGCGCGCCGCGCGCGACCAGCGCACGGAGCTCCTCGAGATCGCGCGACGCCAGCGAGGCATCCATGTTGAGGACCTTCACCCGACGACCACCGCTCCGCGCCCGGAGCGCGCCGAGGACGAGGGCCTCGAAGATCTGTCGCCCGTCTCCTCCGACCATCACGTAGATGCCTCCGCTCGCGAGCAAATCGATGTAGCGCGCGAGCGGCCTGTATCCGTTCACGCCGAAGACCACGTCGAAACGCGCGCGCGTCTCGAGTGCGCGGAGGCGCGTGCGATCGAGCACGTCGTCGGCGCCGAGCGCTCGCAGGGACGCGACGCTACGCGGACCGCAGACGGCCGTGACCGTCGCGCCGAAGGCTTTCGCGATCTGCACGAGGTACCCGCCGACTCCGCCTCCAGCGCCGTACACGAGAACGCGCTGTCCCGCCTGGACGCGCGCGCACTCCCGGACGGCCTGGAGGGCCGTGCTCGCGGCGAGGGGGAGCGCCGCCGCCGAGAGCGCGTCGAGCCCGGTGGGGATCGCGGCCACGGAGCTCTCGCGGAGGCAGACGTACTCGGCGAACGCACCGAGGCCCTCGTTGGAGCTCTCTCCGAACACCCGTTCCCCGACCGATCGAGCCCGCACGCCGGGTCCGACGGCCTCGATGACACCCGCGACGTCGGCTCCGAGGATGCGGGCGCGGGGGCGGACGATGCCGTTCGCGAGGCGCACGAGGAACGGGTCCGCGCGCAGCATCCGACGATCGACCGCGTTGAGAGACGTCGCCTCGACGCGGACCAAGACCTGTCCGGGTCCCGGCGAAGGGCGCGGGACGCGCGCGAAGTGAAGCTCGTCCGGTGAGCCATAACGCTCGTAGGCGATGGCCTTCATGGGCTCGGCGCATGTGTGCGCGCGCGCCGAGGCTCGAGGCTCGCGCGTCGCTGCGGCGCGCGAACGGCGGCGCCGAACGATCCGCTCGGCAGCGCCGAGATTGACGAGCCAGCCGAGCGCCATGCCCACCGTGAAGGTCGCCTCGGTGTCGACGCCGAACAGGAGCGTGAGGGGAGCGAGCATGAGCGCCTGGGTGCCCCCCGCGATGCCGATGGCGTAGGCGCGCGTCATCCACGCGCCGTGTGCGCGGAAGTCGCGCCGCGTCAGGGCGGCGAGACCTGCGACGAGGAACGTGATCATCGACGCAGCCGCCACGACACGCATGGCATGGATGGGAAGGCCCGCGGTCGGCGAGGCCGGATAGGCCAGCATCGTCCAGAGGCCCGAGAGGCCGGCGGCGAGACCGGCGGGAGCCACGATGCGCCCCGCGATCCGGTGGAGCGCAGGCCTCCTCCGCCGCAGGGCGGGCGCGAACTGGATGGCGCCGAGCAGCGTGTAGAGGAGGCCAGCGGCGACGTGCACCGCGAGCGCGCCGGGATGAGAGGCGAACCGCTCCGCGTCGGGCAACGTCGGGCCCCCCTGCGCGAAGCTCGCGAGCCGAACGACCCCCGCGAAGGCAGGGAACGCACCGAGGCACACCAGCCCCAGCGGGATCCAGCCTTCGAAGGCGCGGGACGGAGCCTCGCGGGCAGTGGCCATCGTTGCAGCGGTCGTGTCGTGGGACATGACGCATGATGACGAGCGTCCGAGCGGGCGAACATGGGCCGGAAGGACGATTTCGCTCGGCCGAAAGTACGAGCGGACGAGCCCTCAACGCGCGATGCGCTTGGTCTCGTAGGCCCAGAGCGCGATCTCCACGCGGTTGCGAGCGTCGAGCTTCGCCATGAGGCTCGCGATGTGGGTCTTCACGGTGCTCAGGCTGATGTGGAGCTCACGCGCGATCTCCTGGTTGGTGAGGCCGCGCGCGACCGTGAGGAGCACTTCCTCTTCTCGGTCCGTGAGCGGCTCGCTCGGCGCGCGCGAAGGTCCACCCAGATCGGCGAAGCGCGCGAGCAGGCGCGCGGTGATCGCCGGCGAGATCAGGGCCTCTCCGCTCGCCGCGGCGCGGATCGAGGCCGCGATGAGCGAGGGGCCTGCGTCTTTGAGGAGGAAGCCGCGCGCTCCCGCCCTGAGCGCGGCGTACACGTGCTCGTCGAGATCGAACGTCGTGATGACCACGACCGCGATCGGGTCCAACGTGCCCGCGCTCGCGAGCTGCCGCGTCGCCTCGATGCCATCCATCACGGGCATCCGGACGTCGAGGAGGCACACGTCGGGACGGAGCGACCGCGCGAGCTCCACGGCGCGTCGACCGTTCGCGGCCTCCGCGACGACCTCGATGTCGGGCTCGGCGTCGAGGATCATCCTGAGCCCGGAGCGGACGAGCTCCTGATCGTCGGCGACGAGGACGCGGAGGGTCACGCGCGCGCGCCCCCACGCGGGAGGACGGCGAGGACCTGCCAGCCGCCCGCCGGCATCGGGCCGGCCTCGAGCGATCCGCCGAGCAAGGTGGCGCGCTCCTTCATGCCGATGAGGCCGAAGCCGGCGCGCCCGCGTGCGGGCGACGCCGCGCCGTCGTCGCGCACAGTGAGGCGGACGGAGTCGCTCTCGGCGACGAGGCGCACGTCGATGCGTGTCGCGCCGCGTGCGTGCTGGAGCGCGTTGTGGAGCGACTCGCGCGCGATGCGGTGGAGCGCGAGCTCGACGGCGGGAGCCAGGTGCTCGAGATCGCCCGCCCGCTCGAACGTCGCGCGAGCGCCCGCCTCGCGAACCAGCTCCTCGATCGCGTGAGCGCGCGCCTGTGGCGTGAGCGCGGCAGCGTCGTCGTCTCGAAGCGCGCCGACGAGCGCGCGGAGCTCCGCCAGCGATCGCAACGCCTCGCCCTCGATCGCGAGGAGCGCGGCGGCCGCCGCGTCGGGCCGAGTGCTGGAGACGGCGCGTGCCGCCTGCGCCTGGATGACGATCGCGGAGACGTGGTGAGCGACCGTATCGTGGAGCTCGCGCGCGAGCATCTGACGTTCGCGCAGCTGGGCGTGCTCGACGTCACGGCGGTGCGCGATATCCCGAAACCTCACCGCGACGCCCAGCGCGGCGGGGAAGAGGAGGACGACCAAGGCTCCGATCCCCTCCTTGAGCCCGTGCATCTCCCCCGCGACGGCGGCGCCGACGTACGTGGCGAGGACGGCGCCGAGACCGATCGCGACCTCGCGTCCCGAGCCATGGCGCAGCAGCGAGTAGACGTGGAGGAGCACGAGGGCGCTCGAGGAGAGGCCGAGCTCGGGGAGCGCGAGCACGTTCCCGACGAGCGTGAGGAGGTTCGCGAGCGCGAACGCGACGAGGAGCGCGGGCAGCGGAGCCGTCGTGCGCCATCTCAGCGTGGCGCCCATGCCGACCCCCACGGCGATCTGCAGCGGGCGGAGCGCGAGGCCGTCGCGCGTCGTGCCCTCGAGGAGCGCGAGCCCGATGCCCGCGAGCGCGAGCACGGCATCGAGCGTCGACGGGCGCCTCGGTCGCGCGGAGGCGGGCTCACGCAGGTGCGCTCGCAGCTCTCGCCACATCAGGGGCAGCGTAGCAAAGACCTCCGCGGCGCCTATCGGCCGAAAGTACGAGCGCCCCTCTCAACCTGCCGAGCCGCCGCCGGTGCAGCGCATCGCTCTCGACGCGTTCGCTTCGCGCGAGGGGCGACGCCCCACTTGCTCAGAGCACGTTCACCTGGCAGGTGTATGTCTGGCGATTGAGGCTCGCGTCCATGTACTGGATCTCCACCTTGTCGTCGGCGAGCGTGAAGAAGTTGAGGTTGACGTCGGTGACGCGCGGCTCTCCCTCGACGGCGGGCAAGTTGGGCGCGACGCTGGCGAGGAACGCTCGCCGGCCGGCGCTGAGCGTGTTCTGGTACGTACCGGTCGCGCTGCCCCAGCCGCTGCGCTCCGGGACCGAGAGCGCGAGCGCGCCGCCGCGCCAGTACTCGAAGGCGCCGTTCTGGCCGATCTTGAGCTCGCACGCGGAGTCGTTGAACGGCTCGGTGCCGGTGACGCGCCGGCCGGCGACACAGCTCGGCCATTCGGTCGACTCGATGAGCGACGTGCTCTGGGGACACGCCGCGAGCACGGCCTCCGAGATCGCGTCCGGCGCGCTCGCGGGAGGAGGCGTCGAGGAGCCACCGTCCGGGGTCGCTCCGGGCGTGTTCGGATCGCCATTCGTGTCGTCGCCGCCGCAAGCGACGAGGAACATGAGCGACGTAATCGAGATCGCGCGAAGCGACGAGTCGAATGCCTTCAAGATCGTTCTCCTCTTATCGTGATGTCGGTCCCGTCGAATGAAACTCGATGAGCTCCACGGTCGGCTCCAGTGCTTCCTCGACGCCGCCTCGCCGGAGGCGATCGCTGGTCTGACGCGCGCGATCGCCGACGACCTCGGGTACCCGTCGTTCATCTACGCGCTGCGCTTCCCGACGATGTTCGCCGAGGCGCGTGTCGTCCAGATCAAGGGCTACCCCGACGCGTGGCTGGAGCGGTACTGGGACGAGAGCTACTACGCCGTCGATCCGGTCATCGACTACTGCAGCCACCACGTCTTGCCCGTCCACTGGGATCGACTCGTTCCGCGAATGTCCGCCGCCGGACGACGCATGATGGGCGAGGCGGGCGAGTTCGGCCTCCGAAGCGGCGTCAGCATGCCGGTTCACGGACCGCACGGTGAGCTCGGCATCCTCAGCTTCGCGCGGACGAACGACGGCGCGCTCTCGCGCGTCGCGCTCGCGCGGGCGACGACGATGGTTCAGCTGCTCGGCGCTTACATCCACGAGGCGGTACGCCGGGTCGAAGGCGTCGTCGAAGCCGAGCCCGTAAAGCTGAGCTCGCGCGAACGGGAGTGCCTTCGCTGGGCCGCCGACGGCAAGACCTCGTGGGAGATTTCGCAGATCTACCGAATCTCCGAGCGAACGGTGAACTTCCATTTCGACAACACGGTCGAGAAGCTGAAGGCGTCGAATCGACAGCACGCGATCGCCAAGGCGATCTCGATGCGAATCCTAAGTCCGCATCCGTTCTAAGCCACCTGGGAGAAGTGACAGGTGACGTCGACTCGCCCACGCGCGCGTTCGCTTCGCGACCGACGCGGGGGAACCTCCTGAAGGCCGGCGCCGGCCTCTGAGCTCGCTCGTCGCGCTCGTCGCGCTCGGCGAGCCGCCGTCGGCTCGTTTCACACCGCATTCACCTCCTCGAGCGCGAGGTTTCATCGACGGTCCAGCGCGCGTCGCCTCTGGATGCACACCATCGCGACCATGCAGAGACGATGGGCGATGCGAGGCGTGGGGGCGAAGCACGCGAAGTGGATGGCGGCGGTGAGCGGGCTCGTGGCGGGGATCGACCTGCTCGCAGCCGTACGGTACCCAGCGCCGGACATGGGCGGAGTGATCGCGAAGATGATGATCTTCGCGATCGCGCTCCTTCAGCTCGTGCCGCTCACCGGCTTCCTCGTGCTCGCCGCGAAGCTGCGAGCCGGGTCGGGTGGGCAGGTCCCCTTCTGGATCTGGGCGGTGATCTCGGCGCCGATCCTCCTCCTCGGCGCCGTGGTCGGCATCATGACGCTCTCGCACTGGGGCTTGCCGTGAGCCGCCGCTGGCTGGTCGCGTCGCGAAAGAAGGCCGCGCTCGGGTTGGGTCCTGCAGCCGGCGCGCGCGCGGCCGTTAGGGCTCGAGACACGTCACCACTCCAAGTCCTCGCCTCGTGCAGGCGCGACCGGGGTCCGCATCGACGATGCCCCCGGACAGCCGAGCCCGAACGAGCTGGGGATCGAACCTCCGGCCAAGAAATAGACGAGATCACCGATGCAAGAACGGTTTCAGCGCCGAACGAAGGCGCTCTGGTTGCTCACTCCCTGCGTCGCGGCGTTGATCGCGGCGTGCTCGTCCGACGGCGGCAGCCCGTCGGGCGGCCTCCCGGACGGCCGCGATCCGTCGGACCCCACCGTCGTGACGCCCCCGTCGACGGCCGACGACGACGAGCAGCAGCAGGATCTCTCGAGCCTCAAGTGGAACCCGTCCTTCGCGCCGGACTACAACAACCTTGCGGCGCAGCCCTGGGTGGAGCCGGTCTCCGCGGCGGAAAAGGACTCCGTCGTCGTGCGCCCCGACGAGCTCGTCTTCTCGGCGCTCGAGACGCCCGAGGTGCGCGACTGGGCGCCGGGCCGCGTCGTGGTGTCCGCTCCCGGCGAGGGCGCCGGGCAGAACCCGCTCGGCTTCGCGCGGCGTGTCGTGTCCGTCCGCGACGACGGCGACCGGATCGTCGTCGCCACCGAGACCGTCAGCCTGGAGGACATCGTCACCGGCGACTTCCAGTCGACGTACGATCCGGCCGACGCCAAGGACGTCGACCTCGACAAGCTCGACCTCGAGTGGGCGGCCAAGA